>DAOPPX010000138.1:0-12280 GCA_035358715.1 Verrucomicrobiota bacterium
CGCTCCTTCCAACCCGCATTAAGGCTTACTGCTTTTCTTGAATCAGCCGTGGGGCCTACCCGAATGCCACGCCCTCCGACGACCAGTCCGCCAGCAATACACCAACCTCCCCTCTGCCGACTCCCCCACACCCCAAAGCCACGCTAAACTGTCCCATTATTGGACGCTTCCCCAACCTTCCTCAGCGGTCCACATTCTCCCGTCCCGGCCAGCGTTATCCCCGCATTCGCGTAATTCAGCCCCTCCCGAGCCTCCCCGTAGCCACCAACAGGCCGTGTACAACGGGTGTACAAGGGATGCTCACCGGGAGTACAAGGGATTTTCCGTTGTACACCCGGCGAGCATCCCTTGTACACCCGTTGTACACGGCGCTTTGGCATGGGGGAAAGGCGGATAGCGGGGCGACCGCCTGGGCTGGCGAAGGATTGTCTGGTTGGATACCTGCCCGGCTGCGCATTCGGGTTTGAGCTCGATGTCCGCCTTTGCGGGCAAACGAGCTCGCCTTCGTTGAGATGCTTCCTTGTTCGTGATTGAAGTCAGGCCGGCAATTGGCTAGGGTAGCCGCACTTATGACGCAGGATGCGACGGGGCATGACCCCCGGCCAGTCAAGACTTCCCGGCTGCGCAGCGCGGCGGCCAAGGTTCTCTTGCTGGCAGTGACGCTTCTGGTGGGTCTGGCGCTGCTGGAGCTGGCGGTAAGGTGGCGGTTTCCCTATTTCAGCCCGGCGGCACAGGTGCCCTTCCGGCTGGTAACTAACGGCCTGGCGGTCGGGCCGGCGGGGCAGACCGTGCGGATGGCGACGCCCAAGGGGGACTATAACTCCGTGCTCCGGTTCAACGAGGAGGGCTTCCGCGATGGGAAAAGATTGACGGAGGCCACCGAGGCGGATTGGTTCGCGCTGGGGGACTCCTACACAATGGGTTGGGGCGTGGAGGAAGACGAGCGCTACTCGAACCAGTTGGAGCAGGAGTTCAAGACCCATAACCTGCCGGAGCGGGTGTTCAACATCGCCATCCCCGACAATTTCATCGGCTATGGCCGGTTGCTGCGCTATGCCGAGAGCCGCGGCGCCCGGGTCCGGAAACTGGTGGTGGGGGTCTGCATGGAGAACGATTTGCGGGATTACCGCGACGGGGCGGGGGCGTGGGACTTGATGGGCCTGCCGGCGGCGACGCGGAAGGAAGGCGTTCGGAGGTGGATCAAGGAGCATTGCGCGCTGTATATCGCGGCCTCGTTCGAGTTGCAGAGGTTCGGCCCGACGCGCCGGGTGCTGCACAAGCTGGGCATCGCGCGCAGCATTGACGAGCTGACCGGCCACAACGACTGGAATGAAACGGTCCTCCGAACCAGCCGGGATGAACTGGTGAAGCTGGTGGCGGGCCGCGAGGCGCTGGTTCTCATCATTCCCTCGCGCAATCTCTGGTACGGCGCTCATACTCCGACCGAGCAGCGTGTCCACGAGGCGTTCGTGCGGATGCTGCGCGAGTCGGGCGTCAATGTGCTGGATGTCCGGCCCGAGCTGGAGGCCGCTGGCGACCCTTTGAGCTGCTACTTCAAGACGGATCCCCATTGGAATGCGCGCGGCCACGCGCTGGCCGGGCGGGAGTTGTTCAAGGCGATACAGGGGGGCGCGCCAAAATGAACTGGTCAAAGACGGCGCGCTGCCGGTCCGCTACTTTGTAGGCGATGTCTTTCCTGCCGCTGATCAAGTTGTGGATCTGGGTATCGGCGCTTGCCACCCTTGCCGGGTGGGCCTTATCAGCCGTGGGACAGTTGAACCGGGTGGGTTACCTGGTCTTCGGCGGGCTGGCCGCCGTTGCGTTCTGGCTGGGCCGCCGGGTATCCGGCGGGAAGCCGTTGAGAACCGGGTTCAAGTGGAGCAAGGCGAGGAGGCGATTCGGGCGGTGGCTGCCGGCGTGTTTCCTGGGGCTGGCGGTCCTGATCTTCCTGGGGGGAGCGCTGTATCCGCCGAGCAATCACACGGCCATGACGTACCGGACGCCGCGCGTCCTGCATTGGTTGATGGAGGGGCAATGGCATTGGATAGAGACCCCGAACTACCGGCTGAACAACCGGGCGTGCGGCCTCGAGTGGCTGACAGCGCCGCTGATGTTGTTCACGAAGTCAGACCGCGGCCTGTTCCTGGTTAACTTCGTGCCGTTCCTGCTGTTGCCGGGGCTGGTGTTCAGCATGTTCACGCGGCTCGGGGTGCGGGGCCGGGTGGCCTGGAATTGGATGTGGCTCTTGCCGACGGGGTATAGCTTCATCGTGCAGGCCGGCGGCGCGGGCAACGACACGTTCCCGGCGGTCTATGCGCTGGCCGCGGTGGATTTCGCGCTGCGCGCCTGGGAATCGCGGCGGGCGTCGGACCTGTGGCTTTCGTTCCTGTCGGCGGCGTTGCTGACTGGCGCCAAGGCGAGCAACCTGACGCTGCTCCTGCCCTGTGCGATTGTGGTGTTTCCGCTGTTGCCGCTGTTGCTGCGGCGGGCGGGCGGCACCGTGCTGGTGTTGCTGCTGGCCGGGGCGGTGTCATTCCTGCCCACTGCGGCGTTGAATGTGCACTATTGCGGGGATTGGTCGGGCATGGTGCTCGAGCGGGAGGGGATGGATATGAAGAATCCGCTGGTGGGGATTTGGGGCAACGCGCTGCTGCTGTTGTCGAACAACTTTGTGCCCACCTTTTTCCCCCTGGCCGGCTGGTGGAACCGTTCGGCGCTGACCGTGCTGCCGCACGCGATTACGGATCCCATGGTGGCCAATTTCGAGGGGGGCTTCATGGTGCTCGGAGAGATGCCGACCGAAGATTGGGCCGGGTTGGGTTTCGGCGTGAGCGTATTGCTGGCGGCCAGCGTGGTGATGACGCTGCTCCGGCGCGGCCCGGCTGCGGGCAGGGGGAGTCGCGCCGGCAGCCGGTGGGTGCCCGGCTGGGTGCGTTGGTGCGCGCTGCTGGCGCCGTGGGTGTCGCTGCTGGCGTATTGTGTGAAGTCCGGCATGGTCACCCCGGCGCGGCTGATATCTCCCTATTACGCGCTGCTTCTGCCGTCCTTGCTGCTCGGGGCGCGGCCGGCGGAAATCGTGCGGTCCCGGTGGTGGCGGTGGATGGTCGGCGGCGTCCTGCTGCTCGCGTTGCTGGTGGTGGTCGTGACCCCAGGCCGGCCCTTGTGGCCGGCCCGGACAATCCTGTCGAAGGTTCTGAACGCCAGGCCCGGGCAACGGACCGCGCAGCGGGCGCTGGATGTTTATAGCGTTTATGACAAACGCTGGGATCCGCTGGCAAAGGTGCGGGAGCGGCTGCCGGATGGGTTGACGGTCGTCGGGTTCATGGGCAACCCGGATGACATTGACATTTCGCTGTGGCGGCCCTTCTTCGAGAGGCGGGTGAAGCATTTCCTGCCCGAAGATACGCTTTCGGAGATTCGGCAGCGCGATATTCAATATGCGGTGGTCAATGGCGGCAACCTGGCGGCGATCGGCCTGCCGCTGGCGGCCTGGCTGGAGCGGACGGGGGCGGAGGTGGTGGACACAGTATCGGCTGCGCTGACGGTCACGCATGGCCCCCAACCGTGGCATATCGTGCGATTTCCGGCTGAACCGGGGAAAGGAAGCGAGTAGTAGCGGGGCGAATATGATTGAGCACGGTGGTGCCGCCGTGTATCTAATATGCTCAATTGAATATGCGCGAACCCGTGCGAACCTTGCGACAGCCTGCCAACGGCATTCTCGAGGACTTCCGGATTGATTTCCTGGAATGTTGGCAGCGAATGCCGAACAAGGGTCTTTTTCTGACTCTGCTGGTCGCGTGGCTGGCACTGTTTCATTTCCTGGGCAATGCGACGCTGGGTTACATCCCAACGCCTTCGCTGCTGGGCTGGATGCATGCGGCCTACGCCTCGAGCCCGGATGCCACCGGCAACGACGACAGCCATGGGAAGCTCATCCCCTTCGTAGTGCTGGCGATTTTCTGGTATAAACGGAAGCAGTTGATGGCGCTGCCGCTGAGAATGTGGTGGCCAGGGCTGCTGCTGGTGGCCCTGTCGCTCGGGCTTCATCTGGTGGGCTATATGGTGCAGCAGCCGCGCATTTCGATTATGGCGCTGTTCGCCGGGGTTTACGGGCTGATGGGGTTGTGCTGGGGGCGCGACTGGTTGCGCGAGAGTTTCTTCCCTTTTATCCTGTTTGCTTTTTGCATCCCTTTGGGATGGTCCGCGGTGTCAATCACCTTCCCTTTGCGATTGCTGGTGGTCCGGCTGGTGGAAGTCATCTGCCACAACCTGCTGGCCATTGACATTCTGGTCCAGGGGACCGCCATATTCGATCCCACGGGCCGGTATCAATATGAGGTGGCAGCGGCGTGCAGCGGGATGCGCAGCCTGATAGCCACGGTGGCGGTGGCGGTGATTTACGCCATGCTATCGTTCCGGAGCTGGTGGCGGCGCGGGCTGTTAATCGCCGCGGCGGTGCCGCTGGCCGTGTTTGGCAACGTCGTGCGAATGCTGACGATTGTTATCGCCGCGGAAATTGGCGGGCAGGAATGGGGCGCCTACGTCCATGAAGGCGGACCGTATGGAATCTTCAGCCTGCTGCCGTATGCGGCCGCATTTGCGGGCCTGTTGCTGCTCGGGAACTTGCTGCACGAAGAACGGCCGAAGCCAGCAGGCTCGCCAACAATCCGGGCGGCATGAGCCGGCATCACCCTAACCCGGGCGCCAGACCTAGAACCATGCACCTTATTGCTTCAGACACGGTAGCGACATGAACAAGCGACAGTGGATCATCTTGATTGCGGCGCTCGCCCTGATTGGGGGCACGGCCGTCCTGCTGGCGAGGCTGCAGGCCAGCCAGAAATTAGGCCAGCCAGCCGTGAAGACCAGCCCCACCGCGGACAGCCGCCGGCTCAAAGTGGAGTTGCCGGCGCGCGTGCTGGATTACACGTCGGAAGAGTCCGAACCGGACCAACGGACGCTCGATTGGCTGCCGCCGGACACCAGCTTCGGCCAGAGACTGTACCAGGCCCCTGATGGATTTGCGGTGTCAGTCGGCGTGGTGCTGATGGGCAGCGACCGCACCAGCCTGCACAAGACGGAATTCTGCATAGAAGGCGCTGGCTGGCGCATTGATCGCGGCGCCACGGAGGAGACCAGGGTGCCCATGGAGCGGCCATACCCCTACGAACTGCCTATAATGAAGTTCATCGCCTCCCGGGAAGCGTCGGTCAATGGTCAGAAGGTGCAAGCCCGGGGCGTTTACCTGGTTTGGTTCGTGGCCGACAACGACGAATACACGGCGCGCCATTGGCAGCGGATGTGGTGGATGGCCCGGGACCTCCTGACCAAAGGCGTCCTCCAGCGCTGGGCGGCCGTCAGTGTTCTGGCCTCCTGCGCGCCGGGGCAGGAAGACGCCACCTACGAACGCATGAAGACCTTTATTCGGGCGGCGGCGCCCGAGTTTCAACTCGTCCCGCGCCCGCGGGTCGAATTGGAGCGCAGCGCACCATGAGTTTTGGCGCGCAGAGGCCCCGTGGTTTGAAGATTTTGCTCGACGAACTCAGTCGCCGCTTGCTGAGATTAGGTTAAGGCTAACGATAATGTTGCGTCGCGACCGCCAGATTCGGATGCAGATCCACCAACTGATGGATGCCTGCATCTTCGCCGCCAGTTTTTGGCTGGCTTACAAGCTGCGCGCCAACCTCGACATCATTGATCTGTTCGGGTTCGTGCCTTGGGCGGTGCCCTTTGAGGCCTACGTGGGACTCTATTTGGTCCTGATTCCGGCCGCACCGATGATCCTTGAGATGCAGGGATTCTACGCGCGTCCGCCTTTCTGTTCTCGGAGCACGATGGCCTGGATGTTGTTCAAAGGGTGCTTCTTCACGACTCTCGGCCTGGTGCTGACGATGTATTTGTTCAAGATGCCCCCGGTTGCCCGCGTGGTGGTATTGTGGTTTGGGTTTATCAGCTTTGGGCTGGTGTTCCTCAAGGAGGAACTGGTGCGCTGGATCGCCAGCAGCCGGATGGCGCAGGCGCAGTACCGGCGGCGGCTGATCCTCGCGGGAGAGAAGGAGGAGATCGCGCGGATGGAGGCCCAGTTGCGGGGGAAGTCGGCGGCGGAGGTGGAAATCGTGGGGCGGTTGGAATTGGGGACGACCCCGGTGCATCGCCTCGTGGAAATGCTGCACGAGCACTCCGCCAGTGGCGTCATCCTCAGCGCGCGGCATGCCTATTTTGAGCAGGTCGAGGCCGCCATCCGCGCGTGTGAGCTGGAGGGGGTTGAAGCCTGGCTGGTGGCGGATTTCTTCAAGGCCAAAATCTCCCGGACCAGCTTTGATGATTTCTACGGCTGGCCGGTGCTGGTTTTCCGCTCCGCTCCGGAGTCTTCGTGGCCCAGAGTGATCAAGCAGTTGATGGACACAATCGGATCGTTCGTGCTGCTGGTCTGCCTGTCGTGGCTGTTCGCGCTCATCGCGCTGCTCATCAAGCTCACCTCCCCGGGGCCGGTGCTGTTCCGGCAGCAACGATCCGGAATCAACGGCCGGCCTTTCACCATCTACAAGTTTCGCACCATGGTGACCAACGCCGAGCAACTCAAGCACGAGCTCGACGCGATGAACGAGATGACCGGACCGGTCTTCAAGGTGAGCAACGACCCGCGCATCACGCCCATTGGGAAGCTCCTGCGCAAGTACAGCCTCGACGAGTTCCCGCAGCTTTTCAACGTGCTGCGCGGCGAGATGAGCCTCGTGGGGCCGCGCCCGCTGCCGGTAGATGAGGTCAAGCGGTTCTACGACCTGGCGCACCGGCGCCGGTTGAGCGTCAAGCCGGGGCTGACGTGCCTGTGGCAGATTAGAGGACGCAACAACGTCACCGATTTCAAAGAGTGGGTGCGCCTGGACCTGGAGTACATTGACAACTGGTCGCTCGGGCTCGATTTCAAGATCCTCTTCGGCACCGTGCCGGTCGTGCTGACCGGCGTGGGCGCCAAATAAGGCGCCCGCGGAACCCGGTGCCAAACTATTTATGACTCAACGCCGAAAGCTCAAATCTCATTCCCAGCCGGTCTCGGTCGTCACCGGCGCCGCCGGTTTCCTTGGCTCGCACCTCACGGACCTGCTGTTGGCGCGCGGACACAAAGTCATCGGCATTGACAACTTCGTCACCGGCGCGGTGGATAACATCGCGCACCTGGGCGGGAATCCCAGCTTCAAGTTCATCCAGCAGGACGTGACCGAGTTCATTTTCCTGGACGGGCCGGTGGACTACGTTTGGCACTTTGCATCGCCCGCCAGCCCGATTGATTACCTGGAGCTGCCGATCCAAACCTTGAAGGTCGGATCGTTGGGCACCCACAAAGCCCTGGGGCTGGCCAAGAACAAGAAGGCGCGCTTTCTCCTCGCCTCGACTTCGGAAGTCTACGGCGACCCGCTGGTCCACCCGCAGACCGAAGATTACTGGGGCAACGTGAACCCGATTGGCCCGCGCGGCTGCTACGATGAGGCCAAGCGGTTTGCCGAGGCGCTGGTCGTAGCCTATCGCCAGGAGCACCGGGTCGAAACCCGCATTGTGCGCATCTTCAACACCTACGGCCCCCGGATGCGTTTGAACGACGGCCGGGTGGTCCCGGCTTTTGTCAGTCAGGCGCTCAAGGGGCGGCCGCTCACAGTGTTTGGCCGGGGCGACCAGACCCGCAGCTTCTGTTACGTTTCGGACCTGATCGAAGGCATCTACCGGCTCATGATGAGCGATTATGACCAGCCGGTGAACATCGGCAACCCGACGGAAATGACCATGCTGGAGTTCGCCAAAGCCATCATCGGCGCCACCAGTTCCCGCAGCAAAATCACCTTCCGCCCTCTGCCGCAGGACGATCCCCGCCAGCGCCGGCCGGACATCACGCGCGCCAGGAGAATCCTGAAATGGACGCCCCGCGTGCCGCTGGCCGAGGGGCTGGCCAAGACCATTGATTACTTCCGGTTGAAAGTGGGATAGGCCTGGCAGGGAAGTCCCTTCCGGTCCCTGCCGCCGGCGACTGCCACGCCAGCGCGCGCGCCAGCGGCCGCTCCAGAGGCCTCGCCGGAAGCCCGGGTGGACGATTCTCTTCGTCAAGCACGCTCAGTTCTTCTCGTGCGGCGCGCCGGCTGCTTTTTGGGGCCGCTCGATCCTGTTCCTGAGTTTCATCAGCCGCGGCTCCCAATCCGCCCAGCTCGCCGCCCAGGCCGCGCCGATCAGATTGGTTCGCGCGGCTGGCCAGATTTCTTCGAGCGCGGCCAGTTCGCGCCGGGCGCTGTTGGGCTCACCCCATTTCAGATGGGTTTCGATGAGGTTCAACCGGTTCTCGGGATACTGGGGGGCCAGGCGCACGGCGCGGACCAGGTGCCCCCGCGCCTTGGGGCGGCTGCCGATGCTGCCGATGGCGGGAGCGTCGCGGTAAAGCAGCCCGAGGTTGCGGTCGGCGCCGGCGTAATCAAACTGCCGGTCCAAGTCGCGGACCCGGATGAACTCGCGTTCCATCTGGGTGACCAGCTTGAGCGCGCCCAGCAGCCTGGTTCGGGCCAGTTGCCCGAGGTTCATGCCGAGGTAGTAATGGAGCGGGGCGGAGTTGGTCGCGTGCAAGAGCGCGCGTTGGCAGACCGCGATTCCCTGTTCAGCCACGGCGGCTCGTTGAGTGTCGTTGGTGGCATATTCCGCCAGGTCAAAGCACGCCCGGGCAAATTGCCAGGCCGCGGTCGCCTGCGTGGGCGCGTGCTGGTAAGCCGCCTGCGCGGCCTCGAAGTTCCTCCTCGCGGCGGCGACCCACTCTCCTTTGGGGATGGAAAGGTCCGCCCCGGCGCAGCTCGAAGCCACGAAGACGCCCAGGCTGGCTGAAAGCCATGCCACCGCCCGTGATTTGGGTCTTGCGCGCATCATAACCTGGATTAGAATCGCCAGAAGTGAGATTAGACTTGAAAGTCGGGCAGTTGGCAATGTGCGTGATCCTCCTGGCGGCCGGGGCCGGCTGCAGCGGCATTAATCACACGCAAAGCGTCTCGCCTGCCACTTTCCTCCTGCCGGGGCTGTTGAAGGCTGATCCACCGCCGCAACCGCACCCTGACCAACTCCTGCCGACGGAAGCGTCCCGAACCGAAGTCGCCCAGTTGTGAGTCCGGTGCTATGCGATTTCCGCTCGCGCTGACGGCCAAGATCGCCCGTCACATCATCAAACACAAGGTCCGGCGCACCCCGCGGTTTGCGCTCGTCTTGCAGCTTGAGCCCCTGCACACCTGCAACCTCGCCTGCACCGGCTGCGGCCGCATCCGCGAGTATTCCACGAGCCTCAAGGACATGATGACGCTGGAGGATTGCCTGAGGTCGGCGCAGGAGTGCGACGCGCCGATGGTCTCGGTTTGCGGCGGTGAACCGCTGATTTTTCCCAGGATCGAGGAACTGGTGGACGGACTGTTGGCGCAGGGCCGGATTGTCTATATCTGCACCAATGGCCTGCTCATGCGGAAGAAGCTCAAAGATTACCTCGCGGCGGTTTATTCGCCGGGGCTGGAGCCGGTCCTCGCCCGGCTGTTGAGCGAGAGGCTGATTTCAGACAAGGACGCGAAGATCCTCCGCCAGGGCAGACACGAAGGCGGGCCCGTCATCAAGCCGACGAAGTGGCTGTACTGGAACGTTCACTTGGACGGCCTGGAATACACCCACGACCTGATGGTCGAGCGTGAGGGCGTGTTCAAGGAGTGCGTCGAGGCGATTCGCATGGCGAAGCTGCTGGGGTTCCAGGTGGCGACGAACGCCACGGTGTATCGAGAGACGGACGTCACGGAAATCGAGCAGATGCTCCAGTTCCTCTCCTGGCTCGAGGTGGACGGCCACACCATTTCCCCGGGCTACGACTACGATGCCGCCAAGAAGGACATGGCCCGGCGCCTGGGCCGCAAGCCGGAGGACTTCTTCCTCACGCGCGCCTTGACGATCCAGAAGTTCGCGAAGATTCGGGACTGGGGCGAGCGGTTCAACATCGTCGGCACGCCGGTTTACCAGGAGTTCCTCGCCGGCAAGCGCGAGCTGACCTGCACCGCCTGGGCCATTCCCACGCGCAACATCAGAGGCTGGAAAGCGCCCTGCTACCTCATCACCGACGGCCATTACGCCCGTTACGAGGACATGCTGGGACAGGTGGATTGGAGCAAGTACGGCGTGGTGAACGGCGTCGCGCGCGATCCTCGCTGCGAGAACTGCATGGTCCACTGCGGCTACGACCCCAGCGGCGCGCTCGGCACGAATTACCAGCGCGGCGACACCTGGAAGAATATTCGCTATAACTTCGGCCCCCGGCCCAAGCCGTCTCTCGCGGGCCGCCAGGTCAAAGCCTTCAACGGGGCTTCCATCGGCAACGGCCACCTCGCCCAGGCCAAGGCTGCGGCCAGCACCGGGCTGGCGGGCGCAACATCCGCCTGCCACACCAGCACCCGCAAGGACGATGCCGGCGGCACGGGCGACCTTCCGCCGCGAGATAGTGTCCCCGCCAAACTCCGCAAGCCGGTATAGACCATGCCAACCCTCTTCCTTTCTCCCCCGAGCTTTGACGGCTTTGACGGCGGCGCCGGCTCGCGCTACCAGGCCCGGCGCGAGGTGACCAGCTTCTGGTATCCGACCTGGCTTGCCCAGCCCGCGGCCCTGGTGCCGGACTCGACGCTGCTGGATTGCCCGCCGCATGACATTGACATCAAGCGGTGCCTCGAAAAGGCCAGGGGCTACGACCACGTCGTCATCCACACCTCGACCCCGTCGCTGAAGAACGACTGCAAGGTTGCCGAAGCCATCAAACGGAACCGTCCGGAGACCAGGATCGGCTTCGTCGGCGCGCATGCGGCGGTCCTGCCAACCGAAACCCTCAAGGCGTCCCCGGCCATTGACTGGGTCGGGCGCAAGGAATTCGATTTTACGTGCAAGGAGGTGGCCGAGGGCCGGCCGCTGGAAACGATTGTCGGCCTGAGCTACCGCGACCGCGAGGGCAGGATCAAGCACAACCCCGAGCGGGAGATCATCACGGACATGGACTCGCTGCCGTGGGTGGCGGATGTCTATAAGCGCGACCTGCAGATCGAGAAGTACTACATCGGCTACCTGCTCCATCCGTATGTGAGCCTCTACACCGGGCGCGGCTGCCCAGCCCAATGCACCTTCTGCCTCTGGCCGCAAACCATCGCCGGGCACAAATATCGCGTCCGCTCCCCGCAGAATGTCGCCGACGAAATGGCCTACATGAAGCGGCTCTTCCCGCAGGTCCGCGAGTTCTTCTTCGACGACGACACCTTCACCGCCAACCTGCCGCGCGCCCGCGAGATCGCCAGGAAGCTCGGCCCGCTTGGCCTGGCCTGGAGCTGCAACAGCCGCGCCAACTTGGACGCCGACACCGTGAAGTTCTTCAAAGACTGCGGCCTGCGCCTGTTCCTGGTCGGCTACGAGAGCGGCAACGAGCAGATACTCAGGAACATCAAGAAGGGCGTCACGCTGGCGGAGATGCGCCGCTTCACCCGGGCCTGCCACGACGCCGGCGTCATCATTCACGGCACCTTCGTTCTGGGCCTGCCCGTCGAGACGCAGCAGACCATCGAGGAGAGCATCCGCTTCGCTCAGGAGCTGGACGTCTTCAGCATGCAGGTCAGCCTCGCCGCGCCCTATCCCGGCACCGAGCTCTACGAAATGGCACGCCAGAACGGCTGGTTCGTCAAGCGGGACAAGACCGACCTGGTGGAGACCGACGGCTTCCAGCAAAGCGCCCTCGAATACCCGGGCCTGAGCAAGGAAGCCATCTTCGAGGCCGTGGACCGTTTCTACCGCGCCTACTACCTGCGCCCCAAGCCGATCCTGCGCATCATCAAGACCATGCTCGAGGACAAGGATGTCTTCGTCCGCCGCTGCCGCGAGGGCTACGAATTCTTCAAGAGCCTCCGCCAGCGCAAGGCAGATTTGGCCGCCGCCAGAAGCGGCGCCTCAACACCCGTGCCGGCGGGAGTGTGACGCTACAGCTCAGTCGCGCGCGCCCATAATGACGCACGATGCGTGCACAGGGATGCAATCGGCGCGTCCCCTGCAGCAGCTAGTATTACTCTGTTACATTGCTTGAAACTCGAGCGAATATTGCCTTCCTGTCGGGCCGTTCGTGGCATCGCCAAAGTGCGAGGTTCATCAATGCTTGCAGGGTAGTGGTTGACTTTTGCCGCGTCTTGACTTAACAGAGTAATACCACTTCTTTATAATAATCGGAACAATATGCTTGCGGTTTGGAAGGGGATGT
>DAOPPX010000139.1:0-12136 GCA_035358715.1 Verrucomicrobiota bacterium
CAACCGGAACACTTCCGAGCTTCGCTAGGGTAACAGTTACTTTTGAGGCGCGGCGCGTCCGGGATTCGCCGGGGGGTTGCTTGCGACCCTGCGCGGCGGCCTCTAAATGACGTAAACAGTAGCAGTTCGGGCGGGGGACTGCTAAATTATACAGTTGGAAGTTGGCCTGTTGTGCACTCGATTGATTTTCTGCAAGACCTGGCGGTGGTGATGATTGTGGCCGGATTGGTCACGATCGTCTTTCATCGTCTCAAGCAGCCAGTCGTGCTGGGTTACATCATCGCGGGGGTCATCATCGGCCCGCACACGCCGCCTTATGCGCTGATTCATGACGAAGCCAACATCAACACGCTCTCCGAGCTGGGGGTCATTCTGTTGATGTTCTCGCTGGGGCTGGAATTCAGCCTCCGGAAACTCACCCGGGTGGGCGTGCCGGCGCTGATTGCGGCCCTGCTGGAAATCCTGGTGCTCTTCTGGGTGGGTTACGAAATTGGCCATTTCTTCGACTGGCCCTTGCTGGACAGCATTTTTCTTGGGGCGATGCTTTCCATGTCGTCCACCACGGTCATCATCAAGGTGCTCAGCGAACTGGGCAAGATGAAGGAGCGTTTCGCGCAGTTGATTTTCGGCATCCTGATTATCGAGGACATCCTGGGCATCGCCATGATCGCGCTGTTGTCGGGCATCGCCATGACGGGCAGCTTGCGGGTAGGGGAAGTAGGGATGACGCTTGGGAAGCTGGGCATTTTCATGGCGGTAACCCTGGTCGCGGGTTTGCTGGGCGTGCCGCGCCTGATCAGCTACGTGGCCCGTTTCAAGAGCAATGAGATGTTGATCGTTACCGTGCTGGGCCTGTGCTTCGGCGTATCGTTGCTCTCGGCGAAACTGGGCTACAGTGTGGCGCTGGGGGCCTTCGTCATCGGCGCGGTGATCGCCGAGGCGCGGGAGATACACCGGATCGAAGCGCTGATCGAGCCGGTGCGGGACATGTTCAGCGCGATTTTCTTTGTGGCGATCGGGCTGTTGATTGACCCAAAGCTGCTCGTCACCTACTGGCAGCCGGTGGTCGTCATCACGCTGGCCGTGGTTGTGGGGAAGGTGCTGACGTGCTCCTTCGGCTCCTTTGTTGGAGGCAATGACACCCGCACCTCGTTGCGCGTCGGGATGGGCCTGGCGCAGATTGGGGAATTCTCCTTCATCATCGCGTCGCTGGGCGTGACTCTCAAAGTCACGAGCGCCTTTCTCTATCCCATCGCCGTGGCGGTTTCGGCCGTGACCACCCTGCTTACGCCGTACCTCATCAAGAGCGCGGATGGCGCGGTGGAGTGGTGGGCTCGCGTCGCGCCCCAACCGCTGGTGAACAGCCTTGACCTCTATACCCGCTGGGTTGGCGAACTGGGCGTCCAGCGGCAGGGCCGCATGGCCGTGAGACTCGCCTTGCGTTGGTCGGCCCAAATGGTGCTCAACGCCGCCCTGGTCGCCGGAGTGTTCATCGGTGCCGCGTTCGTCGAGCGCCATCCCCCGGGCTGGTTGCAGGAGCTGGGCCTGCGGGCCGAAGGGCTCAAGGCGACGCTGTGGCTGGCGGCGATGGTGGTATCGCTGCCGCTGCTCATCGCCACCTTCCGCAAGCTCCAGGCCCTCGGCCTGCTGGTCGCCGAAACAAAAGTGAGCCGTGCGGCCGCGGGCGAGCGGACGGAGGCAACTCGCGCGATCGTGGCCCAGGTTGTTCCCATCGCCGGGGTGATCGGCCTGGGTGTGTTTGTGTTCATGCTGAGCTCGACACTGCTGCCTTCACGCAATGTGATGATTCTGCTTCTGCTCATCGTGGCCGCTACCACCTGGTGGCACTGGCGTGCTTTCGTCAAAATCTATTCAAGGGCGCAGATTGCCCTGGAGGAGACCTTCGCGCAGCCCCCGGCCCCGCGCCCGCAGGGTCCCCCGGCCGCGTTGCAATCCCTGTTTCGCGAAGCGGATGTGGAAACCGTCATCCTGGCTGCGGGCTCACCGGCCATTGGCCAACTCATCCGCGAACTCGAGCTGCGCACGCGCACCGGCGCCAGCATCGTGGGCATCGAGCGGAGCGGGGTGAACATCATCAATCCCAGCGCCGACGAAGAACTCCAAGCGGGGGACCGGGTGCTGCTCCTGGGCAACCGGACGCAATTGGATGCGGCGCGCAAGTGTTTTTAGTCGCGCCCGGCCACCAGGGCGCAGCCCCGCCCCTTCCTCGTTGAAAGGCCGCCGCTCGAATCCTGCCGCGAATGGACAATGTTGACGTCTGGCCCAGCGCCGATGGAGCGTCCCGGGACGGCCACCGCCCCAAACCGGAGCGGCTTACTTCGTCCGGCCGTATGACTGGATGTCGCCGGCCAGTTCGCTTGCGAACGGACGGAGCGCTTCCCACGTGAAGAAGACGAGGCCCTCCGCGCCACACTCGCGGGCCATGGTCATCTGCTTCCGAATCTCGGCCGCGTCCTTGAGCGCGCCGTGGCTGGTCTTGACACCGATGGTGATGTAGAAAGGGAAGCCTTTGGGCACATGCTCCCGGTTAAGACGCGCGGCTTCGAGGAAAGCCGCATCCGTGTAGCGATAGCCCGAGGGGTTTATCCAATCCAGGATGCCTTCATTGATCCACGTCACCCAGTCCTGGCAGACCTCCGATTTGTTTGTGTAGGTATGATACCCCCAGACGTAGCTGGAGATGGGCAGGCCCGGCTTGGCCTTGTTCACTGCCGCGCGGATTTCACGCGCCAGCGTGTTGATCTGCGCGGTTTTCCATTTCTGCCACTCGGGCCAGATCGGATGGGCCCGCGCTGAGGCGGTGGCGGATCGCGCCGCCCGCTTGCCCCCTTCGGTATCCAGCGTCTCGGAGCCGGCGCTAACAATCTTCGCGAGGTCCACGTTATGCTGCTTGAGAAACTCCGCCCGGCCGGTGTCGGTATAGCCGACGCGGTTGGGGCAGCGGCAATAGTCCAGGCTCAAGCCGTCCACGCTGTATTTGGTGACCAACTCGGTGATGAGCGAAACCTCGTAACGGCGCGCCTCGGCGTTGCCGGGGTCAATGTAGCCGCGACGGGCGCCTTCGTAGAAGAATGCCCACGAGGGGTTGCGCTTCAGCAGTGCGTTTGGCCCCGCCTCCCCGCCCTCCGTGGCCACACAAAACACCGGGTACACCTTCAACCCCTCGGCATGGGCGCATTTGAGAACCTGGTCCAGGTAGGTCCGGCTTCTCACCAATTCCTCCGGGGCAACGCGGCTGTCCCAATACACAACCGACCCCTTGCCAGCGGGCAGGAGAAAATCAATGCCCGCGGCCTTGATCTGCTTCATGGCCTCGCGCAGCCTGGCTTGATCGGCAGCCTCCTCGTAGAGCCGGGCATACACGCCGATGCGTCCGGGGCTTTCGCTCGCAGCGGTGGATGAGACGATTCCGGCCAGGGCAATTGCCGCGGCGGCAATAAGAGCGCGGGTGTGGCTCATAAGGCGTTTTCGCCGATGCTACGCGAGCCCGCCAACGCAAGGCGATAAGAATGCAATGTGCCCAAACAAAGGATCGCTCGCCGGGCTGGCATGGATCAGACTATGGGAATGAATGGGTCCATAGTTGTCGCCCTTGGTCTGGCGCCGTGGTGCGTTTACGCTGGTCAATTCAATCTGCCGTCGGCGAGCCAGCGCGCGGGCAACCCCGGGGTGCGAGTGCAGATTTCCGAGCCCGTGGTGGTAGCCGTGGCGTCGCGTCCTGAGAAATGGGGCTTCTTCCAGTTCCCCACGATTGAGCGCTGGGAAGACGGGACATTGGCTGCCAACTGGTCGCTGGCCGCAGATTCAATTGTCAGTTACGGAATCGGGCAGTCAGGAAACGCCGTCTCCAAGGACGGCGGCAAGACCTGGAGGGAGGCCAAAGAACGAAATGGACTCGCCGGCCTGCTCCTCCCCAACGGAGATCGAATCCGGGTGCTCACCCCCAAAGCCATCAAGACCTCCGAACTGCGTCTGCCCAAGCCCGCAGGCGAAACCGGCGACACCTACAGCAAGGCTCGACAGACGCTTTATAAGCTCTCCGAGTTGCCGCCCGAAGTGCAGGGAGTCTGCCTTTCCCGGATTGCCAAAGGCCAGACCCGGGCGATTCCGGAGCGCGCCATACTCAATGACCCCCAGGCGCTCCGCTACAGCCTCTACGAGTTGTTTCCCATCGTCTGGTGGGGAGACCTGCGGGTCGCCCGGGATGGATCAATCCTTGCGGGCATTTATCCGGGTTACCGGCTCAGGGACGACGGCAGCGTTGATCCCAAAGGCGGCGTCTTCTTCTACCGCTCGACCGACGCCGGCCGTTCCTGGAAGACTCAGGGGCGCATTCCTTATCAGCCCGACCTCCGCGCCGATCCGAGAGGCGACGAACGTATGGGATTCACCGAACCCGCCTTTGACATCCTGTCGGACGGCAGCTTCCTCTGCGTCGTCCGAACTACGGATGGCATTGGCAACGGCCCGATGTACGCGAGCCGCTCCCGGGACATGGGACGCACCTGGAGCCGGCCGGAAGTGATCGCCCCTTCAGGCGTGTTGCCCCGCCTGCTTCGCCTCGCTAACGGCGTGATTGTGCTCAGCTCGGGCCGCCCCGGCGTGCAACTGCGTTTCTGCACAGATGGCCGGGGAATGACCTGGAGCGAGCCGTTTGAACTGCTGCCTTATGCGCATGAGCGGGAACAGGTGTCCTGCGGCTACACGTCCTTGCTCCCTGCCAGCCGCGACCGGTTTCTCATCATCTACTCGGACTTCAAATACCCGACGCCTGCCGGGGAGGTCAGGAAAGCAATCAAAGTCAGTCAGGTGAGTGTAACTCCGGCCCCGGCCAGACTGCTGGCGCCAAAATGGCGCGATTAGGCGTGGAATGGAGAGCCGCCGTCATGGCGGCCACCGTGGCGGGTATTCCATGTCCCGCATGAAATGTCAACAAACCGGCGCGCGGGCATCCTGCCCGTTTTAGCCGTTCGTAATGTGTAAGCGGGCAAGATGCCCGCACTCCGGCCTCGCGGGAATGTCCGGGCTAGAACCGCAAGTGCTTGACCGTCAGGCCCTGGTTGATGAGCTGGCAGAGCGAGTCAATCCCCACGCGCAGGTGCATGTCCGTGTAGTCAGCGGTCACCCGCTGGTCGCTCTGCAAGGTCTTGATCCCTTCCGGGGCCATCGGCTGGTCGGACACCAGCAGCAGCGCCCCGCTGGGGATCTCGTTGTGGAACCCGGTGATGAAGATCGTCGCCGTCTCCATGTCAATCGCCATGCACCGGATGCGCCGCAGGTAACGCTTGAATTCCTCGTCATGCTCCCACACGCGGCGGTTGGTGGTGTAGACCGTGCCGGTCCAATAATCGCGCCGGTGATTGCGGATGGTGGTCGAGATGGCCTTCTGCAGGCTGAAAGCGGGCAGCGCCGGCACTTCCGGCGGGAAATAGTCGTTCGAGGTTCCCTCGCCGCGAATCGCCGCAATCGGCAGAATCAGGTCCCCCAGCTTGTTCTTCCGCTTGAGCCCGCCGCACTTGCCCAGAAACAGGCACGCCTTGGGCTGGGCGGAGCTGAGCAGGTCCATGATGGTCGCCGCGTTGGCGCTTCCCATGCCGAAGTTGATGATGGTAATCCCCCTGGCCGTCGCGTTGAGCATGGGCCGGTCCTCGCCCCGCACCGGCACGTTGTGCCACTGGGCAAACAACCGCACGTAGTTGCTGAAGTTCACCAGCAGGATGTACTTCCCGAACTCCGCCAGCGCCGTGCCCGTGTAGCGCGGCAGCCAGTCCGCCACAATCTCCTTCTTGCCTTTCATGGGTCTTGTGTCAGGGTTTCGCTTCCTCCGGCGCTCCCGCCTCGCGCGCCGGCCGCAGGAAGCGCATGCAACTGTCCCCGTGCTTGAGCAGCCTCTGCTCCCGCCAATGCTCCGGCACGCTTAGCGTGTCGCGCCGCGCGTGGCCGAGCACCAGCAACCCGCCCCCCCGCAGCAGTTCCGGCAGCGCCGCCTCGTCCAGCAGACGCTGGGCCGGCGAAGTCGAGCGCCGGCCGACATTCTTCACTCCATACGGCGGGTCGGCCAGGATCAGGTCGAAACGCTCGCGCGCCGCGGCCAGTTGCGCCAGCGCCGCGAACACATCCTGCACCCGCGTCTGCAAAACCCCGGGCGGAAAGCCCGCCGTCTCGAAGTTCTGGCGCAGCACCGCCGCGTGGCGCGGCGAATTCTCCACACACACCGCCGACGCGGCGCCGCGGCTCAGGCATTCCAGGCTCAGCGCCCCCGTGCCGGCGAACAGCTCCAGCACCCGCGCGCCCGCCACCCGCCCGCCAAGGCTGTTGAACACCGCCTGCTTGACCAGGTCGGGCGTGGGGCGCACCGCCAGCCCTTGGGGCACTTTCAAAATCCTGCGAGCCGCAGTTCCACCCGTGATGCGCATACCCGACTCTAGCCCGCGCCCCGCAAAATGGCACGCAGGAAAACGCTCCGCGCCCAATCGCACGCCCTCCAAAGAATTGCTTTTCAACCCGGCCAGCCTCCAGTAAGACTCCTCCATGCCAGAGCCTCCGAACAAGGGAGAAAAGACCTTCCGGGGCATCCCGGTTTCCGCCGGAGTATGCCGCGGCAAGATCGTCTTGCTCGGCCGCGCCCGCCCCAGCATCGCCCCGCGCCAGTTGACGGACGCCGACCTGCCCGAGGAGATCAATCGTCTGGAAAGGGCCCTGGCTCAGACCCGCCAGCAGATTCTCGAGATTCAGCGCAAGGTCGTGGAGGCCATGGGCGCCCAGGAAGGCAGCATCTTCGACGCCCACCTGCTCGCGCTCGAAGACCGCACCCTGATGGACGAGGTCATCCGCGTGATCCAGGAAAAGCGGGTCAACGCCGAACACGCCTTCCACACGATCGCCGAGCGCTACGCCGCCACCCTGTCCGCCATCGAAGACGACTACCTGCGCGAGCGCGCCGACGACATGCGCGACGTCACCGGGCGCGTCCTGAACAACCTCGTGGGACTGGAGCCCGAGGCTGAGCTGCGCTATCTCAAGGAACCGTGCATTGTCATCAGCCATGACTTGACGCCTTCCAACACCGCCCAACTGGACAAGCGCAACGTGCTGGGCTTCGCCACGGATGTCGGCAGCAAGACTTCCCATACCGCCATCATGGCGCGCTCGCTGCGCATCCCGGCGGTGGTCGGACTCAAAGACGCCAGCGGCCAGTTGGCCACCGGCCAATACGCCCTGCTCGATGGCCACAGCGGCTTGCTCGTCGTCAATCCCACCGACCAGACCCTCTTCGAGTACGGGCAGCTCATGCTCAAGAAGGCCACCTGGCGGCAACGGCTCCAGGACATCCTCGCCGAGCCCGCCGTTACGCTGGACGGCCATCGCACCCTGCTCAACGCCAACATCGAACAAGCCGCCGACGCCGAGCAGGTCAAAGCCAACGGCGCCGAAGGAGTCGGGCTGTTCCGCACCGAATACCTCTTCCTCAAACGCGATCACCTGCCCGGCGAAGAACAGCAATACCAGGCCTACCACGAGGCCGCCGCCGCCCTGAACCCGCTCCCGGTGGTCATCCGCACCCTGGACCTGGGCGGCGACAAGTTCCTCGCCCACATGCCGATGCCGGTCGAGCTCAACCCGTTCCTGGGCTGGCGCGCCATCCGCATCTCCTTGCAGGAGCGCGACATCTTCCGCGCCCAGCTCCGCGCCATCCTGCGCGCCAGCGCCGCGGGCAACGTCCGCGTCATGTACCCCATGATCTCCGGCCTGGACGAATTGAAACAGGCCAACGCCCTGCTCGAGGAATACAAGGACGAGCTGCGCAAGGAAAAGGTGCCGTTCGACGAGAAGCTCCAGGTCGGCGCCATGATCGAAACCCCCTCCGCCGCCGTCGTCGCCGAATCCCTCGCCAAGCGTGTCAACTTCTTCAGCATCGGCACCAACGACCTCATCCAATACTCCCTGGCGGTGGACCGCATGAACGAGAAGATCGCCCACCTCTACGAGCCGACGCACCCCGCCATCGTCCGGCTCATCAAAACCACCGTGGACGCCGCTCACCGGCAGGGAATCCGCGTCAGCGTCTGCGGCGAGATGGGGGGCGACCCGGTGCTCGTGCCCCTGTTGCTGGGCCTGGGCGTGGACGAATTGAGCGCCGCCCCGTCGCTGGTGCCGCCCATCAAGTTTCTCATCCGCCGCCTCAAGTTGAGCGAAGCCCATGAACTGGCCGCCTCCGCCCTCAACTGTGAGTCGGCGGAGGTCATCCTGGCCAGTTGCCAGGAACTGGCCCGCCAGATCGCCCCCAGCTTGTTCGAGAGTCTATGAAAGTCATCATCCTTGCCGCCGGCTACGCCACCCGTCTCTACCCGCTCACCCTCACCCGTCCCAAGCCCCTCCTGCCCGTCGCCGGCAAGCCGATGATTGATTACGTGCTCGATAACCTGGCGCCCATCAGCGGCATTGACCGCATCTACGTCGTCACTAACGCCAAGTTCGCCTCTCATTTCCAGCAATGGGCCGCGGATTACCGCGCCCACAAAGCCCGGCTCAATTTTACCATCGTCAACGACCTCTCCACCGACGACACCAACAAGCTCGGTGCCATCGGCGACATCCACTTCGTCCTCAAGAGCCAGAACGTCAACGACGACCTCATCGTCGTCGCCGGCGACAACCTGTTCAGCGAGAAGCTCTCGGCCTTCGGCCAGTACTGCCGCGAGCGCAACGCCCCCGTCCTGGCGCTCTACGATGTCGGCAGCCTCGAGCAGGTCAAAAAATACAACGCCATCACCCTCGACGGCGACGGCCGCATCACCTTCTTCGAGGAAAAACCCAAGAACCCCACTACCACCCTGACCGGCATCGCGCTCTACTACTACCCCAAAGCCACCTTGCCCCTGATCCGCCAATACATCGCCGAGGGCAACAACCCCGATCAACCGGGCCGGCTCATCCAGTGGCTCTACCCCCGCCTGCCCGTCTATACCTGGAAAGTCCCCGGCCTCTGGTTCGACATCGGCTCGAAAGAAACCCTCGAAGACGCCAACCGCATCTTCGCCCGGAGCGCAAAGTGACAACCAATTCAACTCTTCCGCCCGGAGCCAGACGCGCACGGCGCCGGCTGTCCGGGCTGGCGCTGGCGGCGCTCGGCGCCGCCTTGATCGGCTGCGCAAGCCCCCAAACCGCCCGGAACGAGCCCACACCGCGCGAGGATTTCCTTGAGTCTCGGCACCTAGTGGTCCTGGCCATGAGCCGGGTGGACGCCACCCTGCGGGCGCTGGACGAGGTCGCCGCGCAGGCGAACGCCCGCCCGCGCCCCGCCTACGAGGCGTTTGCCAAGGCCGTGCAACGGATCGAGGTGGACTCCATCCGTGTGCGCCAGCGGACGCAAGCCATGCGCGCCCGGGGAGACGCTTACTTCGACCACTGGCAGAATTACTTTGCCAGCGCCCCGAACCAGCAGGTCCGCCGGCGCGCCGAGGAGCACAAGGCGGAGTTGAAGCAAAGCTTCGAGGCAATCCAGCAGGGGGCGCAACAAGCCCGCGACGCCTTCCGGCCATTCCTCACCGACCTGCAGAAGCTGCGCGCCGTGCTGGAGTCCGACCCCTCGCTGGCGCGCATTGACGCGCACAAGCGCCTGATGCTGGCCGCCAAGGACAAAGGCCGTCAGGTGCAGCAGGGCCTGGACCGCATCCTGGCCGAGATGAACACCATCACGGCGTTGCTGAAGCCAACCGGCGCGCCGCTCAATCAATGATGCGCCGGCCCTGGCGCAGCCGGCCGCAGTGTGCGAGGGTTCTACCGTCAAGACCTCTTAACGCAACAACCTGAGATTGCCGCTATGAAATCTATCGCCAGCAAGCTGGCCCAACCGGCCGGCCTCGGGCTTTTGGCCGCGCTTATTCTGCTGTCGGCGGGGCTGGTGCGCGCCCAGCCCGTGTGGCCCTTTACGCCGCCCACCAGCCCGATGGCCCAGCGCAACTCCGTGAACGTGGTAATTAACCAGGTGAAATGGCTCCAGAATGCCACCCGGACCTCCGCCTCCTTTGCCGGTGGCGGCTACGGGCTGCTCATGCAGCAGTTCCAAGCGGTGCGCGATCAATACGCCGGCTTCAAAAGCACCTTGACGCCCCAACAGTTGACCGTCGGCGCCGACCAAATCGCCGAACTGGACGCCGGACTGGACATCATTCAGGAGGCCTTTGCCGACTTCCAGACCGCCATGGCCAACGGACAATCCTCCGTTACGGCTTTCGCCAATCTGCGGCGGGTGCTCAACCAGGCGATCGGTGTTTGGGCGCAGGAGTTCAAGCGAACCTGCAATCAACTGCGAGTTGGGTGGTGATCCGGCCGGCTCGCCGGCAGGCCCAGTGCCGGTCCGCAGGCACGTCTCGCTCTTCCCTCGCTCGCCAGCCTGCTCCGCCCCCGCCCGAACTCACTGACCTGAGGCGCGGACGGAGCGGAACCCAATGTCGAGGTTCAGGGCGCTCGGCGTGCCGTAGTCGCGGGACGCCACCCGGCAGTTGTTCGCGTAGCTGTCCCAACTGCCGCCGCGCGCCACACGTTCCGAGCCCGAGGCGGGCCCGCGTGGGTCAGTGCCAGGCGAGGAACTATAATACGTGTCCAACCACCGGTCCCAACACCACTCCCACACATTTCCAGCCATGTCATACAACCCATACCCGTTCGCCCCAATATACCCCACCGAACTCGTATAGGGCAGGACCCCCTTGCCAAACGTCGGGTGATGACCCCGCGTAGGGCTGGTGTCATAGGCCCAGTAAGCGTCACTGCGGTAATTCGCCCGGCTGTGCGTGATGTTATCCGTGGCGCTCCACGGAAACCGATGCCCGCTGACCCCGCCCCGCGCCGCCTTCTCCCACTCCGCCTCCGTCGGCAAACGATACCCGTTCGCATTCCACTTCGCGTAGGGTGTATTCGTCCCGGCCTTATACACCGTCGTCAATCCCGCCTCGTTGTAGTAGCACGGCACCAACCCGTCCCTCTGGCTCCGCGCATTACACCACTTCACACAGTCATACCAGTTGACCATCTGCACGGGATGATCGGCCGCCTTCCCGGAACCGGCATTGTCATACACATAACCGTTGCCGGCACTCCACCCCTTCACCTCGTCCCAAAACACCTTGGTCACCTCATACTGATCCATGTAAAACGCGCTCACATACACTGTGTGCAGGGGCAACTCGTCGGCTCCCCCCTCGCCCGAGTCCATGCAGTTGCCCATCGTGAAGCTGCCGGCGGGAATCAGCACCATGGGACGCACGCCGCCTCCCAGTGCCGCCACGCGGTAAAACCGCTTCGAGACCGCCGCCGCGCCGGCATCCACGAACCAATACGGGCTCGTGCTCACCACCAGGTTCGTCAACACCACCCAATTCGGCTGGCCCGGATTCGTGCAGCATTGAATCTGGTTGGTGAGGCCCAACTCACTCTGTACGCCAAACCGCACCCCCCCCCACCACGGTGAGGTTCGTGATAACCGGCACCGCCCCCTGCGCGGTCAACCCGGCCGCGAGCGCCAGGGCGCACAGTCCAACGCTGATTCTGGGGGATTTGCTTCTCCTGCTCCTGTTCATAGTGGATCCTTTCCTGCACACGGGACAAGGCGGTCCTCCCCCTCCGGTGCGACCCTCGCACCGGAAGGCTGGCTGAGTTCTTTCGGAGTCTTCATGACTGCCGCCCCAAACTCATCCCGGCGAATGATAGTCTTCTACCAGACCGCCAGTCTCATATCAAGCCCCAAATTAGGAGCGCCGACATTCTTGTCGGCCTTGGGTGGGCGTTGCGCTTGCGGGCCGACAGGAATGTCGGCGCTCCTTGATCCAAGCGTTTGGCCAGCCTGGAGGGTTGGCAGATGGTTGGTTGGCCATCCTCAACCCGTCGGGGTTGCCACCTGCTGCTCCATCCACCTCAACCCGAAGGGTTGACAGATGGTAAGCCGGTCGGTCGGCCAGGGCCAAAGGGGCCGACCACCGGAAGGACGAACGGAGGGAATCGCACCTCGAAGAGGTGCCAGAAGCGTCAACCCCGCCAACGTTGAAACAAGACCAGCCCAACCCCTATCAAGCCCGCGCCGTCAATAGGGAACAGTATTTTTCTGCGGAAGGCT
>DAOPPX010000140.1:0-11987 GCA_035358715.1 Verrucomicrobiota bacterium
CCGTGCGTGAGCGAGTGGGGGTGAAGAGCCCGGTGCGGGAAAACCGCTCGCCGGGATCTGTGCGGGGGGGGGCGCCGGGCAACCGGCGTCCCTACCGCAATCCCGCGCACGGAACAGGCTGCACTTCTTGCTCGCTAATGCGCCCCCTGTAACTCATACTCCCCCCCTCATATGCGTTGGTCACAGACACTGATTCCCACGTTGAAAGAGACTCCGGCGGAAGCCGAGATTGCCTCACACAAGCTCTTGCTGCGCGCCGGGCTGATTCGCAAGCTCACCGGCGGGCTCTACACCTTCCTGCCGCTGGGGTTGCGGGCGCTGCGCAAGGTCGAACAGATCGTGCGCGAGGAGATGAACCGCGCGGGCGCGCTCGAATTGCTCATGCCGGCCCTTCAGCCCCCGGAGATCTGGCAGCAGAGCGGTCGCTACGAGACCGCGCAGGATGTGCTCTACAAAGTGCGGGACAGGGCCAGGAAGGAATGGGTGCTCGGCCCCACGCACGAGGAAGTCATTACAACGCTCGTCGCCGGCGAAATCAACTCCTACCGGCAGATGCCCAAGAACTTCTACCAGATTCAGGTCAAGTTCCGGGACGAGATTCGTCCGCGATTCGGCCTGATGCGCGCCAAGGAGTTCATCATGAAGGACGCCTACAGCTTCGATACCACGGACGAAGCCGCGCAAGCCACCTACCGCAAGATGTACGACGCTTACACGCGCATCTTTCAGCGTTGCGGGCTAAAGGCGATGCCGGTGGAGGCGGACACGGGCGTAATGGGCGGGAAGTTCTCCCACGAATTCATGGTGCCGGCGGAAACGGGGGAGAACGAGGTCGTGTTTTGCGAGGAGTGCGGCTATGCGGCGAACGTGGAGAAGGCGACAAGCGCCGTCGAGAAGTGCAAAGTGCAGAGTGCGGAGTCCGCAGTTGAGAAGTTTGCTACGCCCGGGGTGGCGACTATCGAAGCGCTGAGCCGACCGCCCTACAACGTGCCGGCCGACCGCCAGATCAAGACGCTGGTGTATGTCGCCGACAGCAAGCCAGTGCTAATACTGATGCGCGGGGACGACCAATTGAACGAGGCCAAGCTAACCAGCGCGCTGGGGACGGCGACTTTCCGGGCGGCGGAGGCACAAGAGATCTTTACGGCGCTGGGGGCGCACCCGGGCAGCCTGGGCGCGGTCGGCGTCACAAGACTGTCAGTCTATGCCGACGAGCGGCTGCACGATGCGGCCCAGATGACCACGGGCGCAAACGCCGACGGCTTCCACCTGCGCCATGTCGCCATCGGGCGGGACATCCATGTGGGGCACTGGGCGGACCTGCGGTTGGTGCAGGCAGGCGAGGCCTGCCCGAAGTGTGCGAAGCCACTGAAGGTCCAGCGCGCCATCGAGGTCGGGCACGTTTTCAAGCTCGGCACCAAGTACAGCCAGGCGCTGAACGCGCTATTCCTCGACGAATCCGGCAGACAACAGCCGGCGATCATGGGCTGCTACGGCATTGGCGTCACGCGGACGTTACAGGCGGTCATCGAACAGAGCCACGACGACATGGGCATCATCTGGCCTATCTGCGTTGCACCCTACACGGTGTGCATTACGCCGCTCAATGTTGCACCTGACAGTGCTGTGATGAAATGCGCGGAGACAATCTATGCGGGGCTGAGCGGGCGCGGCGTGGACGTGATCCTGGACGACCGGAACGACCGGCCCGGAGTGAAGTTCAAGGACTCCGAGTTGGTGGGCTTCCCGATCCGCGTGGGCATCGGCGAGAAATCACTGGCCAGGGGTGAGGTCGAGATCAAGCCGCGCGGTGGCGTGCTCATGTCGGTGAAAGCCGAGGAGGCTGTGGGCAAGGTTCTTTCCCTGATCGCGGACTCTGTCAGATAGACTGATCTGTCAGAAACGCGGCAGACGTCCTGCCGGCTTATTCCAGGGTCCAGTTTGGAAGAATATCCGCGTCCAGCGAAGTTGGCGCCCGGCCTAGCGAGAGCTTGCGCTCGGCGAGAATGCCAATCATAGCGGCATTGTCCGTGCAGAAATCTGTATCAGCCAGCATCAAGGCGAGGCGCTGCCGCTCACAGGTGGAAGCGAGGCGCTGGCGCAGGGCCCGGTTGCAGGTGACGCCACCGGACGCAGTAATGCAGCCGACACGGAGCCGCCTGGCGGCGCGGATAGTCTTGGTCACCAGCACGTCCACAATGGCTGCCTGAATGCTGGCGCAGAGGTCACGCGCACGTTGCGCGTCCTGGAGCAGATCGGGATGGTCGCGCAGGAAGTAGCGCACGGAGGTTTTCAAACCGCTGAAGCTGAAGTCGTCATTCGGATCGTCAATCATCGGCCGTGGAAAATCGAAGGCCGTGGGATTGCCACCCTGGGCGAGCCGGTCAATCTCCGGCCCCGCCGGGTAGGCCAAACCCATCAGTTTGCCCGTCTTGTCGAAACATTCGCCTGCGGCATCATCCACGGTCGAGCCGAGCAAGCGATGGTCCAACTCCGAACGGACATGAACCAGGATTGTGTGTCCGCCGCTAACAATGAGGGAAACGCTGGGCCGAAACTGCGAGAAGTCTGCAATCGGCGGTTGGCGTTTGAGCCAGGGCGAATAGAGATGGGCCTCGTGGTGATGAATGCCAAGGAAAGGCCGGCGCAGGGCGAAGGCAATCGCCTGCGCTGCCTTGAGACCAACCATCAGCGCGCTTGGCAGTCCTGGGCCGCGTGTCGCGGCCACGGCGTCAAGCTGTTCGGCGGTCACGCCGGCCCTCTGCAAGGCCATCCGGGTGACGGGCGCCAAATTCCGGAGATGTTCCCGCGCCGCCAATTCCGGCACGACACCCCCGTACTCGGCGTGAAGCCGAATCTGGGATGACACGAGATTCGACAACACGCAGCCGCGGTCAATAACCGCCGCGCTGGTCTCGTCGCACGATGTTTCAATTGCCAGGAGAGGCATTTTACGAGGCAATGCGCTTGGATGGCTTCGGAATAAACGCCGGAGAGTGGCGGAGGAATCTGCTTCTCACCTGCCTGGCGGGGTTGACCGGTGCCAAGCCGGACAAGGATGCCCGCACCGGGAATAGCGCAGGAGGTGCAAGGCGCAGCGCGTGCCGCATGGTCACTTTGCGGCCATCTTCTTCCCCCTGGCGACTCTCTGGTCGAAGACGGGGGATCGCTGAGTGAAGAGGGTAATGCCCTTCAGCAGGTCCATGGCGCGGTCGAGTTGCGGGTCGCCTGATTTCAACACTTGTTCCCGTTCGCCCTCTTCAAGGCTCTGAATCCCGCCTGGAGCATGCCTCATTCGAACGGCGCGCTCCTGCTCCTCTGACAACGGGACGACGATGTCGGGGGTGATTCCTTCCTCATGAATGACCTTGTGGCTGGGGGTATAATACTTGGCCGTAGTCAGGCGCAGCGCAGGGACGCCATCCGGCATCGCTGCCAGCGGAACAATGCTCTGGACGGAGCCCTTGCCGAAAGTCTTTTCGCCGAGGATGATGGCGCGCTTGCTGTCCTGCAGGCAGCCGGCGACAATTTCGGAAGCGCTGGCGCTGCCGAGATTGACCAGCACAACCATGGGCAAACCACCCAACTCGTCGCCACGGCCCCGGGCTTTACGAACCGAGTTTTGGGCCGGGTTCCGCCCTTCGGTGGTGACAACGAGGTTGCCGCGCGGGAGGAATCTCTCGCACACATCCACAGCTTGCTCCAGCAAACCGCCCGGGTTCCAGCGCAGGTCCAGCACCAACCCCTGCATGCCATGGGCCTTGAGCTGCTTAATCGCCCCTTCCAACTCGGCGCCAGTCTTCTCGCCGAACTGCACCAGGCGGATATAGCCAATCCTGTTGTTCCCAAGCGGAAACTCCTTCTTGCCATTGATGTCCTTGACCATGTCAATCTTGATGATCGCGCGGGTGAGCGCGTAGTCCTCTATTTTGCCGGAAGAGGGGCGAAGGACGGTGATCTTCACCTCAGTGCCCGGCTCACCGCGCAGGTTCGTAACCGCGTCCTGCAAGCTCATATTCTCGGTGCTCCTGTCCCCAATCTTGATGATGCGATCGCCGGAGAGAATGCCGGCGCGGAAGCCGGGACTGTCCTCCATGGGCGCGATCACGGTGATGTAATTGTCGCGCATAGCGATCACGATGCCCAGCCCGCCGAACTCGCCCTGGGTGTCATTCTGGAGCTCCTTGTACTTGATCGGCTCCATGAACTCGCTGTGCGGATCGAGGGTGTTGAGCATGCCTTTCAGGGATGCGTAAATCAGTTGCTGATACGTCAGGTTCTGCCCATCCACGTAGTCCTTGCGCACCTTCTCCAAAGCGTAGGAGAAGAGATGAAGGCTGGAATAGGGCACTTCCTTTTCCGCCGCCCGGGCAGAGGTCAAGTAGATCCGGGCGCCGATTACCAGGTTAACGCTCAGCGCAGCCACCAGCACCCCAAAAAGCAGACGTTGTCTCATAGTGCTAGAATATCATTCTGGCACAGGGTAAGGGCTGGCGCGGCTGTTTGCAAGGGCAGGGGAGGGAAGGCGGTGGCCGGGGACCACCACAACGCTGAGTCAAGGGCGACTCGTGACCTCTTTTTGCTGGAACCGCTCACCAGGCATGTTACTCTAAACGCCACATCTGTATAACGAACAAACCAACGATGAAGACTACTGCACAACAGAACCAAACCGGAGCCACCAGCCGTCGAGACTTTCTCAAGACCTCAGCCACTGTGGCCGGCACCGCGCTGATCGGGGCACTCGACGTGGGTCGCTTCGCCCATGCGGCGGACAACAGCACACTCAAGCTTGGCCTCATCGGCTGCGGCGGACGCGGTAGCGGAGCGGCCGGTGACGCGCTGACAGGCGACGCGGGCACCAAGCTCTGCGCCGTTGCTGACATCTTCCCGGACAAAATTGAGACTGCTATCAAGACGCTGACTCCGATGTTTCCAAACCGGGTGGATGTCCCGCGTGAGCGGCAGTTTGCCGGGCTGAATGGCTATCGCGGCGTCATCGAGAACTGCGACATTGTGCTGATCGCCTGCGCCTCCCGTTTCCATCCCGAGTATGCCCTGGCCGCCGTGCAGAGCAAGAAGCACGTGTTTGTGGAGAAACCCGCCGCGGTGGATATCGCCGGCATCAGCAAGATTCTGCAGGCCGACGAACTGTCCAAGAAGAACGGCACCGGCGTGCTGGCCGGCGTGACTTATCGTTATCATCTCGGCCGGCGCGAGGCGGTCAAGCGCATCCAGTCGGGCGAACTAGGCGAAATCCTCGCCGTCCAGTGCGAGTACCTCCGCGCGCCCTACCGGTTGATTGAGCGCGAGCCGGAATGGAGCGAGATGGAATACCAGTTGCGCAACTGGTATCATTTCTCATGGCTTGGCGGCGACGACATCCCGCAGTCGCTCATCCACAATCTCGACTCAGCCCTGTGGGTATTCGGCGACGTGATGCCCGCCCATGCCTACGGCATGGGGGGCCGCTCGACGCATTTCCAGGCCTCGATGGGCACCTCCTTCGATCACAACCAGGTCACGTATGAGTACTCCGACGGGCGCTGCATCTACGGTTCCTGCCGCACCGCGGTCGGCTGTTTCGGCTCGAACAAGGACGTGTTTCACGGCACCAAAGGCCGGTGTCATTACTCGGCTTTCCAGCCACCGTATTTCACCGACCTCAAGGGTAACCGCACATGGCGCGCTGATCCTGAGCTGTCCAAGAAGTCGCCCTACGAAGTCGAGCACAGCGAGTTCCTGCAATCCATCCGCGCCGGGAAGCCGTTTCAACGCGCCAAAGTCCTGGCCGACTCGACGCTGGTCTCCGTGCTGGGCCAACTGGCTGTCTATTCGGGCAAGAAGATTACGTTGCAGGAGGCTCTCGATTCCAAGGTCGCTTTCCCGCCGCCAGGCGAAATCACGATGAACACCGAGCCCCCGGTAAAGCCGGGTCCCGACGGGATCTATCCAGTCGCTATCCCCGGCCAAACCAAGTTTCTGTAAGAGGCAAGGGCAGCCCCTCCAAAGTGGCCGCCGCAGCCAAGGGACTCAGCCGGGGTTGAAGTCGCCTCACGTCGGTGGGGCGCCGGAAACGAGTTCTTCGACGTGTTGCTGCCGGGGGGCCAATAATCCGCGCGTCGCGTTCTGCAAGAGCCTCACCGGTTGCCCGTCATGCCACGTAGCAACGCCTCGATGCAGGGGAGATCTTCCGGTCGGGTGACCTTCGGGTTGGGCTGAGGGCTGGCGACGAGTTGGACAGGTTGACCGATCAGCTCGCAAGCCGCAGTGTCATCGGTAACCAGCATGCCCCGCCGGCGCACTTCCGCCAATGCCCGCCGGATGATCTCGACCCGGAACGTCTGGGGCGTTTGCACCGCCCACAGCCGGGTACGGTCCAGCGTGCGCTCGATGAGCTCGCCGTCGCGCGACTCCTTAATCGTATCCGTGACGGCCTGTGCGGCAACGGCGGCGCCGGTTTGGCGCGCGGCAGCGATGGTCGCGGCAATTAGCGCATTGGTGGTGCAAGGTCGTGCCGCGTCCTGAATGGCGACAATCTCGGCGCTTGGGGACAGGGCCTGCAGACCATTCCAGACCGAGTCTTGCCGCTCCTTGCCGCCTGGAATGATGTGAAAGGGCTTCCGAAACCGGTACTCTTCACCCAGCGCTGCAAAAGCGGATTTCATAACCTCGCGCACAACCAGAACGATTTCGTCAACGCCTTCGGCGCGCTCGAATTGCCGCCAGGTGTACGCGACGATGGGGCAGCCGTTCAATTTGAGGAAAAGCTTGTCCACCCCGGCGCCCATGCGGGTGCCCTGGCCGGCGGCGACGATGATGGCGGAGACCATAGATGCGCAGCAGGGTGCGGTGTTCTGCCTCCGGATGCAAGCGGCTCGTAGCAACGGGGCAGGAACCATCAGCGCAGAAGCAGAAGAGCATGGCAGCCTGAAGCTTGAGCTGCGCGCGGTCGCGCCAGAGGACGGTCAGTGAAACTTGGGGCTGCGCGTGCTGTGCAGCCGAGTGGCCGTCTGCTGATTACTTGGCTCCTTCGCTGCCAGCCGCCTGATTGACTGCCTGTCGCCAGCAGCGCTTCTCCAGGCTGCGGAAGTTTGGGCAGTTCGCCGTCCGGACAAGATACTCTGCCAGCCTGAGCAGTTCATCGTCCTCGGGTCCGCCCGTGTAGGGTGCCACGGCGATATGATTCCCGTAATTGCGCTCCAGCTTGTGCGGCTCGTCGTCCACCATTAACACCCGTTCCAGGCTGTAACCAAGCTGCTTCACCTTTCGCAGGTTTTTCAGCCAATACTCCTGCTGTGTTTCCAGGTTGCGGCGCCAGGTGCAGCGCTCGCGACTCCAGACAAAGGCCAGCGGCAAGCCTGCCGGAAAGATGCCGCGCACAACCGGGGCAGCGTAGCTCGCCGTCGCGGAGGTCCAAACGGCCAGTTGGTAGGCCAACCGCACACGCGCGACGAACTCGTCCAAGTGAGGACGCCGGTAGATTGCATACTCCGCCACCCACAAGTGCGGGGGCCGATCCAGCGGCGTTCGGACGCCGAAGATAAGCGTCTCATCCAAGTCCAGAATAAGCAGCGGCAAGTTCATCCAGGATTACGTTCCTCTCCGCGGATACGCGAGTATGGACTCAAGCATATCCTGCCTCATTCCGAAAGGTTATTCACATGTTATCCACAATCTGCCATTCACTTAAAGTCCCGCACAGCAATGTCTTGCTGCAATCGGCACGGGCAATGATCAGGTTCAACCGAGGTGTCTGTCAATAAGTTTTGGTGGCTTTATGGGTAGAACAAGGTAGACAAAGGGTGAGACGGGGAGTAGATTCCCCTTACTGCTGGCTCATGAAGAGAAATGTCCCGATCAATTCAGCGACGCTCTATTCCGGGCGCTCCCGGCACACGATTGACGGCAGCAATCGGATTATGATGCCGTCCGACTGGCGGGAAGCCGGCGCGCCGGTCAGATTCTTCGTGATCGTGTCTCCAACGGAAGATCACCTGATAATCTGTCCACCTCCGGTCTTTGAGACCTTTCTTGCTGAACTGCGTGCCGACACGGTTGACAAGACCCAAATCCCGGAAATCGAACGCGAACTCAATGACCGAGTCAGGCAGGTCAGCCTGGATCGGTTTGGGCGCTTGCCTTTGCCGCGCGAGTTCACCACCCGAGCGGGAATCGGCCAGCATGGGGAAATTGTGGGGCGCTTCTCGAAGTTCGAGATCTGGGCGCACGATAAACTCGAAACGCCCCGGCCTGCAAGGGATGATGCCCTAGCGACGGTGTCCAGGAAGCTCCAGTCCATATGAGACAAAACCCCTTTCGTCCCAAAGCGTGCCCGCCGTCTGGTGAACTGAACTGTGCCGGGCCGGTCAAGACGATGTACCCTCTCGAAGACTGCGCGGCCAACAACTTCGGCTCGTCCGGGCAGCAATTCACTCATCATCCCCCCGACCGGAGATTCACCACCGTTGTCGTCCTCGTATCGTTGGTCGTTGGTATCATGATGCTTTTCGTGTGTCGCGAAATCCACCATTCCCGCCAGCTCCATCGGATGAGCCGGGTGGTGGCCGCCGCGGACGCGGAGCGGAAGCAATGGCAGGAGCGGCAGCGAATGCAATTGGTTCGTGAAGCGGATCTCATGGCCACAATCCAAAATCAGGCACACACGCCGCGCAATTCCAACGGCGTCACCCGCATCCTGTCCACCAGAGCGCGATAAGGAGGCCCCTCAAAATGCCGAAACTCTTCGTGCCCAGCGCCAGCGACCGCCTCCCGAGGATCACGATCTTTGCCGTCCTGCTGTTCGGCCTCTTCGCCGCTCTGCAATGGCGCCTGGTTCAACTCCAGGTCTTTCGGCATGAGGAGCTTGTGGCGAGGGCCGAGGACTACCGGTTCACGTCCCGGATCGAGCAATCCTGGCGCGGCCAGATTCAGGACCGCAGCGGCATACCGCTTGCCCTGACCATGCCGTTGAAGAACGTGTACGCCGATTTGTTTGTGTGGACTAACCGGGTGAAATTGCTTGGGCCCCCCATAGCGCCGTTGCTTGGCATGGACCAAGCCCTCTTGGTGGAGCACGTCCAGCAGAGGCTCAGCGCCTACAACAGACGGAGTGCCCGGCGCGGGCCGCAGTCAGTCCTGGTGCAGAGGGGGGTTACGCCGGCTAAATGGAGCGGCATCAAGGAAGCCCTCAGCCGCGAGACTTTCGGCCTGCAGACCAACAAACCCTCCAGCCGGCAGCGTACACTTCTCAAGAGCCTGCGCCGATGGTCCCTGCACGCCGAGGACGATCAAGGCCGATACTTTCCGCATGGCGAATCGCTCTCCCACGTCATTGGTTATGTCGGCACTGGAACGAATGGCCATCTCCTGCAGGGGAAATGGGGGATCGAGGCGTTCTGGGACAAAGTACTTGCTGGCCAGAACGGCGTTTGCCAATCCAGCAAGGACGCCGCCGGCAACGAGCTTGCCTTCTGTCGCACCACCAACATTGTGGCTCGCGACGGCGCGCACATTGTTCTGACTATTGACCTGACGCTCCAGAAGATTGTAGAAAGGGCGCTCGCAAAAGCCGCGGCGCACTGCGCCCCCAGCCACGCATCCTGTGTGGTGATTCGACCCGCTACCGGCGAGATCCTCGCGCTGGCCTGCTGGCCGTCCTTCCACCCGCAATACCCTGCCGCCAGCCAGTCGGCAAACTGGCGCAACCACGTGATCAGCGACCGCTACGAGGTCGGCTCGGTGTTTAAAGTCATCCCGCTCGCTATCGGGCTCGACATCGGCGTGGTGAACCTGGACCAGCGCATCTTCTGCGAGAACGGGCGCTGGGTCTACAGGAATTGTGCGTTGCATGATGATGGCCACCGTTACGGCTATCTTTCCGTTCGGGAATGTCTGGTCTATTCCTCGAACATCGGTTTGGCCAAGATCGCGCTCATGATCGGAACGAACGAGCTCTACGCCGCCATTATCAACTTCGGGTTTGATCGGCCAACCGGCGTGCCGCTGCCTTATGAGACGCCGGGATTTGTCCGCCATCCCACGAACTGGTGGGCCGGTTCCATTACCCGCCTGGCAATCGGTCACGAGCTGGCTGTCAGCCAGATGCAGCTGGCCATGGCCTACGCTGCTATTGCTAACGACGGGCGGCTTATGCGCCCGATGCTCGTGCGGCAACTGAACCATGCGGACGGCACACTCTGGGGAAGGTACGAACCGAAACTGGTCGGCTCGGTGGTCAGGCCGAGCACCGCTCGATTGATGCGCGGCGTGTTGCGCGACGCGGTGGAGCGCGGCACCGGCAAGTTGGCTGCCATGCCGGCACACAGCACGGCGGGCAAGACCGGCACTGCCCAGAAATCGGACGGCCGCCGCATTATCCCGGGTCGTGTCTATTGCTCATTTGTCGGAATGGTGCCGGCGGAGCGGCCTGAGCTGGTGATTGCGGTGGCGGTGGACGAGCCTCAAACCGGCGGTTATGGCGGCACGGTTGCCGCCCCTGTTTTCCGCGAGATTGCTGAGGAAGCAGTCGCTCATTACGGCATCCCGCCCGACAAGCGCCCGGGTTCCTCCCGGCAGGCTCACCTCGTCGGAAACGCGGCGGCGGCTTCCGGTGAGTTCGCATTCGCTCAATGAACATGCCCTGCAACTCACGGCTCCTGGTCAATCCGGCTCTGATATGAGAAGACAACTGCTTGTTCTAGCCCTGTGCGTGGGCGCCTTGTGCACCCTCGGCATCATCATGCTTTACAGCACTACCTTCAAGGCGGCGGACGTGCTTCGGTTCCGCTCTCAGTTAATCTGTCTCTGTGCGGGGCTCGTCTTACTGCCGCTGCTCGCGCGATGTGACTACGCGTGGCTGCAAAGGCGATCGTTGCTCTATCTCCTGGGAGGGCTGTGCCTTGTTCTTCTGGTTGCCGTGTTCATTCCCGGAATCGGCATGCGGGTCAATGGCGCTAACCGCTGGATTCGGGGTCTGGGGCAGCCTGCTGAGTTCGTCAAGCCCGCGCTGGTAATTCTGCTGGCTGCCTGGTTCGCGCGCGCGAGAGACGGCGAAATGCAGCATCGGGCAAAGGGTTTTCTGATCCCGCTGGCACTCGGCGGGATACCGGCAGCATTGGTCTTTGCTCAGCAGGATTGGGGCACCGCCATGCTGCTCGGTGCGATCACCCTGGCGATGCTCTTTATTGCCGGGGCTCGTTCGTTGCACCTCGGCGTTACCGTGCTCATTGTCACCAGCCTGATGGTTATCTTTCTGGCCTACGATCCGATCCGCCTGGACCGTATCGTGGTCTTCCTTGATCCCGAAGCGCACCGTCATGGAGCTGGCTGGCAAATTTGGCAGAGCCTGCTCGCGATTGGGAGTGGAGGCCCCTGGGGGAGTTTCCTCCTCGGCTCGCTTCACAAGTTCGGCTATGTCCCGGAGCAACAGACCGACTTCATCTTCGCGCGTGTCGGGGAGGAAACCGGCTTGTGGGGAACCAGCCTCGTGGTTCTTCTTTACGCGGGAATCCTCATTTGCGGCTTCCAGATAGCGTGGCATGCCCGCGAGCGATTCGGGCATTACCTGGCCGCCGGTGTCACAACCGTCATCGTGCTTCAGGCGTGGATCAATATGGCCGTGGCGACCAGCCTGGTGCCCAACAAAGGCATGCCGTTACCTTTCGTAAGTTACGGCGGGTCGAGCCTGCTCGCTATGTTTATCTGCGTCGGCCTGCTGGCAAGCGTGGCCTGGCACTCCAACGCGGGCCGAAATCACACGCGGAATACCGGTCCCTCTTTGCCTACGGTCCCCGAAAAGGAGGTCAGCCACGCATGGTCATCGGCCGGGACCGCGCCTGCGTTTGCTAAACTCACCGCAGGCACCACGAGTGGCTCCAACCTGTGCCCCGACTCTTGCCAATGGAGCGGGCTAAAACCGGTGAGAAGTAGTCTCAGACTTCACGATCTCGTGGAATTTGGATTGCGCCCGGTTTAGCGGAAACCAG
>DAOPPX010000141.1:0-11778 GCA_035358715.1 Verrucomicrobiota bacterium
GGTTTTATGTCATCCAGGGACGTGAGTCCAGCAGAAAATGTCCAAACTCCAGGGCCGGCGGAGCCGGCGCCACGCCGCTGGTCGTCACCTTCAATAGCGACGCCACGCCCGCGGCCGTCCAGGCCCTCTTGCGCGCCGTCACCTTCAGCAATGTCAGCGGCAACCCTTCTCAGGCCTCGCGCTCCGTCAGCCTGGTGCTCCTGAGGCCCGACGGCATCAGCGTCGCCGCCACTGCCAGCGTCAGCGTCGGCCTGCTGCGCGTCTCCCGCTTCCAGCAGGGGTGGGATCATGGTTACGGCCTTTATACCAGCGCCGCCGATACCGAGTTAAATGCCGCCAAGTCCAATGTCTCCCTGACCATCGGCCACAGCAGCAACTACGCCATCTGGATGGATGCGCCCGCCGATGGCGCAGCGACTGAAGCGGCCCAGGCCCTGCTTCGCTTCAGCAACCTTGCAGGCGACGAACTCGGGAGGATTCCCACCAACGCGGTCATTGTCAGCGCCGAACTGCGCCTCACCATCTCCCCGGACATCAGCAACTCGCCTGGCGATGGCAGCCCCCTTTATCGCATGCTCGTGTCCTGGGATCCGAATTCCATCACGTGGAACGATGCCGGCGACGGCAGCGGCGGGTTTCAACTCAATGACGTTCACGCCCGCAGCAGCTACGACTCGTTCCTCGGCTTGGCGAGCGGCGGTGGCGACACCAGCACCGGCACCATCAGCCTGGGCGTCACCGCCGATGTCGAAGCCTGGGTCAACGGCGGAGAGCCGAACTACGGCTGGCTCATGCCCGGCTGGCTGCCCCCGGCTGCCGCCCAGCCCCGCACCGATGGCACCGCGTTCGCCGCCTGCGAGTGGCCTCACGACGCGGCGCAGCGGCCGCTGCTGCAAGTGCTCTGGCTCCCGGCCGGCGCGGCGGTTGCCGGCTTCCGCCAGGGGGTGGACGGCTACAGCGGCGCCCAGGACACACGCGTTCGCGAGGGCAATCCCAAGACCACCTACGCCACCGCCACCGGCATTTACGATGATGGGGATGCGTCCGATGTCTCCCAGATGCTCATTTGGTTTGACGACGCGGTCGGCACCGGCCCCGGCCAGGTTCCGCCCGGTGCCCGCATTGATGCCGCTCGGCTCGAAGTCTCCAGTTCGGTCACCGATGCGCACGGTGATGGCGGCCAGTTCTTCCGGCTCCTGCAACCCTGGCAGGATTCCACTTCCACCTGGAACTGGTGGGGGGACGGCATTCAGGCCGACGACCTCGAGGCTGCCAGCACTCCCTCCGCCGCCGTCGGCAGCCCCGACCTCGCCCCCAATGCTCAGGCCGCGTACCATTCCTTCGACCTGACTGCCGACGTTCAATCCTGGGTCCACGGTTCCACCACCAACTACGGCTGGGCCATCCTGCCCTGGCCCAACGGCTCCGATGCGTGGGGCATTGCCAGCGCCGAAGCCGCCTCCGAGCGCGACCGCCCGCGTTTGCGCGTCTTCTACACGGTGCCCGCCGCCGGCGACATCGTTCTGTTCCCGCCCATCCAGACCCCGACCCAGGTTTATGTCCCGTTCGCCAGCATCGTCGGCACCCGCTGCACGGTCCAGCGCGCCAGCGCTTTGGACGGCGCCTGGATCACCCTGGGCTCGGCCATCGTCGGCCAGGATGGGGTGGCCACTTTCACCGACTCCTCACCGCTGCCGCAAGCCGCGTTCTACCGTGTCACGTTTCCGTAATCCCGCAGCCGTGAACTTCAGCTCGGGCCCTGGCCGCACCCGCTCTCAGGGGGCGGCGGCGCGTGTCACGCTCACGTTGTCAATGCACGAACTGTAGTCGCCCCCGGTCCGGGCGCCCACAAAGGCCAGCGTGTGGCTGCCGGCCTCCGTGCAGTGGTACGTCGCCGTGAACGACTGCCACTGGCTTTGGCTCTGGCTGGCGTGGCTGACCGTCAAAATCGCCCCGCCGTCCACCTGCACCTGAATCGTATTGGGGCCATAACTGCCGGCCCGGCCTACGCACTTGAACGTGACCGTGTAGCTGCCGGTGGCGGGGAAGTTCACCAACTGCGCAAAGCTCGAGAGCGCGCCGATGGCCCCCTGAATGAACGCCGCCTGGCTCCCGTTCGGCGCCGCGGGCGTGTACCACGTGCCGCTGTTATGGTCTATCCCCGTGCTCGTCCCCAAAACCCAGGCGAACCCCGTCGCCCCGTTGAAGTTATAGGTGTTGGCGGCTCCGCTGGTGTTCTGGTAAGCCCAGCCGGCCAGGATCGGCGTCTCGAAACTCCCGTTGCGCACCAGCGTGGCCGGCCCCACGGTCAGCAGCGCATCGGCACTGAGGGTCGAGCCCAGCGCGTTGGAGACGATCACCGAGTAGGGACCGGCATCGGCCGGCTGGACGCTGGCGCGAGTGTAGCTGGAGCCGCTCGCCCCGGCGAGGTTGGTGCCGTGGAACAACCACTGGTAGTAAAGGGGCGCGGAACCCTTGGCCGCCACGGTGAACGTGGCGCTCTCGCCCGGACTGACGCTCAGGCTCTGGGGCTGACTGGTAATCTCGGGCGGCGTGGCGGAGACGTTGAGATTCTTGACGAACAACAGCGCGCTCAACACCGCGCGCGGGCTGCCGTCGCGCAGCGTGTTGACCACCTCGAAGCCGCCGCTCTCAGTCCGCAAAACCGCGGTCACGCTGCCGCCGCCGTCCTGCTGGTAGAGGTATCGCAGGTCGTAGGCCCTGGCCAGAGCGTTGCATTCCGTGTAGGTGAGCCCGCTGTATCCGTGATTGATGTCGGCGGTGATGAGGCAGTAGGTGCCATCGGCCGTCATGCCGAACAGCGACCTCGAATAGTGCATCGTGTTATAGGAGTCGTTGGCGCGCGTGGTCTGCTCGACCCCGTTGACGATGTGGTCGGAGTGGTGTCCGCTGGCCGCCTCGACGGCGTTCATCGCCGCGTTGCCAAACTTCTGCTCGACCCGGACCCGCCGGCCGGCGGCCAGCGCCGCGATGAGGGCCGGGTCCGATGTATCAATGCCGAAATTGCCAGCCTCGATGGCCACGCCGGACAGCGGCCCCGCCGCCACGTTCGTAACCGTTCCAATGCCGAAGAATGAGTTCCTGCCGGCGATGCCATTCGCGTAGGCATAGCCCGAGGAGTTCGACAGATACGCCAGATCACCCTCCACTACGAACAGCGTGTTGGCGGTGTTAAATGAGGTGGGAACCCAGGAGGAAGACGAGTTCGTAGCGTGAACAGATGCCCGTACCGCCGTTTTGCCGGGGGGCGGCGAGGAGTTAATGCTTGCGACCGCGTACTCCGCGAGGACCGCGCCGCTGGGTCCCAGGATGCTCAGCGCGTAACTGCCCTCCCCGCCGCTGGTGGTCACGAATCCATTGGCCGAACCGTCGTTCTTGAATCCTACGACCCTTGTCGCGTTTCCCGTCAGGCTTACCGTGTGGCGCTTGCCATAGTCCGCGACGAGCGGATAGTACGGCTGCGGCTGGACGTAGGCCGAGCCATCAATGATCCCGTTTCCGAACTTCGCAAAGTACTGGTCGGCGTTGATTCCACCGACGACAATCCAGCCCGGGTGTTGTTGCTCATAATCCTGGGCGATCGCGGAAACCGCCCCCCGCACGTAATCCTTGCCGTTCGATGAGACCGCCCACGTCACGAGCTTCGAGCTGGCGCCATCTGTCTTCATCTTGAAGACGCACACCTGCTGCGTGTAGGTGGCGCCGGAGGTGACGGTCGTCCCATACACCTTCTCCAGCTCCATGCCGCCGCGGTGCGTCATCGTCGCCTCGTACGGCTTCCATACGCTTGCGCCCGTGCCGTCGGAATACGCCGCATCGGACGCTTCGACCCTCACGAACAGGGCGTCCGCACCGCCAACGTCGAGGTGGAACGTCTTGCCATTGGCCGCGTCGCCGGAGGTGGCCCTCGCGGCAGACAGTGGCTTGAAGCCGCCACAGATAGAGTCGGCGGCGAGCAACGTGTAGTAAGCGTCCGCCTGCAGGTTATTCACGGTCACCGAGAGCATCCCCGCGTCGAGTTGTATCCGGCCGATTGCGGGCTGCGGAGGCCCGGCCAATACGGTCAAAGCCGCGCTGCCGAAGCAAGCGACGGCGACGCGGCCGAGCAACCGAAATGCTGAATGCGCTTTCACAATGTTCCTGAATGCTGTCTCACGAACGCCTGGTTGACGCTCGCATGCGCATGATTCTTCGCGCCCCGCGCTGCGCGCAAGAACAATTTGGCTGCCAGACTGAATCCGCGCAGCAGCCGAGGCAGCGAGGCTCTATCCGTCTGGTGCTCTGCACTCCCCCATACTGCGCCCATCAGAGCCTCGTTGCCTCGCCGTCCCAATACCGCAGCCCCAACAGCCACTGGCGATGCCGGGCTTTCGGGTTTAGTGTCTGACATGAAGACGCAATTCTCTTTTCTCAAACAGGAGGAGATCACCACGCGGATTTCCTTTGCGCAGGCCGGCAGGCTTGCGATGGTCCTCCTCGGCTGCTGCTGCTGGACCACGTCAGCGCGGGCGGACATCCTGGGGCTCCAGCGCGTGGCCAGCGGCCTCGCCGCCCCCATCTACGCCACCCACGCGCCAGGGGACGCGTCTCGGCTCTTCATCGTCGAGCGCGGCGGAGTCATCCGCATCCTCAACCTCTTGTCCGGCGTCCTCGAACCGACGCCCTTTCTGACGATCCCCGGCGTGGACACCAGCGGCGAGGGCGGCCTGCTGGGGATGGCGTTTCACCCCGACTACCAGACCAATGGCAAGTTCTATGTGAACGTCACGATTGACGACGTTGCGCCCGAGCCGTTCTCGACGCACGTGCGCGAATACACGGTCAGCGGAAATCCGAACGTCGCCGACCCCGCGTCGGCCCGGCGGATCCTCAGTTTCGTGCAGCCGCAGAACAACCACAACGGCGGGTGGATTGGGTTCAATCCGAACAACCATTATCTGTACATCCCCACCGGCGACGGCGGCGGGGGCAACGACAGCGGCACCGGCCACACCCCAGGCACAGGCAATGCCCAGGACATCACCACCAACCTGCTGGGCAAAATCCTGCGCGTGGACGTGGACGGCGATGATTTTCCCGCCGACACGAACAGAAATTACGCGATCCCTCCCTCCAATCCTTACCTCGGCATCGCGGGCGACGACGAGATCTTTGCCAGCGGGCTGCGCAATCCCTTCCGCGCGGGGTTCGACCGCGCCACGGGGGACTTGTGGATCGGCGACGTTGGGCAAAGCGCCCGTGAGGAGATCAGTGTCCTGCCGGCTTCCAGCACGGGGGGCGAAAATTTCGGCTGGCGCCTGCGCGAGGGAGCGATCCAGACGCCCGCCGCCGGAATCGGCGGCCCCCCACCTCCCGGCAACGTTGACCCGGTCTACGACTACAACCGCGACCTCGACCCTTTCGGCGGCACCGTGGTCACCGGGGGTTATGTGTATCGCGGCGCCGACCCGGCGCTGCAGGGCAAGTATTTCTTCCTCGACTCGCGCAACAGCGCCAGCACGACCGACGATAACTACTGGCATTTCGACCCTGTCAATCCCTACGGCACGGTGCAGAACATAGACAGCCTGCTTGTGCCAGATCAGGGCTTGCTCACGTTCCCGGTCTCGTTCGGTGAGGATGCGATGGGCAACCTCTACATTGTGTATTTGGGCAGCGGCGCCGTGTACCGCATCCAGACCACCGTCGCTCCGCCCCCGCCGCTCGACATTCGACGCAACGCGGATACGAGCGTCGTGCTGTCGTGGGGGACGAACTTCACCGGCTTTACACTGGAGGCCAGCACCAACCTTGTTACAGGCCCCTGGGACGTCGCGTCGCCCGCCCCCGTTGTTCACGGCACGAACTACGTCGTGACCAACCTCGTCAGCGGCGCGCAGCGCTTCTACCGCCTGCGCTTTTGATCCGCGACGCCGGCAGTTTCATCGTTTGTCCCTGCCGGGACGAGCCGCATTGGTGAGGCGTTTTGCGTCGTAGCCTTAGCCCCTGGAGGGTGAAACAGCTTGATTCGGCCCTCCGGCGCGCTCTACGGTGCCGGCGGTATGATGAAGGCGAACATATTCCGCGCAGCCGTCTCCTTCGCTCGCTGGCGTCCGGCTGTGGCGCTCGCTGTCACTCTCTTAATTTGGGTCGCCCCGGCCGGCCCGGTGTTCTCTGCCAGTGGGCCAACCTACCATCCGCCGAACGTATTCCCGCTGATGGCCTGGGACGATCTGCTGGATGCAAAGACCGCCGCGGCAATGCGGGATTGCGGCATCACCTGCGTGGCATTTGTGCGCCCGGATATGCTCAACGTGTGCCGGGATCACGGATTGCTTGCGGTCGTGTTTGACGAGAGCGTCGCCGGCACGAACTGGTCGCGCCCGTATGATGGCGAGGCGGCCCGGCGCAACCTGCCGGCGCTGGTGGAGAAGGTGGGGAAGCATCCCGCGGTGATGGGATATCACCTGAAAGATGAGCCGGGTGCGCACGAGTTTTCCGAACTCACAAAGGCGGTTGCCGCTGTTAAGGAGCTCGCGCCCGGGAAATGGCCCTACATCAATCTGTTCCCCGGCGACGGCGCTGATTACCTGCGGTACGTCGAGGGGTTTATCAGCACATGCAAGCCAACGATCGTCTCCTATGACCGCTACGTGCTGGTTGGTGACAACGATTTCAGCGACGCTTTCTGGAGCAACCTGGCCGCGGTCCGCGATGTTTCGCGCACGCACGGACTGCCATACTGGAACATTGTGTTGACCGCGCCGCACTGGGGCTATCGCGAGCTTACGGAGGCGGACGTGCGCCTCCAGAATTGGGGATCCCTGGCCTACGGTGTGAGCGGCCTGGCGTTCTACAAGTTCTGCTCCAAAGAGCTGTCAATGCTCGACGCGCCGGACCTTGGCAATTTCCGCAATGGCCCGCTGGATGAGTTCGGCGAAAAGACCCCTGCCTGGCACTGGCTTCGCAACTGCAATCGCCAGATCCAAAACCTGGCGCCCACCTACATGAAGTTGCACAGCGACAGCGTGTATCACTTCGGAAAAGTGCCCGCCGCGCACCATGCGCCGGCCGGCACCAACCTGGTCAGGGCTCTCAACGGCGAGGCCGTCGTTGGGGACTTCACCCACGCGGATGGCAGCCGTTATGTGCTGATCGTGAACAAGAGCCTCAAGACCTCGATGCAATGCCTGCCCGAGTTCCATGGGAAGCCCTCTGCGGTGAAGTTTGTCTCGCCGCGGACGGGCGAACTCAAGCCTTACCCCTCGCCCTATTACTGGCTGGCCCCGGGCCAGGGAGTTTTGCTCCAGGTATTGTGAGCCCGTGCCTTTTGGCACGACGCCGATGACGGTTGAAGCAGGTGCCCGGGCTTGATCGCCGGAGCGGCCAACGCGCGTGCCCGCCGCCACACAGGCCAGGGGATGGTGACTGGCCCGTCCGTGCTTGAAGCGATTGTAGCCCACCTCCGCCCCTTCCTGCTGGCCATAGCGCGTGTTGACCGTGGAGTCCCAGTCCCCGATGAACCGCGCCGGCAGTCCGCGATACAATTCGGTTTCCGCCCTGCCCAGCCAAGTTCGCGCCTGCGCCTCCGTCAGCGGACGCAGCAAACGCGGCAGCGCGTCCTCCCCACGCACCCGCTTCAATCCCAACTCGATCAACACCTCAAGACCAACGAAGGCCAGGCTCAGGAGGTGTCGCGCCTGCAGGGCCAATTGAGCCGCCTCAGCGGCGAACCGGAACAAACCGCCGGCCAGCTTGCCGAGGCCCGGCGCCAGGCGCGCCAATCTGCCGCCCAGTGCGAACAGCTCCAGTCCAGCGCAACCAACTGGGCGGCGGCGGTCGCCGCTCGCGACACGCAGTTGCGCCAGAGCGCCGCCCAACTCAAAGAACTTGCCGAAGCCCGGAATGCGGCCGTGCTTCAGTTCAACGACCTGGTCGAGCGATACCACCAACTGGCGACGAACTTCGAAGCCTGGCGCCAAGGTTCTCCCGCCCCCACAACCAACTCCACCCCGCTCCCGCGCCAACCCTGACTTTCAGCGAACGACCGGAGTCTGCGCTTTGCGCGCCAACCCCTACTGGGCGGCTCCGCGGGTGAGGGAGAATTGGCTTCCGGCTCACCTGGCATGGCGCCATACCACCAGTAGGCGGTCCGGCCTGTTAACAAATGACAGCGTCCGGTCAAACAAGCCCTGCCATTCTCATGCACCCCTTCGCGACCCCATCCCGGGTGAATCAGGCGTGGGGCGGCAGCCGGGATTGTCAGGAGCGTCCGCTGGACGACGCAGCTTGATCAGCATGGTGTTGCTCAACAGGAGTTCATTGCTGAAGAGCCGTCGCCAAAGGTCCTGGTTATAGGCGCGCTGCTCGGGCACCGCTTGGGATGCAACCCACCACCGGTAGGTGTAAAGTGCCGCAAACGGATACAGCAACACCCCGAGCAGAAATGCGTGTTTCCGTTTGCGCAAACCGAGCACCGTTTCAATCTTCAGCCCGTAATGGTAGCTCAGCCAGTGATAGATGTGAAACGGCAGGATGTGCCAGTTAGGCGCGTTGCCGGGCGGCATGCTCACGCGCAGCGGGTTTTTCCGCCCCGTGTAGAAACCCGTGGCCAGAAATCGCAGCCGCGATGTCCAGTTCAGCATGTTTGGGGTGCTGAAGATGAAACTGCCGCCGGGCTTGAGAACTCGACGCACTTCGCGAAAAACGAATGGGATGTTCTCCAGGTGCTCCACCACTTCCTGCAACACAACCACGTCAAATTTGCTGTTGGCAAACGGCCAAGGCTGGTTGAGATCGGCGCTGACGCAGGGGATGTCCGGCACTGGGAACGAAGCGGCGTCGTAATTCGACGCGGTGACCTCAAACCCCAGGTTGCGATAAGCAATGCAGGACTTGCCGTCCCCGCAACTGGCATCAAGCAGTTTGCCGCCAACTGATGCCTCGTTCTTCAGAACTCGCGCAATTCCTGCAAGAATTTCCGGATTCATACTTATCCAAGCTCGGATCCAAGTGCTGGCTAGTCCCCGGGAACCCCAGGGCCGACTTGAGGTGATCATCTGCCAGGCCGTCACCCACATCCATAGGAGCCGGGAACAGGATGAAGCCTCCAAGCCGGTCCAGTAAGAGAAATTACTGATCAGAACTTGCGTGCGCGCTTATCGCGCGCCCGCCCGCGGCGGGTGCCGCGCGTGTGATTCGCATGGGGTGAAAACCCCAGTAGCGGCTCGTAACTTATGGGCGAGATTACTTGGAATAATATAGTGCCGGAGGAATGCGAGGTCGGTTGTGTGAGGATGGTTGTCAACCCGCGCGCCACCGGCCAAGGACGACACTTAGAAAGGTCATGTTTGATGAAGACGATACTGAACGCCACGGTTCCATTAACCATCCAATGCCAGACGATGCCGCTGGATTCGCGCCCGATTGAAGGCGCGACCCGGAGGGCGCGCCGGCGAGGCCGTCCACTGGGAGGGGGTGGCTCTTCTTGCGCCGGGCTGGTGCCTCGCCTGCTCCTCTGTTTGTTCATGCTGGCATGGGGGGTCAACGCCGCGCTGGCCCAGGGTGCGCTCACCAACGGCTGGGCTCACACCGGCACCATCTCACCGATTGGTGACGCTGACGCCTGGACTTTCTCCGCGACCACTGGGGATCGCCTCGTCATCCGCGTTGGGGAAATCAGCCAGACCAACGCGTTCACGCCACGCATCCGGCTCCAAAATCCAGGCTTGGTGGAGGTAGCCGCGGATTCCGGCGCGCTTGCGGCGGAAATTGCCGTCACCGCGACCAATACCGGCACGTACACGGTGATCGTGGACGACGCGGTCGGCACCAGCGCCACTGGCACCTACCGGCTAACGCTGGCGAGGTTTCCCGGGGCTAGTCTTGTCGCGCCGGGGGACAACGGCGGGCCGACGACCAACGGGGTGATGCACTTGGGCACCATTCTGACGGGCGACCTGGACCTGTGGACCTTCACAGCCAACAACGGCGACAATCTTGTGGTGCGGATGGGCCAGATTACTGAAACCAACACGTTCTACACCTGGGTGCGGTTGTACGGGCCGGACGGCGCGCTGCTCGAATCGAGTGTTAGCGCCACGGTGGCGGAGGTGACCATGCGGGCGACCAACAGCGGGACGTTTATCGTGCTCGTTGGGGATGGGAACGGCGGTCTTTACGGTTCGGGTGACTACCGCCTGACACTGGCCAGGACGGGTGATCCGGTGGTGGTGTCGCCGGGGGACAACGGCGGGCCGATGACCAACGGGGTGATGCACTTGGGCACCATTCTGACGGGCGACCTGGACCTGTGGACCTTCACAGCCAACAACGGCGACAATCTTGTGGTGCGGATGGGCCAGATTACTGAAACCAACACGTTCTACACCTGGGTGCGGTTGTACGGGCCGGACGGCGCGCTGCTCGAATCGAGTGTTAGCGCCACGGTGGCGGAGGTGACCATGCGGGCGACCAACAGCGGGACGTTTATCGTGCTCGTTGGGGATGGGAACGGCGGTCTTTACGGTTCGGGTGACTACCGCCTGACACTGGCCAGGACGGGTGATCCGGTGGTGGTGTCGCCGGGGGACAACGGCGGGCCGATGACCAACGGGGTGATGCACTTGGGCACCATTCTGACGGGCGACCTGGACCTGTGGACCTTCACAGCCAACAACGGCGACAATCTTGTGGTGCGGATGGGCCAGATTACTGAAACCAACACGTTCTACACCTGGGTGCGGTTGTACGGGCCGGACGGCGCGCTGCTCGAATCGAGTGTTAGCGCCACGGTGGCGGAGGTGACCATGCGGGCGACCAATAGCGGGACCTTCATGGTAGCCGCCGGCGACGGGAATGGCGGCTTGTTTGGCTCGGGAGACTACCGTCTCACCCTGGCCAGGACCGGTGGCAGCCTTGAGGTTGCGTCCGGCGATGAAGGCGGGCCGTTGATTGCCGGGATTGATCCGGAAGGGGTGATCAGCTTCGGAGATCTGGACGTCTATGCGTTTACGATCTGCAAGGGCGAGCACATCAATTTGCGGCTTGATGAGTTGATAGACCAGGGAACCTTCTTTCCATGGTTGCGGTTGTACGGGCCGGACGGCGCGCTGCTGCAATCGCTTAGCGGGAGCGCGACCGCGCAAATCAACCTCATAGCTACCAACAGCGGCACGTTCATTGCCGTCGTCAGCGACGGCAACGGCGCGCTCAGTGGAATCGGCACCTACCGCCTGACCAGCAACGGTCTGCTAGCTGGTTTGAGACTTTGCCCTCCAATCATCTCCGGCGCCAATGTCAACCTTGGCGGCGTGGGTGGAGTATCCAACGCCACCTACATTCTCTACACCCACACGGACGTCGTTGCCCCGGCGGCGTCCTGGGCGCCAATCCGCACGAACCAGTTCGACCCATTCGGCACTTTCCACTACACGAATGTGTTCAATCCCAGCGGGGCGGCGAGGCACTTCTACCTGCTCGAGCAGCTTTGAGCCGTTCGTCGGAGCGCTATCCACGAAGTAGCTGCTGCGCATCCCGGCGCCGGGCAGGGCGGAGGCGAGTCCGCGGGAGCGGTGGTTCGGCTCCGCCGGATCGTTCTGTCCCCGTCGGGCTGATCACCTGCGCGGCGGGCGCGCGGCTTGAACAGCGCCACCGCCGCCACAGGCGGGCGGCTAAGCCGGGGGGGCCGGGTAGCGGCGGGCCAGGCTGGCGGCGAGGTTCTCAAGAGCGCATCTTGCCACTACCACCGGGTTTTAGGTGCTCCCCCAGAGTTCGTCC
>DAOPPX010000142.1:0-11491 GCA_035358715.1 Verrucomicrobiota bacterium
TACCTTCCTCACCAATTGATGCCTTTCCTGTTCACAAGGCTAAGGTTTGGGGTGCATTCTGCCCGGGCCCGGTGTTTATTCATCATGGGTAATTCTCTTATGAACGAGGCGAAGACAACGAGTGATAAGACCGCCCAGCACGGCAGAATGCTGATTTACGTGGTGGACGACGAGCCAATGCTGCTGGAATTGGCCTCCGTCATCCTGGAGACCCTTGGTTACGCGGTCGAGACCTTTCGCGCCCCGGAGGCATCCCTGGAGGCCTACCGCGATGCTGAATCGCCGCCCGCCCTGATCATCACCGATTACGCGATGCACACGATGAACGGTCTGGAACTGGCCGCCGCCTGCCGGAGGATCCGACCGCAGCAGAAGATTCTGCTGCTCAGCGGCACGGTGGGGGAAGAAGTGCTTCATGGCGCGCTGGCCAGGCCCGATCAGTTCCTGGCCAAGCCGTATCAGCCCAAGCAGCTTGTCAGAGCCGTTGAATCGCTGCTGGCGGCTTGAATGACTCCGCATACAATGGCCCGCATTAGAGAGTTCCAACAGTCAAACTGCAATGCAACCGTAGTAACCTGCTTATGAAGAAACTAATTACTCGTCTTGCTATCGCCTTGGTGGCGGTGGTGGTTCTCGCCGTTCTGGCGGCCAGTCTGTTCCTGGGGGCAGCCGTCAAGGGCGGGATGGAAACGCTTGGGCCGAAGCTGACCAAAGCACCGGTCGAAGTTAAGTCTGTAAGCCTCTCCCCGCTCTCCGGGTCGGGCTCTATCAAGGGCCTGGTGCTCGGCAACCCCGAAGGCTTCAAGACGCCCTCGGCCATCAGCGTCGGGGCCGCCCACCTCTCTCTCAAGCCGACCTCACTCCTTTCGGACAAGATTGTCATCCAGTCCATCAAGCTTCAGGGACCTGAGATCACCTACGAAACCGACCTGAAGCGTAACAATCTTAGCACACTCAAGGCAAACCTTCAGGCGGCCCTGGGCGGCGGCCAGCAGGCACCTTCCTCGCCCAAGGAAGCCAAGCCGGCCAAGAAGCTCCAGGTGACTGAATTCAGCATCACCGAGGGCAAGATTCATGTCAGGGCGAACACTCCCTTGGGCGGCGGGCAAGCGGCAGTTCCGCTGCCGGACATTCACCTTCGGGATTTGGGCACAGGCCCTGACGGCATCACTCCGGGGGAGTTGGTGGAGAAAGTGATCGCGGCGATCGAGAAGAGCACCGTCGAGGCAGCTTCCGGCGCAGTGGCGGATATCGGGAAGGGGGCTATCTCCGTGGTGAATGACTCGGGGAATATGGCCAGCAATGCCCTCCAGAAAGCAACCAAAGGGTTGGGCGGTCTCCTCAAGAAGAAGTAGGACAGCCGTTCGCCGCTCGCCGTTGCCTGCGCAGGAGGATGCAGTCCAGGCGCGACCTTTGGACAGGCCCAGCGCGTCCGGCTGAGTACGCCGGTCAGGGTTCCTGCTGCATTCCCGGCACAAACATCGCGCACACGGGCGCGCCAACCGTTGCGGTGTGTCCGGTGCCGCGCAGGCGGCCGGCCTTGGCGTCAACCCGGAATACGACCACATTGTCCGACCCCTGATTCTGCGCCAGCAACCATCTGCCGGTCGGGTCAAGGACAAAATGCCGGGGCGTCTTGCCCTGGGTGGGCCGGTGTTCCACCAGGGTCAGCTTGCCCTTTCTCGCGTCGAAGCCGAACACCGCGATGCTGTCGTCGCCGCGATTCGAGCCATAGACGAATCGTCCGGAGGGGTGCACCTGGACTTCGGCGCAGGTGCTCTGGCCTGTGAATGACTCCGGCAGCGTCGAAACGGTCTGCAGGTTGTCCAACGTGCCGCGGGTCTTGTCATAGGCAAACACCGTCAGCGTGGAGTCCAATTCGTTGATCAGAAAAACGAAGCGGCCCGAAGGATGAAACGCCAGGTGCCGTGGGCCGGCGCCCGACTTGACGGCCGCAAAGGGCGGGTCATTCGCCACAAGCCCGGCTTTGGCCGGGTCCAGCCGGTAAACCAGCACCTGGTCAAGCCCAAGGTCGCACACGAGGGCAAAGCGATTGTCTGGATCCGCGGTGATGAAGTGTGCATGCGGCCCGGCCTGGCGCCGCGGGTTCACGCTCGAACCCCGGTGCTGAACGACCGTGCCGGGCTCGGCCAACGCGCCCGTGGCTTGAATCGGCAGCGCCGCAATGCTCCCGCTGCCGTAATTGGCCACCAGCAGGCATTTCCCTGCTCCGGCCACCGCCAGGTGACATGGCCCGGCCCCGCCGGAGGACGCCTGGTTGAGCAAGGTCAGATGGCCGCTCCTGGCGTCAATTCTGAACGCGCTGACCGTGCCGCCGCCCTTGCCCCGGGGCTCGCTCGTTTCCCCGACCGCATAGAGTAAACGCCGATTCGGGTGGACCGCCAGAAAGCTGGGGCTGGGGGTTGCCGCCGCCAGCTCCGGCGCCGTCGGCTCCCCGGTCACGGAATTGAAGCGGGACACGTAAATGCCTTTGCTCTTCGCGCCGGTATAGGTGCCGATATAAACCAGCATGGCGCGGTCTGTGGCGGGCGTTTCAGATGACATGGCGGGAGGGTAAACCAACCCGCAGGCGAGCACAACGCAGGCGAGGCGAAGGCGGGGCGACAGTTGCATGAGATGAGAGAACACGATCCGCGGCCGATTTCAACCAGGAAACGCAGGAACCTCCGCAGCCGGCCAGCCCGGACGTTTGATAGCGGCAAAGCCGGTGCGCGGGCATCTTGCCCGCGCGCCGGTCTGTTGGGGTTTGGTGTGGGGCATACAATATTCGGGCGAGGGCCTCTGACAGGACAGCACCGGCCTCGCGATTTCCGGCGGGCCGGGCAAGCCGCCGGGTGCTTAGCTCAAGGGATCAAGCGATCTTCGCGCCTGCCGCTGCTCAAGGAGGAACTCGCGCCAGGCGTCCAGCCCCTCGCCGGTTTTAGCGGAGGTTTCAAACACCCGCGCCCGCGGAGACATCCGCCGGATGTTGGCCAGCGCCGCGGCGCGGTCGTAACCGCAGGCTGCGGCCAGGTCTATCTTGCTGACGATGACCACGTCCGCCGATTGAAACATGGGCGGATACTTCAGCGGCTTGTCTTCGCCCTCGGTAACCGACAGCAGCACGATGCGCAAGTCCTCGCCAAGGTCGTAGGAGGCCGGGCAGACCAGGTTGCCGACGTTCTCGATGATGAGCACGCTCAGGCCGTGCAGGTCGAGCTGTTGCGCGGCCCGGCCCACCATTTCCGCTTCGAGATGGCAGACGGTGCCCGTGGTGACCTGCACCACAGGCGCCCCCGATTCGCGCAAACGCCGTGCGTCATTGTCCGTCGCCAGGTCGCCGACGATCACGCCCGCCTTGAGTTCAGGCTCGAGTCGCCGCACGCTCTCGCGGATAAAGGTGGTCTTGCCTGAGCCGGGCGAGGAGAGGAAGTTCAGCACCAGCAGACCCCGCGCCCGGAAAAATCCCCGGTTGCGCTCGGCCAGACGCTCGTTCTTCTCCAGAATGGCGCGGCGCACCTCGACGGTCCGCCGCGTTTCGCCGCCGGCAGTGTGCGCGTGGTCGTGGCCCGGCTCCGCGTGCGAATGGGCATGGGTATGCGGATGCGAGTGCGGCTGAGGATGCTCGTGGCCGTGGTGGTGGCCCGCGCCGTGCTCATGCTCGTGCTCGTGTTCGTGCTCGTGCCCGTGGTCATGGTTGTGCCCATGCTCATGCGCCGGGTCAGGGTGATGAGCGCCAATGCCCGCCGACGATTCCCCGGGCAAGCCGCATCCGCAATCTCTACACATCAGTCAATCTCCAAAGAGGCTAATTCCATTTCCCGGCCGGCGCGGAGTTCTCCGCTCGCGCTGTGACAGCCAGGGCACTCGGCAAACAGGTCGTCAGACTCGAATTCCCGCGCGCACGTCCCACACCAGAACCGCGCGGGCACGTGCTCGATGACCAGGCGCGCGCCCGCGGCCGGTGTTCCCGGCGCGAGGGCCTCGAACGCAAACTCCAGCGCGTCCGGCACCACCCCGCTCAGCGCCCCGATGCGCAGCCGAATCACATGCACACGGCTGGCCCCGGCCTGCCGCGCCTGGGTCAGCGCGAGGCCCAGCGCGCTCTGCATAATGGACAACTCGTGCACGGGGTCGTGTCATTCAAGGTATCTCCGCGCCGCCGCCCTGACAAACCAATTCAGTGAGGCGCGGCGGAGATGGGGCCCATCGCGGTCTGAAAGCCGGGGAGTCGCAGTCAATGACCTCGTGTGCCGGACACCCGGGAGTTTTCACTTTCCGCGTCCGCGGCCCTTGCTACCCTCCGCCCATGCCGCTCTCCTGGAACGAGATTCGCCACCGCGCCATCGCCTTCAGCAAGGAATGGCAGGGCGAAACCCGCGAAGCCGCCGAGCGCCAATCCTTCTGGAACGACTTCTTCAACGTCTTCGGCGTCCGCCGCCGCACCGTCGCCAGCTTCGAGGAGCCGGTCAAAAAGCTCTCCGGCGACTGGGGCTTCATTGACCTGTTCTGGCCCGGCAAGCTCATTGTCGAACACAAGTCCGCCGGGGCCGACCTCGGCAAAGCACACGCCCAGGGCATGGATTACATCCGCGGTCTCAAAGATTCCGGCCGCGACCGCGAGATTCCCCGATGGTCTGCTTTTGCATCGTCGAAGGCGAGAACACCTCTTTCCTAGAATGCTGGAACTTCCGCAGGCATTCGCTAAACTGACCGTCGCATGCCATCAAATCGCACGCTTCAAGAGTTGAACGCCAGAACGCAGCAGGCCGTCGCACACTACTGGCAGACCCGCACCTCCCAGCGTTGCCGGCAACAGGAAACGGGTAAAGCGGATCAAGGTCTGCGCAGCGCCGTGACTGGCGGGGCGCAGATGGATAGGTTCGTTGACTTGTTCAGTGACCTAATAGCGGATGCCGGGATTCCACGCGAGTTCATCTTCCGTAAACGCGCCGTCGAGTTGCCGGGGTTTTTCCGCCCCACAAAGGAGTGGGATTTGCTGGTGGTGCAAGAGCGCAGGCTCATTGCCGCCGTTGAGGCCAAGTCCCAAGTTGGTCCGTCCTTCGGCAACAACTTCAACAACCGCACCGAAGAGGCAATGGGCAGCGCGCTTGATTTGTGGACGGCGTTCCGCGAACGCGCGTTCCTCGACAGCGCCCAACCATTCATCGGCTACTTCTTTATGCTGGAGGATTGCGAAGCGTCGAAGCGGCCGGTAAGCGTTCAAGAGCCTCATTTCAAAGTGTTCCCGGACTTTCGCGGCGCGTCCTACATGCGCCGGTATGAACTTTTCTGTCGCAAGCTGGTGCTCGAACGCCACTACACCGCCGCCGCCTTTCTGACTTCGACCACCTCGGACGGCCTGCGCGGCGATTTCGAGACACCTGCCGCCGACCTGTCCTTGGAACGATTTGCGAAGACCTTAACCGCCCATATCGGGGCAGCGGTCTGAGCCCATGGAGCCAACCGTTCACAGACTCATCAACGGTGACGCCCGTGACCTCTCGTTCCTGCCGGACGAATCGGTTCATCTCGTCGTTACTTCACCCCCCTACTGGAATCTTAAACGCTACCAGGAAAACCCCAATCAACTCGGCCACATCCAGGAGTATGAAGCATTTCTCGACGAGTTGGCCAAGGTATGGCGGCATGTCTTGCGCATCCTCGTTCCTGGCGGCCGCCTCGTCTGCGTTGTCGGCGATGTTTGCGTGGCCCGGCGCAACTTCGGGCGCCACCTCGTTTTCCCGCTCCACGCCGACATCTGCGTTCTCTGCCGCCGCCTTGGCTTCGACAACCTAAACCCGATTATCTGGCACAAGATTTCCAACGCCGTCTTCGAGGCCAACAAGAGCAGCAAGTTTCTCGGCAAGCCCTACGAACCGAACGCGATCATCAAGAACGACATGGAGTTCATCCTGATGCAGCGCAAGCCCGGCGGGTACCGGCAACCAACCAACAGCCAGCGCGATGCCAGCCGCCTCAGCAAGAAGGACTTCGACGCGTGGTTCCAGCAGATTTGGAACCTCACGGGCGCCTCAACCAAACACCATCCCGCCCCGTTTCCACTCGAACTGGCGTTACGCCTCGTGCGGATGTTCTCCTTTACTGGCGACACCGTCCTCGACCCGTTCTGCGGCTCCGGCACCACGATGGTCGCCGCACTCAGAGCCGGCCGCAACAGCATAGGCATTGACATTGAAGCCGAATACTGCCGCATGGCAGCCCGTTATCTGAAGGCTGAGAACACCGACCTGTTCGCTCCTGCCCGGCTGGTCTTTGAGAAGGCTACGGTCGCCGAGAACGTATGCCTGGTGGCTGAGGAACACACCACTTATTCCGTTCGACCGGCACGCAAGCGGTTGGAGTGAGTTAATGCCTTCGCCACTGGTGACCCCCAAGCAGCGCTCGGCGGTGGAGGCGGCGGCGCAGGCGGTGCTGGGCAGGCGGGGGAGGTACCCGACCTCGGCGCCGGCCGGGCACTACGATCTGTTCATGGCGGCTTTGACTGAATCGTGTCGGAGGCCGACTGACCAAAGAAGATCGGGCTGCTTGCGTTCGCGCCCGCAATGTCCTACAAAGCCGCCTGTGAATCCGCTCCCGGCTACTTCGACCGCAGCCGACGCCCCGGGCTTCGAGTCCAGGACCTATGCCAAGGTGGACTGGCGGCTGCTTCCGTTCCTGTTTCTCTGTTACATTCTTGCCTACCTCGATCGGGTGAATGTGGGTTTTGCGAAGCTGCAGATGCTGCAGGACCTGGAGTTGAGCGACGTGGCTTTCGGCACCGGCGCGGGAATCTTCTTCGTCGGCTACTTCCTGTTCGAGGTCCCCAGCAACCTGCTGCTTAAGAAGTTTGGCGCCCGCACCTGGATCGCCCGGATCATGGTTTCGTGGGGGATTCTCTCCTCGGCGATGATGTGGGTCAAAAGCGAATGGGCGTTCTACGGGTTGCGCTTCCTGCTGGGCGTGGCGGAGGCGGGGTTCTTCCCGGGGATCATCTTCTACCTGACGCTGTGGTATCCTTCGAGGCTGCGGTCCACGCGGATTGCGTGGTTTGTCTCGGCCATCGCGGTGTCTGGTGTAATCGGCAGCCCCATCTCGGGCCTGATCATGGATTCGCTTTCCGGCGTCCTCGGCCTGGCCGGCTGGCAGTGGCTGTTTCTGGTAGAGGGGCTGCCTTCCGTCCTGGTCGGGATCTGGGTTTGGTTCTACCTGGACAACGGCATCGCCCAGGCCAAGTGGCTGGGCACGGCGGAAAAAGCCCTGCTGGCCCGGAACCTCGACGCCGAGGATCGGCACAAGCATCAATTCAGGCTCCTCGACGCGTTCAAGAGCGTCCGGGTTTATGCTCTGTGCGCCATTTACTTCACGCTCATGATCGGCCTGTATGGGATTTCTTTCTGGCTGCCCTCGATTGTCAAGGCGATGGGCGTCCAGGGCTACCTAAACGTTGGTCTGATCACGGCCATTCCCTACGCCGTGGCGATCGTGGGCATGGTTTGGCTGAGCCGGAGTTCCGACCGCACCGGCGAGCGCCGCCTGCATTACGTGTTCAACGTCAGCGCTGGCGCCCTGGGCCTGGTGTTGAGCGCGGTCTTCAGCGATCAACCTGTCCTGGCGATAGTCTTCCTGGCGATCGGCACGCTCGGCGTCATTGGTTCCATGCCCATTTTCTGGCCGGTGCCCTCGGCCTTTCTGGCCGGCACAGCCGCCGCCGCCGGCATCGGCATCGTGAATTCCGTCGGCAACCTGGGCGGTTACATCGGCCCCAACATCCCGGTCTGGACAAAAACCTTTTCGGCAGACCCCTCGATTTCGCTCTATGTCATCGCGGGGGTCTTGCTCGTCGGCGCCCTGATCGCCTTCATCGCCATACCAGGCAACTCTCCGAGACCGCCCCGGTGAGCCCCGGCGTGGCCGTTGTCCCCGCAGCCAGGCCAATGCCCGGGGAACTGCCCGCACAAGTCCGGCAACTGCCACCGCAACTATTCCCCGGGTGGGGTGTTAACAGGAATATGGCTCAGCCGTCGCGGGGCGGCTTGGTTTATTGTGTTTCCCAAACGCTCCGCGGCGGCAAACTCATTCTTAACCCCGGCTCAGGCAATCACCCGACCAGCCGCCTGCAAACGCGCGCGATCCGGGGATACGGCCCCCGGAATGCCCAGACCTGGGCTTCGTCATCACAGCGCCCGCCGCGGGTGCTGCAGTCAATGGCGGGAATGTGATATTCAAGCTCGCTGAATCGGCCCAGGCCGCTGTGCACGTTGCAGGCCTGGGTGGAGAAACCGCGGTAATCGGTGTCATTCCACGGCACATCCACATACTCGCCCGACGGATTGACCGCAAAGTTCCTGACGATCAGGCACCAGTCCTCCGCGCCGCGATAGAGATAGCCCACGCGCCCACAAGTGCCGACGGCGCGGAGGCTGATCTTGTGCTCGCCCTTCTGGCGCATGCGGTAGCGCACCAGGCGGTCGGAGACCAGCAGGTCCTTGTCCGGGATGGAGCCGAAGACCCGCAGGGGCTCGGTTCGGGAATAGGTGGGGATCAAGAGGTCCCCGCCGTGAGGCATTTGCACCAGGTTCCAAAGTCCGACCTTGGCGGCGACGCCCGGCCCCGGGCCAAGGAACTCGAGGGTGGTGTATTGGGTGTAGCCGGCATATTCCACGCCGGCCAGGTCCAGTCCCCGCTCGTGGCGCAACGGGTTGGGCGCCGGGCCAAACGACTTGGTAATCCGCAGAGTGACTTGCCGGCCAAGGCGCGACAGCTTTACGGTCAGGCGGTTGACCAGCTTGAAGCCGCCGGCGGTCTCGACGACCCGGTAATTGCCGGGATCCAGCGAGCGTTGCTGATAATACCCCTCCAGCTTCGGAAAGTGCGGGAAGAACAAATCCACTTCCGGCGCCAGCCAGGTGCGGTCGCCGCCCGAATTATGCCACTGGTCGCCCCCGTAAAAAGCGCGCGCCGTTGCAGCGGACTCCAGCGCCGAATGCGTCCAATAGAAATTCTCCCCGCTCCGCGGCGCGAAGAGTCCCAGCACCCGGCCGCCATACGGCAGGACCAGCACGCGCGTGCCGTCCGGACTGTTGAAGACCCGGGTTGGTTTGCCGGCTTTCTTGAGAACTCTGATGAGCGTTTGCATGGTCAGCGAAGTTCAGACCTTCGAGAGCGAATTGCCAAAGGCCATGATGAGGGCCGCGATGATCAGCACCGCGATCGCCGCGTACATTTGGTGCCGCGGCTTTCCGAAAACCCCTTTCCACTCGCCGCTAACAAAGCCCACTCCCTGCCCCCCAAGCATTTGCGAGGCCTGCTGGATGCCGAAGCCCACCGATGCGCCCAGCGCGCCAAGCATCACCATCCCTTTGCCCATCATCACCACCCCGATGGCCATGTTCACCCCGATGATCGCCGACAGCACCAGTTCCTTCCAGCTCTGCCCCAGCACCCCCCAGGACTTCTTCCTGGTCATGAGGTAGGCGGGATAGAGGACATTCAGCAACGAGCCCCCCAACAGGCCGACGGCCCAGACGGCAAACGTCGCGGGCAGATCGCTGGCGCCCTGCTGTTTCATGGCCTCGACGATCGGCCCCTGTCCATACACGAAAGAGAGGCTCATGCCGCAGGACAGCACCCCGGCAATAATGGTCATGATCAGCCCCCCGAAAAAGCTGCCGGAGCGCTGTTCCTGCTTCCGCAAGGCGCGATCACGGCCAAACCCGGCCAGCGCGGCAAAGATCACGCCCACCAGCATCACCGCGACCCCCCCCAGCACGGTCAGGCCGGCCGGCGAAGTCAGGTCGGCCGCATCCTTGAACAAGCCGGAGCCTTTGACAATCATCGGCAGCGTCACGCCGATTGACACCCCCAGGCCCGTGAGGATGGCGCCGGTCAGCGCCATGCCGATGCGCACGAAGCAGAGCCCGCACAGGATATTCGCCACCCCCCAGCCGGCCGCCCACAGATTGGCGGTGATCAGAGTCTTCAACGGAACACTGCCGTAAGCCGCGAAGGCATTGGGGCAAAACGCCAACGTCACCAGCCAGGGAATGACCATCAGGCCCGTCAGCATGCCGATGAACCACCAGTGCTCGAACTGGAACTTCTTCATCAGCTTCATGGGCCAGGCGCCGCTGCCGATAACCAGGCCCGCGAAGGCCACGGCCAGGATGCCAAGGAAAGAGGTCGTATTCATAAGGGTTTGAAGTCTGAGGATGCAGTCGGTTCGAGGCCTAGGCGCCGGGCACGTAGCCGGCGCCAAACTTCGCCGTGGACCGGCTCCGGAAGTCCGAGATCAACGACATCAGCGCCGTCGTGCCGCCATCGGCCACAATCGTCTGGCCGACGATGTAGGCCGCGTCTTCCGAACAGAGGAACACGGCGATCCGGGCAATGTCAACCTTCAGGCCGGAGCGGCCCAGCGGCACCTTCTCCGCGGCGTCTTTGGCGGCGGCGGCTTCATTGAAGCCCGGCAGCACCTTGTAATAGTTCTCCACCGTCACCCAGCCCGGCGCAATGGCGTTGAGCCGAATCCCCTTGTGCGCCAGCTCCACCGCGAGCGACCGCGTGTAAGCGATGATGGCGCCTTTCGTGCCGGCATACACGCTGTGCTCGGGCGCGCCGGATACGCCGTGAATGGACGTGATATTGCAGATCGCACCCCCGCCGCGGGGCAGCATGTCCCGCACGACGCGCTGCGTCAGGAAGAACTGCGCGCGCATGTTCACATGGTAGAGCCGGTCAAACTGCGCCGGCGTCACCTCGAGGAACGGCTTGTTGAAGGTGATGCCTGCATTGTTGACCAGGCAATCGAGGCCCCCCAGAAACCGGATGGCCTTCTCGCCAAGCCGCACTGCCTCGTCCACCCGGTCGAAATTGGCCTTGAAGGCCTTCGCGCGCCGGCCCAGGGCCGCAATCTCCCTCACGGCCGACCGCGCGCCCTTTTCGTCGTGGGCATAGTGCACAACGACATCCGCCCCCTGCCGGGCAAACTCCAGTGCGATCTCACGTCCAATGCCCGTGCCCGAACCGGTCACGAGCACCCGCTTGCCTGTCATTCTCAAGTTCTGCCTTTTCATACTGAAAGCACCCCCGTCAAACCGCTGCCTGGAAGGGGGAATTCGTTGACGCCTGCCGTGCCGCTGCCCATTGGCGGCGAGTAACGTGCTGAAACGGCAGTGCTAACGTACATGGCGATAAACTGGGCTATAGACTGATAGTTACCCGACTGTCTCGGCCAGTGTTTTCCAGTCCGATTCTTACGTTTTCCGGCCAGAACCCGCAACGAAGTAAAGCGTCCACGCCGGTGTGCATCGCAGTTCATTAGCGGGCTTTTCCGGGCCAAAGGCGCAGGGGAAGCGGTTGCGCAACTACGGTGTGGCGTGGACGCCTCCCGACAGCAGTCTCAACCCCCTGCCACAGCCCGCCATGGGGTGGCAGGCGCACCGTCGCCTCCCCGTCCCGCTACCGTAGTACCTCTAACCCCGGGTTAGAG
>DAOPPX010000143.1:0-11386 GCA_035358715.1 Verrucomicrobiota bacterium
GAACTCGCGGTTTTCCGGAAGCGACCATGCGCGCCTGGTTGAGACTGCTAAGATAGAATGCACGCGGCGCCGTGCCCAGACGGCATACGCCAACTCGGTCCGAATCGCGAAATGCTTCCGCCGCATCACCTCGCGCACCTGGACCAGCAGCCTGACGTTCGGGTTGGGGATTACCGATTCGGAGGTCACCGGTGGTTGCGATCCAAAATCAACCGAAGCCACTTGCCATCGCTTGCTCGGCCCATACTCTCACTGCGAGTGATGACGTGTGGCAGAGCGCTCCTGGAGATATGACAATCTCATTAACTGACCCTTTACTCGCTCCGCGGCGACCGCGCCGAACTCGCCGGGCCAAGTGGTCGAGACCACGTGGGTCGTATAGATGCCGTTAAGCATGATGCCGCAGATGTTGGAGCCGCGATACCAGCCAGCATACGACGTCGCAACTCCGTCGGCGCCCCAGAAGGAACTGTTCCAGCCGTAATACTGGCCATCTGGCTCCCCGCAGCAAAAATCCAAGAAGCTGCCTCCGGGCCCGCCCAGGTCCCAGAAAATGTTGTCCGTCCAGATTTCTCAGTACTGTGGCGGGGTCTCGGGCGGCGTCTTGAATGAGTCCACACGCCCCCTGCTGTATTGAACCTGCACCACCTGGGGCCGCTTCTCCGGGTCAGCTTCCGCATCACGGGCATCTGGAGAAGAAGGGTTGCCGGGATTCGCCATGGTGGCGGTCGTGCCTCCGCTGCCGCCGGTGCCCTGCCCGCCATTGTCCGTGTTCGGGATGGCGCGGGCCTGGACCACCGCCGTGCCTCCCTCGTTCACAGGGACGCTCTCCGCCTGCCAGGACCAAGTCCCGTCCCCATTGGGCCAAACGTTCGTGGCCGCCACCCCGTTGACCCAGACGCTGTAGGCGTCGCTGCTGATGGTCCCGCTGACAGGGATGCGGGGCTGGTACAGGTCTGTAGCGGAGAGGTCACCGATCGTGAGGGTCACGTCGCCTTGAATTACTGTCAGGCGGCTCGAACTGGAAAGGCCCGCCGCGTTGGTCATCGTCAGGGTCAAGGTATTCGTTCCAGGTCCCAGGGGCAAGTTCTCGACCCACAGCAGGCCGTTGCGCTCGACCAAGCCCTCCGCCTGACTGGCGGCCCCGTTGGTGTCGGTAATCTGGGCCGTGACAGTCGCCGTCGGGTCGTCCAGCAAGCCGCGCAGGGTGAAGCTCGTCCCGCTCACTCGGGCTCCGTCCTGTGGCCAATAGAGGGTAAGGGCCGGCGGATTTGTGACGCCGAAGTAATCCAAGGTGTAGTTGCAGAGGCTGGTGGAGGAGTTGCCCGCCCGATCGGTCGCATACAAAGTTACTCGTGGCGAAGCGCTTCGATAGGATCGAGACCGGCGGCAGCTTTGGCAGGGTAGAGTCCAAAGATAACGCCGACCGCTCCGGAAATGCCAAAGGCAAGGAGCACGGACCAAAGGGTGACAATCGTTTTCATCGTGGTCAGGTGCGAAACGAGGATGGGGGTAATGATTCCAACCGCCACACCGACCAGCCCCCCCCCTACAGCGAGCACTACCGTTTCGACCAGGAACTGCATAGTAATGTCAGCTTTCTTGGCACCTAAGGCGCGGCGAATCCCAATTTCGCGGGTCCGTTCGGTCACGGTTGCCAGCATGATGTTCATAATGCCAATCCCGCCCACGAGCAATGAGATCGCAGCAATGGAGCCCAGCACGATGTTGAAAATGCGCTTGGTCTGCTCTGCCTGCCGGAGCAACTGAAGGGGCACAATAATCTCATAATCGGTCTCATTATGAAACCGGCCCAACATGGTCTTGATCTGAGGATCGGCTGTTTCCACCGCTGCCAGGTCGCGCATCTGGACGGTGACCTGGTGGAGTTGAACCTCTTCCGCCTCAAAACTGCCCGCTGAGCGCCGAATCAGGACTTCGCCGAAGCGGGTGCGGGAGGTGTTTAAGGGGATATAGACATTATTGTCGAGGGGCTGACCCTCCATTTGACCAGCCTGGCTTCGCTGCTCTGGTTGGCTCCGCTCCTGGACGATGCCGATAACCCGGTAGTAGAAGGTGGCGATCTTTACCGCATGGTTGAGCGGATCCTGGTAAGGGAAAAGCCGGCGCGCCAGTCCTGTGGTGATCACACAGACGTTTTCCATATGCTCCTCGTCGTAGTGCGCCAGGAAGCGGCCCCGCACCAACGCCGCGCCGGCCACCTCGGGATAAAAAGGAAGTGTGCCGATGACCTGGCAGGGAATCTCATTGCGCTGAAAGCGGACATTTTCCCGGATGATGCGCATGGGCAGAACTCGTGAGACGCCGGGAATGGTGCCGAGCAGGCGGGCGGCGTCGTCGTAGGTAAGCCCGTACTTGAGCTGGAAGCCGCGCCCGCTTCCCTGGCCCTGCTGGCGGGCTTGCTCGGGCGGCTTAAGGCTGCGAATCAGGATATTATTACTACCCAGCCGCTTTATGGCCTCCTGCGCCTCGTAGGATGCCCCCTCGCCGATGGCCAGCATGGCGATGACCGAGCAAACGCCAAAGATGATACCAAGCATGGTCAGCGCCGATCGCAGCTTGTGCAGCTTGAGGCTCTTGAAGCCAAGCCGCACCGTGATGATGAACTGATAGGGAATCATGTTCTCAACTCGCAGGGTTTGAGGACAAGGGCAGTGGTCGCAGTTCATCCCGGTCAATCCGCCCGTCCTTCATACGGACGACACGGTGCGCCCGCTGGGCCACTTTGTCGTCGTGCGTAACGAGAATGATGGTCTTGCCGTCCTGGTTCAGCCGGCTGATAAGATCCAGCACTTCCGTTCCGGTCTTGGAATCCAGATTGCCGGTGGGTTCATCAGCCAGGATCATCAACGGGTCATTCACCAGTGAACGCGCGATGGCAACACGTTGCTGCTGGCCACCCGACAACTGGCTGGGCCGGTGCGTGAGCCGGTCGCCAAGTCCCACCAGGTGCGCCAGCGCGATGCAACGGTCATGGGAAGTCTTAACATCTTGTGCTCGGTAGAAGAGCGGCACCTGGATGTTCTCCAGCACGGTCAATTGCGCGATCAAATTGTAGGATTGAAATATGAACCCGATGCGGCGACCTCTGACGTCCGAGAGGGCGTCGTCGCTCATACGGGAGACATCCTCCGCGCCGAGGAAATACCGCCCCGAGGTCGGTCTGTCCAGGCAGCCCAGTATATTGAGCATCGTAGACTTGCCGGAGCCTGAGGGCCCCATTATGGCCACGAAAGAGCCCGCATTGATGGTCAGATCCACGCCGTCAAGGGCGTGCACGACATTCTCCTCGCTCAGCACGTAGGTCTTCTTCAACGCCTCGATACGGATGATGCTCTCCACGGGAGATCCTCCAACAGCGGATCCAGTCGGGCCAGGTTGACGACGCTCGAAGGTGGTCATAGGATAGCCCTGTCTTCTGGCTTGTCAGGACGCAGGCGATCGCCCGGTTGGCGCTGCGTCGCCTCCGCCGCCCGTGGCACCACCGCCGCTGCGACTCCCGGGTGCTTTGCCTTGGGCTCCACGCCCCCGGCCAAGGCTCTCGCGCATGGCGGCAAGCTCGTCATCATCCAGCTTGCCGTTGCCGTTCTTGTCGAATCTCTGCAACACCTCTTCCTGACTCAATCTGGGCCGTGAGTTGGTCCGCGCTCCGCCCGGTCCGCCCTCGAGGCGTGCTGCCACTGCCGCGCGCATTGACTGGCGCTCGGTTTCATCGAGCTTGCCGTCTCTGTCCTTGTCAAATTGCCCCAGCATTTCCTCCTGGTTGAAGTTCCCACGCTGGCGCTGGCCATCGTCATTGCGATCCACCCTGGCGGCAGGCTCGCCCGGAGATGCCTCACGCGTGGCCGAAGAGGACGCTCCCCCGGGTGGCACGTTGGTGGCAGCCCCGGCCTTTTCGCCTTCAGCTACGACTCCGCCCTCGAGTGTTTTCTCCCGGGCCTCAAACGGAGGCGAAAGCAGTATCCGATCGCCCGGTTTCAACCCCTTGGTGATCTCGATGAACTTGGTATTGAACATCCCAACCTCGACGAGCCGCGGCTCGGGGCGGCCGCCATTAACGACGTAGGCAGCCGGTTCGCCTTTGTAGGTAGCGATGGCTTGAATCGGAACGGACAGGGCGCCAGCGATGTTCGTTACGATGATCTCGGCCTTGGCCGAAACCCCGGGCTTCACGTTAGGCAGGGTATCGGTCAGGTAGATCTCGGTGCTATAGACTTTCAGGTTGGGGTTGCCCCAGCGCGATTGCGTGTCTGGCAACGGGGCGACCTTTTCCACAACGCCGCGGAAACGTTCATCTGGCATCGAGTCGAGCATGATAAACGCCGGGAGCCCCGGGTGGATCATGTTTACATGCGATTCGTGGACTTTAATCACGACTTTCATCCGGGACAGGTCAGGCAGTTTGATAAGTTCCTGTCGGTTCCGGACGATGGCGCCGCCTTCAACCAAAGATTCACTGCTGAAATGGCTGTCGCCGACCGCGTAAACCACCAACCCGTCCTGGGGCGCCCGAATGGTGGTACCCGCGAGGTTCTTCTTGTCGCGCTCCAGTTTTTGCTCACTCAGTGCCAACGTGTTGGACTGCGTGATGAGGTCGGCGGCGTACTGGGCCATCTTTCGCACATTCTGACTCACGACCCGATCCAATTCCTGCTCAGCCTGCAGAACCGCAGCACGGTAGGTTTCGGTCTGTTTCACCTCGTCAAATTGCCTCAGCATCCAAATGCTGTTACTGGCGACGATCAGCGCGTTGGCAGAGTTGAGCACCGACAGCCGGTCGCTATCCACTTTCTGTTTGGTCTCAAAGCCCTTGGCTGCGAGGTTAGTCGAGTTTCGGTACGTGTCCATGTTGACCATCAACTGCGCCTGGGCCTGTACAAGCTTGTTGCTGGCCTCGACCAAATCCACCAAGCGCTGGCCCTGTTCGTACTTCTCGAGGTCAATCCGGGCTAGTTTCAGCTTCAGGTCCACCGCCAAGTACTCGCTGTTGGTCGCGCTCTTCTGGATCTCCAATTGCGCCAGCGCCTGCTCGACGGCAAACTTGGCCTTCTCGTAGCTGATTTGCTGCTGATTGACCTGGTCCTGGGCCAAGGCAGAGTCCAACTCGATCAGGAGGTCGCCTTTCTTAACATAGGAGCCCTCGGGCACAATGGAAATGATGCGGGCGGTGCCTTCCACCTCGCTGCGAATGCTAACTTCGCTGACGGCGGAGAGCGTGCCGCCCTCGACAACAGAAACGGTGAAATCGCCGCGCTTGACTTCATGATACGCCGTGGCTTCAACCGCAGGCCGGGAGGGGCGAAACAGAAGCAATGCCAGAACAAGCACCGCCACAAGCCCGGCAACTCCGAACAACACTGGATGGCGCCGCAGCGAATCGGGAAGTTTCTGCAGAAAAATGGTAGCGTTCATGAGGTCGGCTCTAAAAAGTTCTCCGGTGGCAACACCTGGTCATCCGGCATTCGCAACGGCGCGGGGCCGCGTTGGACGGGAGTCAACTGTTCGTGCAACGGGTCATGCAGCCAGAATCTCTCTGGTCGGGTGTCAATGAGCCCGACATTAAGCAGCAGGGTTAGTCGAGCTGTAAGATACTGGGCGTAAATCGTGGCCAGGCTGTTCTGAGCCTGGATCAACCCATCCTGCGCCTCGCGCACATCGCGGATGGTTGCGCGGCCCGCTTCCATGAGCATGACGTTGTTCTCAACCCGGCGCTGAGCCACTCTCAGCGACTCCACCGCGCTCAAATGGTTAAGGCGGGCTTGCTCCAGCGTCCGCAGCCCGCGATCTATGCGATCCCTGAAGGTGTCCAGCGTCAAGCTCAATGAGCGAAGCTGCGACTCGAATGAAACGAGCGTCCTTCGGTAAACGTTGCGTTCGGGCAGGCGGTTGACCGGCAGATTGATGCGCACACTGGCACTGTACTGTAACTTGTCGAAGTCAAAGTTTGCGTAGTCGTCCGGGGGCTCCGACTCGAGGCGTGCATTCCCAATGACGTTCACGTCGGCTCGCAACTGGTCTGCAGCCACACGCACCTTGCGCTTGCTGTCCTCGAAGCGATCAATCGCGTTGAGAAGATCCATTTGCTTCTGGACGCAGATTGCGAACGCAGCCTGGCGGTCAATGTCAACCGGAATCAGCCCCGCCTCGATCAGGTCCCCGAGGTCCTTATCGTCCAGAAACAAGTGCGAGGCGAGTGGTATGCCGAGCCTGAGCTTAAAGGCGTCCAGCGCGGTCAAATACGACGCCAGCGAGTCAATGTAATCTGTTTTTGCTCTAAGCTCAGCCGTGCGCGCGTCATCGGCGTTGCTCAGGCGCTCGCGATCAACCGCGCGCGCTTGGAGGTAGCGGGTTGTCTCGACGCGGTTGGTGTAGTTGCGGTAGTTGTTGCGGACGATGTCCTTTTGCGTCAGCAGCCCGAAGTAGGCGCTGACGGTTCCCACTGCGAACTCCTGCTGGTAAAGGCTGTAGGACCGGACGGCGTAAACCACGTCTCGTTCGGCCTGGGTCAGGGCCTCGACGCTCGGGTTATTGATGCCGAAGCCGCGCAGCAGCGGCTGAGTCAGGTTCACGGAGAGCGTGTTAATGGCCGAGTTTCGAGCCACCGCATCGGGCTTGCCTGCGAAATAGCGCACCAGGTCGTTGGCCAACGCCAGCGTCAGTGAACCGCCGGTCCTGAGCAACTGGCTGACTCCGATCTGACTCGAAACGCTTCCCACCTCCGAGCCCTCTGGACTGCCGGCAATCTGGGGTGTGGAATTAGCGAAAAACTGCGGGCTAAACTCGTACCGCGCACCCGTCAGCGCCAAAGCCGCGAGGTACAATTGCTCCTTCTGAGTCTGATATTCGCGGCTGTTTTCGACAGCCAGCTTCAAGGCCTGGTCAAGGTTGACCAAAAAGTGATTACTCGCCGAGCGGTCGTCCAGGATCTCCGCGTGTGGAATGCCTTTCGGGTCTCGGTCGGAATACCGGGTGTTAATCGAGAATTCGTTGGTGTATCCAAATACGCGCCTCTCCATCTGCTGGACGATGGTGTAGGTCTCTTTGTCAGAGGATCTCCTATAGTGCTTTGCGCTGCACCCGCTGAGCAGCAGGCAGCTTACGGCAATAACAGCCATTCCGGCCGCCCGCCCAAGGCCAAGCCGCCCTCCCTTTGTTCTACCAAAGGCGGCAACGCAACTCCTTGGCGCCTCGCGCTGCTGGCGTTGCGCTGCTTCCGGTATGACCCACAATTTTGCATGGCAGCCCATGTTGAGATTCCGCTGGAATAAATGTAGCCAAGGCAGGGGACCTCGGGCAAGGGACTTCTTGGAACTGCGAGGCGGAGAACTAGAACGTCCGCACCTGCAGCATCAACTTCAAACGCTTGGAGCACGTCACCGCGCGCCAGCCCACCGTTTGGCCCCCGCAAATGGCAGGTTGCCGCGCGCCACTCTAAGCCCGCCAACCATCCTTCCTGCTCCTTGACTGACTGAGGCGAGCGATTTTCGGCTTCCCATCCTGCCCCACCCCGTGTTCACGCCTCACCAGCGCCTTGGCTTGTCGCTCGGCGACTATTTTCGCTTGTGGCGTTCACCCGTTTCGCTAAGATCTTGTCTCGCTGGACCTGGAAGTCTTAGCGAGTGGTCTGATGTTAGAGTGCTACGACAGTCACGTTTGACGATGTCCCTCACCTCGCCAATTTAAGCAGTGGCAACGATGACGCAACCGCCGGAACAAGCGGGATGCAAAGGCACTTTGCTTTTCGTGGACGACGAAGAGGCCGTGCGCGAGTCGTTGCGGGTTATTTTCAAAGACGAGTATCAGATCATTATGGCCGGGGACGGCGTGACAGCGATCGGGTTGGCCCAAAAAACCAAGGTAGATGCGGCAATCGTTGACATCAAGATGGCTGCGATGTCTGGCCTGGGGGTGTTGGAGCGCCTGAAATGCGTTGATCCGAACATTGAGGTGGTCATGCTGACTGCCTACGAAACCACCGACCTCATGCGTCAGGCATTGCGCCTGCGCGCCTGCGACTATATCACCAAGCCGTTTGACGTTTCTACCATTCGTGCTGCGGTTGCAAGCGCCATGCGGCGCCGAACCCTGCAAAGCGAGATTCGGACCAACGCGGGGAAACTGCAGCAGCTCCTGCAAGAACTTGAGAACCAGAAGGTTGAGGAGCGGATCGCCCATACACGTGGCGACATCTACGCCAGTATCATTCACGATATCAACGGGCCGCTTGCTGTCATTTCGGGGTTCACTCAGCTGATGAACCAGCGTATCAGCAATGCGACGAGGCTGGAACTCGAAGACCTCGGCTTCATCAAGGACCGGCTTACGGTAATCACCCGCCAGGTGATGAACTGCGTCGAGATCTCCCGCCGGTACCTCGGTTTTCTGCGCCGGCAATCCGACGACATGCCTCGTGTGGGGGTGAATCAACTCCTTACCGACCTTAGCCATTTAGTCCGCGTGCACCCCAGCCTGCAAGACAACCAGTTCAACCTCCATCCACTGGCCAGGGACATCGCCGTGCGTATGAATGGAACCGATTTCATCCAGGTGCTGCTCAACCTGGTGGTTAACGCCTTCCAGTGTGCGCCCCAGGCACACTCGGTAGAAATCGAAGGCCGCACGGTGCGCGAACCGATTGACTTCACGAAATTCAAGGATGGCCCACAGGATCGGTTGCTTAACGTGGAGAACTTCGACGCTACGCCGCCTGTCCTGATGGTCTCTGTCCGCGACGACGGGCCGGGAATCCCGCCCCAGACTCTGTCGAAGATTTTCCAGGCATATTATTCCACCAAGGACCCGCGACAGGGTACTGGCCTGGGATTGAAAATTGTCCAGCGCCTCGTTAAGCAGGCTAGAGGCGCCCTGCATGTTCACACCCAAGTGGGGCAAGGAACGAGCTTCACTGTCTTCTTGTCGGCCAGTCCTCTGGCCACCGGTTAGTCGGTCATCGCGGGCGGGGTGAGAATCACGCTTAGTCCGCACCGAATTCCATGTGTTGTTCCGACTGAAGCCTATCAACTTCTGGCAGCTGGGTGCCTAACCCGGAACGGAGGAGGGACGGAGGAGCGACGGGGGTCCTACGGCCGAAGGAGGAGGTATGGTGAGGGGGGAAAATTAGACTCGCGTCGCTTCCAACGGGACGGGATGTCCGCGTCTAACGTAGAGTCAGCCCGCGAGCTGGTTCGGCTGCGGCAGCCGAGACCTTGGCAGCAAGCTGCTCATACAAGCGGCGGGTAATTCTCTTCGACGCGAACAGCAACCACGACGAGCGCTCGGTGAACTCCAATCCCTCGATACTCGGCGATCCCGCGACCGGAACTCGGATCCGCCGCCCATAAACAAAAAGCCCCCGCAGCCCAATGTTGTGGGGCTGGACCTCTACGATGTGGTCATAAGGCACGGACAAATTGACCGAGTCGCCCCGGAAAACCACCTCTGCACTGGTAAGGCTAAGGCACCCGACATCATCCGCGTCGTCCAGAATCGCCCGGACACCTGACCTGATTCTCGGCGACAACGTCAACTGGACAACGAATTCGCCTTCTCCCTTACCTGCCTCTGGGGCGAGCGAACTGACGAGGCGGGTGACATAGGTGTTCCCCAAGCCGAAGGGCAGCAGGCAAACTGTGGCAATGACCACCAGGAGCGGGATTAACATGGTAAGGAGGCTGAACTTGAGCAGGCTAACCAGCAGGATCGAGAAGAACAGCGGCAGCAGCAGGAGAACGCCATAGGCGCTAATTATAATCACCGCACCCATGGTGAATCGTCTCGGTTGAGTGATCTCAATGGTTGGCGGATTGGCTTGCATTGCATTTCACGCGACGCCTATTGGGAGCTAAAAAGCGTCTGGAAATCAAGGTTAATGGTGGTTCGGCGCGCGTTGAAGAAACCGTCCCCGCCCCGGCTGCCCGACGAACTTGCCTTCGCGCACCACGACTTCTCCCCGCAGGGTCACGATATGGGGCCGGCCCTCGATCGCCATTCCCTCGAACGGGTTATAGTCCACACTCATGGTCTGGCTCTTGGCCAAAATCGTCCCTCGATAAGCTGGATCGTAAACAACGAGGTCGGCATCGCTGCCAGGTTGGATTGTGCCTTTGGTTGGGTAGAGACCGAAGAGCTTCGCCGCCTGCGTGCTCGCTGTATCTACAAATCGGTGCAAATCCAGCCTGCCTTGCTTGATGCCGCAGGTGTAAAAAGCGTTCACACGGTCTTCGATCGCGGGCAGCCCGTTGGGGATCTTGGTGAAGTCATCCCTGCCCAGCCCTTTCTGCGTGGCGAAGTCGAAGGGCGCGTGGTCGGATGCCAGCGTGCTGATCACGCCGTCGCGCAGCGCATTCCACAGGATTTCCCGGTTGCGGCGGTCGCGGAGCGGCGGAGACATCACGTACTTTGCGCCCTCGAAGTTCGGCCGCTCAGCATAGGTCCTGTCCAACAGCAGGTATTGGATCAGCGTTTCAGCCCAGACCTTGCCCCCACGCGCTCTCCCGGCCAACACCTCGCACAACGCTTCCTCACAACTCAGATGAACGATATACACATGGGCGTCCAGCAATCCTGCGAAAGTCAGCAGGTGATGCACCCCTTCGGCCTCGACAACCGGAGGACGGCTTTCGTGGTGCCATTCCGGCCCAGTCTTGCCTTCGGCCAACAGTTGGTACTGCAACTCCGCGATCAGGTCCGCGTTCTCGCAATGGGCGGTCGTAATGACCCCAAGTTCCTTGGCCAGCCGCAAAGTTAGATACAATTCCCGGTCGCTGAGAGCGAACGCGTTCTGATAGGCCAGATACACTTTGAAGCTGCTGAGCCCGCGTTTGACAATCTCCCGCAACTGCTCTCCAACCCTGTCGTCATACCTCGACACCGTCATGTGGAAAGTAAAGTCGCATGCGCAGTGCCGCTGTGCCTTGTCCAGCCACAACTCGAACCCCTCCATCGGTTCCTGGGTTCGGTTCGGCCCCAGCATTTCGATCAGCGTCGTCGTGCCGCCAACGAGCGCCGCCTGGCTGGCGGTCTCATGGGTGTCCTTCGCGAATGTGCCCATGCATGGCAGATGAATATGCACATGCGGGTCAACAAAACCGGGAAACACGTACTTATTGGTCGCGTCAAGGACCTCCGCTCCCGGCGGCGGCAGAATGTTCGGCTCGATGCGCGTTATCCTCTCGTCCGCGCACCAAATGTCCGCAAAGTACCGTTCAGTGGCGGTGATGATTTCGCCGCCTTTCACCAGCACAGGCATAAGCCCCTTCTAGCCCCGGCGAGTCCGCTTTGAAAGCACAAAATCCCTCAGTCCCGAGGCAATGCACGCCGGATTCGAGAAAGTGATTTGGGCGGATTTGGATTGTGGCCGGGTCGG
>DAOPPX010000144.1:0-11365 GCA_035358715.1 Verrucomicrobiota bacterium
CCTTCCTCACCAATTGATGCCTTTCCTGTTCACAAGGCTAAGGTTTGGGGCCGCTTGCCCGCCCCCCGGCGCTGCACTAGTCTGCATGCCGTATGGATGAGAACGTTCCGCCGCCGCTCACTCCGCCCCCGCCGGGCGCCCCTCCCCCAACCTCGGCGGCACCCCCGCCGATCATCATGCCCCCATCCGGCACCCCGCCACGGCGCCGCAGTCGCGGCTGGATGATCTTCGCCCTCCTGCTGCTGGTGCTGCTGGCGATCAGCGTGCTCTTCAACCTCGGGCACCTGGTGACCGGGTTTGTGCCGGTGGGAGTCACGCGCACCTATGCGGGCGGCCCGCGGCTCGAGGAGGTTATCAAGGAAGACAACAACTCCTCCAGCAAAATTGCCCTCCTTGACGTTGACGGCATCATCACCAGCCAGGCCCTGGATCAAGGAGGCCACAACATGGTGCATGTACTCAAAGCGCAGTTGAAGCGCGCCGAGGAGGATGAGAAGGTCAAGGCGGTCATTCTCAAGGTGGATTCCCCGGGCGGAGAAGTGCTGGCCTCCGATGAAATTGCCCGCGCCCTCGCCGAGTTCCAGGCCAAGCCGCGTGGCAAGCCGGTGGTGTGCTCGATGGGAAGCCTGGCTGCGTCCGGCGGCTACTACGTGTCGGCTCCTTGCCGCTGGATTGTGGCGAATGATCTGACAATCACCGGCAGCATTGGGGTGATCCTCAGCACCTGGAATTATCGCGGCCTGATGAACAAGGTCGGGCTGCAGCCAGAGACATTCAAGAGCGGCAAGCACAAAGACATGTTGAGCGGCTCGCGCGAGCCGGGCTCAATGACCCAGGAGGAAAGGGACATGGTGCAGGCGCTCATAAACGAGACCTACGCCAAGTTTACCAACGTGGTCGCAGCCGGCCGCGAGTCGGCGCGTCAAAAAAACAAGGGCCAAGGCCGCACGTTAAAGCGCGACTGGGCCGTTTATGCCGACGGCCGGATCCTCTCCGGCTCGGCAGCCTTCGATTTGGGCTTTGTGGATCAACTGGGCACGTTTGAAGATGCCGTCCGACGGGCGAAGGCCATCGCCGGCATCCGCACCGCCAACCTCATCGAGTACCAGCGGCGCTACGACATCTCCGACCTGTTCCAGATATTCGGCCAAACCGAAGGCAAGGTCGTGAAAGTGGATCTGGGCATGGAAGCTCCCAAACTCCAGGCCGGGCAGCTCTATTTCCTGTCTCCGATGTTCCTGCGTTAAGGGTGAAAGGGGTAACTGTCATCACGCACGCGCTGGTGCGCCACAACCTGACCCGCCTGCGCGATGCGCGCACCGGGGCGCAGGAATTCCGCCGCGTGCTCAGCGAGGTCGCCGCTCTCATGGTGTACGAAGCGACCCGCTCGTTCGCGGTCACGCCCCTCCGCGTCAAGACTCCCCTGGGCCGGGCCGCCGGCCACCGCCTGCGGCGCGAGGTGGTGCTGGTGCCGGTCCTGCGCGCCGGGTTGGGGATGCTGGATTCCATCCTCCAGCTCATTCCGCACGCGCGCGTGGGCTTCATCGGGCTTAAACGGGAGGAGACAACACTGCGGGCGACTTCCTACCACAAGAGCCTGCCGCCGGACCTGAGACCGTTCGAGGTGATCCTGATTGACCCAATGCTGGCTACGGGCGGCAGCGCGGTGGCCGCCATGGACCTGCTGACTGAACTGGGAGCAAGGCACGTGCGCATGGTCAATCTCGTTGCCGCGCCGGAGGGCGTTCGGCGCGTTCGTGCCCATTATCCCAACCTGCCGATCTTCACCGCCGCCGTTGACCGGTGCCTGAACGAGAAGGGCTATATTCTCCCCGGCCTGGGAGATGCCGGCGACCGGCTTTTTGGCGTTTGAGATGAAGACACCCGACACACTACTGATGGTCGCGGACAGCGAGCATGACGCGAACATGCTGTATGCCGTGGGCATGTTCGTGCCGGACCCGTTCATTTGGCTGCGCAACCGCGGCCGGGATTACGTGCTGCTGAGCGACTTGGAGTTCGACCGTGGCCGCCGCCAGGCCCCTCACTGCCGCCTTTTGTCCCTCGGTCGTTACCAGGAGCAACTCCGCCGCCAGGGCGTCGCACGGCCCGGGTTGGCCGAGGTTATCCTCCTGCTGCTGCGGGAGCGGGGCATCCGGCACGTCGTGGTGCCGCAGAACTTTCCGCATGGCATCGCCGTGGATCTGCTGCGCCGCCGCATTGCCGTCAAGGTCCGCGTTGGCAGCTTCTTCCCGGAGCGCGAATGCAAGTCCGCCGACGAGGTCAAGAAGGTCAGCGCCGCGTTGTTGATGGCGGAAATCGGCATGTCCGAGGCAATCCAGGCGCTGCGCCTGTCGAAGATCGGCAAGGGCCGCCGGTTGTTGTATCACAATCTGCCGCTGACGTCCGAGAAGCTTCGATCCATCATTGACACAGCCATCCTGCAGGCGGGCGGCTCGGCTCAGTACACCATCGTCGCGGGGGGACGGCAGGGCTGTGACCCGCATGAGATGGGCCACGGGCCGTTGCTCGCCAATGAGCCCATTATTCTGGATATCTTCCCCCGTTCCCAAAAGACCGGCTATTTCGGCGACATTACCCGCACAGTCGTCCGCGGCCGGGCCAGTGAAGCGGTTCGGAAGCTCTATGATACGGTGCACCGCGGCCAGAAGCTGGCATTTCAGCAGATGCGCCCTGGTGTGCCCACAGCCCAGGTGCATAAGGCCGTCCAGGAGTTCTTCCTCAGCGAAGGCTACCGAACCGGCAGGCGCAACGGCCGCATGGAAGGCTTCTTCCACGGCACCGGCCACGGGCTCGGCCTCGAAATCCATGAGGCGCCCCGCGTGGGCTCGCATTCGACCGGCGCCCTGCAGCCAGGGCAGGTGGTTACCGTCGAGCCAGGGCTCTACTACCCCGAACTGGGCGGCGTCCGGCTGGAGGATGTGGCCCTCGTCACGCGGTCGCGACCGCGCAACCTGACACGGTTCGAGAAAGTATTGGAAGTTTGAGCAACTAATCCCGCCCGCCGGGTTTGATTTGAGCAGGCGCGTCGCGCCAAAGTGTGCTAATGTAGAAATTAGGATCGGCTGGGGCATTCTCCCGGCCGGTTTAACATCAAACCAAGCCTATGAAGAATACTTTGGTTGTGGTCACCGACCTTGGATGTTTGAAGGCCTACCGACTAAGGAATAGCCACCCGAGCCAAACACCGCACCTGGAGCTGCTGGAGGAGTTCGCGAGCGCCGGCGCACATGAGAAGCTGGTAGAGAAGGTGACGGACTTGGCCGGCCGCTTTCCACGCTCCGGCGGCGGGGCGGCGAACCGGGGCGCAATGTCGGATGGGGAACGGCACAACATCGAGCTGGAATCGCGCAAGCGCCTCGTGCGCCAGCTCGCCCATCGGCTCAACGCCCTGGCGCGCAGCCCGGAGGTGGAATACTGCCTGCTGGCTGCCAGCCGTGAGATCAACCACCAGCTCCTGAACGAACTGGAGCCGCAAGTGCGCGCCAAGATCCAGAAGAACGTCCCCGCCGACCTCACGAAGGTCGAGCCGACGGAGCTGCTGCGGCATTTCTGACCAGCCGGAACGGTAGCGCGCGGTTGCTTTCGACCGGCTTCAGGCTATGCTCGGCCCATGAAGCGAGCAACGAAGGCACCCGCAGACCCCGAACTCCTGAGGCGCATTCAGGCGCTCATTGACTACCAAGGGGGCGGCCACAACGAGGACAGTGTGGCTGATATCGTCGAGAACGCCCTCAAACTGTTGAAGGACGTGGAGCATACCGGCGACGTGCGGGTGATCCAAACGGCGCTGCGCGAGTTGCGTTATGCCTTCAAGCTTTTCGCTCCCTACGCGCACGTGCGCAAGGTCACCATGTTCGGCTCCGCCCGGACCCTGCCGTCACGCCAGGAATATCAGCAGGGGGTCGAGTTTGGCCGGAAGGTGGCTGCGGCGGGTTTCATGGTCATTACCGGCGCCGGCCCGGGCATCATGCAGGCCGGCCACGAGGGGGCCGGCCCGGAAAAGAGCTTCGGCGTCAACATTCGCCTGCCCTGGGAACAAAGCGCCAACCCGTTCATTCGCGAAGACAAGAAGCTCATCACCTTCAAGTACTTCTTCACCCGCAAGCTGATCTTCATCCGGCACTCGGATGCCATCGCCCTCTTCCCGGGCGGGTTCGGCACGATGGACGAGGGCTACGAGGCCCTGACCCTCATGCAGACCGGCAAGAGCCAGTTGATGCCGCTGGTGCTGATTGACCGCCCCGGCGGCACGTTCTGGAAGACCTGGGACCGCCAGGTGCGCGAGCACCTGCTGCGCGACCAACTCATCTCGCCCGAAGACCTGAACCTCTACCAGATCACCGACGACGTGGATCAGGCGGTCAAGATCATCACGCGGTTCTACCGGAACTTCCACTCCAGCCGCTTCGTGAAGGACCTGTTTGTCATCCGGCTCAAACACGCCCCGAGCGACTCCGCCCTCCAGGCAATGAACGAGGACTTCGCCGACATCAACATCGGCGCGCCGATCAAGCGTATCAAGCCGACGCCGGAGGAAGTAGCGGACGACGATCACCTGGACTTGCCGCGCATCGCCTTCAACTTCAACCGCAAGGACTACAGCCGCCTGCGGCAGTTGATTGATGTGCTCAACAGCGTGTAAAGGCCGCAAGGGAGGGCGCGAGCGCCCACGCGAGCCCTGTCCTGGCGGATGGCCTGATCAGTCAGGGCTCGCGGGGACGCTCGCCCTCCCGCCAACTACAGCTTCCTGATGCGCAGGTTCTTGAACTGCGCCATCATCGGCGGGCCGGCATGGAGCTGGAGCGCCAGCACGCCGCTTAGAGCCCGTTTGGCCTCGTCTTCGTCCACCACATCCACGGCCTGCTTGCCGTTGATGATGTGCTGGAGGCGGTTGCCCTTGGCGATGATCACGTATTCGTTCCAGTCGCCCGTCTTGATTGCGGCCCCGATTTCGGCCCCAGCGCCCACTGATCCTACCACTTGCTTCTTGCCCTCCTTGTCCAGGAGAACCTTCTGACCGCGCAAAGCCAGGATGCCCCGCATCCGCTCCTCGTAGAGAATGCCGGTGTAGTCTGGCCCCGCCTCCATGTCGGCCTGGTAGCCGCCCACGACCCAGTTCGTCGGATCGAAAACCTTGCTGCGATACTGGATGCCGGAATTGGCGAAACCCTTGGCATCACCCGGCCTAAGCTTGAACGAGCACCGCAGCTCGAAGTCGGCCACCGTCCCGTTAGTCCAGATCAGGAACGTGTTGCCTTTGGTCGGATTGTCGGCCGTGGTCTGGCCGGTGATGGCGCCGTCCTTGACCGACCAGAGCTTCGGATCTCCATTCCAACCGGTGAGGTCCTTGCCGTTGAAGATGCGCAGGAAACCCTTTTCCCCGGGACGATCCTCGATTAACGGCCATCGGTTAGCGTCCGCCGCAGACACCAGTGCCGGCTGGGCCAATAACAACACGCCCATGGTCAGGGCGCCGAGCTTCTTGCTGTTGAAAACTGTCATGCTATTAGTGCTACGGACGCGTTCCACCGCGTCCCGGTTCTTGCCGAGATTCCCGGGACGCGGTGGAACGCGTCCCTGCCGGCCCCACAATCTTTCTGCGCTCAGGCCGGCACAAGCGTCTTGCGCAGGAACTTGAGGCCCTTGACCGCAATCTCATTGCGGGTCGGCTCGATGCGCCGCCAGATGGCCGCCGCGCGCGCGATCACTTTCACGTCGGTCGTGAAGGACTCGATTACCACGTCGCCCTGGTAGTGAATGGCTTTGAGCGCCTTGGCGATGCAGTCCCAGCAAATGTGGTCGTTGCCGGGTGTGCCGCGGTCGCTTCCGCAGGCGTGGAAGTGGCCGAGCAGCTTGCCCGCTTTGCGAATGGCCGCGCCCTGGCATTTCTCCTCGATGTTCATGTGAAACGTGTCGAGGTGCAGCTTGAGCGCCGGGCTGCCCACGGCCTTGACCATCCGGAGCGCCCGGTCGCAGGTGTTGATGAAATCCGTCTCGAAGCGGTTGAGCGGCTCCAGGCAAATCTGCTTCCCCCGCTGCTGCGCGTAGGCGGCCAGGATCTTGAGATTCCTGACGACCGTCTTCCATTGCTTCCGGTACTCGGCGGGCGGCACCGCTTCCGCGCGGCCCACCGACGAATACACCGGCCCGACCACCGACCGGCAATCGAGCACGACCATCTGGTCAATCACCCGCTTCAGGTAGTTCAGGCTGTTGCGCTGTTGCTGGGGGGTGCCGCGCAAATCGCGGTCCGGCCCAAGGCAGGCGCAAATCGAGCCGCAGACCAGCCCGTGCCGGTCCAGCTCGCGCTTCACATGCGCCGGGTCAATGTGCGACGGGTCCTCGATCGGTATCTCGACCGTCTCAACCCCCCATTGCCTGAATTGCCGGAACAACCTGGTGCTGTCGTTCGTAAACGGTGAGGTGAAGAGAAACGTATTAATGCCAAGTCTCATAGTCGAGGCCGAGGCTAGCGCATCGCCCCGCGCTGTCAAAGCCTTATCCGCCGATTGTGCCGGCACATCGGTCGAACCCCTCGCCTTAAACGATCCCGTCAGGCCGGGCTTGAGGTTCCGGGCTGATCCGGCGAAGCCTCGGCCGTTGCCTTCAACGCCTCGGCGACAAGGTTCAGCAGCTTCTCTTTGGTAAACGGCTTGGGCAGGAAAGTGTAGGCGCCGACCTCGGCGGCGCCCTCGATGATCTGGCCCGGCTCCAGTCCGGAAACCACGATGATCGCGGGCTTCGGCTTGCCTCCGGCTATCCGCCGCAGCCAGGAGGCCACGCTGAACCCGTCCCAAGAATCGTCGGGCGAGTTCTTGGCCAGTTGGATGTCCAGGGTAACCAGGTCCGGTTCCAGTTCCCGCGCACTTGCTACCGCGGTGGCGCCATCGTGCGCCGTCGCGACTTCGTAGCCTGCGGACCTTAGAGTGTCCGCGATCAGCTTCTGCGCGACTTTGTCATCTTCGACTACCAGTATTCTCTTGGCCTTCATGCGTCCAGTGCGTTCGCCGCTATTGCAGCCAATTTCAGGCCATCACATGCCGGAAGTCAAGCTCGCATTGGGCCGGGGTCGTATGACTTGGGAAAACGTAGTCTGCAGATCTATCCTCGGCGATGGAGGCGATGAGGCTGCCCGCATGCGGAATGCCCCCGTGATCCAGTTCAAGGTGCTGATGGGCTTGGGCGGGTTGACTGAGTAACCGGGCATGAATGTCCAGTTCGGGGACACACTCGTCGAATGACGGAACAACCGGCGCCAGTCCAGGACCAGAACGTTTATATCAACAATAACTGGCGGCTCCACCAGTGTCCCGTCGGCGCAAATCTGCGCCGCCAACTTTGGCCCTGGATGTGCTGTCTAAAGGCAACTCGACAATGGTTCACGTTTGTGGGGCGGGGAACGCCCCTTGACCGGAAGGCTGTGCGCGGAACATGCCGCACCGCGCAGGCTTTGGCGAGACGTGGAGAGAATCTGCGGCGTGTAGCAAAGCCGGTAAGTGTAAAGGTAACGTGCATGGGTCTGCCATTTTTTGACAGTGCAATCGGCCAGAAGCGCGACCAGATAATGGCCGTGGATCTCGGCAGCCGCACCACCAAGGCGGTGCATGTGTCGCGTCGCGGCCAGGGCTTCGCCCTGGGCGGTTATACCCTCCTCGACGCCCCAATCTATGAGAAGAGTCTGTCGCTGGACCTGCTCGGCGAGCATCTCAAGGCGATCAACCAGCTTCTCAGGTCACGGACCCGTCATGTCTGCCTCACGGTTGGCGCCAACGACGCCCAGGTGCGACACGCCGACCTCCCCCGCCTGGCCGCCAAGGACCTGCGCCAGGTTCTCAAACTCAATTCCAAATCCTATCTCCAGCAGGATCTGCCCGGCCACGTGTTCGACTGCCACATCAGCGCTCCCGTAGGCCAAGGCAAACCAAACAACAAACCCCCTGCCACAAGCAGCGTCATCAAGCAGAAAGTGCTCGTTGCCGCCGCCCGCAAGCAACTCGTCGAGGACTTTGCACAGGCCGCCAAAGCTGCCGGCCTGGTCGCCGACTCCGTAATCCCGGCCCTGGTGGCGCCTGTCAACACGTTCGAGATGGCAATGCCCGGTCTTGTTGAGAAGGGGACCGTCGCCCTGGTGGATCTCGGCTTCAAGAGCTCCTCGATTTGCCTCCTGCAAGCAGGCGAACTGATCCTCAGCCGCGTCGTGGCCATCGGTGGAGATCGCATGACCTCCGACCTGGCCGAGAACCTCGGGATCAGCTACGCCGAGGCCGAAGGAATCAAGATCGGCATGCCCCAGGAAGTTCAGACTCAGCTTGAAACCCTTCTCCTGCCGCTAGGCCGCGAGTTGCGCGCCTCGATAGACTTCTTCGAGCATCAGCAGGATCAGGCCGTCACCCAGGCCTTTTTCACCGGCGGACCGGCCCAGTCCGAATTCATCTTGCAGACGCTCCAGCGCGAGATGATGGTGGACTGCCAGCTTCTCAAGCCGACCGCCTTCCTGCAAATGGAACTGCCGCTGCAGCAAACCGTCGAAATCGAGCAGATCGCGCCCCAACTCACCGTCGCGCTGGGCGCCGCCCTCTCGGTGCTCTAACCCAGGAGTTGAAACTTATGATTCGCCTCAACCTTCTTGCCGAAGCCAAGGCCGCCGAGGAAACGCGGCGTCGCGACCCTGTCAAGCGTTCCCTCTGGCTGGCCGGGCTGATCGTGGCGCTGATACTGGCCTGGAGCAGCTCGCTGCAGCTCAAGTCCATTCTCGACCACAGCGAAGTCGGCCGCCTTGAAGCGACGATCAACTCCCATTCCAGCGAATACCAGCTCGTCCTCGATAACCAAACCAGGACCGCGGACATCAAGGGGAAGCTCGCTGGGCTGCGGCAGTTGTCCGCCAACCGCCTCCTCAACGGCACTCTCCTCAACGCCCTCCAGCAAACCACATTTGACGAAGTCCAGTTGCTCCGGTTGCGCGTCGAGCAGCTCTACACCACCTTCGCCGGCACCAAGGCCCGCACCAACGAGAGCGGCGTCTTCGTCCCCGGCAAGCCGGCCACTGCCACCGAGAACACCCTGCTCACGCTCGAAGGCGCCGACTCCGCTTTCAACCCCGGCGACGGGCTGAACAAGTACCGGGAAGCGCTGGCCAGGAACCCCTACTTCAAACAAGTGCTCGTCAAAACCAACGGCATCACCCTCAAGAGCCTCGCAGCCCCCGAAATTTCCGCCCTGACCGGCAAACGGAGCGTGATCTTCACTCTTGAATGCCACTACCCGGAGATAACGCGATGAACTTACGCAAACTCCCTAAAGAGAAGCGCAATCAGCTTGTCCTGGTCGGCCTGGTCACCTTGATGGCCATCACCGGACTCTACTTCGCCCTGATCCGGCACCAGAACGACAAGCTCGCCAGGCTCAAACAGCAAAAGACGGCTGCCGCCCAGAAACTCCAGCTCGTGCGCGAGACAATCCAGCGCGCCAAGCCCATCCAGGCCGACCTGGACGAGGTCAAGAAGGCTCTCACCGCGGCGGAAAGCGACGTTGCCTCCGGCGACCTGTATGCCTGGGTCATCAACTCGCTCAACAAGTTCAAGGCCTCCTATCCGGCAGTTAACATCCCGCAATTCAGCCAGCTTGGACAAGCGTCAGATGTCAACCTGTTCCCCAACTTCCCCTACAAACAGGCTTCGTTGACTATCGCCGGCACCGCCCACTTCCACGACCTGGGCCGGTTCATCGCCGACTTCGAAAACCAAAACCCCCATGTCCGCCTCTTGAACCTCACCCTCGACTTCAAAGGCGCTTCCCCACTCGCCGGGGAAGAGGAGCTGTCGTTCAAGATGGACATTGTCACCCTGGTCAAAGTTAACCCGTCCTGAACCCTCTTATGCGTCTTATGCAAAACCGATGCCCTGCGCTTTGCACCTGGATTCTTCCGTGCGCAGCCGTTTGCCTTTGCCTTGCCCTCGGCAACGCCCGCGCCAACCAACCCCCGGCGGGCGCCCCAGCCAAGCCGGGCGCCAAATCACCGGCGTCAGCCAAAGCCGCGCCTGCGGAGCCAGAGCCTCCCAAGTCTGTCTTCATCAATCCGGCCACGCCGCAGGAAGGAAGAGACCCTTTCTTCCCGAATTCCAAACGGCACGTCAAGACCACTGTAATCATCCAAACCAATGCCCCTGTCGCCGTCGCAGAGCTGGAGTTGAAGGGGATTTCCGGCCCCGCTGAGCGCCCCCTGGCCATCATCAACAACCGCACCTTCGAACCGGGCGAAGAAGGCACGGTGGTCTGCAACCTGGGCCGCGTCCGCGTCATCTGCAAGGAAATCCTGGCCGATTCCGTCGTGGTTATTTTCAACGGCCAGGAGCGGACTTTGACCATGCGTAGCTTGGCGGCAATGGACAAGAGCCGGCCGTAATCCCGCAGCCTGGTCCCGGGACTCCTGACCTGCCGGACGGATTCCGAGGCTGTGAGGAATCTCCCTGCTGCCAACAGAGGACTGTTTTCTGCAGGAATCCCGCGTTTTCTGTCGTAAGGGTGCGCTTGGTGGCCACCGGAACAACCCGTGTGGATTCCTCCGTGCCAGGAGTTCCTGGCCCGGCAAATAGATGCCAATACCGTCGTCGCAGGCTGATTCCTCCGTCCTTCCTCCGTTGCTCCTCCGTCCCTCCTCCGTTCCACCTCCGATCGCCGGTCGGATGAGGGACGGAGGAGCAACGGAGGTACTACGGAGGAACCACGGCAGAGGGAGGGGGTATGGCGAGGTGGGGATTAGACTCACGTCGTTTCCAACGGGTCGGGATGTCTGAGCCGATTATTGCCCCAGGCCGAAATAAACCTGAGGGCCCGGGACCGGCTGACGGCCGCCCCTAGTCCAGATGAGGGGATTGCGGACTAGGGCCCGTTTGGGAGCCTCATCGCGTGGCCGCGCTGTTGGAGCGGGGTTCTTCGAAACGAATGACTATCTCGCCCGGTTTGGCATAGCCCAACTGTTCCCTGGCGAGCCGTTCCACGGCTTTGGGGTCGTAGCGCAACGCATCAACCGATGTGCGCAATTGCCGACAGGTCTCCTCTTCTTTGCGAACCAGGTTGTCGAGCCGGAGGTTTTCCTTGCGCATCCGCCGGTTCTGCTCGATGAGCGGCAGATACCACATCCCCACCAGCAAAATGCCCGCGATGAACAGCAGGAAGATCACCACCGGCGTCAACTTGTCCCAGATGCCAAGGTTCACTTTCACCTGCGCGAGTTAATCACAGGCCGCGCGGAAGCGAAAGGGAATAAACCGGACGCGCGCGCACCCGATTTGACTCAAAAAGATTGTTACCCGGGCGAGGAGAAGATGGTCGAGTAAGC
>DAOPPX010000145.1:0-11224 GCA_035358715.1 Verrucomicrobiota bacterium
TGAGGGCGTGCTGCTCGGGGGGCGTGGCGGGCAGGTTGCGGCGGTGGCGGCTGCACTGGGATTCGATTGGGCGGGTGCGGCGGATTGCTTTGGCAACCTGAGCGCCGGGGCGGTGGCGGGCGATGTGGGCGGCCAGGATGGTGTTGGCGCGGGTCGAGCCGTCACTGGCTGGGATGGGGACAAGCCAGCAAGGGGCGGTGATGAGCGCGGCCATTTCGCAAGCGGCGGTCTCGAAGTCGCGGGCGGGGCTGCGCGGGTCTTTGATGGCGTAGGCCAGGCGGCGGGTCTCGGCTTCGGCGCGCGAGAGCGGGCCGTGGCGGCGGTTCGGATATTTGCGGGCGGCAAGGATTTTCATGGTGCGATGCCCGCGCCTCTCCGCCAGTGGCGGAGAGGGCGGGCGGTTGGGGTCAGTCTTCGTCCGGTAGCATCACGGTGATAGCGGGGGCGGGGTCGTCCACGTCCACCGCGCCAGCGGTGGCGATGAGCTTGACCAAGCGCGGCGGCTTGGTGTCGGAGTTGCGCACGTAGAGCGCAAAGGGCAAGCGACTGGTGCCGGGTCGGCTGCAGAGGATGGCGTGGCGTAGGAGCCAAACGACATCCCAAAGCCGGCCGGCTTCGTCCTGGCCGGTGACACCGGGGGGGACGGCGACGCATTGCTCATAGACTCCGCGAGTGATGAAGACCGGGAAGCGGATGCCCGCTTCCTGCGCGGTCTTGGTGACTTCGATTTGGAAGCCGTCCGCAATCGCTTGCGAGCGGGTGTACTGGTAGATGACCGGGCCGAAGGGCTCGGCGGTGTTGTTGTTGTGTGTGTTGTTCATAAATCAGGCGGGGGGTGGGGGTCAGACTGCGAAGAAGCCAAGCTCGCGGAGCGAGGCGTGGCGGGGGCTGCCGAGGATGACGTGGTCGAGCACTTCAATCTTGAGGAGCTGGCCGGCGCGGATTAGGTCGCGGGTGACTTTGATGTCGGCCTCGGAGGGGGCGGGCTCGCCTGAGGGATGATTGTGCGTGAGCACCAGCGCGGCGGCGCTGGTCATGATGGCGAGGCGGAAGACTTGGAGGGGGTGAACTAACAGCGTGTCGTGGGTGCCTACGCTGACGAGGTGATGGGCTTTGATGCGGCGGCGGGTGTTGAGGAGCAACACCGTGAAGCATTCGCATTCGGGGTCGAAGGCTTCGGCTTTGGGAACGTGCAAGCGCCAGTAGGCGGCGGCGGCTTCGGGTGTATCGCAAAGTGTCATTTGGTCGGGGGTCTTGGCCTCGCGGAGGGGAATGACCTTGTAAACGTAGGGGGAGGGAGCGAAGCGGAAGGGTTTGACGATCTTGTCCAGACCGGGCAGAGGAGGCTGGAGGGCAATTTTCTCCTGCTCATCAGGACGGGACTGGAGCCCTGAACCGACTTGGTGGATGTGAGATGTAGTTGTCATGGTCTTTTTTTTCTCTCTGCTCAGTCCGGTCTCTCACCTCCCTGCCTAAGTGGTTGAAAACACGAGGGCTTGAGCGAGATGAGGGGCGGACCTCCAACGAATCCTTCAACGATTTTCACCCTCGTTAATTATCCGGTGCACGCACGGTGCGGACACGCCCGTTGCCCGGATGCGAGGGGAGTTCAGTCCTCCATATCCTAAGAAAGATGAGAACGGATATGACTCAACGGTATCGGAAATTCAAACGCGCCTGGGGGATGTATTACGCGTACGACAACCTCACGGGCAATTCGGTCAGCCTCAAGACCCGCGTCAAAGCCGAGGCGGAACAGAAACTCAACGCCATGAACGAGGCGGAGCGCCAGCCCGGCATCAGCCTCGGCCTGGCCCGCGTCTACATCAACGCCACCGACCCGAAGCTCGCCACCAGGACCTGGCAGGAGGTGATGGACCACATTGTCGAAAAGAAGACCGGCGGCAGCCGTGCGCGCTGGGAGCTGGCTATTCGAGACAAAAACTTCGACTGCCTCCGCAAGCTCAAGGTCGCTGAGACCCGGGCCGAGCACTTCGACCGCGCCCTGGCCGGCGGCAGAGTCTCAACCAACATGTTCCTGCGCCGCATTCACAATCACGCCCTTGGCATGGAGTGGCTCCTCAAATCCGTCATCCCGCGCATGCAATGGCCTCGGTTCGTCTTCAAGCCGAAACGCGCCATCACCGCCGCCGAGCACGCCGCCATCGTGGCGCGCGAGCGCAACCCCGAACGCCGTGACTTCTACGAGCTGCTCTGGCACACCGGCGCCTCGCAATCGGACGCCGCGTGCCTGACGGCCAATGACGTTGACTGGGATCGCCGCACCATTTGCTACTCGCGCAAGAAGCTCAAGTCCCGCGGTCCTGCCATCAATCCCGCGCTGATCCGTTTCGGTGATGAAGTCGCCGCTCTTCTGCGGCGTCGTCCGCAGTCCGGCCCGCTCTTCCCCTACCTCCGCACGGTGCGAGCGGGCGACCGGGCCACGGAGTTCAGGCAGCGTTGCGCGGGTCTGGAGATCAGCGGCGTGACGCTCCACTCGTACCGCTACTCGTGGGCATATCTTATTTTAGAATATAGCGTTGAATCAGCCATTGTCCCCTCGTAAGCGGAAGACAAACGAACACAAAGCAAAAGCGGAACAACTCTTGCTGATTTTTCTGATTGGTAGTTTAATGCAAAAAAGTGAACGAAAGGAATCACTAGCGAAAAACTGAACGAGTAGAAAACTAAAATTTGCGTAGCTTCGGCTGCGGTTGTCTGAAATCTGGAAGCTTTTAGCCACCAACTGCGCCGAGTTCACGCCCAAATCGGGCGTGGCTTGGCGTTTACTGGTGGCGGGCTTTCCAGAGCCTCAGACAGTGGGCGTTGAGTTCACGCCCTTTTCTTTCCCCGCTGTCTGGTTGCGTGAAACATCACCACGAGGAAAAAATGACAGCAAAATCGGTATTCGGAATTATCACGATCACGCTATCGCTTGCGATATGCGTCCACGCTCAAACCTGGCTCACGAATGGGCTTGTTGCCTACTACCCGTTCAACGGAAATGCCAATGATGCGAGCGGGAACGGACACAACGCAAACGTCAATTCAAACACGGCGTTGACCATAGACCGCTTTGGCAACGCAAATGCCGCATGTCACTTTCAAGACGCAATAATGCAGTTCACGAATATCCCTTTGAATGTGGCGGGGCCGTTCAGTTTTGGAATGTGGATGCGACTGAACACTTATGATGAGGGGTATGCCATCGCCGAACTCAATGACACTAACTTCTACTGCAATGCGAACCCAGTGATCCATCAGGGCAGCGGAAATGTAACATTAACCCACTGCGGCGGGTCGGGCGGCGAAGGCGGATCGAGTCCGCTGTCGTTCGGCCCCGCATCTGGATTCTTGAATGCTTGGCACCACCTATTTGTTTCCGTCGCCGGAGGAGGGCAGACAACCGTTTACCGAGATGGGCAAATCATCACTAACAAACTCACCATGTTCCCGATAACGACATTCGCCAACCTGACACTGGGGGATGCGGGAAACCTTTCGGCGGGCTATCAGAACTCAAACGTGGATTTGGACGACGTTCGCATTTACAACCGTGCCCTCTTTGCTTCCGAAGTCCAACAACTTTACGAACACGAGTCGGGGCCACGAGTGAACTTCGTGAAGGCGTTCACGGTTGACGCCTCCAACCTCTCTGTAGGTTCCAACTACATTTTACAAGCGTCCAGCGACCTGACTAACTGGACCATTATAGACGACGGCATAACCTCCAGCACGGGCACTTATACCAACACAACTTATTGGCGGGTTGACGATTGGAATAAACTTTTTTTCCGACTTAAAACAACTCCGTGATGGGTGGTTGAACCATCGTGCCGTTAAAAATCGGCAGGGTCGTTCCTTCTTTTTCCAAAGCGTCTGGGTGCTTCTGCTCAGACGCTTCTTTTTTGTTGGCAAGGTGTGGAATAGGCGTTCTGCACGCAGGCCAGAAAAATGTTGGAGGCATTTGTGATTTTATCAGGGGAGTCGTGGCTTTTGCCTAAAGTACAGGCCACTTTACCAGCGCAACTGGCAGTGTGCCCACTGCAATAAGCTGGCCCGCAATCCGCCTACTTTCTTCCACAGATTTTTCCGCTTCCTAGCGAGAGTCGGCGCTATGTACTCCTGTTACTCGATCTCCGCCACTGCGGGAAAGGCGGACTAGAAATGCTCGTTCAGGTGCGAAATAACGTGATGGTTTTAAGAAGCGTGTGAGCACTTTTGAGAAGGTCGTCAGAAGCACTGCCTGACCAGGTGGTTTTACCGATGAAGCAGTGATAGCGTGAGCGACCCAAAACAAGTCCAACCTTGTTGGAGGCAATCAGCGATGGTTGAGCAGTCGCAAGGATAAACAAAGGCACTGCTGGGAACCTCTCCGATCCCCGTACTCTTTTAATGGGGGATGGAGGGGGTTTGCGAAGAAAATGAACAGGAGATTGTGACGATATGAGCAAGAGGAACGCCCGAACAAAGAGCATCCCGTATGTGCCCGATGGTTCCTGCATGGTTGGCGGTATCGTGTACCCGAAAAGCCAATGGGCAAAAGCAACAATCGCTTGGCTCCGTGGCAAGCCGTTGCCAAAGCCGAAAGAGAAATGAGCACGAAACTGCAAGACCTCCAGTACGGGTTGCTGATCGGCGAACTCCAATCGTTGCTGAACGAGTTCAGACGCATCCGAACGGAAATTAGCGAGGGCGGGGAGTCCGCCAGTAGGGAATACCTGAAAAGGCGGGTAAAAGTGGCACGGGACAAACTTGACGACCTGAAACGCCTGCAACAGCGGGAAAAGGAAATCCAAGCCCGCCGCCGCAGGATTGCCCAGGATAATGCCCGCAGGGATTGACCTTCCCCTTTATCGGGGTGCCCGTCAAAATCGTTCCTGTGGCATTCAGGACGCCACAGGACGCCCGAATCAGGTTTCATCTAATCTCAAATCGCTACAGACCCGGCAAACCTTCGCCCTTCCCCATGTTGCCGAAAGGAGCGATAAAACTCACACATTTTGCGTAAGATGCTGATTTCAGGTGCTTTCCGCACAACTAAACACTTTTTCTAAAGAAATCGTGTTTACAAACCGCACCTGGTCTGGGAAGCTCTGGGCATGAAAACGAAAGCATTCACGTATCTGCGGACAAGCGGCAAGGGTCAGATTGGTAACGATGGTTTCCCCCGCCAACGGGAAACAGTCACCCGCTACGCCAAGACGCACAAGATTGAGATTGTGCAGGAGTTCAGTGACGAGGCGGTGAGCGGGACAACGGATGCAATGGACAGAAACGGATTGACTGACCTTTTCGTGGCACTCAAGGCAAACGGCGTGCGGTTGGTGCTGGTGGAAAATGCCACACGCCTTGCCCGTGACTTGATGATTTCCGAAATCATTTTGGGCGAGTTCCGCAAGATTGGCGTGCGGGTCATCAGTGCTGACGGCGGCATTGATTTGACTCTCGGTAATGACGACCCAAGCGGAAAACTAATTCGGCAGATTTTGGGTGCCGTAGCGGAATGGGAAAAATGTGCGTTGGTTCAGAAACTTCGTGCCTCACGTCTCCGCATTCGTCGTGCTGGCGGAAAGTGCGAAGGAAAAAAACCATACGGACACACGCTCGACGAAACGAAGGTTGTGGAGTCCATCCTTGAGCATCGGAAGTGCGGCAAGTCCTATGTCGCCATTGCGGAGCAACTGAACGCTGACGGCATCAAATCTCGTTCTGGTAAACAATGGCATCCGACACAAGTTCAACGAGTCATTCAGCGTGCGGAGGCAAAATGAAACCGATTCTTGACCGCAGCGGCAGCGTGATTGGTTATGAAAACGACGTGAGCGAATATCGGAAGGAAATCCGCTCCGCTTCCAACTCCCTTCTTGGGCACTACAACCCGAAACTGAACAAGACCTTTGACCGCACTGGCAGTGTGGTGTCCAATGCGGGGGACGTGCGGTCAAGTTTGATACGCCCTGACAAAGAGAACTGAATCTGTGCGGCGGGGTCATTCCGCCTTGCCCACGTATCCTCCTTCGGTGACGTGATACTTGCCCTTTGTATCAATGGCGAACTCCTGCACGTCATACTGCCATTCGTGTATGGTCCCGTTGACAAGCTCAACATCAAACGACGGAAACCACTTATCGGATAAGTCAACCCGCACGTCCTTCACAATAGTAGGGACAATGGCAGCGATTTCCTTTCTGACCGCCTTATCTCCGTCCATAGCCCTTTCAACATAGTCATACAAGGCACCAAATGTCTCTGGCATTGCTTTCTCGTCGCTTGCCTTTGCCTTTTGTGTAGTGATCGCCGCCTCAATATCTCTTTTCTCGGCCTCCAATCTTTCAAGCCGCTTCCTCACTTCATTGACGGCCAGCCCAGCGTCTAAAAGGTCTATGGTTGCTCCTATACGCCTCGCCAGTGTGTTTTTCTTGGCGTCAAGGGTCTGGATAGCGGACTGCGTATCATTGTCCCTTTTCAGCAAGGACGGTCCAGCTTCTTCTACAAACCAGTACAATAGAGCCATCTCCATTTCAGTCCATTTGACGACCTGGTTTATATCGCATTTGCCGAGCATACTTCCCCGACATTGCAGGTAATCGCCATTTAGTACCCGCATTGACACGCCGCATTTCTTACAATGGCAAATGCCCCTGAATACGTTCCTAACATTTTCAGCGGAGTAGTTGCCGTGTTTATGCGTGCCAAGTATGCGTTGGACTTTGTAGAATAAATCTTCTGAAATGGCTGGCGGAAACGCCTTTGGTATTCTTTCTCCTTTGATGTTTAGAACGCCGATCAATCCTTCGTACCGCAACAACTGCCAGATGGTTGCTTGGCTCCATCCTTTTGCTTTTTTGAACCTGAATGTCGGAATGTTTTCGTCATTCAGCATTTTGCATATTGCGACAACTCCATTGTCTTTGACATACGCATTGAATATCTTCTCAATCACTTGTTTGTTAGGAAGCGGAGAACCTTTGTCATGCCTTTGGACATATTGCTTGGTTTCAAAGTCATACTTCAAGTGTGGTGGAATCCACGGCCCAAGCGGTGCTGGTTTACCTTCCCGTGCTAATTGATATGCCGCTTTCTTTGCGTCTCTTACTCCACGTATTCGTTTCTCGTTTTCGCCGTAGGCAATCGTTGCCTTTGTGCTACCGACAACAAGCGTGCTGGTTTGGTTTATTGTTTCCTCGTTGTATTCAATATCGTCCGTGGACGTTATGACGAAATGACCTTTGGAAACTATCTCGTTTTTTAGGTACGCCATTGCGTCAATGACGTGGCCACGGCTTATGCGGTCTAAATCACGGCAGATAATCCCGACACCCGTTGGCAAATCCTTTAGGATTTTGCGGAAGTTTGGCGTGGGTCCAGCCTTGACGGAAATACCCCTGTCGAAATGCTCGGCAATGACTTGGATTTTCTTCCTCTTGGCACACTCCCGATTGTAGCGGTTTTGCGATGCCTCAGAGTCGCCATCCTCTTGCTTGGCAGAGGAAAATCGGCCCCAGATGATTGCTTGCCTGTGAGTTGCAATGGCTTGCGTTTTCATACCCAGTACCATATCAAGCTCATTTGCAGAAGTCAATTATGTCTGGGCTGAGCGTGCCCTTAAGTGCGGCTACCCCGAGCGTTTTGCGCAGCAGGCCCTGGGGCACAAGTCAATGGCGGTGCATCACGCCTACTCGAAACGTGCCGAAGTAACCGTGCCCTCGCTCGACGATTGGGAGAAGAAGTGGAAGGAAGACCCGGCCGCCGTGCAGCAGCCCAACGTCGTGGCCGTTGACTTCCAAGCCAAACCCGCGGCCCCCGAAACGAATCAGGCCCAGGCGCCCGAAAGCGCCCAGGCCCAAGCCGGGTGAACCATCCCTAACGGATCCTAGTTCAACTGTAACGCCGCCGCACGGGTTGCCACCAAGGCGCCCTTGCGGCGTTCGTTTTTCCGCCGCCAGTACGAGCTAACGGTCTTCGTCACCTCGTCGAGCCAGTCCCGGTCAGCGACCAGAGCAATCAGCTCGATCGTGCTGAAGTATTTCACCGCGCTGGGCCGAGGCTTGCCCAACGGCCGCAGCGTGCCCGCGCTGACGAGGATCGCCACGTCTTCGGCCGAGCAGTTCAGCAGTTTGCCGACCTGTGTCGCGTGGAGGCGCGCCGGAAGCTCCTTCGTCGCCCAGGTTCTCATTGCCGCGTGGATAGTGTCACTATTCATAAGCACTCGCTTCGAGAAAGGATTCCCTCACCATCTTCACGCCGCCACGGCCTGGCCGGCCGTCCGTTGCTGCTGCGCCTGCTGGACACGCTGCGCAATCTCCTGCGCGGTCATCTGGGCCGCCGGATTGTCGCTGAGCTGCTCGACCAGCCCAGAAACCGTCGTAAACACGCCCGCCTCCTTCTGGTGATCCATCAGCCATTTCACGAACTGCGCGTCAACAGCTTGTCCTTGCGGCGTAGTCGTAAGGACCGCCCGGGCAGTCTCCACGCCCTGCACGAGCGCCTCATTGACCTTCCGATTGCGGATCTGGCGGTACCCGTGATAGAGCCCACCAAGCGCCAACGCCACAATGCTGCCGATTCCCGGCAGGAAGGTACCTGGCCGGCTTAGATGCAGCAGCTTCGCCATCGTCGTTCTTTCGCTTTGCGTCCTGGGGACGACCCGCCGGCTCAACCCCAGGGTTTCGCGCTACAACTGCGGGTTTGGCGTCCGCTCCACCAGCGGTCCCATCCACCGGGACCAGCGGACGCCTCACCCGCCGAATGATTGGAAGCAACCCATCCATAACACTTCGCATTCCGCACTCCGCACTCCGCACTCCGCACTCAGATGGCGTTCGCTCCAATCGCGATCTGTTTCCAGTTCGTGCCATCGCTAATCGCCAGGCACGCCACGGCCCCAGTCCCGCCCGCGCTCAAGTGAATGATGCGCCGCGGAAATCTGGCCGCCGTAACGCCAGCGGCATTTGCAGCCGCGACATTGGTGAAAGTCGGGACCCGAATAGCCTCACCCGACCGAATCTTCTCGAAACTCCAGGGAATCAACTTGCCCATAATCGTTTTCCTTTCTCGGCGCGGCTGCGGAGTGCGGCTCAACTCCGCACTCCGCATTCCGCACTCCGCACTCAGTTGTTGTGCGTGATCGCCACCAGCCGCACGTTCTTGTTCTCCCAGATCCGAACCCAGTTCGCGGCCGTCTCCAGCTCCGCGTTGGTCGGCGAGTCACCCGCCACCGAGGCACTGGTGAACTTCACCCCGCGAGGATGCAGGATGTAGCGCCGCCGATTGATCAGCAGCGTGTCGCTGTCCAGCGGCACCCGCGCCAGTTCCACGCCTTCCGTGCCGTGACCGCCTTGCAGCGGCGTGCCGGCCAGTGGCGACACACCCTTCGCGAACGCGCCCTGCCCAAACAGGTAGGTCGTGTACACCGTGCCGTCAGTCGTGCCCGCTCGCGTCGGGAGGTTGTCGTCCACAACAACGCGCCGCCCCTGGAAGCTCGCCAGACTCGGCTTGCCCTCGCTGTCCGGCAGGAAGTCAATCAGATCGAGCTTCTTCAGCGCCGCTTCCGTCGCCGAATGCATCGCCACCGCCGTCAGCCGGCTCGCCGCATCGCCCAGCTTCGCGCACGCATCAATGAACGTGCTGCCGCTCAGCTTCGTCGAAGACGTAGTCCCCGCCACCGACTCCGAATGAATCGCCAGCAAGTTCCCCGACATCGAAGCCGCCGCGAACATCCCCTTCAGGCACGAGATCACCAACCCCTCGTCCTGCCGCGCCCAATAAGCCGCCACCAGGTCCACGATCGCCTGCAACGGATCATCGCCCGAGATCACGCTCGCCAGGTGATTCACGCTCCACGCCTGCGCATCGTTATGAATCCGCGCGATGTCCGTATCCGCCTGGATCTTGTTCACCGTCAGCGACGCCGAATCGCTCAGCAACTGCCGCGTCGCGCTCAGGTCCTTCCAGAAGGGCATCTTGACCTCGCGCCCGCCCTGCGCGGCGATGCGGTCAAACGCGTCCCCCGTCTCCACGATCCCCGACTGCCCGAACCGCGACAACTCCGCCGTCCGCTCAATCGCGTACCTCTCAAACTCCGTGGGGATGATGATGTCCGCCACTAATGTCTTAGCCATACTTCAAACCTTTCTCGGTAGGGACGCGTTCCACCGCGTCCCAAATGTTTTCCGAATGCAATGGGGACGACGTGGAAGTCGTCCCTACCGCCTCGCTACGCCGCCGCCTTGAGCCGGGCCGCCAGGCCCGGATCACTCTTGGTCAGCCGCATTTGCTCCGTGAGATTCCACGTCTCCTTCCGGAACGGATTCTTCACGGACCTGTTCCCGACTCCACCGGAGCCGTTGCCGACAGCACCGCTGCCCGCATTCGATTCAAACAGATGAGGAGCGTCAGCAACCTGCTGCTCCACCCACTCATCCAAAGTCATGGGCGTGATGCCATCTTTCCCAACACGCACCGTCTGGCCATCGGCCTCGTAAGCGCGCGGCGCGCCATCCACCAGTCGGAACACAGTTCGTGCCCGGGCGGTGATGTCAGGGATCGCCGTCGGCCGCAGTCCGCGCTTCGTCGCTACCGTGACCACGCCCTGGTCAACCTGAACCGCCGTCAGCCGCGCATTCAGGGAGTCGCGCTCGGCGGCGATAGCCCGCACCTGCTCGGACTCGGACCGCTCGAACCGCCGCTTGAGTTCGTCGCGCTCGCGCAGGAGCGCCACGTTGGAATTGCGGAACTCATCCAGCTTCGCTTTCTCTTCCTTCAGGTCCACGTCCAGGTGCCACGCACCTTCGCGCTCCACATACAGGCGAACATCCTCCGCCGGGATTTCCTTCAACGAATCGTACTTCTTTCTCAGTGCCATATTGCTGCTCCATTACATGCCATTGGCCATTTGCGATTTTCCATCGGGGCTAATCCGTGAAATCCGTGTTTCCTCCTTCGCCTCTTCCCGCCTTTGCTGCTCAATCAGCCCCGCCTCTTCTTCGTTGGTGCGGCCCTCGGGCAACACTTCACCGCGGCGGAACAACTCATGCATCGTGTCCTGGCTGATCGCTCCCGCTTGCCACGCCGCGACAATTGCCTGCACATCCTGGCTCGCCAGACCCTTCGTGCTGAAATCGGTATTGAGCTGCATCAGCACTTGCGTGTCGCTCACATCATCCGTTTAGTTCAGCTCAGGGAGTTTTGGTGGGTTCCAGATTGTCGTATTGGGAGTCAT
>DAOPPX010000146.1:0-11140 GCA_035358715.1 Verrucomicrobiota bacterium
TCATTGGTAGGCCGAGGGGTCAACGTTGCGAACCGGGATGCGCTGGCGGAAGAGCTGGACCCGGCTGCTGATGTTTGTGCGCTGGAGATAGGCGAGCTGGGCGGCGGGCGCGCCGACGGCGTTGTAGCGTTCCCAGGTGCGCTGGTCGAGGATGCCAAGCTCCATATCCACGCAAGCCGGGACGGCGTTGCTCAGGAAGTAACAGCCGGCCAGGGTATCCGGGTAACGGGAGCTGGCCTGGGTCCACGCTCCCCGGACCGCGCCAAAGGTCCATGGCCGGGTCAAGCCGTTATCGGCACGGTAGAACGCGTTGGTATTGACGCCGTCGCTGAAAATGGGAAAGCCGTTGGGCGCGAAGGCGCGGAGGTAGAAGTGGACGACGCCATCGCAGATGCGGTTGGAAATAATGCGGGAGTTGGCCGAGCCCGAGACGCAGGCGGCCTGAAAGGCGCGGAACATGACGGTCGGGTCGGCGGGAAGCCCGTCCGCGCGCAGCACATTGGTTCTGATGCTGAACCGGTAGAGTGAGCCGGCGCTGAGTTGGCCGGGGCCGGACTCGGCCAGCCAGAGGCGGCCGTCGGCGTCGTTAGTGCGGACGCAGTAGCCGATGCCCTCCCAGGTCTGGTTGTCCCGCAGCAGCATGAAGCAGTCCTGGAGCAGATTGGTCCGCTGCATGGCGCTGCCGGGCAGCGGCTGGATCAAGGGGTTGCCGGTGGGGAGTTGGACGCAGAAGTTGACGCCGTGGGGATAAGGGTAGCCGGCGGGGGTGATCTGCTCGATCTCGCGCGGGAGCATTTCCGTGACCGCCCGGCCAGCTTCGAGCAGGTCCACCTGGCTCATGCTCTGGCGGAAGGCGCGCTGCACCTGCGTGAACATCGCGTACAAGCCCAGGATGATGAAAGACAGCAGGGCGACGGTGACGAGGATCTCGACAAGGGTGAAGCCGGCGTTACGAACCGGAGCGCCGACTTGCAGTCGGCTTAAAATGGCCGAAGGCATCAGCGGGGCGCTGTGGTTACCGGTCACCCGAAGCCGACTGCAAGTCGGCGCTCCGCCCCGGGCGGCGTGGTCCGTGGTCTGTGGTCCGTGGTCAGTAGTCAGGGGGGAGTTCACGGCGTTTTGACGTAGTTGCGGGGTTCGAAGAAGTAGAGCGGATGGCCGATGTCATTGGTCTGCACAAGCCGGCCGCCCACGGTCGTGCGGAAGCTCTGGGAGCCCTGGCCAAGCTGCCCCCGAGAGCGGAGCGGCCAGCGGAAGAGCAGGCGCACGTCGTGCAGGTTGTCCTGGAGATTGTTGGCTATCGCCAGGTCGGCCGGGGAAACAATCCAGGCCGGGTCAACGTGGTTGGTCCAGTAGGGAACCACCTCCGACGTCAGGCGATAGCTGAGGGCGAAGTCCTGCACGTCGCGGTTGTCCTGGGGAAACTTCTCGCTGGCCGGGCCGCTCAGGGAACGGACATAAGCGTTGACCCGGTTGCTGAGGAAGCCCGAGTGGCCCCACCGCCCTCCCGAAGGCAGCATGTACTTGGGCGTGCTCAGGAGGCCCACGATGCGGAGGCCGTTAGTCAAGGGAAACTCAGGGGTAGTGGAGGATCCGGTAAGGGTGTACCAGTTTATCCAGCTACTCACCACTGCCATGTGCTGGTCATACTCGACCACATGATTGGTGATGGCCACGACGTAGTTGGTGAGGTAATCGAGGCCCCGGGCGCCGTTGCGGATGGCGTCCATGAGCAGGGTGGCGTCCTGGTTGATGATGGTTTCCTCGCGGTTGTCCTTTTGCGTGTTCATGCCGATGGGCAGCACGCCGATGATGGCGACCATGGCAAACGCAATGATGGCAAGACTGATCGCGATCTCGACCATCGTAAAGGCCCGGCAAGTGCGGAGTCCGGAGTGCGGAATGCGGAATCCGCATTCGCGCAAACCGACCGTCTGCATTCCGCACTCCGCACTCCGCGTTCCGCATTGTATTCTCATTGCACCTTTCTGCGCTCGACCCGGGCGCGACCGGTAAGGGGGTCTATGTGAACCAGGCTGTAGTTTTCGAGGGTATTGCCGGGCGGCCGCTCGGTCACCAGCGGCGGCTGGGGCAGCGCCGTCTTGGTATCCTGGTCGCGGGCGAAGGTGACGCTTCCCTCGGAGACCGGGATGAGCTCCGGTTGCCCCTCCTGCCCGGACTGCCGGACCAGCGATCCCATGGCGTCAAAGGCAATATAGGGCAGCCAAACGGCCACGCTCACGGGATCGTGCTCCGAGGGGAAGGGTATGTTGTTGGTAACGGAGAAAGCGGGGACGAGCAACGGCACCCCCGGGGGTTTGAGGGTGGTGTTGGTGAGCGTCAGGCCCGGCCAGAACTTGCCGAGCGGAATGTAGGCGCCCTGGGGCAGAGTCTTCCAGGAGGAAAGGTAACGGGGCGTGCGCACGCCGGGCTGATCGCCCACGCTGCGCAAGGTGACGAAGGCATACCCGACAAGTTGTTTGTCCAGCAACGGCCGGACCCGGTCCAGGTCCGCGCCGCTCAGGCCCGCGAAGCAGTTGGTGGGCACGAAGACCATATAGACGGTGGTGCGCTGGCTCATGGCGAGCTGGCGGGCACGGCTGACGGCGTCGAGCAATTCCCGTGTGCCGGCCACCTTCGCGTTGGGCTTGAGGCCCCGGATGGCCGGGAGGGAGACCGCGGCCAGGATGCCCATGATGGCGATGACCGCGAGCAGCTCCAGGAGCGTGAAGGCCCAGGAAGTGCGGAGTGCGGAGTGCGGAGTGCGGAGTGCGGAGTGCGGAGTGCGGAATGCGCCACACGTGTTGCGTGAGACGCGATGCGTGGTGCGTGGTGCGTGAAGCGGGATTCCGCATTCCGCACTCTGCCTTCTGCCTTCTGCCTTCTGCCTTCGCATACTATTACTTCCAGCTCACAATGTTGTCTTTGTTGGCGCCCCTGTTGGCCGGGGTGGGCGGATCAATCATGGCATCCGGGCCGGCAGACCAAATCATCACGGGCGCGTTGGCTTCGTAGTGAGGGCTGCCGCCGCTCGTGGGGATCAGGCCGTTGAGGCCGCGCTTGGGGTCGGTCGGGTCGGCTGAGACCGAGGCTTCATGGTAGAACGCATCGCAGGCCTTGTCGTCAAAGTTCAGGTCAATGGTGATAATGTAAGGGTTGCCCCAGGGATCGCGGTAGGTGCCGTCGGTGCCGACGCCGGGCAACCTGTTATTGCCAGCCATGGTGACGTTGAGATAGCGGTTCCTGTTGGGGTTCTTGACGTGGTCTTTGTTGATGGTGGGCCGGTTGGGCGAGTCAGGCCAGGACTCGATGTCCAGCAAAACCGCCATGACTTCGGAGTTGTTGGTCTGGTAGTTGCCCGGCGAGGTGATTCTGTGCAGGCCGTTAGTCGTGCTAAAGCCCTCGTCCAGGGGGTTAAGACCGGCCGGGCCCTCGCACACGACGCCTTTGGTGCCGTAGGTGAAGTCCTCCGGCCCTCCCGGCGCGGCCGCGGCGGCGTTCATGGCGGCAGTGGAGACGGGGAATTTGCTGTAGTCGGCCTCGTACGAGTGAATGGCGTTGGCAATGCTGCCGACGTCCAGTTGCGCCTTCCGGGACTGGGCCTGCACCTTGGCCCGGAACAGGGCGGGCAAAAGCAACGCCGCCAGAATGGCGATGATGGCAATCACGACGAGCAGCTCGATCAGCGTGAAGCCCTGGAAAGGACGCCGGGGAGCGCCCTGGGGGCGCGGTGAGCCGGAACGAGGGAGAGTATTAGTATTATTGTGTTTCATAGGCTTGGTTGGCGCGCGGAAGCGCCGGTTGCGGAGTTCGTGTTTCGTGAGAGGCAAGGTGTAGTCCTGGGAACGTGTGTTGCGGGCATGAACAACGATCTGCAGACGCCAGGCGCAATCCTGCCAGGCTATCGGCACCCGGCGGGAAATGGCACCACCCCAACCGGGGGCGGATGAACCCAGATCAGAAGCACCCGCGGAGGGAATTGCCGCGGCCACAGTCCGCGCCGAGGACCTTGCCCCGGCCCTGGATGGGCGGGGGCTGGAATCTCGCGCGGGGAATCTGTGTTTGGCTGGGTTCATCTGTGGCTCGAATTGAATTACCAGTAAGGGGTGCTGACGACGAGCGGACGATCGCTCCAGTTGCAGATACGGTTGGTCTTGCCGCCTGCATCCACGTCAATCCAAAGGTCGAAGGAGTTGAGGTTGTTGGTCGGGCTGGAGGAGTTGTAGCGCCAGGGATTGAGCTTGGCGCCGACGGCGTTCTTATAAATCAGCGGGCCGTCGAGGTTGGCCCCCAGGAGGTTGCAAACCGGGACCGCTGAGGTTCCATTGGTGATGGCCAGGAATTGGCCGGGCTTGAGACCCTTGAGGAACGAGACCGCGTTGACGGCTTCGTCGCCGCCGGTGCGGGCGCAGTTCAGGAAGCCGGTGACGTTCGGTCCGAATACGGCGGGGAGAGAGCCGTCGGCAATCTGGGCGCTGCCATCCAGGGTCTGGAATACGCCGCTGGAGTTGGTGGTGCCGAGCAGCTCGTAATAGAGCTGGTTGAGGGCATAGGGGTCGGGGTTGGCGCTGATCCGGTTGTCAGGCGGGTAGTGGCCGAACCTGTCTTTGTAGCGCTCGATGGCGGTTTCGACTTGTGTCATCTCGCTCTTGGCCCGGGCGCGCAGCATCGAGAGCTTGGCGGCGCGCAGCGCCGGGAACGTCAACGCGGCGAGGAGGCCGATGACAGCCAAGACGACCAGCAGCTCGATCAGCGTAAACGCGCGGGCCGCGCGTGGTGCTTGGAGCTCCCTTCCACCTTCCGCCGGCTTCATTCTGCATTCTGCATTCTTCATTCTGCATTCTCCCTTCATCGTTCGCGCAGTTCGGATTCCAATCGTTCACTGAGCCATTGCTTGATCATGCTTTGGTAATTCAAGTAGCGGGACTGGGCCAGGCGTTTGATGCGGGCCAGCATCCGCGCGTCAATGCGCAGAGAGATGGCCACGGAGCCGGCTGCATCCGAGGGCGCGGCCACCGCGCCTTCCATCAGGCGCAGGTCGGGCTTGTTCTCCGCCCAGAATCCAGCCTCGGCCTCTTCGCTGTCGAAGATGGGCACTTCTTCCCATTTGGCGATTGCGCGCATTGTCTGACTCACTTAATTCATCTGGTTTGGCTTCGCTCGCTGCCGGCGCCTACTGCGCCAGGGCCTGATCCACTTTGCGTTGATAAAAGAACCGTTCCTCGGGCTCGAATGGCCGGGCAAAGAGCACGCGGGCCAGCTTGCCGTTGGTCCGATACACGCTGAAGATGCCGACGCCCCCCGCCGAGACTCCCAGGTTGAAAAACCGCGCCTGCACGGCAAAGCGCGCCGAATCCGGCAGGAGTCGAATGGCAAACGGGTCCTCAAACGATTCCTCGATTTCCTGCAACGTCAAAGAGCTGTCTAAATTGAAGGGCGGATTATTCCAATCAAAGTCCATACTGGCTCAATTGTCATTATAAAGCCCATACAATGTATCTACAATGTATTTACACCAAGGCGCAGCTACCTGTCAACAGGATTCCTGCATTTTTTCCTCGAATTGCGCTGCACGCAGCCCCACACCTCGTAATCCGCTGGAAACGACGTGAGTTCAATTCCCCCCTCTCGATACCCCATCCCTCTGCCGTCGCTCCTCCGTTGCTCCTCCGTCCCTCCTCCGTTCCACATCCCACCGCCTATCGGAGGAGGGACGGAGGAGCAACGGAGGAGCAACGGAGGAACGACGGAGGAGCGACGGCAGTGCTACGGTGGCAACTGCCTGGCACCGCGGGAATGGCAGCCATTTGCAAGGCTGGCTCGCCAGGGGCGCGCAGCCGGGTTAATCGTCTGAGTCCTTGCCGCCGCCTTCGCTGCCGACCTTGTTCATGAGCTCAATAAGAGGCAGGAACATGGCGATGACAATGCTGCCGACGATCACAGCCAGGAAAATGATCATGATGGGTTCGAGCAGGGAGGTCATGGCCGCGACGGCATTGTCCACTTCGTCGTCGTAGGTGTCCGCGATCTTAAGAAGCATTTCGGGCAGGGCGCCGGTTTGTTCGCCGACGTCCACCATGCTGATGACCATGGGAGGAAAGACCCCGGAGGCTTCAAGCGGGGCAGTGATGGTTTCGCCCTCTTTGACGCTTTCGTGAACGGCCCCGACGGCGTCGGCAATGATGACGTTGCCGGCCGTCTCCTTCACGATGGTCAGCGCCTGCAGGATGGGGACGCCGCTGCTGACCAGGGTGCCCAGGGTACGAGTAAAGCGGGAGATGGCGACCTTGTTGATGACCGGGCCGATGACCGGCATCTTGAGTTTGAACTTGTCAAAGGCGTGCCGTCCGAACTTGGTGCGGATGAAGAGCAGCAGCAGGACAACGAAGGCGGCCAGGGCAGAGATGGTGGCGACAAAGTGGAGCCTGATCGTGTCGCTGATGGCCAGGACGAAGCGGGTGAAGGCGGGGAGTTGGGCGCCCTCCAACATGCCGGCGAACACCTCTTTGAACTTGGGAATAACATAGACCATGAGGATGCTCAGAATGACCGTGGCCACGACCAGCACGGCGATGGGGTAGAACATGGCCGCGACCACCTTGCCTTTGATCTTCTGGGCCTTCTCCATGAATTCGGACAGGCGGTTTAAAACCACTTCGAGCACACCGCCCAACTCGCCTGCCTTCACCATGTTGACGAAGAGCCGGTTGAAGACTTTGGGGTGCTGGGCCAGGCCCTCGGAGAAGGTGCTGCCGCCTTCGATAGCGACCGCCAGTTCGCCAATGATACCCTTGAGGGTGGCGTTTCTTTCCTGCTTTTCGAGCACGCGCAATCCGCGGAGGAGCGGCAAGCCAGCATCCACCAGCGTCGCCAACTGGCGGGTGAAGGTTGTCAGGACCTTGGATTTGACCCGCCCGCCGAGCCCGGGGATCTTGATGTTGAGGTTGACATTGAGGCCCTTGCCTTTCTTCTTGGCGCCTGCTTTGGCCGCGGGGGCGCCCTTTTTCTCCGGCTTCTCTTTGGCCTTGTCCACTTCGACAATCTTGGTCGGGAAAAGGCCCATTTCCTTGACCCGCCCGATGGCCTCGTTCTGGCTGGCGACCTCGAGCGTGCCTTTGCTCTCCTTGCCATGAGGATCCATCGCCACGTAGGTGTATTTTGGCATAAGGGGTCCGTTTGCTTCAGGTGTATTTGACGACTTCTTCGATAGTTGTATCGCCGTCGAAAATGCTGCGCAAGCCGTCTTCGCGGAGGGGGACCATGCCCAGTTCGACGGCCTTCTGGCGCATCACGACGGTGGGGGCCCGCTCGTTGATCAGCAGGCGAATGGCGTCGTTGATGATGAGCAGCTCGAAGATGCCTTTGCGCCCCCGGTAACCGGTGTCATTGCAGGTGGAGCAGCCGCGCCCGTAATAGAAGGTCTTGTCGCCCAGGTCGTGCGGCGAAAGATTGAGCAGCGACAATTGGGCTTCGGTGGGCTCGAAGGGGGTGCGGCAGTTTTTGCAGATCGTGCGCACCAACCGCTGGCCGATAACGGCCACCATGGTGGATGAGATCAGGAACGGCTCCACGCCCATGTCAATCAGACGCGTGACGGCGCCGGGGGCGTCGTTGGTGTGCAGGGTGCTCAGCACCAGGTGCCCCGTCAGGGAGGCTTGAATGGAAATCTGCGCCGTCTCCAGATCGCGCATTTCCCCCACCATGATAATATCGGGGTCCTGCCGCAGGAAGGAGCGCAGCGCCTTGCTGAAGGTCAGCCCGACGCCCTCATTGACGGCCACCTGCATGATTCCATCAATGTCGTATTCGACGGGGTCTTCAGCGGTGAGCAACTTGGAGTCAATGGTATTAACGCGGCGGAGGCAGGAATAAAGGGTGGTGGTCTTGCCGCAGCCCGTCGGGCCGGTAACGACGAAGATGCCGTTAGGCCGTTGAATTGCCTCGATGGTGTAGTCGTAGAGGTACTTCGGGAAGCCCAGCGTTTCGATCTCGAGGTTGACGGCCGAGCGGTCCAGGACGCGCAGCACGACTGACTCGCCAAACTGCGTGGGCAAGGTCGAGACGCGCAGGTCAATGGTGCGATTGCCGATGGGGTAGGTGATGCGCCCGTCCTGCGGCAGGCGGCGCTCCGAGATGTTCAGGTTGGCCATGACCTTGATGCGGGAGACCACCGGCACGGCCAGGTGCTTGGGCGGCGGTGACATCTCGTAGAGGGCGCCGTCCACCCGGTAGCGGATCTTGAACTCGGTCTCAAAGGGCTCGAAATGAATGTCGCTGGCGCGGTCCTGGACTGCCTGGAACAGCACGAGGTCTACGAAGCGGACGATCGGCGCCTGGTCGGCCAGGCGTGCCATCATGGCCGCATCGTCGGTAACGGCCAGCTCGCTGGCTTCCTTGGCGATCTCCTTGTCGGCGCCCAGCTCCTTGAGCACGTCCGAGACGCTCTCGCTCTCCTGCGGGTAAAACTTCTCTATAGCCTTCTGGACCTGGACGGGGTCGGCCACGACCAGTTGGACGTCCCTCTTGATGACGAAGCCGAGCTCGTCAACGCGGCTGACATTCAACGGGTCTGCGAGGGCGACTTGCACGGTGGAGCCGGCCATTCCCACGGGCAGGCACTGGTACATGCGCGCGGTCTTGGCTGGAATTACGCGCAACAGATCCGGCGTCAAATCCCGTTCTTTGACCGTCGCGACGGATGCGCCGAGGTGATCCGCGATGACCTGAAGCACGCTGTCCAAATCCAGGATGCTGAAGTCCTGCAGGATTTGAGCGACGGGCTTGCCGGTGCGCTTGAGTTCCCCAAGCACTTCCTCGTACTGCAGGTCGTCAATCAGGCCTTGCTCTTTGACCAGGGCAAGCAGCGGATCGTGAATGTCCTCAGGCATAGGGGGGCTGGATTACACCTTTCCTTCGGCGACGGCTTGCGTGTCGGCGCCCACCGCCGCCGCCAGTTCCAGTTCCTGCAGCTTGGCCTGGATGGTCACCGGATCCTGGGCCTTGGTGATGACTTCCTCGCGGGCGATCATGCCGGCCAGGTACTTGTCAATCAGGAAGCTGTCCAATGTCACCATGCCGTACTTGGCGCCGGTCTGAATGTCCGACTGGATGCGGAAGGTCTTATTGTCGCGGATCAGGGCGGCAACGGACGGCGTGTTCATCATGATCTCGAAGGCCGCCACGCGTCCCGGCTTGTCTATGCGCGGGATGAGCAACTGGGAAATGACACTCTGCAAGACGGTGGAGAGCTGGATGCGGATTTGCTCCTGCTGGTTGGTGGGAAACGCGTTCACGACGCGGTCAATTGTCTTGGCCGCGCCGGTGGTGTGCAGCGTGCCGAAGACCAAGTGCCCGGTCTCCGCCGCCGTGATCGCCGCGTCAATTGTCTCCAGGTCGCGCATTTCGCCGACCAGAATGACGTCCGGGTCCTGGCGCAGCACGCGCCGCAGCGCCTCGGCGAAGTTGGGCACGTCCACGCCGATTTCGCGCTGGGTGACGATGGCCTTCTTGTGCTTGTGGTAGTACTCGATGGGGTCTTCGATGGTGACAATATGGGCTTCGTCGCGCTCTTCGTTGATGATGTTGATCATGGACGCGAGCGTGGTGGTCTTGCCCGAACCGGTCGGGCCGGTGACGAGCACCAGTCCGCGCGGCTTGTAGAGGAGCTCTTTGGCGGAGGGCGGCAGCCCGATCTGCTCCATGGTGAGCATCTTGTTGGGAATCTGACGCAGCACCAGGCCGAAGTTGCCCTTCTCTTTGAACACGCTCACGCGGAAACGAGCCATGTCGCCGAAGGCAAAGCCGAAGTCGGCGCCGCCGCGCTCGCGCACGTGCTGGATGTGATCCTCCGAAGTGATGCTGCGCATCAACTCCTCGCTGTCTTCCGGCGTCAGGGCCGGCCCTTCCACGCGGTGCAGGATCCCGTGCACACGGATGACGGGCGCGGTGCCCACGCGGATGTGGAGGTCGGACGACCCTTCCGAGACGACCAACTGCAACAAATCGGACATCGAGTAAGACATGCCTGAATCCAGTTAAGCGCGGGTTTCCACCGGCGCGAGTTTTGACATCATACGAAACTTGCCATTACAAATGGGACAGCGGCAAAGCGCATTGGTCACGCCGCTTGTTGCGCTGGCTTTCGGCGGCGCATTTAATCCACGTCTCCCACAGTCGCGCGGATGACTTCGTCCGGGGTGGTTAATCCCGCCTGGGCTTTGCGAATGCCGTCTTCGCGCAGGGTTCGCATGCCCATCTCGCGGGCGCGGGCGCGCAGCACAGACGACGCGACCTTCTCATAAATGAGTTTGCGGGCTTCGTCATCTATAACGAAGATTTCAAAGATGCCGAAGCGGCCGCGGTAGCCGGTGTTGGAGCAATTGGCGCAGCCCTTGCCTTTCATGAACGTGGCGCCCTGGACGCCGGCGGCATCCAGTCCGAGCGTGCGCATCTCGGCCTCCGAGGGCAGGCAGGGGCTGGCGCACTGTTTGCACACCTTTCGCACCAGCCGCTGGGCCATCAGCCCGCGGGTCGAGGAGGCCACGAGAAACGGCTTGACCCCGATATCAATAAGGCGCGTGACGGCGCTCGGCGCGTCGTTCGTGTGGAGGGTCGAGAACACGAGATGCCCGGTGAGGGAGGCATTGATCGCGATGGTGGCAGTCTCCAGGTCGCGAATCTCCCCGATCATGATGACGTTGGGCGCCTGGCGCAGGATCGAGCGGAGGGCGAAGGCAAACGTCAGGCCCACCGCCTCGCTGACCTGCACCTGGTTGATGCCCGAGAGCAGGTATTCCACCGGATCTTCGACGGTGATGATCTTGCGGTCGGGCCGGTTGATGAAGTGCAGGCAGGAATACAGCGTCGTGGTCTTGCCCGAGCCGGTCGGCCCGGTGACCAGCAGGATGCCGTCCGGCAGGCCGATCAGCCGCTCGAAGGTTTGCTGGTCGTCGGTGAAGAAGCCCAGTTCGGGCAAGCCCAGGCGCAATCCTTCCTTGTCCAGGATACGCATGACAATGCTCTCGCCGTGGTTTGTGGGCAGGCAGGACACGCGCAAGTCAATCAGTTTGCCGCCGACCGAGGTCTGGATGCGCCCGTCCTGGGGAATCCGGTGCTCGGAGATGGACATGTTGGACTGGAT
>DAOPPX010000147.1:0-10984 GCA_035358715.1 Verrucomicrobiota bacterium
AGCCTGCCTACCCCCAAAAAACCTAAACCGCCCGCCGGTAGCGAAAGTCGGGCTAGTGAGTTTAACACGGCGAGTTGACGACCTGGTCCTCATGCTGCCTCCGTTCCGGCCTGCGCAGGGGCGGGGGTTTCGGGTTGAGCGGGAGCAAGATCGCGGGATTCCGCATAGTCGCAGTAGGCACGTTGCAGTTGGTCAGCGACTAAAAGGGCAAGAAAGGGTATCCCGTCCTCGTGGCTTTGATCCACGGTGTCGCAATCATCATACTCCTTCGCCATCATATACCTAGAGACGAGGTGGATAAAACCTCGCGTAGCCGATACGGTGTTGTCCAGCTCCGCGAACAACCTTTCAGACTCCGCGAACAATGTTTCAGGATCGCTCATGCTGCCTCCCTTCCGATCCGGGTGTGGTTGTGTTTGTTGACGAGGTGCTTGATTGCGCGCGTGATGAACTCTGTGATTGAGCAGTGGGCTTTCCTGGCCTCCTTCTCCAGGCTGGCGAACACTGGCCGCGGCAAATCGAAGCGCGCGCACTCAGTGCCGTCAGGAAGGTTGAACACCAGCGTTACGTCGCCGCCAGGCGCGCCAGATGGGGCTGGGGCGGCGCTCGCAGGCTGCTCAGTCCTGGTGGCGGCTTGCCACTCTTTAATGGCGAGGGGGAATTCAATTTCGAGTCTGGATGCGGCGCCATGGGCGAGGCCGGTGAGGCCATTGGCTATCTGGCGCTGATGCGCATTCTGCTGGTCTATTGCGTTCCAATATGCGTCGGACAGGGTTTCGACTGCCGCCAGCACATGAGGCACAACCATCTCTAAGGCATCATGGGCCGTCCAGATGCCCGTCTCCCGCGCCGGTAACGCCGGCCAGAAAGGCTGCGCCTTCAACGGGGCAGCTCGGCAAGCGGGGGTGTCCTTGCTGGGCTGGAGTTGCGGACAGGTTTGAGCTTGTGGAACGGCGGCGCGGGGGCTACCGTTTCTTCGGATTCGAGTTTGCTTTTTCATTTTCATTGGACTTGTGGACTTGGGTCTTGCCCTTGGCGGTGTTGGTCGCACTGCCAGGGGCTTTTTGTTTGCGCTCCTGCTGTTGGACCCATTGGAGCAGCCGGAGCGTCGTTTCACCGGACGGCGTCACTGGTTTCACCCTCCGGAGCCATTCTGAAATGCGTGCTTTAGCGACGCCCAGATGCTTGGACAATTCGGCCTTCTTGCTGCGTTGCGAGGTTGCCTTGCGCAGCCGGGCGATCAGATCCTGCATTTCAGTCATGGCGGACACATTACGCTCTGGCGTAACTCGTGGCAACAACTTTTTTTTGGCCTGCGAATCCAGGATGCTCCGCCTAGCGATGGCAACCTTCATCCGTTCCAAAGCGAGCTGCTGCCTGCGGGCCTCAACGGCCGCCTTTGGTTCCCGAGGCAAGTTCCTCATAAGCACGTCAGCGGCATGCACGATCTTATCGCAGAACTGCTCCACACGGCCCAAGGGAATTTGGGCAATCCAATAATCTACATGGCCCTTTAAAATCTCGGCATAGACCGCGCGATGCCGTGGATCAGTCTTACGGGTTTTGCCCTCCTCGCCGGCTAGAACTGCCTCCAGAGCTCCAACCGGGAGAAATGTGCCGCTAGGGCGGATGACTTGTGCCTCGGGCTTGCTCTTGATCTGATCGGACGACTCTAGCGGCCCTACTTCAAGCGTATCCTCGCCCAGCGCTGGATACTTGGCAATGACCGCACTCAGGAGAGCGCGCGGAGGCAGCCCCGTGGCATCAGGAGAGGGCAGGCTGTCTTGTCCCAAGTTGTCAGGGAAGTTTTGATTTTCGCCGAGCCACCGCAAGCTTACTCCGAAGGAATCTCTGATCCGCCACGCAATCGAATAGCGCAGGGGAGTTCTGCCGCATTCAATACTCGCCAGACAGTTTCGCGTGATTCCGACCTGGTAAGCGAAGGATGCCTGAGACCAGTTGATTGACTCCCGAATGGTCTTCACGCGGGCGCAAATATCCCGCTCCCGCTCTGTCATTCTGCCACTGGCTCTCGGCACCCCAGAATGATGTTAAAAACCTGCGCAAAAAAAATGCGAAACTGGTTGACAAATCCCACAAACATGTGCAATTCTGTGCGTGATGACGGGTCAACGTGATAACGGCAGAGCGAAAGGGCGGATCAGCCAGCGGCGCGCGGCGCGGATTCTGGGAGTGACGCAAGAGCATCTGAACCGGGTTCTGCGGGGGCACCGGAAGAGCGAGCGGCTGCTGGCCCACTATTCCGAATTGATGACCCTGCAGGGGCGGGAAACTCAAGCCGGGAGACCAAACGAGCAAACGAAGAAAGAAGAGAGGCAGACATGAAGACAAGCAAGGAAATGAAGGAGCTACTGGACCTGGTGGAATCCCATCGGGGTTTGAAGGATGAACGGCTGCGGTTGGCCAAGCTGAAGGCGGAGCATCTGCGAGTGAAGTCGGAGATCGGCGACGCCGACATATCCGACCCGCGCGTTCAGAAGCAAATGGCCGACGCCACGCTGGGGCTAGCGCTGGTTGAAGCGCGACTGGCGAGGCTGGGGGTTGACTCGGGGACATTCGATAAGATTGATGCCCTGCACAGGCTGGAAGGGAAGCGATATAACGAGGCGGTTAATGCGGCGGAGTCGGCGGCGTTCGAGGCGCTGGTGAAATCGCAGTTGCCGTTTTTCGACGGCGACGAGGCGGCGTGCCGAGAGTATTGGCGGAGGGTGAGGCCGCCGCACCCCATGTTCCACAAATTCGAGCGCGCTCGTTGCGTCCACCCCAGCGGGCCGCGGGGAGAGCGGGACGTGGCCTCTGAAGTTTCCGCGTTCCTGGCAAGGCGGGAGCGATACAGCAAACTAATCGGGCTGGACTGAGGACAAAACGGACCAAGGCAAGAAAGGAAGAACACTATGAAGTTAAAAGTTATTGATGGCAACGGATGCCGGCGGGATTACCTGGAGCGGCTATTCCCTGTGGATCTCAACGCGCGCAGCGCGCTGGACAAGCTGGGGCGCGGGCAGATGCAGGAGGTGGCGCGCCGGCTGGGAATGCCGGCGTGGGCGCCAGGAACGAAAACGGCAGTCACGACCGGGACCGGGGTGGGGGCGGGGAGTGTGCCCGATGAAGTGGCGGCGCTGATTATTAACCTGGCCCAGACCTATGGCGCGTTCCGGACATTGAACGTGCGGCCGGCGCCGTCGGGGAAGACAACGTTCCCGGTGGCGAAGTTGGATCCCGGGGCGGTGGGGGAGGCGCCTTTTATCACCCCGGCGAACCAGGGCGGCCAGCTCACACCAGTGTCAAAGGTGCTGGGGACGGGGCTGGAAACCGAGGCGCGGGAGCTGCCGATCCTGGTCGATGTGGCGAACGCATTGCTTGACGATGATCGGGCAGACCTTGGGGCGGTGCTGGCGGATTTGTTCGCGGCGGCCATTGCGCGGCGAATTGAATGGGCGGCTTTCTCGGCGGACGGGACGGACGATCAGCAGGACGGCGGGCAGACGGGAATCTTTGCGCATGGAGACGTGCCGGCGGTGACGGCGGCGGCGGGGCACAGGTCGGTTGAGTTGCTGCAGGAGGAAGATTTGCTCAAGGCGATGGACGCGGTGGCGGATGCGGCCCAGATGCGGCGTTGCCGTTGGTGGATGCATCCGACGCACTTTCTAAAGTTGCTGCGGGTGAAGGACGGCAGCGGGGCCAGGCTGGTGACTTCTGAGGAGGGCGAGCCGTTCCTGGTGGGGCGGCCGGTGACACTGGTGGCGTCGGCGCCGAGCGCGACCGCGGCCGGGTCGAAGGTGATCGCCTACGGGTGCGGCGATGCTTACCTGGTGGCGCTCCGGGAGGAGCTGAAGCTGGTGGTGTCCGACGAAGTGAAGTTTGACTGCAATATCCGCCAGTTCCGGGCGACGGCGCGGGTGTTTTGCGGGATGCTGGACGCGAGCTGGTTTTCGACTTTGGCCCTAGCTGAGAGCTGAGGGCTGAGGGCTGAGACCTGAGACCTGAGAGCTCAAATGAAGCGCGGCAACTCGGAGACTTCCGTGGGCGCGTTGCTGGGCGGGGGCAATAGCCAGCGGACCGCCCCTGGCACCCTTGCGTCGGGGTCGGGGGCGGAGCCTTCTGGGCGGCGGCGGGAGGGGTGGCGGTCGGCCATTAAGCCGATGTTGCCGGTGCGGGGGGCGGTGGCGTTGCTGGACAAGGACGAAGACGGGGTGGTCGCGCTGCTGGAGGATGGGAGTCTACCCTGGGCTTGGAATATCGCTTTGAATCCGGTGACGGGGCAGAAGAAGGAATTGCGAATCCTGTCGGCGTGCGTGGCCAGCTACATGCGGGGCCAGGAATGCCGGCTGACCTGGCGCGATGTGGAGCGGATGCTGGTGCCGCCGGCGGGGGCGGTGCTGCTGGGGCGAGAGGTTCAAAGGCTGCTGAACTGCTCGGGAACCCACCTTTACACGCTGGCAGCGCGCAAGGCGTTAAAGCTCCTGTCGAAACCGAAGTGCGCGCGGAACGGCTCGGCACGGATCGAACTGGCGAGCTGGGCCGAGTTTCTGCGTGCGAGACGGTGGCCATGAATACTCTATGCCAAACCCTGAGATCCGAGAACACATGCGCGGCCTGGAGAGGCGCGCCGGCGAAATGGCTGTCCTTGTCGAGATCCTGTGCGGGCAGGTTGGCCGCCAGGAGCGCGCGTTACGGGCTTTGCAGGCGGCGCTGGGGAGCGGGAGCAGGGGTGAGGGGAGGGATGAGACCGGAGACTGGAAACCTGAAAGCGGAGGCCAGGGCGAGGGGACAGCGGAGCTTGGGCCGGAATCGTTGGAGTGAGAGGGGAGAAGGAAGGGACCACAAGACCACTGACCACAGGACAACGAGACAAGGCGACGGGGGGACAATGGCAGAAAGCGAAATACTATGCTGAGAAGAACGATATACCCACATACCAAGGTGCTCGATGCGAGCGCGGGGCTGGTGGAGTATGTGGCGAGCGACGAGACGCTGGATCATGGGCGGGAGATCATCCGGGCGTCGGGCTGGCGGTTCAGACACTTCGACAAGAACGCGCCGTTTGTGGATAGCCACGATTACGGGAGCATTGAGAGGGTGCTAGGGCGGGTGGTGGATCGGGAGGTGCGTGGCCGGCGGCTGATCGAGGTGGTGAAGTGGGCGGTGGACGTGGCGGACAACCGGCTGGCGCAGCTCGGGTTCAGAATGACGTCGGCGGGATACCTGAAGGCGGTGAGCGTGGGGTTTCAGCCGGTGAAGCAAACGAGCCGGTGGGATCGGGACCAGCGGCCGCATGAGGAAGCGTGCCGGGAGCTGGGGCAGGATCCGCGGGAGGTGTCGGCGGTTTACCTGGAGCAGGAGCAGTTGGAGCTGAGCGCGTGCGTGATCGGGATGAACCCGAACGCCCTGGCGCGAGCTTACAAGGCGGCGGTCTTGAGCGAGGCGGATTTGCGGACTATCGCAGCGGAGCGGACTCAGGCGCCAGGAGCAGGTCGGTGCCAGGGGCGGGCGGAGTTTCTAGCGGCGCTGGAGAGGCTTGTGCCGCAAGTGGCGGAGCGGGGCCTGGTGGGGGTCGGGAGCGGCGGGTGCGGCCGCTGGTGACGAAATGTTTTCGTTTCAACAGCCAATTATGAGCCAGGACGCGCCGGGCGGCCCTCGGGGTATGTTGGGTTCAGGCGGGGTGCGTCGGCAAGATTTAATGCCAGTTACGGACGTTTTAATAGCAGTCTGGCAGGGAGTCACGAGGCGGCTTAACAGGACCTTGGCAATTTCGAGGGTTTCCCACTGTTGGAATCCCTCCCCTGGAGTTTATGTCTGAGCCACTTACAGACCGCAAGAACGTGGCGGCGGCGCCGGCGGTTTTGGCGAATGGACCCGAGCGCGTGCAGCGCCAATTTCGCGCGTCAACGTGGCAGCGGGAGCGGGAGAAGCGGCTGGAGCGGATCTGCCGCCGCCTTCACCGGGGGCAGCAGGAGGGGAAGGCCCTGGAGCGTTTGCGCAGCGCGCAGCAGAGGCGAGTGGGCCGGCTGGAGGCTGAGGCGCCGGCGGGGATCGAGGCGTGGCGGGCCGGGCAGGAGAATATTGAGCGGTTGCGGGGGATGGAGAAGGGGGCGCGGGAGCGGGCGCTGGGGATCCGGGGGATGCTGCCGACGCAGGAGGCGGTGGCGGGGATCGAGAGCGGGGCGCGGGCGGAGGCTGGTTTGTATGAGAGCGCGACGCGGGCGGCGGGGGCGGCGGCGCGGGGGCAGGAGAGCTCCAGGGCGCTGGTGGAGAGCGTGGCGCGGCAGGTGGAGGAAACCGGGGCGGTGGCGGCGCAGACGGCCCGGATTTTGGATCGCCAACTCGAACACAATGCCGCCATGAGCGAGCGGATGAAGCGGCTGGAAGGACAGATTAGTAACCTGAGAAATCAATGAACGCAGAAAGGCTAAGGAACATTGGTGCGGGGACTCCGGGCGGTGCCTGCGGCGCGGAGCTCATCGGGATCGCTGTCGTGTTTCCGGGGCTTTCCAACGCGGGTTTGGCGGGGTTGCTTGAAGTCCTGGTAGAGGGCTGGCTTCGTGACGAGGGAATCGAGGCCGCCGGCGTGGGCGGAATCTTTGGGCGCTCCTACGCGGCGTTCACTTTTGAAGTGGCAGAGCGGAACCGGGCGGCGCGGGTGCTGCAGGGACGGGCGCCGGAGCTGAGAACGTTCCATAAGGTGGAGATAGCGTTTTGGGATCGGGCCGAGGGGTATTGGCGGACGGTTCATCCGGAGGGGTGCTCGGAGCCGTTTGCGAGGTTTCTGGCGGCGGAACGGGTGCAGGATTGCCGTGAGTTTATCAAGTCGGACAACGAGGCGGCGCTGGCGGCGATTGCGCGCGGAAAGGGGGAGGTATGAGCGGGTCGCCGGGCGTGGGGCAGTTCACTTGTGCGGAGATTGCGCGAGCTCTTGGCATGAAACGCCAGGCTGCGCAGCGGCTGCTATCCACCATAGCGCCATCGGGCCAAGTGGTCGTGAACGGACGGCCGGCCAATGCCTGGCTGATCTCTGCGCTGCCAGCGCACTCTCAAGACTTGCTGGCGAGCCGAGCGCAGGGCTTAGGTTACCGGAACGCCGAGCAGCTCTTGAGTGCGCCGGCCAGACAGTGGGAACCACCGTTTCCGCTGGCCGAAGTGGCACAGCATTGCCTTGACGGGGCCGTCAAGCTGCAGCGGGCATTGCTCCGCAGATTGGAGCTGGAGGACGATCTCAGAGTATCAGCCGCCGAGCTGGAGCAGATCGCGCTAGAGGACTACCGGCGCGAGTTTGGCCACGCGATCAGCGGCAGGCATTTGCGCGACGTGGTCAAGCGCACCCTGGAGCGCGACGGCGGCGCCGGCCAGTTCAGCCGCCTTGAGCTGTTCCTGGCGGAACGACCAGCGCGCAAGGATGCGGCCAGGCCGGCAATCCCCCTGGCGGTGCAGACCGAGTTCCGCGAGTTGCGGGACGTGATCGGCACGTTTAAGAACCCCGCACAGCCGGGGGCCGCCGAAAGGGCCTATCTCTGGCTGCGCGCGTTCGAGCTGTTCGAGGAAAAGATCGCCGCCGGGAAGCCTCGCAAGAAGGTCAAGAGCGGGCTGGTAAGATTCCTGGCGCGCAATGCTCCATTCATGGCAGCCAGTGCCGAGGCGCTGCGCGTTGCGTTCAATCGGAAGTATAACCACTGGATTGAGAGCGGACGGGCGGCAGTGGCGCTGCAAGACGGCCGCAGCGAGAAATCAGGCTTCCACCGGGCGCCGGAACTCAAGGCAGAGGACCGCGACGCGCTGATTGCCCATGCGGTGCTGAACTGTGACGGCAGAGTCAGCCAGGCGTGGCGCGAGCTGGCCGGAAAGAACGCGCTAAGCGAAGAGCTGCTGGCCTATCATCTGAGCAATCCGGCGTCAAAGTCTTACTGCCCGACGCGCATCCGGGAGGCGGTGAAATACGATGTGGGGATGATGGATGATATTCACCACGGCCCGCGCCAGGACAAACTGAACGGCGCCCATATCAGCCGCGACTGGAGCGGCGTTGCGGCGATGGACTGGCTGTGCGGTGATGATGCGACGCTTGAGGTCTATTTCTACGTCCCCGACGGCAAGGGGTGGTTTACGCTGATGCGCGGGCAGTTTCTCCCCATGATTGACGTGCGCTCCCTGCGCGTGCTGGGCTTTGGGCTGCGCCCGGAGAAAAGCTACAACGCCGCGATGATCCGAACGCTCATCACGCGGGTTTGTGACGAGCACGGCCTGCCCCGCAAGGGCTTCTATTTCGAGCGAGGCATTTGGGCGAACTCACGCCTGCTCAAAGGGGATGCGTCCGCCGACCCTCTCTCGTGGCCGGAGACGGAACTTGGCCTGCGGTCGCTGGGGCTTCGGTTTGTCCACTCGAAACTGCCACGCTCCAAGCCGATTGAGCGCGTGATCGGCGCGCTGCAGGATTTGATGGAAGGTGAGCCGGGCTACGTCGGCCCGGACGAAATGCACGAGAAATTTGAGCGCGTCCAGAAAGCCAAGCTGCAGGTGCAAGCCAGGAAGACCCATCCCTCCGAACACTTCTACAGCCTGGACGAATGGGAAGCGCGGCTGGAGGAAATCTCGGCCCAATATAACGCCACGCCGCAAGGCGGGAAAATGACGGGCGGCCACTCGCCGGACGATGCCTTCTTCAAGTTCAGAAGGGCAGACGATCCGCCGACCAAACTGCCGGCCAGCTGCCGGTATCTGCTGGCCCATCACAAGCGGCCGTTGAAGGTGACGAGCAACGGCATCACGCTCCGCTTTGGCAAACAAGCATACAACTACCGCAACGAGGAGACGGGCCGGCTGCGTGGCCAGATGGTTCTCGCCTGGTGGAATCCCGAGCTGCCGGAAACCCTCACTGTTACGGATATGAACCGCGAGAATGCCTTTTGCGTGGCGCTGAGCCCCTCCCTGCCGGCGATGGATGCCACAACGGAGCAGCTCGAAGACGAGTTTGGGCGGATTGCGGCGCATCAGTCTTACGCCCGCGTGCGCTATCGGATGCTGCGGACGAAGTATGCGACGCCCTTCCGGCGCGCCGTTGTGGACGGGGCCACGGCGGACCTTGGGCGGCAGATCGAAGCGCAGCAGGCACAGACCAGGGCGGAGCAGGGGCAGGAGGCGCGGCGCCAGACCAAGCTGAGCAGCCTCAGCCGCAATTTGAACATGACCCTTTCCCCCGCGGCTGCGCGCCGACCAGAGACGCTGCCGGCGGTGGAGCGCCTGAGTCAACTACTGAAGGAAGAGGAAAATACATGAGCAGAACGCGGAGAGCAGAACCGGGCAAGCCATTGCGACAAGAGCGATGGTGCTCCAGCGAAGCGTATGAACGGGGCCTGCTGGCCAACGTTGTGGCTCGGCGCTGCAGGGTCCTGAAGCGGCCGGAAGATCGCGAGCTGGTTTACTTCCTGCAGAAGCTCTCGCAAGAAGAGGGCGGCCTGCACAAGGCGGCGGAGGACTTGGCTGCTATGTTCCCGGAGCGCTTTGGCACCAAGTCAATGCAGCGCTTTGGTATGAAGCCGGGGCAGGTCTACAGCGCCCAGCAGGTCAAACTGATCCGCCGCGAAATTGGACGCGGGGGGCCCGAGCTCCCGCTCTACGGCGACCCCCGCGAGGCTCTGGAGGAATTGCTGGATGCTGCGAGTGGCCGACCGCTCCTGGCACCGTGGCAAGACAAGCGCCCCACGGCTTATCGGTTGGAAGACATTTTGGACCGCAGCGAAGCGGTTAGGAAGTTGCTGCCCAGCTTCCTGGAAGAGCTTTGCCTGAATCCCGCCATAATGCTGGAAGACTGCGCTCCCTGGTATTTCCCTGACCTGATTCAGTCCCTGCGCGACTTCGAGGCGGCGCGTGTTCGCGAGAGCCGGGCGGTAACCGCCGTTACCACAATCGGGAGCCTTGTCTATGAGTCGCTGGACTACGCACTGGAGGGCAAATGCCTGGTCCTGATTGAAGGGCTCGCGCGAACCGGCAAGACCTTCGCGGCGAAAGCCTGGTGCGCAGAGCGTCCCGGCAAGGCGCGTTACGTGCAAGCGCCTTCGACCAATGACGACATTGGCTTCTTTCGCGCTATCGCCAAGAGCCTTGGCGTGAGCATAAACCTCAATTCCAAAGCCCAGGAACTGCGGCAGCGGATCGAGGAGACTTTGCAGCCCGGCGGGCTGGCTGTTGTCTTTGACGAAGCGCACTGGCTCTGGCCAAGTGGCACGTATCGCGACGCTTTGCCGGGACGGATCAACTGGATTATGACGGCCCTGGTGAACTACGGTGTGCCGGTCGGACTCGTGACAACTCCGCAGTTTCTGCGCTCTCAAAAGAAAGTGGAGCAAAAGTCCTGCTGGACGAGCGAGCAGTTTATCGGGCGGATTGGCCACTACCAGAAGCTGCCGGACAGCCTAGGCGAGGCAGACCTGGCCAAGGTGGCAAGCGCACTCCTGCCCGAGGGAGACAGCAAGTCGTTTGAACTTCTGGTGACCTACGCGCAAGCCTCAGCGAAATACCTGGCCGGAATTGAATCGGCCGTGCGGCGGGCGCGTTATCTGGCCCGGAAGGAAGGACGGGAGCGGGTGGTCTGCGCTGACATTCGCCGTGCAATCAAAGACGGCGTTATCCCATCCGACAGCGCCCTGGCCCAGGCTTTAGCGGAGCCTCTTAAGACCAGCCGCAGGCATGCTGCAATGCCCCTTAAAGCCCGTTTAATTGAGCCCGTGGAGCAGCCAGGCCGGGCCGTCGCGCTGGCGGCCGCCAGACCTGGCGTTGAAGGCATTGAGCCGGCAGAATTTACAGGCAGGAACAGGCTAAGCTCGCCGCGGATCGCGGCTGAGCTTGTGTCTGCCTGATCGGACAAGACAGAGCGGATTTTGCGCACACCCGCCGAATGGGTGCGCGTTTTCCACGTACTTGAGGCTTGGAACTCCGGAAGTCAGAAAACGGACAAATTATGCGCGAAGCTACA
>DAOPPX010000148.1:0-10221 GCA_035358715.1 Verrucomicrobiota bacterium
ACCGGAACACTTCCGAGCTTCGCTAGGGTAACAGTTACTTTTGAGGCGCGGCGCGACCAGCGCCCCCAATCCCCAGCCCGAGAGAAGCGTGCTGGCGTAGCCAAACAACCCGGTTAAGCCAACGGCGGAGGCAGCCGCGTGCTTGGTGGCGAGTTTGGCGGCGGCAATGCCGATAACACATTGCGGGCCATAGATGAAGAAGCCGGCGGCGCAGAGCAGCGCGGTGTTCCAGAACACGGATTGGCCGGCGACTTTCCAGAAGGCCAATACCGAGGCACAAGCCAATACCATGTAGAGCAACCCCACTCGCATCGCGCGCCCGCCGAAGAAGCGGTCGGTGAGCCAACCGCTGAGCACTGCACCCACCACGCCGGCGCCCTCGAAAGCGGCGACCATCCAGCCGGCATGACCAATGCTAAGCTGCTTGGTCTGCGTGAGCAGCGTAGGTCCCCAGTCGAGCATGCCGTAACGCAGGGTGTAAACGAAGAAGTTCGCGAGTGAGACGAGCCAAATATACTTGTTCCGAAAGACCGAACGGAAGAGGAAAGCCCTGAATTCGGCCCCGGTGTTCCGTTCCGACAAGCCGGTGCGGGTTCCTTCGACCTCCGGCAAGCCGACGGATGCGGGGGTGTCCGGCAGGGTCAGCCACAGATAGCCGGCGCACGCGAGGGCAATGGCCGCGGGGACGAAGAAGCAAGCGCGCCAGGAAATCGGCGCCAGCAGCGAGCCGCACAGCACCAGGATCAGCCCCGCGCCAATTGAATGAGAAGTGTTCCAAATGGAGAACTGGGTGGCAAATTCCCTCGGCGAAAACCAATGGGTCATCAGCCGCGCGCAGGGTGGGAACCCCATGCCTTGAAAACAGCCGTTGAGCATCCAGACGATTCCGAGCGTGACCACGGCCGAGCCGAAACCGAAGCAAACATTCATCACTGCCGAAGCGACCAGCCCGACAACCATGAAGGCACGCGCATTGCAGCGGTCGCCCAAGAAACCGTTGGCAAACTTGGACACGCCATAAAGCAAGCCGTGCAGCGTGAGAAACAACCCCAGACCCGACTTCGAGATGCCAAGGTCGCGCTCCATCAGCGGCATGGCAATGCTGAGGTTCTTGCGGACGAAGTAAAAAACCGCGTAGCCGATGATGGTCGAGATCAGCACGCGCCGCTGCCAGAGACGGTAGTTGGCGCGGATGGCGGCAGGGTCGGCCAGGGGAATGGCAGGCGGCGCCGGTTCGAAAAACCGCAGGAGCTTGGGGAAGCGCGGGCGGCGGACCGAATCCGGAGCACTTGAGACCATCATGATTTCATCCTCCCCCGAGCATTTCGCCGCGCGACATCGAGTAAAAGGGGGGCGCGGGGAAGGGGCGGCTTATGCCTCACCTTTGGTTGAGGCGCGCGCGGGAGCCGCGGTCGGCCACAGACCCGCCGGGCCGAAGATCTCGTCCAGGCAACTATCCATCAGCCCCGTGCGGACGGCGAGGTCGAGCACCGTAAAGCGGCGGCGGATGCAGATCGCCTGCCAGTAGCTTTGCCGCAATCGCGCGCGCGTAATGCCGATCTGCTCCGGTTCGGTCGGCGCGCCAACGTCGCGCAGCATCTGGCGCAGGGTGGTGAGCGGCAGCAGTTGGGCGCCCAGCCGGTCGCGCAGTGTTGGCCAGACTGCCTTGAGCAGCTTCAACTGCTCGCTCAGTTGCGCGGAGGTGCTGTGCTTCGCGCGCAGCTCCCGAGCCGCCCCTTCGGTTAGCTCGTTGTCGCCCAGCAAATCGCGCGCGCGCGCCACCCAGGACTCTTCATCCCGCCATGCCGCACAGCAACGCTCTACGTCCAAATCCTCCATTGGCCTGGCCAGCAGGCGCTCGTACAGCGCCGTCGCGGCCAGCGTGCCGATGCCAACCTTGAAGCCGTGTGAGGGGGCGCGGCCCTTGTGAGTGTGGTGCTGCATGTCCCACAAATGGCTGAACTGGTGCTCCGCGCCCGAGGCGGGCCGGCTGGACCTGGCCGACTGCATGGCGAAGCCGCTCAGCAATAGCCCCTCGACCAGTTTCTCAATGGTCGCGGGCTTTCGACTGCGAACGCCGGTCGGATCAGCTACCATTTCGCGCAGCCGCCCCTGCACAATCGCCCATGCCTGCGGATGAATCGGTTCGACCCCCAACACGCCCGCCACTATCCAGTCCGCGCCCGCAGGGACTTTGGCGACCAGATCCGCATACCCCCAAGCGTTCATTTCGCCCGGCGCCGCGGAAATCACCTCCACATCCGCCACGACGGCGGCCGGCGCCGGACACTCGAACGTCTGCTTGGCGCCTTGATAGGTAATGGAGGCTCCGAACGCTGTGTAGCCGTCCATCGAAGCGGCCGTGGCGACGCACATGTAAGGGCGGGCGGTCCGATGGGAGGCGAGCTTGGTCAGGTCGTTGATCGTGCCCGATCCCACGGCGACCGGAATGGCCGTATGGCTGCGCAAAGCCGCTTCCAGTTCCGCTACGAAACGGTGTTCAGCATACAAGTCCGGCGCGCGAAAGATAAATGGCTCGAGCAGCGGATGTCCGGCGGCGCCGAACGCCTCGGCAACCGCCTGCCCTGCCGCTCGGAAGGTGTTCAAGTCCGCCACAATCACCGCCGCCCGCTTGCCAAACTGCTGTTGAAAGACGCGCGGCGCCGCACTCCTGACGCCGGCGCCGATTTCCAGCGCCCGCGTTTCCCGGGCCGCGCCCAATGCTTCCGCCAACGTAAGAGTTTCAGGTGTCTTAGCCATTAGTAAATGGGGGTTGCCTTGTTCACGTCTACGCCGCCGTCTCTCGCTCCCGCGCGCAGGCGGCAGTTCCGGCCCCAAACCGGGTGGGGATGTGGCGTTTCATAATCAAACTCGCGGGAGCGCTACTATGGCACTCGCACGAAGAATGAGCGATGGTGTGCCAACAGTCAATCGCGGCTTTACGCTCTGCCGCTGCCTGCGGGTGGCAGAGTCTGGAGACTAAGCCGAACACCTCTTACGGCCCTGCCAGGCTGAAAGGGCCAGCCACAGAGAAGGGGAACTCAGCATAGAAAGTGCCGCTGAAAGTGCCGCTCGTATTGCTGGAGAAATCCAGTCGAACCGTCAGCGGGACAAGGCCGGAGAAATAAATGGGCCAGATAAAGCCTCGATAAGGCTCTTGGGTCCAGGCATAACTCGTTACGATGCCTGGGGAATAGGGCGGAAAGGTGTAATCACCTCCACCGGTTGAATTGAAGCCTATGGTCAGTGTGCCCGTCAGCCCACTTGTGAACGTGAGCGTAAGCGTGCGCCCATACATTGTTTTGGGAGCAAACGTCGAAGAAGCATACTGGACTTGGGCCAGACGGAAGAACTTGCGCGGCGCGTCCTTCGCCTGCCGGACGCTGTTCGAGACCGGTGCCGTGATTTCGATCCCCAGCGCGTCCGCAGTCCAGGCCCCCGCCAGATTGGTGGCCGAATAAAGTTGATTGTCAGCATACTGCCGATTGGAGAAGGTGAGGCTGACCTGGCCGGGGAGCGCGGCGATTCTTAGAGGCAGATTGGTCACGATCGGCAGGCCCTGGGCATTGATGTTGAAGGCTAGGGCGGCGGTTCCCACCCGGCGGATGTTGACCTGTTGAATGATCACGTTCGTCAGCGGCTTATCGTTCGCCCCAGTGGCCACATGATTGATGGCATAAACCACATTGGACCCCGACACCACCCGGCCGAAGATGCTATAGGTATTATTCCCCGAAGTGAAAGGCGCGACGGTGATAAAGAACTGCGCCCCGTCCGAATTGGGACCGGAGTTGGCCATCGCCAGCACCCCAAAACGGTCAAATACCAACTGCGGACTGAACTCATTCTTCAATGCGTAGCCCGGTCCGTCGGTACCCAACCCGTTGGGGGAGCCGCCCTGGTTCATGAAGTCGCCGATGACACGATGGAACGTCAGGCCATTGTAGAACGCATTGGTGCGGGCACGTCCCGTCGTCAGATCAAGCCAGGCGCGCTGCCCGGTGGCCAATCCGATGAAATTGGCGGTCATCCTGGGCGCGTTGGTGTAGTCCAGTTGGCAGGTAAAACTGCCCATGCTCGTGCTGAAATCTGCGAAGATTCCGTTGCCCTGGCCGTTCGCGATCAAAGTGGACAGGCCGAGGACTGCGGGCATCACTAAACGCGCAACCATTCGGTGAATGTTTACTAGGTTCATCGGCAACTCGATTTGAATACGACTGTGCAGGCCACGCCCTTGCGGAGGCCAAGGACTCGAACAAGGCGCCACGCACCAGGCTTAGCTCTACCGCAAGGTATCAGACACCGACTCAGCCTCAACCTCTTAATTTTGACCTGAGCAATGCCAGCGCCCCGCCGCGGTGGCTCAGTTCATTCTTCACCTCCTCGCCCAACTCGGCAAAAGTCGCATCATATCCGGCCGGGATAAACAGCGGATCGTAGCCAAACCCGCCTCGTCCGCGCGGCGCAAGGCCGATCCGCCCCTCGCAAGTGCCCTCAAACAACTCAGTCCGGTTGGTGGCATCCTCGCCCAGACAGAGCCGCAAGGCGGCTCCGGCTTTGGGGCGGAGCACAGGTGTTAGCGCCAGCACACACCGAAACCGCGCAGTCCGCTTTTCGGGCGGAGTATCCGCCAGCAGGCGCAGCAGCTTGGCGTTGTTGTCTGCCGTCGGCGAATTGCCTGCACTGCCCGTGTCCAGCGCCGCGAACCGCGCCGAATGAACACCCGGGGCGCCGCCCAAGGCATCAACTTCCAGCCCGGAATCGTCCGCCAGCACGCACCACTCCCCAGTTTCCGTTCCAGTCTTCGCGCCCTGTCCCCCTGACAGCCACTGTGCCAACGCCACCGCCTTCCGAGTCGCATTCTCCGCGAAGGTCTCGGCGTCTTCGACCACCTCAGGCGCCCGGGGGAAGTCGCCAAGTGTCAGGTAGCGGAAGCAGTCTCCCAGGATCGCACGAATCTCCCTGACCTTGTGCGCATTCCGCGTGGCAATAAGTAGGCTGAGCATTGCCGCCAAGACTAGAACAGGTCAGCCGAAGAAGAAAGCTCGTGCGTTGTCGAAAACGGAAAAAACGCGGCGGTCCTCGCTGGCATCAACCACTGTCGTCACGCACAAGTCGCCGCCAACATCGGCTCGGGCGAGTCTGCGGGCGCGCAGGCCCCCTCCGCCTCATGGCTGGCCCGCGTCCGGCCAAGCCCGCTGGTCGGCGCTTTGCCCACCGGTCCGCGCCCGGCGAGCCGGAGGGCAACTCCCACATGGCTCCCACATGGCTTAATAGAAATTCTACGACTATTACGCCTGTTGGCAGCTATCTGTTATGGAGGCAGATCGGAGCTCAGGCACTGTCGGGCGGGTGCTGCTTGAAATGCTCCTCCCGCTGACTCGGGCAGAGTCCAGACGGGCTGGGGACACTTCCGGCCAAGCCTGGCAACCCGATGCAACCGATGGCCAACTTGGAACTCTTGGAGCCTCTGGAAGCCTATGCGGCTATTGGCATCCTTGGAATGAGACGCATCTTCATCCTGCATCTTCTCGCTTGCTGCCAGTTGCTTCTTCGATAGAATCTTGCGCGTGCACACGGTTAACAAATGCGTTATGTGCTGCTGACGCAGCGGCCACCAGAATTTTACCTATTGCCACCTCTGAGATCTATGCCAAAACCCATAACTGTCTATCTACCCTACAGCGCCCAGGAACATACTCGTCGAACCATTGACCAGTTGCTGCAATCGCCGTTGGTCGAGCGCGTCTGCTTGCTGACCGCCGGCAGCATCGGGAAGATCCCCGCAGGCTGCGGCCGGCTGGTGGTGGATGCCCTTTACGCGAGTCGGACCATGCGAATGATCGCGCAGAACAGCACGACTCCCTATACGCTGCTGATCATCCACGACACCACCATTGAGTTCGGGCAGTTCGCTCTCGATCGGCTGCTCTCGGTGGCCGGGTTGACGGGCTCCGGCATGGTTTATTCAGACTATCACGACATCCAGGGCGGCCAGCGGATCTCGCACCCGGTAATCGAGTATCAGGCCGGGAGCATTCGCGACGATTTCAACTTTGGCTCCGTCCTCTTCTTCGACACCAAAGCGTTCAAGGCGGCCGCCGGCCAGCGCCAGAACTTCCAGCACGCCGGACTCTATTCGCTCCGGCTGGGCGTCTCGCGCCTCCGCCCCCTCACCCGCGTGGTCGAGCACCTGTACGGCAAGGTCGAATTGGATGTCCGCAAGTCCGACCAGAAGCAGTTTGATTACGTTGACCCGAAGAACCGCGCCGTGCAGATCGAGATGGAGCAGGCTGCCACCGAGCATTTGAAGCAGCTCGACGCCTGGCTCAAGCCCCGGTTCAAGACCCCCAACCTTGACGAAGTTGCTTTCGTCCATGAGGCCTCCGTCATCATACCCGTCAGGAACCGTGTGAAGACAGTCGGTGATGCCGTCCGCTCGGTCCTGATGCAGCAGGCCCCCTTCTCTTTCAACCTGATCGTCGTGGACAATCACTCGACGGATGGAACCACCGACCTGCTCCGCTCCATCGCCCAGAAGGACCGCCGAGTGGTCCACGTCATCCCGGAACGGCAGGACCTGCTCATCGGCGGCTGCTGGAACGAAGCGATCATGCACCCCGCCTGCGGGCGTTTCTCGATCCAACTGGACAGTGACGACATATACAAGGACGAGACGACTCTGCGAAAGATCGTGGAGGTGTTTCATCGCGAGAAGTGTGCCGCGGTGATCGGTTCCTACCGGATGACCAACTTCAACCTGGAGGAAATCCCGCCAGGCATCATTGACCACCGGGAGTGGACGCCCGACAATGGCCGTAATAACGCGCTTCGCATCCACGGGCTCGGCGCGCCGCGCGCCTACTACACACCGATTATTCGCGGCATCCTGTTCCCGAACGTCAGCTATGGCGAGGATTACGCGGCCGTATTGGCGGTCTGCCGCCAATACCAGATCGCCCGGATCTACGAGCCGATCTACCTTTGCCGTCGCTGGGAGGGGAACTCCGACGCGGGCATTGATGTTGCCAAACAGAACGCCTTTAACTTCTACAAGGATAAGCTGCGGACCTTCGAGTTGCTCGCCCGCCAGCGGCTCAACAAGGCCGCAAAGCCGACGGCAACGGCTGCAAAGAAGGCTCCGGCCAGAAAGCGCAAAGTCAAGAAAGCCGGCCGATAAGCCTGGTTAGCCTCTCTTAAAATCGTGGCCAGACCCATTGAGCAGATCGCCATCTCGCAGGCCGACCTGGCGCCCTTTGTCACCGGAACCACCCAGGCGGACCAGGCCCACGGTCTGCTGGCGCAGCAGAAAGGCGTGTGGGAGCTGCTGCGCAATGGTTATGATACCTTGCGCACCGTTCGGACCAAGGTGTTCGATTTCGACCGGTTCCACATTAAGGTGCAGTTCAACCCAGGTCGGATGATTTCGACGGCGGCCAAGGTGGACGCCACCTCGATCAAAGAGCGCAAGTGCTTCCTGTGCACGGAGAACCTCCCTGCCGTCCAGCGCGGCATCACATGCGAGGGGGACTATCTGGTGCTGTGCAATCCATTCCCCATTTTCCCGGAGCACTTCACTATTTCCTGCCTGCGGCATACGCCCCAGGTCATCCGCGACTCGTTCGCCACCTTCCTCAAGATCACCCGTGACCTCGGCACCCGCTACCTGGTGCTTTACAACGGGCCGCGATGCGGCGCCTCCGCTCCGGACCACCTCCATTTTCAGGCCGGGAACCGGTCTTCTGTGCCACTGGATGCGGAGTTCGAGGGCATGAGAGCGGCTTACACGACCCAGCTCTTCGAATCCGACACTCTGCGCGCGTGGAGCGTCGAGAATTGTCTCCGCCACTTCATTACCCTGGAGTCACCCGATGCTGGCACTTTGCAGAAGTCGTTTGACGCGCTCTATGCGGTGATCCAGGAGGGTGGGCAGGCGGGTGAGGAGCCGATGATGAACATTCTCGGTTTTCATGCCAATGAGGAGTGGCGAATCCATGTGTTCCCCCGTGCCAAACATCGCCCCGCCTTCTACTTCCTTGAGGGCGATGGAAAGCTGCTGATCAGTCCCGCTGCCGTCGAGATGGGCGGCATCTGCACCACGCCCCGAGAGCAGGATTTCGAGAAGGTCACCCGGGAACATATTGTCGAGATGTACAAAGAAGTGTGTGTCTCGCAAGACCGGTTTGCCGGCATCAAGACCCGACTGGCCGCCCAGCTTGCCACAGGCGCTCAACATCAAAGCTGAGGGCTCGGCCCCGGCGTCAGGGCACGACCTGCGGTTTTATTGTGCGGCAATGCAGGGCGGCTAGACGGTCGCTCAGTCGCCTGAACATTGCTTCGCCTTGATAGATTCCGACAATTGCTCCCCCCGACCCGGAAAACTGTGCGCTCGCACCGCACCGGCGCGCCGCCTCGATCATCTCGACCTGCCAGGGCGGCAGAGTGTAAATGCTGCGCCGGGTGTCGAAGTTCTCGTTTATTAGCCGGCCCAACGTCTCGTAGTCACGGCGCAACAAGGCCTGCCGCCCCTTGGCAGCGAGGTCGGCGCAGTGCTTCATCGCACCTACGACTTTCGCCTCTCCGCGGTTGAAACGGCCCCGGATGTCATTGTGGAACACTTCGGTCGGCTCGCTGAAGTCCGTGTGGTACGACAGGTAAAGGGGCGGCAGCAACGTCGGGTCCAGCGGCTCATAGTAATAGCTGGGGAAACCCTGCACGCTGTGCTCGCGCGCCGGATCGAAGTCCATATAAACCAGGCCCTCGTAAACCTGGGCCACACGATCCTGCAGGCCGGCGGTGATGCCCAGTTCATCGCATTCGATCCGAAGCGCAAGACTCGGCTGGGCTTCCCTGGGAATATCAACGTGATAGAACTCCATCAGGCACCGGAGGGTTGCGATGACGATTCCGCTCGAACCGGCCATCCCCACCTGCTGCGGAACGTTGGTCTGGTAGCGCACAGAGAAGTTCTGGTCGTGGAGTTCAATACCCTGGGCCTGGCAATAGTCCACAAACCGCTTGATGGTAGCCTTGATAAGTCGAATGCCGCCGTAATAGCCGTGCAGTTTGACATCTCGTGCGAGGTCATGGATCGAGGCGAACCGCGCCCGGTCGTTTTGCGCCAACACGATTTCCAGTGTGTCCCATTCGTAGAGCACCACCTCGGCGCAGAAGTTCCGGATGATCATCGCGATGGTCTTGCCGTGGTACCCGTCTGACGGATTCCCCACCAACCCAGCCCGCGAATAGGCGCGCTTACGGATGAGGTTCATTCAGCAATTGCACCAGGAACTTGCGGAGCGCAGCCCCGTATTTCTTGTCCGCCAGCGCGAATTCAACAAAGGCACGGAAGTAGGCGTCGTAGTTCCCAATGTCGAAGCGCCGCTCGTTCTTGCGCAGCCTCATTCCCAAGACCTTCTTCCCATCTTGGATAAGCAACCGGATTGCGTCGGTCAACTGTATCTCATCACCCTTGCCGGGGGCGGTGCGCCGCAGCGCAGCGAAGATCCCCGGCGCGAAAACATAACGGGCGGCGATCGCCAGGTTACTGGGCGCCTCCTTGGCACTGGGCTTCTCAATCACATCAGCCAACTCGAACACCTCCCCTCCACCCTTGGGCTTGGCCACCCCGTAGTTGTGGGTTTCTCGCGCGGGCACCTCCTCGAAGGCGACCACCGCCTCGGCCTCTTGCTCCACGAAGCACCGTGTCATACGGCGGATAATGTCGCTTTGGGCGTGCAAGCCTATGATGGAATCCCCCAGAGCCACCACGAACGGCAACTCGCCCACGAAAGGCTGGGCGCACAGCACCGCATGCCCCAGCCCCAGCAACTGCCGCTGGCGCGTGTAGAAGTACTGCACCGGCGCACGCTCAAACTCCAGCTCCTCCAGCAGTTCCTCCTTGCCCGTCTCCCGCAGGGTCTGGATCATCTCCTCATTCAGGTCGAAGTGGTTCTCGATTGAGGTCTTTCCCGGGCCGGTCACAAATAACAGCCGCTTCATCCCGGCACGGGTGAGTTCCTCGACCACATATTGGACCCCCGGCTTGCGACCCACCGGAAGCATTTCCTTGGGCTGCGATTTGGTGGCGGGTAACAGGCGGGTGCCCAAACCTGCCACCGGCACTACAGCAATGTTGACTTCGTTCATGCGACGGCGCCCATGCTATCGCGCGCCTGGACCTAATCAAGGCGCGAATCGCGCCGCCACCGAGACGCTCTC
>DAOPPX010000149.1:0-10205 GCA_035358715.1 Verrucomicrobiota bacterium
TACCTTCCTCACCAATTGATGCCTTTCCTGTTCACAAGGCTAAGGTTTGGGGTAATTCCCCCCTCGCCATGCCTCCTCCTTGGGCCGTAGCACCCCCATCGCTCCTCCGTCCTTCCTCCGTTGCTCCTCCGTCCTTCCTCCGTTCCACCTCCCACCGCCAGTCGGAGGTAGAACGGAGGTAGAACGGAGGAGCAACGGAGGAAGGACGGAGGTACGAGCGGGGCACGACCACCGAAGGAGGGGGTCTGGCGAGGGGGCGAATTGGACTCACGGCGTCTCCGACGGGTCAGGATGCCTGAGGCTGATGAACCGGCAGAGCCCCACCAGGCGGGTGGATATGGAGGTTGCGGGAGCCGAGATTATCGAGATGGTGGTCGGCCACGGGGGAGACCACATCACCTCCGACCACGCCAATTGGGCGACACGAGGCCAACGGCGGGACGCCATTGACAGCCTGCAGGACGCGTTGGCTCCGCTGCGACCGGGTGGTTGCGGTCAATAAACCTTCCGCAGATTAGAGGGCAGGATGTTCAGTTCGGTGCGGTACTTGGCCACAGTGCGGCGAGCGATCACGATGCCCTTTTCCTTGAGCATCCGAACTACTTCCTGATCCGAGAGAGGCTTGGCGGAATCTTCGGCTTTGAAGATGTCCGCGATCATGTCTTTCACGCTGGTGTTGGACATGCCATCGCCGCTGGCGGTCTGGATGCCGGCGGTGAAGAAGTACTTCATCTCGAAGATTCCCTGCGGGGTTTCCATGTACTTGCCGGAGACCGCGCGACTGACGGTGGTTTCATGCACGCCGACCACCTGCGCCACCTGCACCATGGTGAGGGGTTTGAGCGCGGGCACTCCTTTGGCCATGAAATCGCGCTGGCGATTTACAATCTCGCGGGCGATGTTGAGAATCGTCTGCTGCCGTTGATGCAGGCTCTTGATCAGGAACTTGCCGGCGCGGATCTTCTCGCGGATGTAGTTCCGCACTTCAGCCGAGTTTCCCCGCTGGGCCATTAAATCCTTGTAGGTATTGCTGATGCGCAGGTGCGGGATATGCTCATTGTTGGTCGTGACCACGTAATCGTCGCCGGACTTGCGCACGAACACCTCCGGGAGAATGTATTGGTCGTTATCCGGCAGATAGGCGCGTCCGGGGCGCGGTTCCAGCCGGGCGATGCGCGCCAGCGCTTCCTGCACCTCGTCCACCGATTGCCCGGTGCCGCGGGCAATCTCGGGGATGCGGCGCTTGCCGAGCGCCTCCATGAATTCATTGACAATGCGATATTCCAGGGTGCTCTGCTGGCCCAGGCGTTCCAACTGCAGCAGCAGGCATTCCCGCAAATCTCGCGCCGCGACCCCAGCCGGCTCGAAGGTTTGGATCACCTTCAGCACCCCCACAATCTGGTCTGTCGTCAGGCCGGTGGACCCTGCCAGCTCTTCCACCGTGGCTTTCAGATAGCCATACTCATCAATGTTGCCGATGAGCATCTCGGCGGTCCGCAACTCATCCGGCGAGAGCGAGGATTCGCGGACTTGTTCGAGCAGCAACTCCTGCAGCGAGGTTTCCGCCACCAGAGAATCGAACATGAACTGCCGCTTCTCTTCCTCCTCGGCGGAGGTGCGGACTGGCAAATTGGTCTGGGCGAAATGATCGCGCCACTCCTGATCGAGTTGCGCCAGCCGCTCAAATTCCGCGTCAAAGTCATCCACCGGCTCGCCGGCGCTCTTTTCGGCGGCGGGGTCAAAGTCCAAATCCGTGGCCGGCTCGGTCGGATCGGAAGCTTCGGCGGGCGTTTCCAACTCGCGGTCGTCTTTCTCCTGCGGCTCCCCTTCGGCTGGAGCCATTTCCTCCAGAACCGGGTTTTGCTGCAACTCCTGTTCCACCAGTGCTTTGAGCTCCAGCGTGGGCGCCTGCAAAAGAGCGAGCGACTGCTGCAGTTGCGGTGCCAGCACGAGCGACTGCGTCAAACGCTGCGACAGATGTATGCCTTGTGGCATGGTGAGATTCTATTACCCCATGCCGCCGGCACAAGCAAGAACTTGGCACGGCTTTGGCTGCGGCGCCGTCTCAGTTCACCGCATCCAGGCAATCGCGCACGGTCAGGGCGAGCTTCTGAGGATGATAGGGCTTCTGGAGGTAATTCAAGCCGCGGCGCAGGACAAAATCCTTGCCGACTACCTCCTGGCTGTAGCCGCTGGTGAAGATCACTTTGAGCCTTGGTCGGTCAACCCAGAGCTTTTCGGCCAGCTCGCGCCCGTTCATCTGGTCGGGCATGACCAGATCGGTTAGCAGCAGGTCAATCCGGTCCTTGCTGTCCTGCCAGACCTGGAGCGCTTTAACGCCGGATTCAGCGTGCAGGACGTGGTAGCCGTGCCGGCTTAGTAGATCGCAAACCAGTTGGCGCAGGGGCGCTTCATCCTCGACCACCAGGATGGTTTCCTTGCCGCCGCGAACGGCTGGTTGGGCTGGCGGTTCATCCGGGGCTTTGGCCGGCTCAGCGATTTGCGGGAGGAAGACTCTGAAAGTCGCGCCGCTGCCAGGCTCGCTTTCCACCTCGATCCATCCCTGGTGCTGGTTGACAATGCCGTAAACGGTTGCCAACCCCAGCCCCGTTCCTTTCCCAACATCCTTGGTGGTAAAGAACGGATCGAATATGCGCCGCAGGTTCTGCGACGGAATGCCGCAGCCGGTGTCAGTGACGCTCAGGCAGACGAATTTGCCGGTGCGCGCTTCCGGGTGCTCCAACAGATGTTGGGCATTCACCTCGAGCCCCAGGACCTTAATGGCAAGCAAGCCGCCTTTGGGCATGGCGTCGCGCGCGTTTACCGCCAGGTTCAAGAGCACTTGCTCCATCATGCCGCCGTCGGCGTGAACCAGCGTCGGCTGCGGGGAATAATTCAGTTGCAGGGCGATGTCTTCTCCGAGAATGCGCCCCAGCATCTTGGTCATGTTGCTGACCACTTCATTCATGTCCAACTGCCGCGGCTGCATCAACTGCCTGCGGCCGAATGCCAGCAGTTGTCGGGTAAGAGAGGCGGCCCGCTCCGCGGCCTGGCCGATTTGTTGAGCAGACTTTGTGGGGAGGGGCGCAAGGCTGCCGCTGGCCATAAGCAGCGAGGCATGGCCGTGGATGACGGTCAGGATGTTGTTGAAGTCGTGGGCCACGCCACCGGCGAGCTGGCCGATGGCCTCCATCTTTTGCGACTGCCGCAACTGCTCTTCGAGCCGCTTCTGCGCCATCACGTCCCGGAACATGCCCAGCAACAGGGGCGGCCGGCCGCGCAACTCCACAAGCGAGCTGGTTTCCTCCAGGATTACCACATTGCCGTTGCGCAGGGTGAGCCGCCGTTCTCTTTGGTTCTCAATAACTCGGTCGCGGAAGCACCGGCAAAACTCCTGCAGCCTCTGCTCGGGCGGCTCGGGGCTGACTTCGACGACGGTAAACGGTTTGCCCTCCAGCTCATCCCGGCGCAGGCCAACCAGTTTGCAGAAGGCTTCGTTCACCGCAACAATGTTGCCGTGTTCGTCTGTCAGGCGCATCCCGTCAGTCGAATTCTCCCACACTGAATGGAACAGCATCTCCGAGCTCCGCAGAGCCGCCTCCGAGCGCTTGCGCTCCGTAATATCGCGCACGTGCAGCAGCACCGCCGGCCGGTCGGCGTAATTGATGCGGCTGGCCCGGATTTCCACCGGAACCGCCCGACAATCGCGCGTGTAACTGACCCCCTCGATCTGCGCCAGTCGGCCTTCCACAAGGGCCTTGAAGTCTCGCGTCACCTCTTCCCGCTGCCCGGGCGGAACCAGGTCCAACACGTTCCTGCCGATCAGGTCTTCCCGCGCCATGCCGTGCAGCCGGCAAGCCGCCGGGTTGATATCGAGCACGCACCCGTCCGCGTCCTCCACGAACACTGCGTCCGGCGAGCCTTCAAAGAGCTGGCGGAACCGCTGTTCGCTGTCCCTCAACGCCTGTTCCGCCCGGATCCGCTCCAGCGCCCCGCCACAGTGGTCGGCCAGCGCCTGCAGCGTGGCAAGGTCCGCCTGGTTGTATGCCTTGAGCGTGTAGCGCTGAATCGAGAGGAGACCGATAACCTTGGTTCGGTTTCGGATCGGCGCCAGCATCAGCGAAGCCGATGGGCGGGATGTGTCTCCGGTCGGTGACGCATCGTTGGGCATGGCGAGAGGCTCCTCCCGCAAAATCAGCTCCGCGCCTTTCGCGACAACCCGCCTCGCCATTCCGCTCAGTTCCTTTGCGTGGCTCGTGCCCGGAACATCGAACCGCCGCCCGTTGCAGTCGGTGTCCGCGTTCAGGATGGGATAGATCTTGCCTTCTTCGGCGGAATACAAGTCCAACATAAACGCATCCCACTTAAACAAATCGTCCGCCGCGGACCGAATGATCCGCGCTGCCTCGGCGGGCGAGGTCGCCGAACTCAGGTTGTGGCCCAGCCTGGCAAACGCCGCATCGCGTTGCTCGATGCGTTTTCGCTCTGTTATGTCGTTAATCATGGCCAGCGAAACCGTCCGCCCGCCGAACGAAATCGGGCACCACTTGATTTCGACGTCCATGATCGCCCCGTCCTTCTTCCGGTGCCGCCACACGCCGGCGTACCGGACCTGGTTGTGAGGCTCCGCCCCCACAATCTTATGCAAATACTCGATCATGGCCGGCACATCCTCGGGCGGTCGAATGTCTCTAAGCGTCAGCCCTTGAAATTCCTCGGCGGAATAGCCGTAGTATTGGACGGCCGCCTTATTGCCCTCCAGGATGGCAAGCGTTTGGTGGTCGAACACCAGCATCGGCTTCGGGTTGCTGTCGAAGATCAGGCGATACCTCTCTTCGCTTTGTCGCAACGCCTCTTCGGCCTGCTTGCGGTCGCTGATGTCCCACGAGTTAACCACCACCCCGGCAATGTCGCAATCGTTCAGCCGGTTCTGGCCGACTCCTTCCAAATAGCGCCAGGAGCCATCCCGGTGCCGAAACCGATATTCGGCCTTGACGGGACGGTCAGGGTTTTTCAGGCCAGAGTCGAATGCCTGCAATACGCGCGGCAGATCCTCGGGATGCACGAACGAGAAGGCGCTCTGCCCCTTCAATTCCCGAGGTTCATACCCCAGCACGCGCTTGACTGACGGGCTGTTGTGAACGAAAAGGCCTGTCCGGTCTAAAATGGTGAGGATGTCCAGCGTGTTCTCCGTAACCGCTCGGTAGTGTTTCTCCCGGCGAACCAGTTCGGCTTCGACGCGCCGCCGCTGGCGCCGTTCCTCGGACTCCTCGACCGCGCGACGCACGGCCGGAACCAATTGCTCCGGCCAGTTCTTGAGCACATAGTCGGTCGCCCCGGCCTTGAGACTCTCGATGGCCGCGTATTCTCCGATTGTCCCGGAAACGAGCAGAAACGGTGTTTCGGGGCATTTCGCTCGCGCGGCCCGCAGGGCTGCCAGGCCGTTGTACGACGGCAGCAGATAATCTGCCAGGATGATGTCGAACTTCTCGGGCGCCAAAGCCCTTTCAAAGGCGGCGCGGCCTTCTGCCAGGACCAACTCGACCGCGAACCCTTCCTTCGTTAGCATGGTTTGGACCAGGTCGGAATAATCCGGGTCATCTTCCAGGTGCAGGACGCGCAGTGGACGGTTCATACTAGAGTTTTGTGACTGATTCTGCCTCCCAAAACAGCAACATTAGTGCCATTAGAGGGCCCGCCATCCCTTCCACGCAAGTGGCGTCTCCCGGCAGATTCCGCCCTGTTTTCTGCCGTTTTTGCCCAAAACCGGGCGCTTTCAGCCGGAGAAATCGGCTGCCGGCGCCGGCAGCACGCGTCGGATTTCTGACAGCCGATAGCCAAATCCCGGCCCGCGCACGCTGGAAAGCTCGACCCTGCCCTGCCGGCGCTGGTAGAGACCCGAATGCACCGCCGCCTCCGGACGCGAAGCCTCCGGGTAAAATTGCATCGCGTTGGTTTCAATCCCCATGATCGTTCCCGTGTGCGCTGCCAACAGCGCGTGCGGAATCTGCGCGAGCATCGGGTTGGTCAGGTCCTGAACCATCAGGCTCATGCCATGCGCCCTGGCCCAGCAGGCGCTCAGCACGGCTCCGGTTTGCGTCTTGCAGGTTTTGAGCGCCACACCCGACCACCCAAGTTCGCGCCCCAGGCGCACCAACCGCCAGTCATGCGCGCTCTCGTCCAGAAACAACGGTTTGCGCGCCGACGCACTGCGCACGTCCAGCCGATGATGCTCCAGGTCATAGGGGAACGGCTGCTCGACGTATAGAATCATCCCATATACCCGCGGGTATGCATCCCGCAAACGATCCAGAATCTCATTTACATACTCCGGCTCGGCGACCGTGCAGTTGAAGTCAGCCGACAGCCAGTCCACCCCTTCGCCCAGGGCAATTTCGCCTACCCTGAGCAAGCGATGGTAGTCCCACTCCGCGTCGGTGCCTCGCAGCTTCACCTTGAGACACTTCAGCCCGTCGCGCCGAATCCAATCCACCAACACCACCGGGTAACCGTCTGCCGGCTCGCCGTCCGTCCGCTCGGCCTCTTCCAGCAAGTCCAGCCCGCCGACTAAATGCCACGCCACCAGGCTGTCCGGGCGGCGCTTGCTCAGGAAGTCAGCGGGATACCTGCCCTCGAAGGAAACACCCGAGGATGCAGCCGCTTGCAGGTAATAGCCCAGGTCGCGATTCATAAACCCGGCATGGTAGGTGTCGTAGGTCGGGCAGCCGTGCAATTGCCCATAGGCGTCATGCACTGCCAGGTCGAACGGCGAACAGCACACCAGCGCGGCCAGCCAGGGCAGCGGTTCCCTGCCCCGCCGGTGCCGCTGGTTGAACCCCTGGAGCCACCCTGGCAACACGGTCTCCAGAAAATCGTAGCCCAGCTCGATCGGATGCCCCCGGGTGCGAATTCCCGCCCACAACTCCGCCAGCTCTGCGCAGAACACCTTCAATGCGTTGTGCCGCTCCTCGTAAGGCAACCCGCTCGGCCACACCCACTGCACGCTTAATGGCGTCTCCCCCCATCCTTCGGCGGTTCGGCCCTGATCGTCGGTCACCATCACGCGAGCCCGGGCGCACGTGACCTCCGTCAGCGTTTCTGTGCCGAACTTGAGAGCCACGCGCGTCCGAACCGGCAGGAAGTAAAGCGCCGCGCCGACTGTGCGGATATCCGTTGCTTTGCCCATAGCTGCTGATTAAGCCCCAAGCATCCCAGGTCAACAAGCGGGATTTGGCCGCGCGTTTGCATCTCCCCGATGGCATCGGCGGCGTTGCGCCACCGGCTCGCGCAGCACAAGCGGGATGTTCGATGAGATTATGACGGCGAATGGAGTGCCCCACCCCACCAGGGCACGCTGCGGCACCAAGGGGCTCAGTGCGCCCTCACGCGGCGCTTTGGGGGTGCAAAACCCGCTCTAGCCGCCAAAGCTCTCGGCCATAGCGACGGCTTTGAGCATGGCTTTGGACTTGTTTACCGTTTCCCGGTATTCGTCCTCGGGCGTTGAGTCGTTCACCCAGCCGCCGCCGGCTTGGATGTAGGCCCGGCCATCCTTGATCAGCGCGCTGCGGATGGTGATGCAGCAATCCAGGTTGCCATTGAAAGAGAAATAGCCAACGCAGCCGCCGTAGGGACCGCGCGCCGTTTGCTCCAGCTCGGCAATAATCTGCATCGCGCGGATCTTGGGCGCGCCGCTGAGCGTGCCGGCGGGAAAGGTCGCGCGCATCAGATCATAGGGTGTCTTGTCAGCCGAGAGCCGGCCCTGGACCTGAGAGACGATGTGCATGACGTGGCTGTAGCGCTCGATGACCATCAGGTCCTTGACCTGCACGCTGCCGTAATCGCACACCCGGCCCAGGTCATTGCGCGCCAGGTCCACCAGCATCACATGCTCGGCGCGCTCCTTCGGGTCGGCGAGCAGTTCCTTTTCGAGCGCGAGGTCCTCTTCAGGCGTCGCGCCGCGACGGCGGGTTCCGGCGATGGGCCGGATTTCTACCTGGCGATCCTCGCATCGCACATGCGTCTCCGGAGAAGCGCCGACAAGCGAGAAGCCCTCCAGCTCGAGCAGGAACATGTAGGGAGACGGGTTAACGGAGCGGGCGGCTCGGTACACATCGAGCGGCGTGGCCTTGGACGGCGTCGAAAAGCGCTGGGAACCGACGACCTGGATAATGTCCCCCGAGGTGATGTACTCCTTGGCCTTGAGAACATTGGCGAGAAACTTCTCGCGGGGCAGGTTTGGCTCGAAGGGCAGCGCTGGCACGCCTCCGCGGACAGCCACGGGGTGATGCTCGATCGGCTGTTCGAGCAAAGCGACCAGGCGGTCAATCTCGCCGATGGCATCTTCGTACGCCTCCGCGGGGCTGGGAGCATCGGCGAGCACGGCGTTGACCAGAACGGTAATGGTCTGCGCCACGCGATCGAAGATAAGCAGTTGATCGGCGATGAGGAAGTAGATCACCGGAGTCTGCAAGTCGTCCTGCGGCGGGCGCGGCACCACCCGCTCGACATCGTGGATGAACTCGTAGCCAATGAACCCGATCGCGCCGCCGGTGAATCGCGGCAAGCCGGGCACAGAAACCGGGCGGTACTTCCGCATCACGCGCTCGACCGCCTCCAGGCCGTCGCGCAGGCCGTCGGCAGGAGACGAACCGCCCCCCCCCGCCGCCGGTTGAATCGCAAAGGCCTCCACGACCTTGCCGTTCTCAATCACTTCCACGGTCCGCCCCACCTGGCGGATGATTGCCCGCGGGTTGCACCCCACGAATGAGTAGCGCCCGATATGCTCGCCCCCTTCCACCGATTCGAAGAGGAACGACTCTCCCGGCCCGCGAATCTTGCGGTAGGCCGAGAGAGGGGTTTCGACATCCGCCAGCAGGCGGCAAGTGACGGGAACCAGGTTGCCCTGGCCAGCCAGCTTGAGGAACTCATCGAGTGTGGGAGAATACATGGTAAATCCGGCTGCGGGCTACTTGCCCCAAAGTCGGGAGCCCGATTGCCCGGCTGCGAGCAGAACTCTGTCGTTTCTTCCCGGCGGTGGCGCCGTTTCAACCGTTGGCTTCCGTTCGGCCAGCCGGGCAGTCTGAATCGTTGAGCGGCGCAGGCGCCAGATGCCGAGCAAGGTGTAGAAAGCCACCGCCAGCGCATAGGCGACAATCCCCAGCCCGATCGCCAGCGGCACGAGCCGCCATTCGCTGAAATAAATCACTGCCGCGCCCACGCCGCCGGTCAGCACGGTCTGGCCAAACAGGCAAAAGAGGTAAAGCGTAACGCTCGTTTCCTGCACCCGCTCGATGTGCCACTCACGGTAAAGGTGTTCGCCAAGGGAGCGCATCAGCCACGCGGATTGAAAATTGCGGGCGGCCACCAGCGCGCTGGTGGTGCTGATCACAATCGCGGGCAGCGGCCAGAACGCGAAGCCGATGCAGAGCGCCAGGTTCACGGGAATGCCCCACTTCCAGCCGAGCCTCCGGGCGATTGGGTTGCCTTCCAGCACCATGTTGGGCGTGGCCACCCAGGTGCTCAGGAAGTCCATGCCCCGCGACACAGCCAGCAAGAGAAACATCAGGCCGTAGCTGCGGCTGGCGAATGGAACAAACTCCTCCATTACTTCTTTGCACCGTAAATCTGCTCGGGCGTCTGGAGCTGCGGCTCGGTAACCCGGCAGGTCGCGCCATCGCTCTGGACCGTCCGGAAGAAGCACGACTGATAGCCCTCGTGGCAAGCCGCGCCGATTTGCTCCACCTGGATCAGGAGTGTGTCGCCGTCGCAATCGAGCGCAACGCTCTTCACGGTCTGGGTATGGCCGCTGGACTCGCCTTTCATCCAGTACTTCTGGCGCGACCGGCTCCAGAAGTGCGTCTTGCCGGTGGCCAGAGTCTTCTCAAGCGAAGCGCGGTTCATCCAGGCCATCATCAGCACGCGCCCGCCCTGTTGCTCCTGGATAATAGCCGGGATCAGGCCGTTCGCATCATACTTCAGTTGATCGTAAAAGCTCATAAGCGCAAATCTGCCGAAGCCATAAAGTAGCAGATTTCCGGGCGCGGACCATGAAAAAAACGAACTCTTCGCTGCTTTCGGCGCCAATTCAAAACAGGTGGCATTTGCCACACTACTGGTTGCGGTTCACTTCAACCTAGGGAGGAGTCATGAAGTTCTTTGCAGCCGTCGCAATTGGCGCGCCCAACGGCTCCAGGCATCGCAGCGTT
>DAOPPX010000150.1:0-10203 GCA_035358715.1 Verrucomicrobiota bacterium
ATACCTTCCTCACCAATTGATGCCTTTCCTGTTCACAAGGCTAAGGTTTGGGGTCTGGTCCGATCTGTGAGGCGAATGAGCACATCCTTGAGAGTTCGGTGGTGATGATAATTGTGCAGAAGCCCGGTATAAACGGTTGAGGATGATGCTGTCGTGCGAGGCTGAGCCCCTTGCGGCCATTATCCGCGATGAGGACGGAGCAACCTTCCATCCCCAGGATGGTTGGGCCGAGTAGTCATGGCAGACCCTGGTTGGGGGAGACCCCGGCCGGGGCAAGCTGACGGTGCAAGCAAGGGAAGGTGAGGCGAACGGCTCGCCAGGGCAAAGACCGGCCCGAGTAAGCCGAGGAGGCCCAGGCCGGACGGAGTGCGTCAGATTGGCGGATCAGGCCGTAGTAGCGATTGGAGGGGCGGCGATGATAAAGCGCGCTGAGCCAAAGGCCTGTGGGCACAGCCGCGATCCGAGACGCCTGGACACTGAGCCGGAAACGGAAAGAACCGCAGGCTCTGCGTCAAACGAAGCCGGGAACGGTTTGGGAAGGGCGCAGAGCGACGAGGCTGGCTTCCAGCCGTACTGGGGAAAACGCGCCGTACGGAATGAACCGAGGGGGTGGAGGAACCGTGGGCACGATCTGATGGCCATTGGCCACGATGCTCGAAAGGGCAGACATAGCGGAAGCCATTGGGCCAAAAAAACAGGCTGTGCCAACCCGCTGCATCTCGTTCCATTGCCAGTCGGAATTAGCCATGTCTTTCTGCTCCGTGTTTGTGCTCGGGGCCGCGCATAACCTGGCTCTATTGATCTTCGTCGTAACCCGCCGCTTGGGCGTTCCACATGGTCAGCAGCACCAGCATGCCCAGGACGGCGACTAGAACGATCGCGAGATAAGCCTGTTCCCAGCCGTAGTGCTGAGCGACGTATCCGAGTCCCAACCCGGAGAGAATCGTGCTGCTGTAGCCGAACAGCCCCAGCAGCCCGTTGGCGGTCGCGGCGGCGCGGTTGGTGGCATGGTTGCACGCTGCAATGCCCAATAACGCTTGCGGGCCGTAGATGAAGAAGCCCGCTGCGCACAGCGTCGCTGCGGTGAGCCAAGCCGGGGCGGTCGCCGGCAACTGCCAGAAGGCAACTACCGCTGTCGCCGCGCCCAGCATGCAGAAGACGCACGTTCGGTGCGCCCGGCTGGCGAAGAACCTGTCGGTCACCCAGCCCGCGAGCAGCATCCCGGCGATACCCGCGATCTCAAACATCGCCACCATCCAGCCGGCGTGTTGCAGCGATACGCCCTTCGATTGTTTGAGGAGGGAAGGTCCCCAATCCAGGACCGAGAACCGCACCACATAGACAAAGAAGTTGGCGATCGCCAGGGTCCAGATCAGCCGGTTGCCAAACACTTTTCGGCGGATAAACGCCTTGAACTGTTCTGTTCTTTCAGGGGCGGCTCCGGGCTTCGTCGCGGTATTGGACAGCTCAGGCAGACCGACCGACGAGGGCGTGTCGCGCAGCGCGAACCAGAGCCCGGCCGCGCCGACCGTGGCTATGGCCGCCGGGATCCAAAAGCAAAACCGCCAGGCGCCGGCGCCGAAGTTGCCCATGATGTACCCGCACAGAATCACCACCAGGCCCGCGCCGATGGAGTGCGACATGTTCCAGACCGACATCTTTGTGGCCAGTTCTCTGGGGGGTATCCAGTGCGTCAGCAGGTGGGTGCAGGGCGGCACTCCCATGCCCTGCAGCCAGCCGTTTAGCACCCACAGCAGCCCCATCACCATAATCAAAACCGACGTGAACTCCCTGCCGCTCATCTGCCCTGAGATCAGGGCGGCGGCGTCGGCGCTAAAGCCGAAGGCGAAGTTCACCAGGGCGCAAAGCGTAAGCCCGATGACCATGAACACGCGCCCGCTGACCCGGTCGGCAATGAAACCGTTGGCAAACCTCGAAAGCCCGTAGATGAGGCCATTCAGGGTGAGGAAGAGGCCCAGGTTGACCTTGGTGATCCCCAGCTCGGATTCCATGCCCGGCATGGCCAAACTAAAGTTCTTCCGGACGAAATAATACAGGGCGTAGCCTGCGATGGTGGAGACAATGGTCCGGCGCTGCCAATACCTGAACCTATCTGTTTGCACTGGGGCAGTCCGCTCCGCTGCCGGGGCCTGGGGCGCTACAACTGCCATCGAATTGCGTGAACTCCTTTCCAGGCGAAACGAAGGCAGGAATGCTGACCAGCCTGCCGCCAGGTCGCTGCATCCGCCAGCCAGTGAATACACATCGCCCATTTCTAACGTTGCAGCGCGCGAAGCACAAGCCGCCAGTGCCAGCCCACATCCTTGCCCAGGGCCACGGTTTGACCTGCCACCGAGCAGCCTACGCTCGAGCATCCCGGCAAAATCAGTTCGGGCTTGTTACCGCAGTAACAGGTTTTGTGGACCTATACAGGGCGAGATGAAGATGAAACGCATCGGCAACAGCGGCGAGATTAGGAAGACTTCCCGGTCATTGACGCGCCTGGCACGAGCCGTGGCTCTGCTTTTCTTAAAGGGTTCTTCCCGTCGCAGGGAAAGGCCATTCCCGGAACCGGCTTTCCAGGTGAGTTTTCCTGCCACGTGTCGTTCAGATTATGCGGAACCGGCGCACTTACGGTTGGGCTTTGGTGATGAGGCGCTGCCGCCCACCGGCAGCAATCCCCTTGCGTACCCTTGCCATATTCTCGCGCAGCGAACCTGGTTTGTGGAAAAGGCTGCTGGAACCCAGCACAAGGATGTCCGCGCCGGCGGCCACCATGTGCGGGATATGCTTGAAACTCACGTTCCCATCCACCTCAATGCGAATGCGGGTGCCGGAGCGATCGAGCCAGGCGCGGCAATCGGCGAGCTTGCGGATTGCGCCCGGAAGCAGCGCCTGGCCCGCAAAACCGGGATTGACGGTCATCAACAGGATGTAGTCCACCAACTCCAGCAGTCCCTCCAGCGTGTTGAGCGGGGTGGCGGGCTTCAAGGCCACGCCCGCCCGGATGCCGAGCCCGCGGATGCGACGGAGGGTCTGCTCCAGGCGGGGACACGCTTCGGCGTGGACCGTAATCGCCTGCACACCGATCTTCGCCAGTTCCCGCACGAAGAAATCGCTGTTCTCGACCATCAGGTGCACGTCGAAAGGCAGCGCGGTCTTTGGGCGCAGCGCCCGGAGGACTTCCAGCCCGAGGGGCATGTTGGGCACGAAATGGGCGTCCATGAGGTCGAAATGCAGCCAATCCACTTTCAGGTGTTCCAGCCGGCGAAGCTCGCGTTCCAAGTGGCACGGGTCGGCGCACATCATCGAGGGCGCCAGCAGCACAGGGTTGGCACAGGCGGTGTTCGCGCGGCGGACAGGGTGTCGTTGGAATTGAGCTTGATGCATCGCCGCTGCCAGATTGGCCGGAGAGGCGAAGGGTTGGCAAGCACGCAACGCTCGAAGGCGGGCAGAACTCCGGTCGGGGTGCCGCGTCGAGTCAATCAGCGCCACGCCAGTCAGAGCGTGTGCTTCCGTTTCGGTTTGGGGTTTGATTTGTTCCTTGCACCGGCGGCTCAAATTCCCTCAGCCTTGTGTTGGCGACGGCAGCATGCTGTCGGCCCCGATAACAACATAATGAACTGCCATCCGCTTCAGCAGGTGATTGCCCGGCAGAAGGCCGGAGAGGCGGTCGGCGTTTGGTCGGCCTGCACCGCGCACCGCACGGTTCTTGAGGCCTGCCTCCAACAGGCGGCGGCGGACGACTGCGAGGCGTGTATTGAATCCACCTGCAACCAAGTGGATCAATTTGGCGGCTACAGCGGGTTGACCCCCGCGCAATTTGTCGCCTACGTCCAGGGAATCTGCCGCGATCTGAAGTTCCCGTTCGAGCGGGTGATTCTCGGCGGAGACCACCTGGGGCCGAACCCGTGGCGGCGCGAGCCGGTCGCCCTGGCCATGGCCAAGGCACAGGACCTCGTCCGGGCTTACGTGCGGGCCGGCTACACCAAGATCCACCTGGACGCCAGCATGTGCTGCGCAGATGACCGGCCCGGCAACTCTGGAGCGCTCGAGGATGAGACCGTCGCGGCGCGGGCGGCCGATTTGTGCGCCGCCGCCGAAGCCGCTTGGGCGGAAGATCGGCTAACGGGGTTGCGGCCGGTCTATATTATTGGAACCGAGGTGCCCATACCGGGCGGCGCCCAGGAAGTCCAGATGCATATCCAGCCCACCACCCCGGAGGCGGCGGCGCAGACGGTTGAGGTGACGCGCCGCGCGTTCCGAGAACGGGGGCTGGCGGGAGCCTGGGAGCGGGTGGTTGGGCTGGTGGTCCAGCCAGGGGTGGAATTCTCAGACAGCGCGGTGGCCGAGTATCGGAGGGAGGCGGCGGCGCCGTTGCGGGCCTGGGTCGCGCGCCAGGGGCAGTTGGTGTTTGAAGCGCACTCGACCGACTACCAGTCCGGCAAGGCCCTGCGGGAGCTGGTCGAGGACCAGTTTGCCGTTTTGAAGGTGGGTCCCGGATTGACCTACGCCTACCGGGAGGGACTCTTCGCGCTCGAAGACATCGAGCGCGAGTGGCTCGGCGGGAAGCGGACGGTGGAGATCTCCAATCTGCGGGCCTGCCTGGAGGCGGAGATGCTTGCGCATCCTGGGCACTGGCAAAGCCATTACCATGGGGATGAGCAGGCTAAGGCCTTTTCGCGCAGGTTCAGCTACAGCGACCGGTGCCGGTATTACTGGCATTCCCCCGCACTGCAGAGTGCGGTGCATCATCTGTTGGATAATCTGCAGAACCATCCGCCGCCGCTCACGCTCACAAGTCAATTCCTGCCAGTGCAATACCAGGCCGTGCGCGAGGGCCGGCTGGCCGCTCGCCCGCTGGATTGGCTGCGCGACAAGGTCCGGGAGGTGACAGCCCTCTATTCCCGCGCTTGCGGGCAAAGCCATTGAAACCCGCCTCTCCGGAAGTAATCTCCCTTAGCGGTTTGGCGGGCAACCAAGCGGCGCGGCAAAGGAGCGGGTTTCGGTCAGTCCTGGCCGCTTCCAGCCTTTGGTCCGCCCTCGCGGTTGCCATAGGCATATCAACCCGGCGACACACTTAGCTTGAAAGGAAGATGGTTATGATGAAATCCATGTTGGTGGGCGTTTTTGCGCTGGCAAGCTGCCTGGCGCACGCGCAGAACGAAACAGCGGTGCTGATCGCCCACCGGGGCGGCATGGCAGAGTTTGACGAGAACACCTTGGCGGCGTTCCAGGGGGCTTACGAAAAGGGGCTGCGCGGCTTCGAGACCGATGTCCGCATGACCCGGGATGGCGAGTTAGTCATCTTGCACGACGATAAACTAGACCGCACCTGCAAGGCCAAGGGGACCGTCGAGGAGAAAACGGCGGCTGAGGCGCGACAGATCAGAACAAAGCAGACGGACCAGCCGCTGTTGTTCCTGGACGAGCTGCTGGCCTATTTTGCCGACAAGCCCGGCGTTTACTTCGAGTTCGAAATGAAGACCTCCGACCCAAAGCGTTACCCTCCCGCCCGGCTGGAGGAATACTGCCGCAAGCTGTTTAAAGCCGTTACCACCAGGCAGCCGAAAGGGTCTGTTTATCTCTTCAGCTCATTTGATGAGCGCACGCTGAAGGTCGTCCAGCGCCAGCATCCGGAGGCCGGCTTGATGCTGATTACCGCCCAGCCCTGCACCCCGGAGCTGGTCAAACACGCGCAGACACTCGGGGTCAAAGGCATTGCCTGCACCATAGACGGTTCGACGCGGGCCGCAGTGCGCCAGGCCCAGGAAGCAGGCCTGGCGATCACAGGCTGGCCGGGGAAAAAACCCGACGACTACCTGCTAGGCATTGCATTGGGAGTTACTCATAGCTGCACCGACGTTCCAATGGCCATGCAGACATGGAAAGCCGAACACTTGAATGGAGCCCCCGGCACAACCCAGCCGATCACGCTTCAAGGGAAGGAACTGCCCTGGCAGATCATCGCGCATCGCGGTGGCCGGCTGGAATTCGACGAGAATACCCTCACGGCGTTCCGTGGCAGTTACGAGCAGGGACTCCGGGCCTTCGAGACCGACATCCGCATGGCCCGGGATGGCACGCTGGTGGTTTCGCATGACAGCTCGTTGAGGCGCATTTTCAACAGCCCCGGCACCATTGAACAGATGACCACTGCGGATCTGGCGCAGGCGCGGACCAGTAAACGGAACCAGCCCTTGCTGTTCCTGGATGAAATGCTGGACTTCTTCGCGGAGAAGCCGGGGGTCATGATCATGTTTGAGATGAAGACCGACCCCAAGCTCTATCCAGATGCGCGGCTGGCAGATTACTGCCGGAAGCTGCACGACGCGGTCACGGCCAAGTTCCCAAAGGGCTCACTCTATACTTTCTCCTCGATTGACCAGAGGGCGCTGAAATACTTCCAGCAGCACTACCCTGAGACCGAGCGCCAGCTCGTCTGCGGCAAATCGCGTCTCACCGACTCCGTGCGGACAGCAACAGCACTGGGAATCAGGCGGTGCGGCTGCACCCTCGACATTTCCACCCGCGCCGACGTCCGCGAGGCCAGGAAGAGCGGCATGATCGTTACCGGCGGAACCGCGAACTCCTACGAGGATTACCTGCTCGGCGCCGCCCTTGGAGTTGACAATGTCGTATCCGACACCCCAGCAGCCATTCGCGCAAGGCAAACCAAAGCGCCATAGCTTACCCTTGGGGAACAAGGAAGAACTGGAGCCCTGTCCTTTTCCGACATCGTGTTTGATCCCAGGACCGCCTCGCAGAGGGCGATGAACAGACAAATCACGCCCTCATTAACGGGGGATTGGTATCCAGCCGCTTGCGCGAGCTAGAGTATCTGGTATAAGTCCGCCATGAACTCTTTCCGCAATCTGGCTTGTGGCACAGTCCTCGGAGCAACTTTCGTCGCTTTATCGGCTTTCGCCTCCGAACCCGTCTGGAACATCCGGGATATTCCGCTGGAATCGGTTTCGGTGGTCGCCCACCGGGGCGCCGGGGACCTGGCGCCGGAAAACACTATGGAGGCGCTGGAGCTGTCCTGGAGCATGGGCTGCATTCCCGAGTTGGACGTGCGGACCACCAAAGATGGGCACCTGATGATGTTCCACGACAAGAACTTCGCGCGGATCATGCCCAACGCGCCGCCCGAGGTGAAGAGGAAGCGGCTCGAAGACTTGACTTTTGAGGAAGCCAAGCAACTGGATGTCGGGGCGTTTCGCGGGCCGCAGTTTGCCGGTCAGCGGATCGTGAGCCTGGCCGAGATTTGCGCGGCGCTCAAGAAGGACCTGAAACGCTCGGCGTATATTGATGTCAAGAACGTGGATTTCGCGAAGATGGCCAAAGAGACCGAGGGTGTGCACGAACAGATCGTGCTGGCGACCGGTTCCGAAGCGGATTGCGCGCGCTGGAAAGCGGTGGCGCCGCGCAGCGATGCGTTTCTGTGGGTTGGCACCTGGGGCGACACCAACGACGCCAACGTGGAGAAGCGGTTTGCGCGGCTGCGCGAGATCGGCTTTGCGCATATAGACCGGTTGCAGGTGCATTGCCATTTCAACACCAACAATGACCGAATGGTGCCCAGCGACGAATTTGTCCGGCGGGCGGGGGTCGAGGTCCGCGGACGTGGGATCGAGTTCCAAACCATGCCGTGGGATGTGCCCCACACGGAGGCGATCTACACCCGGCTGCTCGACCTGGGCAGTGAGGGATTGGGGACCGATCGGCCGGATGTGGCGATGCGCGCGCTGCGCGCCTACTATAAGAACGGGCCGAAGAACTGGAACGTGCGGGACCACATTCCCCTTGGCAGGTTCACCATGCAGGCACATCGGGGCGCGGGTGATCTGGCACCGGAAGGCTCGCTGGAGGCGTTCGAACTGGGATGGAAGCTGGGGTGCATTCCGGAAGCGGATTTACGGCAGACCAAGGACGGGGTGATCGTCTCGTTCCACGACAACAACTTCGCCCGGATTCTGCCCAATGCGCCGGAGGACCTGAAGAAGAAGGGGGTTGTTGACCTGACGTTTGAGGAGGTCAAGAAGCTCGATGTCGGCAGCTTCCGCAGCGAGAAGTTCGCGGGCCAGCGAGTGACCAGCATTGCCGAGATGGTGGGCATCCTCAAGGCGCACCCTGAACGCTCGCTCTACATTGACATCAAGAAGGTGGACTTTCGCAAGCTCGCGGCGGAGACGGCCGGCGTCCATCGGCAGTTGATTCTGGCCAGCACGAAGTACGACGAGATCAAGCTCTGGAAACAAGTCGCTCCCAAATCCAGAACGATCCACTGGATGGGCGGGCCCCAGGACTGGATGAGCGGCTCGCCCGACGCGCCGGACGGCCCGCAGGCGAAGCTGGCCAAGCGGCTGGCAGAACTGCGCAAAGTGAACTTCGCCGGCATTGACCAGCTCCAGATTCATGTCAACACCAGCCCGGCGGGTGTCTTCTACCCGAGCGAAGCTTTCCTGCGCGAGGTTGGCAACGAACTGCGAACCCACGGCATTCTGTTCCAGACGCTGCCCTGGAAGCAGAATGAGGCCAGGACCTTCCACCGTCTGCTGGATCTGGGCTGCGCCAGTTTCGCCACCGACTTCCCCGACGTCGCAATGGATGCGGTCCGCGCTTATTACAAGGCCAAGTAATTCGCCGGACAGCCGGTCGAGAATCTGGCCCTGGAAGTCATGCCCGCCCTGGCTGTGCCGCCTGCCAAACACAGATCGGGTTGGCTGAGGGCCTTGGAAGTCTTCGCCCCGCCGCCACCCGCGGTGATGCTGAGTGACCCGGCGGAGATCAAAGCGCAGTATCGCCTTTGGCGGCGGCGCATTCTCTTCTCCACGATCGTCGGCTACGCGATGTTCTATTTCGTGCGCAAGAACCTCAGCGTGGCCATGCCGGGCCTGGGCGAGGACTTGGGCATTGACAAAGCGGACCTGGGGCTGTTTCTGACGCTGCACGGGTTGCTGTATGGGGTATCCAAGTTCGTCAACGGATTCCTGGCCGACCGCACCAACGCGCGCACCTTCATGGCCGTCGGATTGATGCTCTCGGCGCTGGTGAACGTCTTCTTCGGCTTCAGCTCAGCCGTCCTCGTCCTGGGTTCATTATGGATGCTCAACGGGTGGGTGCAGGGCATGGGCTTTCCCCCCTGCGCCCGGCTGATGGCGCATTGGTTTTCACCGAAAGAGCTGGCCATGAAGTTTACGATCTGGAACACATCGCATTCAATCGGGGCGGCGCTCGTGGTGGTCCTATGCGGCTATTTGGCCGCGTATAGCTGGCGGCTGTGTTTCTTCGTGCCGGCGGGACTGGCCCTCCTCGGTTCGATCTTCCTGCTGACAACATTGCGGGATACGCCGCCGTCTCTGGGTCTGCCGGAAGTGGAAGGCACCCGGCAGAGCGCGCGCGCCGAGACCTACTCCGCCCTGGCGCTCAGGCAGGTGTTCGGCAACAAATACATCTGGCTGATCGCGATTGCGAATTTCTTCGTTTACATCGTCCGCTATGCGGTGCTGGATTGGGGCCCCACCTTCCTGACGGAGATGAAACATATCAAGCTGACCCATGCGAGCTGGATGGTGGCCGCCTTCGAAGCGTGCGGCATCGTGGGGATGTTACTCAGCGGCTGGCTGACCGACCGCGTTTTTGGGGGGCGTGGGGCGCGGGTGTGTGTCCTTTACATGGTTCTGGCGGGACTAGCAATTCTGGTTTTCTGGAAGCTGCCAACCCAATCGCCCTGGATCAGCGCTGTGCCGCTGTGTCTGGCGGGATTCTTCATCTACGGCCCACAGGCGCTGGTGGGGCCGATCACCGCCAACCTGGCCACCAAACAGGTCGCGGCGGCAGCCACCGGTTTTCCCGGCCTGACGGCCTACGCCAGCACGCTCGTTTCGGGTTGGGGCCTGGGCGCGCTGGTCGGGCATTACGGCTGGAACTTAGCCCTCGCGGGCTTGACGGGCATGGCCGGTGTTGCGACTCTGTTGTTCGCCTTGGTGTGGCCGGCCAAAGCCCACGGATACGAGACCTCCCCCTCTCAGCCCGAGTATAGTGATACACCCAACGCCGCGTGAGGGCAAACGGCCTACAGGAACGGGCGCACGCGCCGGCCGCGTGCCCTCACGCGGCGCACGGTTGGCATTCCAATCAAGGTGCGACCCACGGCTGATTCAAGAAAAGCAGTAAGCCTTAATGCGGGTTGGAAGGAGC
>DAOPPX010000151.1:0-10073 GCA_035358715.1 Verrucomicrobiota bacterium
CTTGGCAGCGCGTACGGGAATCGAACCCGTCTTTCAGCCTTGAGAGGGCCGTGTCCTAGCCGATAGACGAACGCGCCGCTCTGCCAATCTCAGCCATAGTAGCCGTTGGAGAGCAGATGTCAACGGAACATTCGGGAACGTCCCGCGCCCGGGTCGCAGCGTCAACCGGCTCAAGGATTCAGTTTGTGCTTGTCCAATACAGCCTTCACCGCCGCCTCGCCAGCCGGATTCAACTCGACGGCTTTGCGCAAGTCCTTCCTGGCGAGGTCCCGTCTGCCCAGGTCCGCGTAAGCCATTCCCCGGTTGAAATGGGCCTCAGCATACTTGGGATTAAACTCGATGGCTTTGCCGAAGTCCTCGAGGGCCCCCGTCTGCTGGTTGAGACTGACGCGCGCCACTCCCCGGCCGTTATACGCCTCGGGACATTCCGGGATGATCTCAATAACTTTGGTGTAATCCGAAATGGCCGCGATGTATCTGCCCGAGCTGCGGTGCAACTTTGCCCGGTTGTAGTATGCCAGGGGCGATTGGGGATTGAGCTCGATGGCTTTGCGGTAGTCACGCAAGGCTTCCGCCTGCCTGCCCATGCCGAGGTAAGCCGCGCCCCGGTTGTTGTAGGCCGCGCTATATTTTGGATTGAGGGCAATGGCCTTGTTGTGCTCGGAGATCGCTTCAAGGTTCCGGCCCGAGTTGCGGAGGACAGTTCCCCGGTTGTTGCAGAGGTCGGCCAACAGCCCGCGCGCATCTCTCAGGTCAACCCTCCTGGCGGTTGCCAGCGCCTGGGGCCAGGCCGCGGGGGTGTCTCCGCGCTTGCGCTGCCAGTAACCGTCGGCGACCTGGAAGAATTCCTCCAGGACAAAGGGCTTGCTCATTACCCTGGAGGGTGATTCCGTCAGGTCAACTAACGCCAGGGTGCCGTTCGCATAATGAACCACGCACGCCTCGTGGCCATTGATGGTAGTGCTCTCCGAGCCTGGCAAGGGGCCCCGACTCTCGAAGCGCATGACTTCGGTTTCCAACCCTCCCGCCGACAAGCCAATCGCATTGCCCAGTATGTGAAACAGCAGCGTAAAACTCAGGCACTGAGCCTGCTGCTGCTTGAGGATGTGTGTCAGCTCGAACGCGCTGGCGTTGTAGGTGGAAATGTGCCGCCTGATGGCGTGGGTGAGTCGCTTTACAGCCTCCTGCTCCACCCTCGCCAGCGCCTCCGCGGGCGGCCTGCCCGGGTGCGCCTCCTGTTTCGCCTGCGTGAGCGATTGTCTCAGGGCCGTCACAACAGGATGCCCATGCGCGTCTTTCCACCCACCTACCAGGCTGATCAGGTCCCGTGCCACCTCGTCGGGATACTCCAACTCCTTGACGAGTCGTGTGATCTCATTGGTCGGGAACAGGGCTGCGCTTGCGGCGGGGGCAGAGGCTGAGGCCGGCGCCGGTGAAAGCGGGGTTGCCCGGGCGGCAACCGCTGCGAGGAACAGGCCCACGGAGAGCACCAGAACAAGGGTGGCCTTGACAGTCCTGCCGGGAACAAGGGAATGGGCGATTGTCGCAATCATGTTCTGGCTCCCGATTGCCTGGCGCTGAGGCTCAATAACAGAGCCGGGCCCCGGGTCGAATCATGCTTACTGCGCGCCGGCGCCCGCCAGCGTGTGCCGGGCTGTCACAGAAGCCTCCTTTCCCGCCGGCCCGAACGCCGGCGGAAGCGCCGCCTCCTGCCGAAGCGGACGTTCACGCAGCCAGCCGATGGAGGCCCGGCGCAGCTCACCCAGTTCCTGTTCCTGCGCGTCGCTGAAAGAGCCGATCCGCTGCGCATAGGTGTCCAACCACGTCAACAGCCGCTCGCGGGCGCCGGCATCGAGCTGAACGCCCTGGTGTCCCTGCGGTGCCTCCAACACCGCCAGCAAAGCGCTCTTCTGCGCGATGCCACCGCCGGCGACAGAAAAGCCGCGCCGGTAGGCATCTCCAACTTGGTCCCGCAGGCTCGGTTTGCCAAAGGCGACGAGCGTCGCATAGGCCTTGGCCGGGGTAAGGTCGAGCTTTGCTGCCACGGCGTTGGTGGCCTGCGGGTTATGGCAGCTCACGCAGCGGGCATCGAGCACCGGTTGCACCAGCCGGTCAAATCGCAGCGGCCATGAACCTTCCGGCCCGGCCAGCACCTTCGAGGGGGCGCGCCCGGCGGCCAGCACCGGTTTGACCTGCGGGACCCGCTGGCGGTGCTCGTGGCAACCGATGCAGCTAAGCGTCTGCCCCGGCTGGAGGTGAGTCGCGCTGCGCATGGTTTGGAGCGCGACGCCCCGCGCATCGAGCGCCTGGAAGAACACGATCACGCCCGCCGGGGCGCGGAAGTAAGCCGAACCGTCGGCCTCGACCGGCACGGTGCCGAGCACGCACTTGCCCGGGTCATCGCGAGTCAGGCCCAGGCTCGGAAAGTCCATCGTCGGATGCGTCTTGGCTGGAATGGCGACCAGGCGGAGCGACTCAACCTGGCCGCGCGCCACGCCGTCAAGGCCCTGGTAAACATCCGCCAGCAGAAAGCGGCCTTCGGCAGGGGCGTTGGCGGCGAGTTGGGACGCAATGACGGGCGGGCGCTGGCGCGGCCGCACGGGTATCGGCTCGCTGCAACCAATCTCCGGGTCCGCCCAGAGCAGGTCGCGGCTGAGCGTCGCGGCGTCATAGAAATAAAGCGCCATGCCGTCGGCGGGGCGCCCCACTGCGTGCCAGCGGTCCCAGCCCGCGGGGCCCGGCACCCGCTGGCCTTCGCAGCCCCAGGCCACGAGGTAACACCGCTCGGTCAACGGCCAGGGGCTGGCGTAGGATGTCAGCGGCCAGCACTCAATTTCCGGGAAACACACTTCCGGCGTCAGGCGGGTCATCGGCGGCGGACCTTCCGTGCCGACGCTCGGGTCGAGCAACACCAGGCTGCCCATGCTCTGGGCGTGGTGCGCGCTGGCAGTGAAAACGATCTTGTGCGAACCAGGGATGGGTTTCGCCTCGAAGACACAATGAGGCGCGCGGGTGTAGTTCTTGAACACGGCCTGCGGGTTCGAGCCGTCGGGATTGATTGCCCACAGGCCCATGTAGGGCATGTTGTCGCGGTCAACGTAATCCCAGCGCGAGTGCAGGATGCGCCCGTCGTGCGCGATTTCCGGCGTCCACTCGAACATCTCGAAGGGTGAAATCGCGCACAGATTGCTGCCGTCCGCGTTGATGGTGTGCAGCGTGTAAACCGCCACCGGCCGTTCGGGGCCGCCGCCGCAACGCACATAGCAGTCCGGCAGGTCGGGCTGAGAGACGGAGCGCGCGGCGGTGGCGCGGCCCACTTGCAACGCCTGCCCGCGGCGGGTCGAGAGGAAAACGATTCGCCCGTCTGGCAGGTAGCGGCCGTCAAAATCGTCATACTTGCCGTGGGTGATCTGGCGTGCGCCCGAGCCGTCCAGGTTCATCTCGAACAAATGGTAGAACGCATCGGCGGGCACGTTGGCTTTGTCGAGCTTGTTCGTCTCCGCCGCCAGGTGCGGGTAGTGGCGGCACCATGCGAACAGGACTTTCCGGCCGTCGTAGGAAAGCGTCGGGCGCAGGAAGCTGCCGGCCTCCTTGAACGAAGCCGTAAGGCACTGCTCGACGGGCGCATCCGTCGTGAAGCCGCGCAACAGGTAGATGCCGCCGCCCGGCTTGGACCACCAGCCGTAATACTGGTCGGACATGTGGTTGAAACTGCCCGGAACCCGCTTGGTGAAGAGCAGCGTGTCGAATTCATGCAGCAGCGGATTGCGCAACGCGAGCTGGCGCTGGAGCCGGCGAGCTTCAAGGAACACCGGCCGGGCAGACTCGCCCGCGGGCAGCCGGTCGAGCCTGAGCGTCAGAGCCCGGCGGGTGGCGGACAACTCCGTGGCCGGCCCGGACGCAAGCTCGCCTTCAAGCCGCTCGCAAACCGCCAGCGCGTGCCGGGCGCGCGCCGCCCAGTCCACCTGCACCGGGCGCGTGTTGTGGGCAACCGACCATTGAGAGACGCTCCCCTGGTCCGCCGGGCGATTCAGGGCGAGGTTCGCCCTTGGGCGGGCATTACCGAAGACCTCGACCTCGTCGAGATGGAAATAGCTCGTGCCCGGCAAGGCGAGCCGGACATAACGCGCGCGCTCGTTCCTCAGCTTGACCACCAGGGGCTTCTTGTCGGCGAAGCCGTGGAACACCGTGCCGTCGTGCTGATAAACCTCGCGGAACTCCTTGCCATCGTCGGAGAGCAGCACCTGGATGCGGGCCGCGCGCTCGGCGGCGTCGCGGCGATTCCAGATCACCACGCGCCAGAGGGCCTCGGTCTTGCCAAGGTCCACCTGCCACCACGGGTTTGCGGTATTGTCGGTGTGAAAACCCCACTCGCCATTCCTGACGCCGTCGCACCCGCCGGCCGCGTCGGCCTGGGTTGTCACCGGTTCGGCCCCCGGCCCCGGCGCGGCGAGCTGTTCGGCCAGGAGCCAATCCTCCTGGATGCGCTCCTGCCACGTTGATGCGGCGCGGCCGTCGGCAAACGCAACCGGCGAGAGCGCCGCGGCAACGAAAACAACAAGGAGCAGAATTGGGACCGCCGGCTGTCGAGCGTGCATGCTGATTCAGACAAAGAATGCGCCAGGGAACCTGGAGCCGCAAGGGCACACTCGCCCGGCTGGCAGCGGCGCCGCCGATTGCCCGTCCAGGTCAGAGCGACAACAAATACTCACACAGATCGTTGATTTGGTCGGCGTTCAGGTGCGAGGTCTTGCCGTGAAGGTCGTTCGGGTTGGCGGTGCTGAGCACATCACGGAGTGTCGCGGCCGAGCCGTCGTGGAGATATGGCGCCGTGCGCCAAAGCTCGATGAGCGCCGGGGTGTCGAAGGTGTCGGAGGCCTTGTCGAACCGCCCCAGCGAGCCAACGTCGTAACTCTGGAGATCGGTAAACAGCGGCCCGGAATGGCATTCCGCGCACCTCGTGTCCGCGCGGCGGAAGACTCTCTCCCCGCGCCTGGCCGCCGGCGAGAGCTTGCCCTTGACCAGGTGCGGGCTGGGCACAGGACGGAGCGACTTGACGTAGGCATCCAGCGCTTCGCTCACTGCCGGCGGTTGGACCGTGAACAGGATGTGAGTGAAGCCGGCGCGGACGGCGGCTTCCGCGCTCTCGCGCACGCCGGTGCTCATGGAAGGCGGCGTCGCGAATGCCCACAGCAGGCTCTTATTGTTCTTCGGATTGCCGAGGCCGTCATTCAGCAGGTCCCAGTTCAAGCCGTCCGCCCGCGCATCGTCGGAGTGGCAACTCGCGCAGCTCTGCCAGCCCTGAAAGCACAGGCGCGCGTCATTGAAGTGGAGCTCCCCCTCGCGCGCGGCGTTCATGGGCGGCCTGGGGCCAAGCGCAACGGTCGCGGCCTTCGGGCTCGGGCCGTCCAGTTCAAACGCGCTGAGCGTGTCGGAAAAGTAATTCGCGGTGTAGGCCACCCGGCCGACCACCAGCACGCCGCGCGGACCCAGGTCGCCTGCCGGCAAGGCCCGCCGCTCGCGCAAGCCCACGAGCGTGGACAGGTCGTTGGGAACGTCGGAGGACCCCCGCGAAACGCCGGCTGGATAGGCGCCGCCGGCCGCCGGCTGGGAAACCGGCGCCAGCCTGGCCAGTTTCTCCACCAGGGCCGGAAAGTCGGTCACGCTGATTTCATGCGTGCCCGCCAGCGCCACGACCAGTTTCCGGCCGTCCGCGCTCCACGCCGCGCCCCAGGGATTGGCCGCGCCCCGGTCCACCGTGTCGAGCAGCACTGTGTTCACCACCTCCATGCGCTCCAGATCAATGAGGGTCTTGGCGTTGGTGTTCATCCAGCCGCGTTCGAGCTGCGTTGTGGGCAGGTGAAACCGCGCCAGGATATGCGTCACCACCGCGTGTCTGCCCTCGGGCGAAATGCACAGGTCGTTGAGCAAGCCGCTGCCGCCGGGCAGCCACAGCTCATCAACAACCCGGCCCTGCGCGGTGTCAATAACGCTCACCACAGCCCCGACATGCTCGACATCGGCGCGGCCCGCGTGCAGGTGATTGGCCACGAGCAACCGCCGGCCATCGCGGGTGATGGCAGCCGCCACCGGCTCACGCCTGACCCCAACGCGGCGAATCTCCTTCCTGGCCGCCAGGTCGAACACGCTCACGTCGTTGTTGAAACGGTTGCACACAAACAGCGTCTGGCCATCCGGGGAAAGCACCGGGGCGCACGCGCTGTGGCCGGCGCGTAATCGGGCTGTGACCCGGCCCCGGGTTACATTTACGATGCAGACCTGGCTCTCCGGCGCCGCGCAAGTGACGAACAGGGTCTTGCCATCCGTCGAAACCGCCATCCCGGTCACCGGGGCCGGCATGCGCACCGACCGGGTCACACGCCGCGATGCCGGGTCGAGCAGCAGCACCCGCTCGCCGGTGACACACCCCACGAACAGCGTGCGCCCATCCGGTGTGGCCGCGAGCGTGGAGGGAGAAAGCCATGCGTCTCCAGCGGCCGCGACGGGAGCTGGTGAACGGAAAAGCACGAGCGCGACCACCAGCACAGCAATGTCAGCCGCGGGGCGCGAGCCACTAGGAAGACTCATAGTTCAGTAAAGGCACTTCTAGCTCCCCCGCCTTCCAAGCGCAAGCCCGAAGCAGGGCCGTCTGCGGATTGGCCTGGCAAATGGCTCCCATTACCCCAATGGCAGGCGTCCGCCCCCGTCGCACCCCCATCGCTCCTCCGTCCTTCCTCCGTCCCTCCTCCGTCCCTCCTCCGACAGGCGTTGGGAGGTGGAACGGAGGAGGGACGGAGGAAGGACGGAGGAGCGATGGGGGGGGATGGGCTGCCTCTGCGGTGGGGGCAGCCATTTTGCCAAGCCGGGAATGTCGGCGCTCCTGCAGTGAATTGGGATGCGCCGGAGCTTTTTCAGGACCTGTTTGAGCTTCACAACCCCGCTCTCCTGATGCTAATCTTACTCATGCAAAATGGGTTTTCTCATTACTGCATGCGTAGTGGCAAGTGTCGAAGAACCGGATTCTGCGGCGGGGCGGGTGCGTTCCTGCATCCTTCGTCTCACGGCGCCCGTTGCCCCGGCTGCCTGCAATTCCAAAGCTGCTTTATGAAACACGTTGCTTCCTTGAGCCTGGCTCTCCTGATCGGAACAATGGCCGGTGTGTCCGCCCCCGCGGACCCGACGCTGATCTTCCCCGCGAGCAACACCGTCAACGTCGGCCACGCCCCGCCGCTCAAGGTCCGCGTCTCCGAGCCGGGCAGCGGCAATCTCACGGTCCGGTATTACGGGCGGCTGGCGAAGAGCCCCGCGCCCGATTTCACCATGGTAGTGATGCCGGACACCCAGAATTACGCGGCGGAGAACAACGGCGGGACCAAGGAGATGATGATCGCGCAGACCGAATGGGCGATCTCGAACCGGGTGTCGCGCAACATCCCTTATGTGACCCAGCTCGGGGACCTCGTGAACAACGGGGACACTCCCTCCTATATCTCGCAATGGTATAACGCCACCAACGCGATGTACCGCCTGGAGAACCCCGTGCGCACCGAGCTTCCCGACGGCATGGCCTACGGCGTGGCGGTGGGCAACCACGAGCAGACGCCGATCGGCACGGCCACCGGGACGACCACCAACTACAACCGGTACTTCGGCGTGCCGCATTTCACGGGGCGCGAGTATTACGCCGGCCATTACGGGACCAACAACAACAACCACTTCGACTTCTTCAGCTCGGGGGGCCTGGACTTCGTGGTGCTCTACTTCGAGTACAACCCCTCGCCGCCGGAGGCATTACTGGAGTGGGTCAACCAGGTGCTGGCAACCAACGCCCACCGCCGCGTCATCGCCGTCACCCACTACATGGGCACCGCCGCCACGCCCAGCAGCTTCAGCGCCCAGGGCGCGGCCATCTACGATGCCCTGAAGGCCAACACCAACCTGTTCCTGCTGCTCGGTGGCCACGTCTGCGGCGCCACGGGTGAAGGCGAAGGCTCGCGCACGGATACCTACAACGGCAACACCGTCTATACGCTCATCTCGGATTACCAGTGCCGGAGCAAAGGCGGCCACGGCTTGATGCGCCTCATGGAGTTCTCCCCGAGCAACAGCGTCGTCGTGGTGCAGACCTACTCGCCCTGGACCGGCGAATACGAGACCGACGAGGACAGCGAGTTCTTCTTCCCCTACACGATGCCGCCTTCCGCTCCGTCCGGCGAAAGCTTCGTCGAGTTGCACACCGAATCCGGCGTGGCGTCGGACGCGTTGGCGAGCTTCGTCTGGTCCGAATTGCTGCCGTATCACACCTACGAGTGGTATGTGACGGTCACCGACGAAGCGAGCAACACCGTGACGAGCCCCACCTGGGCGTTCACCACCGCCAGCGACATTGACGCGCGGCACGATGTCGCCGCCGGCCTGCTCGAGGTGTCGCAGGTACTGGACTTCAGCGGGGAAGACGAGAATACCAACTGCCTCGTGACCCGGACCTTCTCGGTGAACGACTTCCGGACCGGCTCTTTCGACCGCGGGGACTACTGCGTGCAGACCGGTCCCGATGGCACCGGGAATTCCGACCACGGCGTGCTGCTGAGCTGCGTGACACAAGACGGGCGCAACAACTACGGCACCAACCTGTATTGCACCAGCGCCATCGAAACCAACGCCGATGGCAGCTACCGCATTTGCACCTTCGCCTCCGCGAACACGAACGGGACCACCGGCAGCGCGTTCGGCTACGAATACAACGTGAACGCCGCGGGGGCGTGGTTTCCCTATGCGACGTGGCTCGGCGGCTTTGTCCGCAATGACGCCGGCACCAACGGCGGCGAGTGGAACCTCTTGACCGGCTCTCCAGGCCTGGCCCTCGGCACCCACGTCACCAGTGCGGGGACCGGCCAGGCGGTCGTGGACCTGACGAGCCTGGGCATTGACTCGCGGACCGACGGCGTGCTGCTTGTCAGTCACGCCCGGGATGAAGCCAACTTCGCGCTGTCGCAGGTCAACAGCAACAACGGCACCTGGAACGTCTTCGTCAAAGACAACTCCGCCTCCTCCGCCAGTTCCTACGAGCAGGACCCCTTCGCCTTCGTGTTTGTTCCTCGCGCCCAAACCGCCGTTGTCTCCGGGCGCTTCCTGGCTGACGGCACCATAGACATGTACAGCGGCGCTGCCCCGCTGTTCACCGTCACACCGCTGGGCACGGGCCGTTGGGAACTCAAGATCACCGGGCGCACACCCGAGGAAGGGCTGCTGCTCATCTCCGCGGAAGGCGGCCTGGCTTACAACGTGGACAACATCGTCAGTTGCCAGGTCAACGCCAACCGCGACGGCTGGGAAATCCAGTCGCGGGACACCCCCAAGAACAGCCTGCAAACGCCCAATGCCTGGGAGCCGGTTGTCTCCTTTGTTTACGTGCCCGCGCTGCGGCCGGGCGTGGCGATCTCGCCCTCCCAGAATCTAGTCACCGTGGAAGGCGGCGCCGGGGTGATCTGCAGCGTCATGCTGGACACTGCGCCCACAGCGGATGTTTCCATTGCGCTGGTTTCGAGCGACCTGACCGAAGGCGCCGTCTCCCCGGCCAGCCTCACCTTTACCACCAATGATTGGCACGTGCCCCAAACCGTCACCCTCACGGGTGTGGACGACCCGGTCCTGGACGGGAACATTCCGTACTACGTTTCTCTCACGGTCAGCTCCCCCGACTCGAACTACCATGCCCGGGCGGTTCCTCCGCTCTCCCTGGTCAATCTCGACAACGAACCCCAGTTGACCTGGACGTCCAACCAGGTCGCCTACGGCATTGGCATGCCCGGCATCGCGCTCGACGGCCAGGCCATACTGGTTGACCCGGCGACCCCCAGCTACGGCGGCGCGTCTCTCACCGTCATGCTCACCGCTAACGCCACCGCGGATGATCGCCTGGGCATCCGCGACATCGGCACCGGCGACGGCCAGATCGGCGTCTCCGGCAACACGGTCACCTACGAGGGCACGGTCATCGGCGTCATGGCCGGCGGAGCCGGCGCTGGAGTTTGGACATTCTGGAAGGCGCGACTTGGGCGAAAGGGTTTGGG
>DAOPPX010000152.1:0-9940 GCA_035358715.1 Verrucomicrobiota bacterium
CCCAGGACCAACGGCTTAAAAGGCCGCTGCTCTACCGACTGAGCTACCAACCCCGACCTCGGCAAAGCCGTGGCCAAAGCTACTTAATACGGGCGCACGCCCACAGACGCAAGCACTGTCACGAGCGCCACTCAGGTCGCTTCGCCCCCGGCCCCAGGCCCCAGGCCGGCCACGCGCTACTTCACTGTGTCGGCTGCGACAATCTTGATGCTATCAACGCCCATGCGCTTGTCGGGCCGGTCGGGAGGGTGCGTAGCAGTCGTGGCAATCTTCTCGAGCACATCGTCGCCTTTGATCAGTTTGCCAAACGCGGTGTATTGGCGGTCGAGGAAGCGCGGGTTGCCGTGGCAGATAAAGAACTGGCTGCCGGCGGAATCGGGATCATTGGAGCGGGCCATCGAGAGCACGCCGCGGTCATGGTGGCGCTCGTTGAATTCGGCTTTGATCTTGTAGCCGGGATCACCGGTGCCCCAGCGCGATTCCATGGCCGGGTCCTTGGTCAGCGGGTCACCCCCCTGAATCATGAACCCCTTGATCACACGGTGGAAGCATGTGCCGTCGTAGAAGCCCTTCTTCGCCAGCGTCTTGAAGTTCTCCACCGTCTTGGGGGCTACATCCGGCCAGAACTCAACGACCATTTCGCCTTCTGTTGTCTTGATCACCGCAACTTCTTTTGTATTCACCGGGCTTTTTTCCTGTTTGGACTCGGCTTTCACCGCCGATTTGGTTTCTGCTTTGGTTGGGTTGTTTGTTCCCTGGCCCCGGGCCGCAACCAACCCCAGCGCCAGACTAAATGCACAAAACGTTATCGCTGTCTTCATAAGCGCGCAGAATCTTCCACGAGACGGCGGCAAAGTCACGCCCGGAATTCTCCCGGCACGCGGGGGCCTCATGGCATTTCCACCGCCGGGGCCACGACGGGCACTGGCCTGCCCATCCCCGGGGGATGTGCGGACTGACGACATAAGCCACCGCAAGTAGTTCGCTTACGAGCATTGGCGGGTGTTTCTGTGAGGCGCCCCCTGCGGTTATGCCGTCGCATTTACGTGTAACCGTCCGTCATTCCACGCGTCTTGTCTCTCTGTAACAACAAAGCGGCCTGCCGACAGAATATGCGGAGGCCAGCAGCTAAACCAATAGAACAAAGGACAATCGAAAATGAAGAAGCTCAGTTTGATAGCAGCAGTGGTGTTGGGGACGTTGGCCGCTTGCAGCCTGGCCAGCGCCCAGGAGGGCAAAAAGGACGCCGCAAAGAAGGATGGAAAGCGTGGAGCGCCAAACATCGAGCAGCGCCTGGACAGAATGACCAGCCAACTCAAGCTGACCGACGCACAGAAGCCGAAGGTCAAGGACGTCCTGGAAAAATCGGCCAAGAAGATGAAGGACTTGAGGGACTTGACTCCCGAAGACCGCCGGACAAAGGGCAAGACCCTGAGGGAAGAACAGACCAAGGAGCTTAAGAAGATCCTCACGGAAGAGCAGTTCAAGAAGTACGAAGAGACGATGCAGCGCGGGCGCGAGAAGAAGGGCCAAGGCGGCGAAAAGAAGGCCAGGAAGACGAAAGACTAGTTCCATCCGCATAGGTTTCTGCGACAGGGACGGCCCCAAGCTGTCCCTGTTTTCTTTTGTGCGGGTCAACCGGCTCGTCCCCGGTTTTCTGCTTCTTTGCCTGATTGCCACATTCTAGACTGCGGCCATGAACTGCTTCGTTACGGGCGCTTCCGGCTTCATTGGGGCGAACCTGGTGCATGAACTGGCGGCCCGCCAGCACCGGGTCAAGGCGCTGCTGCGGCCGGGAAGTGATCTCCGCGGATTGGAGGGAACTGAGTTCGAGCGGGTGGGGGGCGATGTGAGCGATGCTGCGAAGCTCAAGGCAGCCATGTACGGCTGCGAGTGGTGTTTCCATGTTGCGGCCAGTTATCACCTCTGGCTGCGCGACTACCGGCCTATGTACACCGCCAATGTCGAGGGTACCCGCAATGTCATTCAGGCCGCCGGCGCCGCCGGGTGCGAACGGATCGTTTATACCAGCACGGTGGGCTGCATTGGCCTGCCGAAGCCGGTTGGCGGCCAGATCATCCCCACCGACGAGACCGCGCCGGTGCGGGAGGGTCAGTTAGTTAACCACTACAAGAAATCCAAGTGGCAGGCTGAGCAACTGGCCATGCGCATGGCCCGCGACGGCCTGCCTGTCGTCATCGTCAACCCGAGCGCTCCGGTCGGGCCGCGCGACGTCAAGCCTACCCCCACCGGCCAGGTCATTGTTGACTTTCTGAACCGTCGAATGCCCGCTTACCTTGACACAGGCCTTAACTATGTTCACGTCCGCGATGTCGCTGTGGGCCACATTCTCGCCGCGCAGAAGGGGCGGATCGGCGAGCGTTACATCCTCGGCCATGCGGAAGGCAACTGGACGATGGAACAGGCGTTTGCCGCGCTGGAGGAGATTACCGGCGTCCGGGCCCCGAGGCTGCGGATTCCTTATGTGGTGGCGTTGGGGGCGGCCTGTGTCAGCGAAGCCATGTCACTATTCACGCGCCGCCCGCCCAAAGCGCCGCTCGGCGGGGTCCGGATGGCCCGGCACAAGATGTTCTTCAACCCGGCCAAGGCGATCCGCGAGCTGGGTCTGCCGCAAACACCCCCCCGGCAAGCACTGGCCGACGCCGCTGATTGGTTTCGCCGGAACGGGTACGTGCGGTAAGCGTGCCGGAGCCTCCCGCGGCGTGTTCCTTCTTTCAGTTCACAGGCGCCACACTCTCTCCAAGTCCAGCGAATCGAGCCGTATGCCGACTGAGCTTTCCGGCAAAGGACAGATGCCGGGTTGAGAGGCAGTCTCAGCGGTGGGTGAGGAATTCCTCAGCGGTCAGCCCTATGTCCCGGGCAATCTGGCGCAATAGAATCGGGGAGATGTCTCGTCCTGGATGGCCTGGGACGGTCGTGCCCCGACCGTCCACGTGCCGGTATTGCATGTGAGAACCTCGCTGCCTGACCAGCTCGAAGCCGAGTCTCTCCAGAAGCCGGCAGACCTCTCGTGGCTTCAGAACAGGAACTTGTCCCATGTCCTAATCCACCTGGATGGTTTGGGTGCCGACGAACTCGGCTTCGAGCGCGGGAGCGCCGTCTTCGAGGAGCATGCTTAGAACCTCCATTAGGTTGCGCCGCAGGTCATCCAGCGATTCGCCCTGGGAGTGCGCGCCCGGAAATCCGGGCACATAACCTACATAAAGCCCCGTGGCCGGACACTTTTCGACAATCGCCGTGTAGGTCTTCATGCTCGCAATGTAGCTTCTTATGCCTGCTGCGGCCAGACCTTACTTCTTCCGTTGCACCCGCGCCGCCACCTTGAGCCGCAGCGCGTTGAGCCGGATGAAGCCCGTGGCGTCGTCCTGGTTGTAGGCTTTGGTGGGGTCGGCTTCCATCGTTGCGATGGCCGGGTTGTAGAGGCTCACCGGCGACTTCCGGCCGGCGCACAGGATGTTGCCCTTGTAGAGCTTCACGCGCACGGTGCCGGAGACGTTCTTCTGGCTCTCGGTCACATACGCCTGCAACGCGAGCCGCTCGGGCGCGAACCAGTATCCGTAATACACCAGCTCCGCATAGCGCGGGATCAGCGAATCCCGCAGGTGCATGACCTCGCGGTCCATCGTCAGCGTTTCCATCTGGCGATGCGCAAACTGCAGGATGGCCCCGCCGGGCGTTTCATACACACCCCGGGATTTCATGCCCACGTAGCGGTTCTCGACCAGGTCCACCCGCCCGACGCCGTGTTTGCCGCCAAGCTGGTTGAGCGCCCTCATGACCCCCAGCGGGTTCAGCGCCTTGCCGTTGACGGCGACGCAATTGCCTTTCTTGAAATCAAGCGTGACGTATTCCGCCTTGTCTGGCGCGTCCTCGGGCGCGACGCTCAGCTTGAACATGTCCTTGTTGCTCGGCGCAAACGCGTCCAGCCACGGGTCTTCGAGGATGCCCGCTTCAAAGGAAATATGCAGGAGGTTGCGGTCCATTGAATACGGCTTCCTGGCCGATGCCTGCACAGGAATCCGCTTCTTCGCGCAGTAGGCGATCATTTCGGCCCGGCCGGGGAACTCGTCGCGGAACCGTGCGTCGCGCCAGGGCGCGATCACCTCCAGTTCGGGCGCAAGAGCCGCGGCGGTCAACTCGAAGCGGACCTGGTCGTTGCCTTTGCCGGTGGCGCCGTGCGCGATGGCCTGGGCCTTTTCCTTGCGAGCGACCTCGACCATCCCCTTGGCGATGAGCGGCCGGGCGATGCTCGTCCCCAGGAAATACTGGCTCTCGTACACCGCGCCCGCCTGGATCATGGGGAAGATGAAGTCGCGCGCGAACTCTTCCTGCAGGTCGGCAATGTAGCACTTGGAACCGCCGGTGCGTTTGGCCTTGGCCTCCAGCCCCTTGAGTTCCTCCTCCTGCCCAATGTTGGCGCAATACGCGATGACCTCCGCCTTGTACGTCTCCTTCAGCCACGACAGGATGACCGACGTGTCCAAACCGCCCGAATAAGCTAGAACAATCTTCATCGCACGAGCTTAAGCGCGAGTCGCCTCAGAACGCAAAGGAGAAAAGGCCGCCCGAACAAAAGCGGACAGAAGGAGGCGACACAAGCATTGGGCGCTGACTTTCAGTCCGATAGCAGTCGGGGTTGGCGCGTTGTCCGGCTTGTGCGCGTCTGGCGGTCCTTGCGGAAACAACGGCTACCTGCGGTTGGCGGCCACTGCATGGCCAATCGTGCTCGTGTTCGTCCCCGCCTTATCGCATACTTCCCTCGGCAGCTTTCCATAGAGCCGCCCGATGCACAGATAATGCTATGAATAACAGACTGCGACTCCTGGAACCAATCCGGTTAGGCGGGCTGGATTTGCCCAACCGCGTCTTCATGGCCCCGCTCACCCGCTGCCGCGCTTCCGCAGGCCGGGTGCCCAACGCCCTCATGCGCGATTACTATGTCCAGCGCGCCTCCGCCAGCTTGATCCTCAGCGAGGCCACCGCCGTAACGCCGATGGGGGTTGGCTATCCCGACACGCCGGGCATCTGGTCGCCGGACCAGGTGCAAGGCTGGAAGATGATCACCGAGGCCGTTCACGCCGCCGGCGGCAGGATTTTCCTCCAACTCTGGCACGTCGGCCGCATCTCCGACCCAAGTTACCTCGGCGGCGCGCTGCCGGTTGCTCCCAGCGCCATCGCCGCCCGGGGACACCCCAGCCTGCTCCGGCCCAAGCGCCCGTTTGTCACCCCGCGGGCTTTGGAAACCAGCGAACTCCCCGGCATCGTGGATGACTACCGCCGTGGGGCGCAGAATGCGCAGCGCGCCGGCTTTGACGGCGTGGAAATCCACGGCGCCAACGGCTACCTGCTCGATCAATTCCTCCAGGACAGCAGCAACCACCGCACCGACCATTACGGCGGTCCAATCGAGAACCGCGCCCGGCTCATGCTCGAAGTCACCGACGCCGCCATTGCTGTTTGGGGGGCGGACCGGGTTGGCATGCACCTGGCGCCGCAGGGCGACTCACATGATATGGCCGATTCGAACCCCGCCGCGACCTTCGGCTACGTCGCCCGGGAACTCGGCAAGCGCCGCATCGCCTTCATTTGCGCCCGCGAGTCCGTCCGCCCCAACCGCCTCGGACCTGAGCTCAGGAAGCAGTTCGGCGGCATCTACGTCGCCAACGAAGGCCACACCCGCGACACGGCGGACGCTCTCCTGAAGGCCGGCGAAGCCGATGCGGTCGCATTCGGCAAGCTCTTTATTGCCAACCCGGACCTCCCGCGGCGATTTGCCCTGAACGCCCCGCTCAACACGCCCATACTCGATACCTTCTACGCCTCAGGCCCTGAGGGTTACACGGACTATCCCGCGCTGTCGCAGTAGCCGCGCATCCTGTATCCAGCCTTAAGTCATCCGCAGGATCGCCCGCTGGCGCGGCGGCCAGACATTCGTCTTGCCCGTTGCGCCGGATGGCCTCACGCTTTCCCGGTGCAGTCACACTTGAAACCACTGCCGAACGCCACCCTATGACACGCGCTCGTTACGTCTCCCTCCTGGTCTTGTCACTGCTGGGGCTTGGCGGGCATGACGCCCGGCCCGCCGAGGCGCCCTTCTGCGAGCTGTATGCCGTCGGCCATTTTGGCAACTGGTACGAGGTTGCCGGCGTGAACGAGACGCGCCGAATGCTCGGCGAGGCGAAACACTGGGGTTTCAACCGCTACGCTGACTGGTTCGACGCGATTGACTGCGTGGACCCCTTCTCGGGCGACCCGCAGTTCAGCCTCGGCAATGCCCTCTGGGACCTCAAGCGCGCCCACTTTCGCACTGCCCAATCGCTCGGCCTGGCAACTGACCTCGTGATCACGCCCAACCATGTCTATCGCGACCAACTCAAACCGGAATGGCTGGCCAAACGCGGCCCGCGCATCCAGGGCCAGCTCATCTGCCCCCACCAACCCGGCGCGCGCGAGCTCATCCTCAAGAACCACACCCACCTCTTCGCGGACCTGGCCAAAGCCGGCGTAAACCTCACGGCGATCAACGCCGCCCCCTACGACTACGGCGGGTGCGGCTGCGACCAGTGCAACCCCTGGATCATCACCTTTGCCCAGCTCACGCTCGATATTCACAAAATCGCCCGCACCCACCACCCGAAGGTCGCATTGCACTTTATCGGCTGGTGGTGGACAGCGGAGGAGCACAAGCTCTTTGCCCAATGGATGGACGAGCACGCGCCGGGCCTCGCGGCCTCGATGGCGCTGCATATTCCCTACGACAAGACCGGCGTCGCCGACGTGCCGTTGCCGAAGGGTTGCCGCAAGCATGCCTTTGTCCATATCGGCTACCCGGACCGCTCCTCCCCAAGGGACATCTATGCAAAGACCGGCCCCGTCGCCGCCCCGAACCGCATCGCGGCCACGGTCACAAACCTGAGCGCCCAAACAGTGTCCGGCGTCATGGCCTACTCCGAAGGCATCTACGACGACGTTAACAAAGCGCTGCTCGGCGCGCTCCTGACTGGCAAGCAACAGACCTCGCGGGACGTCCTGCTCGCCTACGCCAGGCGCTACCTCGCCGCCACTGACGCGCAGGCCAAAACCTGGGCCGACTGGCTGACGGCATGGGGGGCGCCTTACTCGGTGGACGCCGCCACCGCCCGCAAGGCACTCGAAAAGATGTCTGGCGACCCCATGAACTGGCGCCGGCGCCAATGGGAACTCAAGGCGGACATGTTCGCCGCCAACCAGGCCATCGGCCCCGGGGACAACTGGACGCCGGAGCGCCTCGCCCAGGCCGACGCATTTTGGGCTGCGGAAGAGAAGCTGCAGCGCGAGGTTTACGGAATCGGCCCCGTGCGCCACATCCTCAACCGGCGCTTCCTCGAAATGCCGTGGTATAAGAGCTGGGCAAGTCAGCCCCCTCCATCGCAGCCTCGACCGGAGCAGTGATTCTGACCTTGGCGGGGAGCGCGCTTGAAATGGCGGATCACGGGCACCAGCCAAATGCCAATCCCGGCCAACAAAATGCCGGTCATAGCCCAGGTCGTGGCCGTCGGAAGCTGCGGCTCCGCCAGCCGGTTGGCTTGGACGGTCGTCAAGTGCATCCCGATGACAAAGCCGGCCATCAGCGGGGCGAGCCACAGCGAGTGTCTGAAGAGATACCCATACGTCTCCCTCCGCCTCTCCGGGGCGACCCAGTAGTCACGGTGTGGAATGTTCAATAACCGGTCGGGCAGGAACCGGGCCGCATAGCAGATGGCCGGCGCGAACAGCGGGAAGACCAGGCCAAACACCATCATGAACCACACGTACGAGGCGCGGCTGCTCCAACCGTCGGGCTGGCCGCCAGCACCAAAGTGCGTGGCCATGCGGTCCGGCAACCCCGGGCTCGAAGTCGTCACGAGACCGATAAGCACCAGGTAAGCCAGCCCGAAGATAACCAGCGGTGTGCTCGCCTTCTTCATGAAACTGAACCGATAGGATACCGCTTGGTGCGGGACCGCAAGCAAAAACTGGCTGCGCGGATAATCCTACGTGTTCATGCCCGAGAGCCACTCTCCCTAACGGGTGACCCTCTTGCGGCGAGCACCGGCGCGCCTGGCAAGCTCAGTTGCCTCCTCGCGTGCCGCCTCAACCTCCAGCTTTGCCGGAGGTGAGTCACTTGCCGGCCTGACAATAGCAGGTTGAGGTGGGCTTCACGTCGGCACTGGCCCAGGCCTTCCTGAAACGCGCGTCCACGCTCCTGGCGATGTCAGGTTTGCCTTCGCGGACGAGGGCGTCGCGCAGACCCATCAGCGCCCAGCCGTTCTCGGGATAGCGCTGCAGGTCCTCGCGGTACACCTGTGCGGCCTCGGATGCCCGGCCGGCGCGCAAGAGCACCGCTCCCAAGGTATGCCGCACAGGTTGGATCCAATCCGGTGGCTCGTCGTACAGCAAATCGTCCTCTACCTTCACCGCCTCCTGCAGGCTGGCAACAGCCGCGTCGAGTTGGCCGGCCTGGGCAAACATCTCACCCGCCAGCACGTTCCGGGCAATCGCCAGGAGATTGGTGGCATAATTCTGGCCGAACTGCCAGCCCGGCGGCACGGCGGCGGCTGCTTTCTCAAAAGCGGCCTTCTCCGCGCGGGCTTCCTCAATGCGTTCAAGGGTGATCAGGGCGCTGGTGCGGGTAAAATGCCAAAGCGCGCGCGACAATGGCGCCTGGGGCGGCGGCTCCGGCTCGGCAAGCAACGCCTCCCATCGCCCAAAGCGCATCAGCACCTTGGACGGGAAGATCAGAAAACCATCCACTACCGGCGCATACTCCCTCAAAAAGTCCGCGGGGATGTCTGCCACCATCGTGCGGGCGCACTCAAGCGCCAGGTCCCTCTGCCCCTGCATCATCGCCACAAACCCCAGAAAGTGCGTGTTATGGGCCATGTAAAGAGCGTAGAAGCCGGGGCGCGGATAAGCGGCGCGATAGACCGCATCCGCCTTCATGGCGGCGCGGTTGGCGGCAGCGGCATCATCCCATCGGGCGACGCGAGCGTAGATGTGCGCTGGCATGTGGACCAGGTGGCTGGAGTCGGGGACCAGCGTCCGCAACCGGTCGGCCGCCGCGATGGCCTTTTCCGGATTGGGCGAGGCTTCGACCGCATGGATGTAGAGATGGTTGGCGCCGGGGTGGCGGGGATTGAGCGCGAGCGCGTGCTCGATCGTGGCCACAATCTCCGGCGTCCACGGCTGCGGGCCATCTTTCCGCCACAAATCCCAGGGGTGCAGGTCCATCACCGCCTCGGCGAAGAGGGTCGCAACGTCCGCGTTGTCCGGATAGGCGCTCCGGACCTGGCGCATGGCCTGGGCGTAGGCCTCGTCCAGCGGCCGGCGGTTCTCGGGCTGCGGGTTGCCATAACGCTCCGCGAGCGCGCTGATGAGGCCCTGTTCGAGCGCAGTGGCGCCGGCGGCCCGAGCCCTGGCCTGGCTAAGCGCCTCCCACGCGGTGGCGGCGCGTTCCGGCGTGACCACGGGAAAATTGATATGCGGTCCATTGACCAGCGCAATGCCCCACCACGCCATCGCGCAATCCGGGTCCGCCCGGAGCGCGCGCCGGAACTCCTGCTCCGCCGCATAATGGGCGAAGGCGTACGCGAGGGTTAGCCCGCGGTCGAATGCCTTCTGGGCCTGAACCGAGGCCGCGGTAATCGCCATTGAATGATCCCCCAGGCGCCGAAGCTGGCCGGCAGCGGACGTGGCGGTGTCCGGCGAATGCGAAGCGCAGCCGGGGAGCAGGATCAACATGAGCGAAAGGCTGATAACTGAATGCGCTGTCCTGAACATAATAGAGACCGTCGGGCATGCCTGTCGGGGCGCAATTGGGGTGTTCACCCCACGGACCGGACAACGCCCACGGCTGATTCAAGAAAAGCAGTAAGCCTTAATGCGGGTTGGAAGGAGCGTT
>DAOPPX010000153.1:0-9907 GCA_035358715.1 Verrucomicrobiota bacterium
TACCTTCCTCACCAATTGATGCCTTTCCTGTTCACAAGGCTAAGGTTTGGGGTATACGTCACAGCGCATCTACATCGCCTTCCGTCCGCGTGACGCGATGTTTCAAGTGGCTGACGCGACGACAAGGCGTGACCCGGAGTTCATCCCCGACATTTCGCAGTTGTGGGTCGCTCACGGTTCCTACGAGTTCATCACGAAGTTTATCGGTGATTTGAGTGGCCATCGGGAAGTCACGGATGCGGAAAAGAACCAGTTGGCGGAGGCCATCACAAAGTTACACGGCCTGACCAGCTATCCTTTTGTCGCTTTGGAGCTTTCATCCACGATGAGCGAAGAAATGGTCGCCGATGTCTTCGTGCGGATTAACAGCAAGGGCGTCACGCTCAATCAGGCGGACTTCATCCTCACGCTCATGTCCGTGTTCTGGGATGAAGGGCGGACAGAGTTGGAGCACTTCTGCCGCGATGCACGGCATCCGTCTACCGGGCAGGCGTCGCCATTCAACCATTTCATCAACCCGGAACCGGATCAGTTGCTGCGGGCATCGGTGGGCTTGGGCTTCCGCCGGGCGCGGTTGCAGCACGTGTACTCGATTCTGAGGGGAAAAGACTTGGACACCGGCGTCTTTTCCGACGAGCGGCGCGTGGAGCAGTTCAACGTCCTCAAGGAATCACAGGCGTACGCGCTGAACCTGCAAAACTGGCATGAATTCCTTAAAGTGCTGGTGCGGGCCGGATACCGAAGCAGCGACATGATTAGCTCGAAGACCGCGATTATGTACGCCTACGTCTTCTTCCTCATCGGACGGAAGCACTTCGGCGTCGATCCGTACGAACTGCGCAACATCATTGCCCGCTGGTTCTTCATGGCCAGCTTGACATCGCGCTACTCGTCGTCGCCGGAGTCAGATATGGAGCAAGACCTGAATCGCCTGCGGGCGGTAAAGGACGCGGCGGGGTTTATCGCCATGATGAACCAGATCATCAAGGATACGCTGACCGAGGATTTCTGGAATATCACACTTCCAAACGATCTGGCCACGTCTTCGGCCCGCAGTCCGTCCCTGTTCGCGTATCAGGCGGCTTTGAGCCTGCTCGACGCCCGCGTGCTGTTCTCGAAAATGAAGGTGTCGGAGCTTCTCGATCCGGCCCTCAAAGCTAACCGGGCGGCCATCGAAAAACATCACCTGTTCCCCAAGAACTACCTGAAGACTGTGGACATCACCGACAAGTCGGAGGTCAACCAGATTGCCAACTTCGCGCTGGTGGAGTGGGGTGACAACACCGACATCAGCGACATTGCGCCTGCGGAGTACTTCCCGGCGTATGCCGACCGGTTTAGCGACCAAATGACCGTGGTGGCCACGGTGGCGACCGATGGGGGAGAGAACAAGCTCAGCCTCGAACCCATGCAGTTGCAGGTGGTGCGGGTCGCCGACAGTCTGGGCGAAATCTACTTCGAGGACTTCATTGCCCAGTCGCTGACGCCGGAGGAAATCCTGCGCTTCTTCTTTCAGTCCAACGAGCGGCTCCAGCGGTTCATCAAGTACCTCGAACTGGACTGGGATGAGTTGCTGCCCCGCTCTGATTTCCAGCGCAGCCAGTTGCTGTCGATGCTGCGGGAACTGATGGAGTGGGCGGCGCTCCTGAAACTCGCCAGCCAGCCGCCGGTAAAGCTGTTGATCCGCGACGGCCTGCTGCGAAGCGTTCTGCTGACCGATGCAGTCTTTCAGCGGCTGCGCGAGAAGTTCGAGAAGCTGACCACCAAGCACGGCCACCTGCTGGCCGGGGTCGCCAAGCGGTCGCGAGTGCTGAGTTACCTGTCGGTGGCTCTGGGGTTGAGCGAAAGCTTCAGCAGCGGCGAGCCTGCCTATCTGCCCGTGCCCGCTGAACTGGAGCGGGAAGCTGCGCCCGCGCAGTACCGCTGGATCGGCAGCCGGGCGATGGGGCGGCTGCACGTTGCCCGGCTGGACCGGGGTGAAGGGGTGCCGCTGATGCCCGTGGACATCGCAGAGTGGCAGGCGGAGCGCGTCGGCGAGGCCATGTCGCTGCTGGCCGACTCGGCGCACGCGAGCTTCCCGCTGCGCGGCTATCCGCAGGCGCTGGTTCAGGCGCATGAACACGCCCACATGGGCGGCTTGGAGATCGAGATGCTGGAGTCCCTGCTGCTCCAACAGGTCGCCGAGCGCGATCCTGCCGTGGCCCGGACGGCACGGCAACTGAGGCTGCTGGGCAAGCAACTGGTCGAGGCGATGGAAGGCGATGAACAACATGAACACTGAATTGTACGCGAACACCCCGGCGGTGGGCCTGTTAAAGGGTTTCTCGCCCCTGCCGCACCAACTGGAAGTCGAGGTCGTCGTTCCGCATCAGGAACGCGGGCTGCCGGGCTTTGGCGAGTTCTTGCTGGTCGAGTTGAGCGCCAACGAGGCGCTGGTGGGGCGCGTCAGCCGCTACCACGCCGCCGGGCAACTTGTGACGGATCGCGGCGACGCCTACCTTGTTGATCTGGCCAAGACCGAGGACAAGGTGCCCGCTCCGCTCATGCGGCAGATGCTCCGCTACAATCTGAAGATGCAGTTGCTGGGGCACCTGCACATCCAAGCCAAAGACGACAAGTTCAAGTTCTCCGTGGGCGAGCGGGCCTTTGCGACGCTGGGCAGCAAGGTGCGGGTGCCGTCGGATGCGGCGCTAGCGTTCCTGTGCAACGTCGGCCTCGAAGACGATCCGACCGCCACGCCGCTGGGGCATTTGGTTTACGGCCAGCGCCAACTCAAGACGGTCCCGGTGCGTTTCAGCGTGGAGCGGCTCAAGGGCAGGCGCAGCTTCGTCTTTGCGCGGGCGGGCTATGGCAAGAGCAATCTCATCAAGTACCTGATGTCGAAGCTTTATTCTTCCCCGCCGGATGTCGGCCTGTTGATCTTCGATCCCGAAGGCGAATACGCCCTGCCCGACGCTCACGGTCGTCCGGGGCTGGTCAACGTGCCCGCGCTCCGCGACCGGATTTCGCTCTACACCAACCGCACGGTGGAACCGCAGCACGCCGATGTGGTCAAAGGCAATATGTACGTGGACTTCGGGCACTTCCCGCCGCAGGACATCGTGGCCGGTTTCATTACGCAGGAGAAACAGGATTCGGTCTTCGCCAATCTGCTGCGGAGTCAGGACTGGGACCGCTGGAAGGAGCTTGTGGCCCTGCTGGCCAAGGACGGCTTCGCCACTGAGGACCGGAAGATGGCGGAGTTGCTTTCCTACAGGCCGCAGCAGGGTCGGCAGCAGCAGAACGATGTCAGCCTCGCAGCCATCAAGAACAACCTTGTCCCGCCGATCAAGCGGCTGCACCGGGCGGGCGCGACGCTGGGCAAGAACATCATTCAGGAACTGAAGCAGAATCGCGTTGTCATCGCTGATGTTTCACTCTTGGGCGGCGAGGACGGGCTGGCCATCACCGGCATGTTGCTGCGGCGCATCTTCCAGAACAACGTGCGGCATCTGACGGATCGGAAGGCGGGGCAGACCGTGCGCTGCCTCGCGGTGCTGGAGGAAGCCCAGACGATGCTGGGGGACCGCACCCTTGACGACCGGAACGTGTTCGTGCGCTGGGTCAAGGAAGGCCGCAAATACGGGTTGGGCTGCGTGCTGGTGACGCAGCAGCCCAGTTCCATCTCCGACCAGATCATCAGCCAAGGCGACAACTTCTTCGTGCTGCACCTGCTCAACGAAAACGATCTGCAAACGCTGAAACGGCACAATGCCTATTTCAGCGACGAAATCTTGGGTTTCATCCGGAGCGAACCGATTCGCGGCAACTGCTATTTCTGGAGCGCCCCCAGCCAGCCGTTCGTGCTGCCTGCGCGGGTGTACAATTTTGAAAGCGTCTGCCAGCCCTCGGCCAAACCGCCGAAACCGGTGGGAGCGGCAGCCTCCGATCCGAAGGTTGTTCGTAATCGGATTGCCGAGGCGGTCAAGCAGGCGCTCCTGTCCAGCCCCCGTGTTTGGCTTTACCCGGTACACAGTGTGCATGGGAAGAAGGAGGCCGGACTGCTTGCCTTCAGCCGGGAATACTTGCAGGAAGCCGTCGCCGAGCGGATTTGTGAAGACCCCGCCTGCAACCACATGGCCAGCGAGGGTCAATGGCTTCAAACCCAGTTGCCGGTGGAGATCGAAAGCGTGTTGCAGCGGCATAAAGTTCGCACGGGCTTCGCCGTGCTCGCGGGGGTGTCGCGCCCGGTTTGGGTCTTGCCCCAGACCGAAATCAAGCTGGCGAAGGGAAAGTCGGTGCGCAAGCAGCCGGTCGAGGTTGTCGAGGGGATTTGACCCAGCATGATATGGGCCTGACGATCCATTACCAACTGGCGACCACGGGCGACGAAGCGCACGCCCGTAAGCTCATCCAGCAGCTTCGGCAGGCGGCGCTGGACCTGCCCTTCCAGCATGTGGGCGATCTGGTCGAGTTCCGGGGCGATGAATGCGACTGGAAGCGGCGGCCTGAGACTGACCCCTGCCGCTGGCTGCTCATTCAGGCAGGCACCTTCATCTCGCTGCCCGTGACACCGGCAGAGCGACGGCGCGGGGTCAGGCGGGATATGGATGTCCGGCCTCAGCACGTCATTGCCTTCAGCACAAAGCCGGGCCAAGGCTGCGAACCGGCCAACTTCGGGCTGTGCCAGTATCCCGGTGAGGTTTCGGACCCCGGATTTGGGAAACACAAGACCAAGCTGAAGGGCTGGTCATGGGATTCCTTCTGCAAAACGCACTACGCCAGCGACCCGCGCTGCGGCGGCCTGCCCAATTTCCTGCGCTGCCACTTGGGAGTGGTCGCGCTCTTGGACGAGGCCCATAGGCTCGGCATTCTGGCCAAGGTGAGCGACGAGGGTGAATTCTGGGAGACGCGCAGCTTGGACCGGTTGACCAAGGAGGTCAGCGAGCAAAGCGCGATGCTGGCTGGGTTTCTTGGCGCGTTGAAGGACGCGGCGGGGGAAGCGCCGGGCGGTTCCAGCACGGTCGAAGCGCCCATTGCGGAATATCCGAACTTTGAGCACTTGGAGGCCGAGGGCGAGCGGCTGCTGCCGGAGCAGTTGAAGGAAATGCTCAAGGCGCTGGGGCAGTCCAACCCGCTCCGGGGTGACGCCCGTTAAGGGGAACACAGCCCCGGTGTCGGCAACGATTAGCCCGCTGCCAAACGCTTCTTGGAGGTTATTGTGGCGGATTGTTCAATTAGAACCGAGTTTTTGGCGGTGCTTGAACAGGCGGTCAGCTAGCAGTCCGGCACTTTCCTCCATTTCAATTCGGCGGGCGAGGTCGTCGCATTCTTTGGCCCGCTCCGTGAACAGGTTCACGAAATCGAACAGGGTCTTGTTGTCCCGCCAATAGGATTGGAATACACGGGCTGAGCCGCCAGTGGCGAGGCGTTTTGGGATCGCGTCAATCACGGCGGTTTCCCGGCGTAGCCGCTTTTCTTCGCGTGGCATGTCTTCGGGTAGCTTGAGGTCGCTGCCCACCTTCCGAAGTTCATCGCGCTGTTCGCCGCAGAGGTCAAGGATGTCGGACGTGAACCCAGCCTTGGCGAGAAGCTGAGGATTAAAATCAATGGTCGCCAGTCGCTGCCATTGCTTTACCGCATTGTCGATACTGCGTGTGACGGCATGAAACCGACGATCCAGTCGGTTCAAGAAGTTCGCCTCCCGGCCTGAGTGGAAAACCACATTCTCCGTCTGGCTGACGGGCGCAATGATGCCGTTGGCGCAAATGAGCCGGTGCAAGTAGAAGTCGATGCGGATGGCGGTGTCTCCGGTCATGCTGTTCACGAACTGAAAGCCGATGATGGTTTTGTCGTCCGCTGTACCTCCACGCCCACGAACGACACCCGCCTGTAATTCCGTGCGGAATCGGACACGCAGTTTGGTGTTCAACATGTGGCCGCTCTCGAAATTGAGCCTCGGCCTTCCGTCCTTGCCGGAACGTTTCACCAAGCCGTCGAGGTCGTCCAACAGATCGCGGTTGCTGTAGGTGACGTAGGAGCAAGACACCACGCCAACGATCAAGCCCGTCCGGGTGTCCGTCACTAGGTCGTGGTTCCCCAGTTCTTGCTGGATCGTGTTCCGGCCCAAGACATCGTTGAGCAAGTCGGTGGATAACCCGGCACGCTCGATGCCGGTCGTCAACGCGAATGGCACACGCATCAGCCTGCAAAACGAGTGCAGCCCTTCCTCGTTAAACTGCAACCCCTCGCCCGGGTGACCGAAGGAGTGATCGTCGTAGAAGCGTGCGCCCCGGTGCAGAAGCTCGCGGAGCGACCGCCGTTCGAGCGACTGCTTCTCCTTTTCAGCGGAGTCGCATAGGCTGGCAAAACTGTCAAAGCTCAGTCGGGGATTCTGTTCGTAATGGAATGGCATGGTTTTGTCCTGTTCTAGTTGTTCTTGAGGCAGGCTCTTAAACGGAGCAGCAAACCTTCCGCGTCGTCAATGATGTCGCGACGACGTTCCGAGATGGAATCCGGCAGTTTCATGGGCATTTCTTCATCAACCGGCGTAGTTTGGTCGCGAGTAAGAGCATGTAGCCAAGCGAAAAGCTCGTCAACGTTACGCTCCCGCGAGGCGGCTTGTGGGGGTGCCGCGATACAACCTGCTCCGGGGCGACGCCCGTTGAGGCCAGCCGCCCGGCGGCCCGCGAACTGACAAATGGGTGACTGGGCGTATGCAAACCACGGTGGCATGGCGGTTCCAACCTTTGCCCGTGTCGCTTCGGTTCCGGCCCGTCAGCCTTCAATCTGACCGCCGCAGACTTCTGAAGGTGACCAATCTCTGGCTGTTTACATTCCTTGCTCCGGGTCAGCATAATTTGTAGGCTCAGCAACCGAATCGTTCCGTCGGGCAAGACGGCGCGGCTTCACTTTCATGGAATTATCGAGTCATACGCACAGCGGGAGTTCGGCTCAGGGAACGCCGCCGCCGCCGATGGCCTTGATGCCCGAAGGGGATCAGGACTGCGGCCATGCAGAGCCTGTACCCGCTGCCGCCGCTGGCCCCAAACCCAGCGTTCAGTCAGAACTGGCTTTAGCCGGGCAGTCTCCCCCTCCCCCGGCGCGGCCCACATCGGTCGTTAAGAAAGCCATCCAAGACGTGCTGATTGCCGAGGGTTTGCTTGCGGTCAAGCTGGCGGTTGATTGCCAGAATCTGGCGCAGCTTCAGGAAGCACTGGTCAAGAATCTGGGTCAAAACAGCATGGAGACGCGCCGCCGGTACGCCCAGTCCATTGCTCGGTGGTTTTTTCCTGACGGCATTGACGGGTTGCTTCGCGGGGTGTGGGTTGCATATCAGGACAACGCGGTCCTGATCGACCTACTGCGCTGGTCGTTTTTGGAGCAAGAGAACATCATGGGGGCAAGCGTGGCGGAATCCCTGTTTCCGCTGCAAAACGGCATCACGATCCCGGCAACCTACTTCGACAAATTCCTCACCGACCTGTTTGGCGAGGCTCCGCCGGAGAAGACCCGGCAGAAGCTGAAAATCAACCTCAAGAAGCTCGGTTTCCTCGAACGCGCCAAGGGCAAACCTGACCGGTTGACGCCCGTCGTGCCGCAGAAGACCTCGTTTCTGATTCTGCTGCATCACCTGTTTGCGGCCAAGGCCGTGCGCACTGTCGAGTTGCGGCACCTATTTACCAATCCATTCTGGAAGTTCCTCGGTTACAAGTCCGAGGACACCGCGCGCAACATCCTGCGCGAGGCGGACGCCGCTGGCGTGGTGGGCAAGTACATCGTTGCCGACCAACTGGAGCAGGTGACCACCTGTTTCACGCTGGAAGAACTGCTGGAAAGGAAAGTGCGGCTGTGAAAGGGGAAGCCGACCTAAAAGCGCTGGTGAAACAGCGGACGTGGGACAAGGAGGTCTTGGTCTGGCTTGGCACTGAAAAGTCCCTCATCGGCGCACTCGGTTCAGCCAAGCATGTCGTGCTCGATCTGCTCGACCTGTTCCAGCCGGACAGCCTGCCGCCGGATGACGACACCACCAAGGACGCCATCCACGGGCAACTGTGCCAGCGGCTGCGAGCCATTCCCAAAGGGCCGGACAACCGCACGGTTCTGGTCGTCAAATCCATCGGTTTGCTGGCCCGCTACAAGGTCGGCCTGAAAGATTTTTATGACTGGTTTGTCGGTTCGCACACCGTCGTCGCGTTGCTGCTGGAGGGCACCGTCGAAAGGACCGATTGGCCGGACGAAGTGAAATGCGACACCAAGCGGTTGCTCAATTATTTTAACGAGCCGGGGATGGTGAAGGAGGTTTACGGAGGCTGAATCCCATGCGCGAACTAGGAAAAATCATCACGACCAAGCCGGAGCCGGAGACAACGCCGTCGCTGACCGACATCATCCAGAAGGAAAAGGCCGCCCAGACGGTTTCCGAGTACTTGTTCACCGCCTCCCTGCGTGCCCACTTCAAGCGCATCTTCGACTGCGTGGTCAATGACAAGGGACAGGGCTTCTGGGTCCAAGCCGAATATGGCGCGGGCAAAACGCATTTCCTTGGCGCTTTGGTTGACCTGCTGGTCTGGCAGGAAGCCAAGGTCTGGGATCAGCTTCGCGACGATGAGTTGCGAAAGGATTATGCCGGGGCGATCTCGAAAAAGAAATGGTTCCCGGTAGCGTTTTCCCTGCGCGGCATGGGGCAGTCCGGTGACGGGGACAGCCTGATGCGCGTATTCGAGGAAGAAATCCGCAAAAGCATCAAGGAATTTGCCCCGGCTCTGGACGCGCAGATTAAGGTCACCAGCCCGGAATTGGCCGATCACTGGTACAGCCACGAGGCTACGGATGCGGAGAAGGCGGGCGTCCGGTTTTTCTTCGAGAAGGAGCACAAGTGCTCGCCAGAGCACTACCGCTCGAAGAACGGCCCGAAGAAGTTCGGGCAGGAGTTAGAGCGGTCCAAACTTCCACAGGGCCGGTTGCGCGGCAAGTTCAAGGAGCGGTTCGCTTACATTTACGAGCAGATCACCAAGCTGGGCGGCTACGAGGGCATCGTGTTCGTAGTGGACGAATTTCGGTCGTGGCAGGACCGGCACCCGCCCGGCACCGCCGCGTACGCCGAGGACGAGGAAGTGCTCGAAACACTCGCTTACGTCCTGCCGACGCAGCACCTGAACATCATTACCATCATCGCCAGCCAAGGCGACATGCCGCAGAAGCTGTCGGGCGGCGGCGAGGGCGACCGCTTCGTGCCATTATACCTGCTCGCCGACAAGAACAAGGGCGACTTCGGCGAAATCGTCACTTTCCGCTCCCGCGAATTGAACAAGGGGGCGGCGACCGACATCAAGGACTACTACGATTACTGCCGGAAGGAGTACAAATTCATCAAGCAGGCGAACATCAGCCTCGACGCGTTCACCAGCATTTTTCCGTTCCAGCCGCGCTGTTTCGATGTGATGCGCCGCATCACGCAGAACGCCGAGAAGCACAACCTGCCCACGGCCCGTTCCGCGATCCGCATGGCGTGGCAAACGCTTTCGGACGGAAAGTTACTCAAGGGCAAACGCCTCATCACCCTCGCCGACATCATCAACACGGACGAGTTGCACAAGGGGCTGAACCACGAGCACTACAAGGACGCCTACCAGAACCTCCAAGGCGCAATCGAGCAACTGCCCGAACTCGATGTCGGGCCGGAGGAACGCGACCAGTGCAAGGCCATCCTGCAAACGCTGCTGCTCTGGGTGCTGAGCCTGCCGGACAATCTCCGCGATGGGTTGACGGCGCAAGAGGTCGCGGAGGCTGCGTGGCTTAATGACGAGGCGGTAGGGGCCAAAGACCACGCCGAGCACCTGCTTGAATTGTTGGTCCAGAACGGCTTCCCGGTGAGCGCATCTTGCCACTACCACCGGGTTTTAGGTGCTCCCCCAGAGTTCGTCCC
>DAOPPX010000154.1:0-9859 GCA_035358715.1 Verrucomicrobiota bacterium
AAAGAACGGCTGGAAAGGCCAGGAATGGTCGCACAGCGCGATTGTCCCGCCTCCGCCTGAGCCTGTCATCCAGCAACCCACTGGAAAGACAAGAGTTGCGAAGTCCAAAGCCCCGTCCGCCCCGGAGACCGCCTCCGCCCCCGCCAAGGTCATTTCGCCGCTTGGCCGAAGCGTGTACAAGGGGAGCACAGGGGATGCACGGCAGGAGCACGACGGGCTGGAGCGTGGGCACCCGGTGAGCATCCTTGGTACACCCCTTGTACACGGCTTATTGGGGGCGCTGCGGAGGCTGGGGTGGCTGGGTATCCAAGGAGTTCGGGCTTAATGTTCGCCTGACGCTATTGCTGGCCCGAAGGACTTGCCTTTCACGCGGGGTGAGCTGCGCGCGCCTCGTTGCGCTCCGCGCCTGACTGCTGCCTGAGGTTCACACCTCGCAGATGGCCATCATCGCGTCGAGGGTTTTGAGGGGGTCTTTGGTGGGCGTGTATTCGTGCGCCAGGTACCCCTGGTAACCCAGGTCCGCGATTGCCTTGCAGATGCCCTGGTAGTTCAACTCCTGCGCGGCATTGAACTCGTGGCGGCCCGGATTGCCGGCGGTATGGAAATGGCCGATGTGCCCAATGTTCTGCCGAATGGTGCGAATGACATCCCCCTCCATGATTTGCATGTGGTAGATGTCATACAGCAGCTTTACCCGAGGTGAGTTCACCCGCTGGCACATCTCCACGCCCCAGGCGGTGTGATCACACATATAGCCCGGGTGGTTGACCTTGCTGTTGAGCAGTTCCATGCACACGGTAACCGCCTTCTCCTCGGCGAGGCCCTTGATGCGGTTTAAGAAGAGCACGCAATTATCGAGCCCCTCCTCGTCGGTCAACCCCTTCCGGTCGCCAGCCAGCACAATCACGTTGGGCGCGCCGGCTGCCGCGGCGGCCTTGATCGCCTCCCGCATCTTCGGCTCGATGTCGGTATGGTTCTTCTTGTCGTTGATGCCCGCCTTGATGCTGGTGCCGCCGGGGACCATCGTGGGAACCAGCCCATGCTTCTTGAGGACAGGGAACGCATCCGGCCCGACCAGGTCAATGCCGAGCGCCCCCAACCGGGCCGCTTCGCGGCATTGCCCATCGAGATCGAGGTCGGCGCCTTTGAACACGCCCCGGCACACCGCTTGTTTGAGGCGCCCTTTGCGGGCCGCCGCCCATGCGGGCGGGGCTGCCAGGCCCAAAATGGAGAAGGCGGCGGTGCTGCCTGCCAGGGCAAGGAAATGGCGGCGGCCCAACTTGGATGAACCAGCGCGCTTCATGCGGTCAAATTCTGGGCAACTCGAAGCCTTTCCGGCGCGGGCGCGAGAGCAGCTTGTTTGCCTCGTCATCGCCGACGAATTGCTCTTTCCTGGGATTCCAGCGGAGCCTGCGCTGGACCATGCGAGAGATATTGACGAGATGGCACAGCGTTGTGGCGCGGTGCCCGGTCTCAGCGTCGGCGTTGGTCGGCTTGCGCGTCCGCATGCAGTTAAAGAAGTTCTCGATGTGGGGAATGGACTCCTTGGGTCCCTGCGGAGTAACCGGCGGCGCGTTCTGACGCAGTTCCGGCGGGTCGGCGGTATAATCTCCCCGGAGAATCTCGATGCGACCCTTGTCACCGACAAAGATGGCGCCCAGGTCCTCCATGCCGCGATTGGCTCCCTCCAGTTTGAGCAGGACGCCATTGGCGTAGCGCATGGTTAGTTTGCAGCGGGGGCCCTGCTCTTCGGGCCAGATTTCGACCGGGCCGGTATCATCCGTGCCGAGGGCGCATTGGACCTGGTCGAGGCTGTGCGTGCCCCAACCGGTGACTCCCCAGCACTGGCCGCCGCCGTCGAACTGTACGAATTCGCCCCAGCTATTAAGCAACTCGAGGTAGAAAGGCCGGAGCTCGGTCTGGTTGCACCATTGATTCCAATCCAGGTCCGCGGGGAGGTCATCGGGCGTATCGCGCGGTTTCCAGACGCGGCCCGGAGCGAAGTTGCAGGTGATAACAGTGTGTACCTTGCCGATGGCGCCTTCGCGGACGAGTCGGCTGGCGTGGACGTTAATGGGCATCGAGCGCTGCTGAGAGCCGGTCTGCACGATTCGCTTGTACTTGCGGGCGGCTTTGACCAGGACGCGGCCTTCGGCCAGCGTGAGGCTCTGGGGTTTCTCCACGTAGGTGTCACAGCCGGCCTGCATCGCATGGATGCAAATCAGCACGCGGGCATGGGTGGTGGTCTCGACAAACACCGCGTCGAGTTTCTCCTTATCGAGCATCTCGAGGTAATGCTGATACTTATGCCACTTGTCGCCCCCCGCCACCTGCTGGGCGGCTTCGTTGACGCGGCCAAGGTGACAATCGGCGGCGGCAATCACGTCCGCGCCGGGCAGGGCCTCGTTCTTCAGAATCCAGCGTGCGCGGCCGCCCATCCCGATGAAGCCGACCCGGAGCCGGTCGTTCGGCCCGGGGCGGCGCGGCGCGCCGAGCACACCCGGACTGACAATCATCGGAAAGCCAAGGGCGAGGGCGGCAGCCGAACGACGGAGGAATTCGCGTCTGTTGAGGGAGGAGGACTTCTCTCGGCAGGTATTCATATAGGAGTTATATCCGGGTTGCGGGTCGCGGAGCGGCAATCAACTATTGGACTTGGAACTGAGCAACTTGATTCGGAGGTTCTTGAACTGGATCTTCATCGGCGGACCGGGGTGCATTTGGAGGGCAATGACGCCGTCCCTGGCGGCCCTGCCCGCCTGGTGATCCGTCACCTGGCACATAAGCACGTCATTAATCTTCAAGGTGATATCGGGTCCGCACGCTGTAATAGTGTAGGAGTTCCACTCGCCCATCTTAACTTGCCGGAGCAAGGCAGCGCTAAGGGAAAGCCCCTTCCCCCCGGCGCCATTGCCGGCCATGAGTTTTCGCACCTTGTCGGAAACGGTTATGGGCGTGACGCTCTTCTTGCCGTCCTTATCAATGACAACCTTCTCGCCCCGCATCGCCACGCCGCCGCGGGTATGCTCGAAAAGGCACCCAGTCCATTGCTCGCCGTTTTCGATGTCTGCCTGGTAGCCGGAGGTATCCCAGCCGGGAACCTCCCGGCTGCGGAACTGGATGCCGGAGTTGCCGCCAGCCCCTTGCAGACGGAAGTCCAGGCGCAGCTCGAAATCTCCGGGCTTGCCGCCGCGCCACATCAGGTAGTGTGCTTGTTTGCAGGGCTTCTCCGGGGTGCTCTCCGCCGTGAGCGCGCCGTCCACGACGCCCCACGCCCCCGGCAGACCTTCCCAACCGGTCAAGTCCTTGCCGTTGAAGATGGAGGTGAACCCGCTCGGCACTTCCGCCGCGGGACAGGACACAGAGGGCGTGACCGCGAGCAACAGCAATAAGCCAAGTGCCCGATTGCGAAGATACATGGCCCGAGAATTACCCCGAGAGCCGGCAAAGTCAATTCTCGCCTGGCAAGTGGGGGGACCGCAGGGAAGGCCGGCAGTTTCGAGTTGCCCACCGAGCCGGGCGCGCGGCTGCAGGCGCCGGGTGGAGCGGGCTGGCTGGAGGGTTCGCGCGAGCCTTATCTCGGGTCCAGGCCCAGGTCCTTCAGCATTTGCAGGTCCTTCTGGACAGGTTGGTTGGGCGTGGTGAGGTAGTTACCGACCATGAGGGCGCTGGCGCCGGCCATAAAGATCAGGCTCTGCAGGTCGCGCAGGTTCACGGTCCGTCCCCCGGCCACGGTGATTTCCTGCCGCGGGAGGATGAACCTGAAGCAGGCGATCGTCTGGAGGATTGCCAACGGGGCCAGCGGCTGCAACCCGGCGAATGGCGTGCCCGCAATGGGGTTGAGAAAGTTCAGGGGCACGGTGTGCGCGCCGAGTTCTTTCAACGCGAAGGCCAGGTCGCAGCGGTCCTGGCGGGTCTCGCCCATGCCCAGTATCCCCCCGGAACAAATGCTGATGCCGGCCTGCTTCAGATGCTGGATTGTCTGCAAGCGGTCCTCGTAGCTGTGCGTCGTGCAGACCCGCGGGAAGAACCCGCGCGATGTTTCCAGGTTGTGGTTGTAGCACTCGCAACCGGCCGCTTTGAGGCGGTCAGCGACCTTCTGGCTGCGGATCATTCCCAGCGAGGCATCCGGCCGCACCTGGCCGGCTTCCTTCAGGTCTGCCAGGCGCGCGCACACCTGGTCGAGGGCGGGACCTTCCCGCAAGTCGCGCCACGCCGCCACCAGGCCGAGCGCCGCGACTCCATTGGCCCGTGCCTCGCGCGCCGCATTCCGCACCACTTCGGCCTGCAGCAAGCCGTGGCGCGGCGAACTGGTCTCATGCACCGCCGACTGGGCGCAGAAGCGGCAGTCCTCGGGGCAGCCTCCGGCCTTAATATTGACGATCGAACAAAGGTGAATCTTGCGGCCGTTGAAGTGTTCGCGAATACGATTCGCCCAGGCCAGCAGTGCAAACAGGTCCTCCCTGCGCGCGAGCTCAAACAGCCACACGCCTTCCGCCCGGGTGACCTCGCCGCCATCCAGAACTCGCTGGCCGAGCCCGGCAATACCATGGGGTGCCGTGGCGTCAATCGTGGTCGCGCTCATGGTTGACAGCCTAGAAGGCGGGGGCTTCCTTCGCAAGCAGCCAGTTGCCATGCCTCGATGCTCAAGGCGGGGAAATGGCCCCTTTGCGCGCTGCCAAGGCTTGTGGGGCCGGAATCGCCAAGCCGTGTCTATTCAGTTGCGCGTGTAGTTCCCCCTCACCCTAGCCCTCTCCCACAGGGAGAGGGAACTGCTCTCGGCCGGTCGGGACCCATCACTGGACGATGGGCCTTTTCCGGCGCGGGCGGCAATGCCCCCCTCTGCCCGCGGGGAGAGAGCCGGGGGGGAAGCTGACACACATCTGCATCGTTACGGCTCAGAGAGGCAGCGGCCGATTGGAATGCTAAAGCGCCTGGATGCGGCGCTCGCCCTTTCCTGGCTGTGGCAGAATCGCCGGCAAGACGATCTCGCGCTTCTCCTCATCGAACCTGAGCACGATTTGCACTCCCGTAAGTTTGTTCGCCGCACAGAAGTCCATGGCCGCAGTGGAGCTGACAAAATCCCTCGCCACCGACCTGTCAGTCGTCCACGCGTCAATGTCTTCATAGTAAAGACCACTCTCACTTCGTTGAAGGAGTATTCGCATACGCAGAAATCTGCATGGTCTTCACCGGTTCGGACATCCTCGCCTGTGGGGCTGGAGTGTCATAGCATTCCTTCGCTGCAGCAGGTCGGGCCGGATGGTTAGAGTCTGCACAAGCGGCCATTCCCGGCAAGCTAAAACTGGAGGGGATTTTCGAGCGCGTTGCCTTGCGCTCGCGCGCGGCGGGGGCTGGGTGGCGCCGCTTCCTTCTGCCATGCTTTCCCTCCGGTTGCTGCTCCGGAAGGGCTGCCGCCGCGCGGCCGGTTTAGTAGATGATCGGACCCAGAATATTGTCCCGCAAAACCGGCCCGTACCTGCGGCTGTCAACGGAGTTGTTGCGATTGTCGCCCAGGAGGAAATACTGGTTTTTGCCGCACAGGATCATCTGTTCGGGATGCCTGGGCTCGCTGAACGTGGGAGTCCCCGGGACCAGGTAAGTCTCATTGAGTTTGCACCCGTTGAGATAGACGCTCCCGTCCTTCAAGTAGATCGAATCTCCAGGGGTGGCGATGACTCGTTTGACCGAGAAGCCGTTGTCAATGGGGTCGCGCAAGACCACTATGTCGCTGTGGTGCGGTTGCCGGAAGCGATAGATCCAACGGTTCAGAAGGTAGCGCTGAGAATCCTGGAGAGTTGGGACCATGCTGCGCCCCACGACCCTGACCGACTGAACGAAGAAGTGGCTGATAAAGAGGTAGCAGCCTGCAGCGAGGGCTCCGAGCACCAGAAACTGAAAGACCTGTCGGAGGATGGCGCGCCTCAATGATCTGACCTGGCGCGGGCGAGGCAGCAGAGCCGGGCGGTCCAATACCGGGCCGGAGCTTGTTGTTTGCGTCGCTGTGCGCATCAATACGAGGTCACTCTAGCGGGCGTGCGCATTCCGGCAAGTCGCGAAAAATACGCAAGCCCCGCGACGGGTCATTACGGACGCGCCCCCACGTGGTTCGTCCGCGCTGCCTAGTTGGCGGTCGCCTCGCCATTGGGTCCCTCGGGCGACGCTTTCGCAACGGCGTCGCGGAGGTTCTCGAGGCGAAACGGTTTGTTGAGGATAAAATCAACGCCTGCCACCGTGTTCGGCGAAGCCTGGAACATTTCCGCATAAGCCGTGATCATCACCACCGGCTGCTTCGGCGAGCGCGCCTTGATGGACGCCGCCAGTTCGTCCCCCTTCATCGTAGGCATCTCGAAATCGGTGATGACCAGGTCAAACTGCTCTTGCTGGAGTGTTGCCAGGGCATCCTCGCCACTGAAAACGGCCTTAACTTCATGACCGTCAAGATCCAGCATCATCTTGAGCGCGTCGCACACCATCGGCTGGTCATCCACAACCAGAATCCGCCTCTTCCGCATATCAAATCCCTTCATTACGCCACAATTAGGCTGTTACTATAGCTCCATTCCGCAGAATTGCCAGTCCTTTGATCCTCTTTTTGGCTCGCAAACCAGCCGGGAATCTGCTATGTATTAGCGCATAGCAAGACACACCTTATCAGACGCTTCGTTTTGAACCCGAGACTCCCAGTTGTGATGGCGGGTTTGTTGTTCTTTGCCAAGCTTGCCGGCTCCCAGACTTTGAACCTCCCCGCGCGGCCTTCCGGCGCGCCGACCGGCTCCCAGTTCATCGAGCTCGTAACGCCGATGACGCAAGCCGAGCGGGAGAACTGGATCTACGCGCAAGTCGCAAGCGGGAACGTTCCGGATTTTCAGCGGTCGCTCGTACCCATGACTGCGAGTGCCAGCATCGGCGGGACGTTCCACACGGCCACCTACTACGTCGCGCCCGACTACCTGGCGATCGGCACAGATGCCGACTACTTTCTGGCGCCGACGACGCCGCTGCTGGCCCAGCGATTGTGTGACCTGCTCGGTTGCACGCTGCCGACGCGCAGGATGGTCGGCCAAGTGTGGACGAATGCGGTGGTCAAATTGCAGCCGAACCCCATTCCGGCGAGCGGCGAGATGATTACCGTGCCTGTGTTTGCTCAGCACAATTACATGGTCCACACCCAGCGGAGCGCCTTCACCAACTCGTTTCCCCTGGGAGCACTCGTGGGCGGAGACAAGAAGGACGTGGTAATCTCCTCCAAGGTCTACACGAACTTCGCTGGTCCCACCAAGCCGGTGGTGATTTACGGCTGGCACCAGATTTCCCCGCCGGCCAAGTATGGCCAGCCCATTCAGTCGCTTTACAGCGGGCACGAGGAGACCTACGCCGACTACAGCCACGGGATTCGCCTGGTCCAGAACGCCATGACCGCGGACGGCAGCCCCGCCACGGTCAGCAGCGTCCTGACCAATCCCAGCCTCGCGGCGCTCCTGAGCGATGAGGGGCCCGCCGAAGGCGCGACCAGCGACGGCGTAATCCGCGTCCCGCGCTACACGACCGCGCCGTTGTCCCCCGTCATTCTGGGTCATCCCCGCAACCAAACCGTGCTTCCGGGCAGCAGCCCCGTGTTCCGCCTGCTGGCTGCCGGCAATCCTCCGGTCGGCTACCATTGGCAGTTCAACGGCACGCCGATTCCGGGCGCGACCAATTCGACCCTGTTGCTCAGCAACGCCCAGCCCTCCGACGCCGGCAGCTACAGCGTAGTGGTCACCAACAGCTCCGGCTCCACCACGAGCCGGCTCGCGCTGCTCCGCGTGCGCACCAACGTCCACCCGGTCCTCTTTGCCGACAGTCTGGACGCCGACACCTCGGCAAACTGGGACCTTTATTGGGGCGCAGGCAATGGCATTCCCGACTACCGCACGAATTGGGCTTTCGACCATGGGATTACGTTCTGCGCCTTCAATGGCGTTGCCGGCCTGATTCCTCCCGCGCCCAACTCACCGGACGACTGTGCGCGCGCCCTCAAGTTCACCGTCAACAACAACGACACCATCGCCGCGACCGCCGCGGTGAACATCTACCCGCGCGGCCGGTCTTTCAGCAACGACTTCGCCCTCAAGTTCGATTTGTGGATCAACTATCCCGGCGGGGCGGGCGGAGCAGGCGCTTCAGGCAGCACAGAGTTTGCGATCTTCGGCCTCAACCACCTTGGCACGCAGGCAAACTGGGCTCCAGTCTCCGCCTCATCCTCGGACGGGGTGTGGTTCGGCGTGGACGGCGAGGGCGGCATATCCGCTGACTACCGGGCCTATGCGGGGAGCGCCTCCGGAAGCCAGATAGACCTGACGGCTGCTGGCACGAGCGGGCTGACCGCTTCCAACAACACGGCGAGCATTTATCAGAACCTTTTCCCGGCGGCGCGCTTCGAGAGCGCCGGCGCGCCAGGCAAGAACTGGGTTGAAGTCGAGCTCCGTCAGACCAACAACATCCTGGCGTGGCTGCTCGATGGCACTGTCATCGCCCAGCGCACCAACACCTCCTCTTTCACCAATGGCAATATCATGCTCGGCTGCATGGATCCTTTCAATTCCATCGCCAGCCCGGCAAAGGACTCCTTCGTGCTATACGCCAACTTGCGCGTGGAGGACCTCAGCGCTCCAGCGCTCCAGCCTCCCGCCATTGCCTCCCCGCCCGCCAACCAAACCGCCAGCGCCGGCACCAGCGCTACTTTCGGCGTTGCCGCAACCGGCTCCGGCCCGCTTTCCTACCAGTGGCGCCGCAACGGGAAGAACCTTGCCGGCGCAACCGGGAGCTCACTGCACCTGGCAAACGTGCAGCCCGCCGATGCCGGAACCTACGATGTCCTGGTCAGCAACCCGGCCGGCCTGGCGGCTAGCACTGCGGCTACCCTAACGGTGGGGCTTCCCGCCGTTCAATTCCTCGGGGCCACAGTGCTGACCAACGGGCAGGTGCAACTGCTCTTCTCCGGCTTGCCCGGACAGAGCTACCTTATCCTTGCCTCCACTAACCTCCTGAATTGGACGCCGGTTTCCGTCCTCACAGTGAGCAACGGTCCCCTGCCCTTCATTGACCCGGAGGCCCCGGACTACCCCGCACGCTTCTACCGCGCGCGCCAGGCCACCTCGCAGATGCTGACAGATTTCGAGTCCTATGCGGCGGGAGCCCAGGTGATGTTCCAGCCGCCGAGCGCCTCCGGCTCGACGTACAGCTTTCTGGACGCCGCTCCCAACTTTGCCTGCGTCACCAATGCGTTTCCCGCCGGCCATTCCAGCGCCAGAGCGCTTGCGGCCGCGTGGAGTTTCAAGACGGGGGCCATCAACCCCTGGCTGCGCCTGACCAGCCATGCCGCGCCCAACCTCCGCAACCCCACCATCAGCACCAACCAGGTTCTGCAGTTCGATATTTATGCCGACAAGGCGCTTTATGTGGGCATCGGCTTCCGCGAGACGGGCACCACTGCGGCCATCGGCGCGGACGGCGGCACCAGCGGCCCGATTGAATGGGTCGGCGGCATGACCGACAACACCGTGGATCCCCCCAAAGGTCACCCGGTGCCGGCCGGACAGTGGATCACGCTGAGCTTCTTTCTTCCCTCTGAGCCCGTGCGCAGTTTCTACCTGGGCAACGGGGTGTTGGACCCCGCCACCGGCAAGGGCGTATTCGAACACCTTGAGTTTGTGCCTGGCGGTGGCACGGGCCCCTATAACGTCTGGCTCGACAATTTCCGTGTGACCGACCTTGAGCCGTAGCGGCGGCTGCGTGATCACCAACGAGCGCCGGCCGACTGATGGGTCCGGTCCTGAAATAGATTGTCACCTTGTATGGCAAAGCGATTAGGACAGAA
>DAOPPX010000155.1:0-9835 GCA_035358715.1 Verrucomicrobiota bacterium
CAAGAGGCGCAGAGGGAGAAAAGCACACAGGACAGTCGCACGAAGAGAATCAGGGTGGTGAGCAACTACAAGTCGGCCGCGCCGGGTGAGTAACTCGCCCGTGGCCTGCCGTTTTGCGTCTCTTGCGCCTTTTCGCGGCAGCTTCCTCTTGACCCAGAGGCTGAGCTGGCACATTCGGATGGCTTCGGCATTCAAGTCCACGCCGCCGTGGTTGGCCTGGCGCGTCTGCCGGTCGCAGTCGCAATCGCCCGTGCAGGGAGTTCGTGCTTGTGATTATCGGGCCTGGACGTAACCTTTCCCCCGTGGCTGCGGAGGCATGGCAGTCCGGGAGGCTGGCCTGTGTTGGGCTGGCCGCCGGGCGGCGCTCCCGGCCGGCAAACGAAAGGTTATCATCCATGAAACTCCTCGATTCCCCTCGCACCGGAAGACTCGGCTCTCACATCTTCTACCCCTCACCCTTCGGCCAGTGCTGCCGCGCCCTGACCGTGCCGCACGATCCCAAAACCCCGGCCCAAAGCCGCGCCCGCGCCATCTTCGGCTCCTGCTCCAATGCCTGGGGCCGGACCCTGACCGAAGCCCAGCGCCTGCGCTGGGTCAGCGCCGCCCAAACCGCCCCCAGCCACCCGTCGCTGGGGCAGTATTACCACCTGAGCGGTCAGCAATTCTGCGTCCAAATCAACAGCACCCTGCGCTGGCGCGTGGGCTATGGTGGTGCAAAGGGCAACCGCCGCCAGCAGGGCGACGCAGGCAGACAGCGTGCTGCAGGATGGATGAGACTTGGTTTTCATAAGGGTGGTTCCGTGTTAATTGAAGGTGCGGGATCTGAACTGCGAAGCAAAAGACAGGCAGGACCGGGAAGGGCGCGATCCGGCCCAGGTGGTGAGTTGAGGGTTGAAGGCCGGAGCCTCGGCGGCGCGGCGGCGGAAGACAAGACCTCCGGCGCGCGGCCTTCAGGCCGTGGGCAGGAGAAACAGACGTCGCGTCCGGCGACTAACGGAATGGCCACGAGTGAACCGCTTCCGAATGGAAGCGGCACTGTGCAGTTTACCCTTCCGATATGGTGGCTCATGGCTACCGCGGCAAACCGTTTATGCGGATGGCGGCCCGACCACCCGCGTGACCTCCGAAGGCGCAGGGTCCTCGCAGGGTCCTTCGGACCCTTGCTGACAATTCATCTTATAGCAGAAGCCCCGAGGTATTGTCACGAGTTATTTTGTCTTTCCATGAACAGCATTGTCAGCCTGCCTTGCCCCCGCTTCGTCCTGTTCAGGGCTGGTCCACTCATTTCCTGAACTGCACCTGAACCGCCAACTGCCGCTCTGCGGAATTTCCTGGTGATCTTATGGGGATTCTTCCTGGCCTTCACATCGTAACCCCAAAGCGAATTCGTCTCGCGGATGTAAAGCCGGCCATTCGCGATCAACGGTTAAGCCCACGCTGTTCCCGGGCCGGCGTTGGTCGGACGATTTGGCGGCGTGAAGCGCCCTTTCCAAGTGATCAGAATTTGCTTCTGGCGCGCCCGCACTGACGGAGCGCTGCGCGGGTGAGGGAGATTTGGTTTTGGATCTCACCGAGCATGGGGCAAGGCTATCCGGAGGCGGCGAGAATTTCCACGGCCAAGTCGGGGCCAGGTCCGGGCCGATCTTGGCCAGCGGGCATATCTGCCGGGGTCGCATTGGGTGAGGAGAATCGGGTTGGGGCGGGCCAGGCGCAGTGCCAGCCGGCCGGATGCGGCGGTGCACGGGCAGGGTTCAGACGGTCAGTGAGGAGCCTTAATGGACTAAAGACCGGCAGCTAACCTTGCTGAAACACTTTCACATACACCTCGCGGATGGCGCGGCGCCAGCCGGCGAGAGCCTGGTGAAAGGCATCGGGGGTGGGGAAACCGCAGCGCACTGAGACACGATAGTAGGGAGCGGGATCATCGGGCAGAACCGTTTCCCCTTCGTAGCTCCACCGCCGGAGGATGCCTTCGACGCGCCGCAGTTGCCGGTAGTTGCGGATGAGCTGGTCCGCGTCGGGCAGCACGCTGGCGGCACGCCCGCGCTCCAGCGCGGCCAGGGTATTGGCGCCCGGCCAGCCATGCTCCAGGCAGAGCGTCTGGGCAATGAACTCGGCATCCATCAGGCCCCCGCTGCCTGTCTTGATGGCGAGGTCGTCCTTGCCCGCCGGGGTGCGTTCCTTCTCGATGCGCATCCGCATCTGGTGAATCTTCTGTTTCCAATCCGGCGTGCAGGCCGCCAGCGGCAAAGCGGGGCGCTGGAAGTTCGTCAGCGTGTTGGCCAGGGTTTGAAAGCGGGCGCCCAGCCCTGAATCTCCGGCCACCGGCCGCGCGCGTGTGAGCGATTGAATCTCCCAGAGCTGCGCGCGCTGCCGGTAGTAATCCTCGTAGGCGCTCAGCGTGTTGACCAGCAGGCCCTTGTCACCGTCAGGCCGCAGGCGGGCGTCCATGCGGAAGACCACGCCATGCTCGGTCCGGGCCGAGAGGAGCTCGAGCACTTCGAGCGCGAGCCGCGCCAGTTTGGGGAGGTCCTTCGCGCTGGTGTCCGCCACAAACACCACGTCGAGGTCCGAGCCGTAGTCAATCTCCGCGCCGCCGAGCTTGCCGAGGCCGATGATGACAAAGGGCGGAGCCTTGAGCGCGTGTTTGCGCATCACGACCTCCAGGGCGTATTGCAGGCAGGCCTCCGCCAGCGCTGACAGCTCGGCCAGGTACTGTTCCGGGTCCGCGAGCCCCAGGATATCGCGCAGGCCGATGCGCATCAGCTCGGCCTGGTGATAACGGCGCAGCCAGAGCGGTTGGTCTTCGTCGCCCAGGCCGTGGCGCAAATCCCGCAGCGTTTCCACGGCGGACTTGCGCTGCCGCAACCGGCCGCTGACGACCAACTCGTCCACCAGGTCGGGCGTGCGAATGGCCAGCTCGGCCAGGAATTCGGAACGGTCAAACAGGAGCACCAGCAACTCGAAGATGGCCGGGTTGCTATGCCACAGCTCGAAGAGCGTCGCCCGCGCCCCGTAGGCGCTGATGAAGCTGTCGAGCCGCGTCACCACCCGGTCGGGATCAGAAAGCGGCACGGCCTGCGCTGTGGCGGCAGGCATCTTGCCTGCCGCCACCGGACACAGCGCGAAGAGCCGCGGCAACAGTTGGTGCGCCAGTTCGCTGGTGCGGGGCGAGACGTGCACATAGCCTGGTCCCTCGACAAACTCGCGCAGGACACGGAAGGCCTTTGCCGGGTCTTTGAAGGCGTGCCGGGCCAGCAGTGCCTTCCATTCCGGCTCGGCGCCCTCGAACTGGCGCGGAAAGGGCGACATCGCCTGGCTCTCTTCCTTGCCGGCGTGCAGCATTCGGTCGAAGATGCGGCGCACATTCCCGGTGTGGGCCTGGCGCGCCGCTTCAAACTCCTTGAGCGAGGCGAAGCTCATCAGGCGCGCCAGGCGCTCCCCGGCCGGCTGGTCGGCGGGAATGGTGTGCGTCTGCAGGTTGTCTTCCATTTGCAGGCGGTGCTCGACGTCGCGGAGAAAGCCGTAGGCCGTGGCGAGCTGCCGGGATTCGTCCTTCGAGAGCAGCTCGTATTGGGCCAGCTTGGCCAGGCAGGGAAGCGTTTGGGCGCCCTGGAGGAACGGCTGCCGCCCGGCCTGCAGCATCTGGAGCGTTTGGGCCACGAACTCGATCTCGCGGATGCCGCCTCTTCCGAGCTTCACATTGCGGATCACCTCGTCGCCCTTGAGCACATCGCTTTCGATGCGGCCTTTCATGGCCACGACCTCCAGCAATACATCCTCGTTGATGGACCGCGGATAGCGGAAGGGCTGGATCATCTCCAGAAACTCCGCTGCCAGCGCAGCGTCTCCCGCCACGCCGCGCGCCTTGATCAGCATCATCCGCTCCCAGGTCTGACCCCATTGCGCGTAGTAATTCTCGTAGCCGGCGAGCGAACGGGTCAGCGGCCCCGCATCCCCCTCGGGCCGCAGCCGCAGATCAATCCGGTAGAGCGTGCCTTCCGGCGTCATGCGGCTCACCTCGGCGATGAATGCCTCCGCCAGGCGGTTGAAGAACTGATGGTTGGTCAGCACCGGGCGAGGTGTCTCGCTCTGGCGGGGCAGCTCCTTGAAAACGCTTCCCTCCTCGCTATAGACGAATAGCACGTCCACGTCCGAGCTGTAATTGAGTTCCTGTCCGCCAAGCTTGCCCATGCCCAGAACGCAGCCCGCCGTCGGCTGCCAGCGCCCCTCGGGATTCTGGTGGCACGGCTGGCCGTAACGCCCGGTCATCTGCCGGTGGCAGACCTGCCAGACCACTTCCAGGCAGACATCCGCCACGTCGGAAATCTCCTGCACGATCTCGGGAAGCCCGCCCAGCCGAGCCAGGTCGCGCGCGGCGATGCGGAGCATCTCGCGCTGTTTGAACTCCCGCAGGCGGGTCAGCGCGGCGTCAAACTCGGACGCCGCCAGGAGCGGCTTCAGCACGCGGTTGATTTCGCTGCGCAGCCCTTGCTTGCGGCGGGGAAACTTGAGCGCCTCCGGCTCGAGCGCGCCAACCCAATCCGGCCGGGCGACAAGCAGATTGCCGAGCGCCTGGGAGGCGCCGAGGACCGCAGCCAGGACGCACGCCTGGTCAGCCGAACACGCCTGCAGCGCGGGGCCGGCGCTGGTGGCGGCGAGAAGGCCCAGGAACGACTTGGCCTGCTGCGGGTCCGCGCAGGCACTTAAGGCGTTGGTCCAGGCCGGGCTGTTCATGCTCGAGTCGGCACGCTCACCGCGGAATCGTCTCCACCTTGACCTCGGTCGGCGCTGGTTGTCCCGGGGGCTTCAGCCGCGTGAACAGTCCGCGCCAGAAGCCAAAGCCGTAGAGCAGATGGGTCAGCACAATCAGGGGGATGGCGGCAATGCTCTGCCAGACCTGGCCGCCGGCTGCCAGCGAAACGCCTTGCGCCAGCACGGCCAGAATGTAGAAGGCCAGCGGCAACAGGCACGACTTCCCGAGGGGCGTCAGCGTCAAGAGCGGCAGGAGTGCCAGCAGATAAAGGCAAAAGAGCGGGGGCACGAAGTTGAGCGCCGAGCCGAAGGTCGGGTGCAGGCGGAACTGCTCCGCCCGGCCCCGACCATAGGTCATCAGCATTCGGGCGAACGATCGGAGGCTGGATCGCGGGCGGCGCCGCACGACCAGTTGGGGGTCATAGAGCAGCTTCCCGCCGCGACGCTGCAACCCGTCCATGAGCGCGTTTTCCTCGTTGGGATACAGCGCCTCGTCGAATCCTCCCAATTCCAGCATGGTTTCTCGCCGGGCGAGGAGGTTGCAGAGGATGAGCTCCTTCTCGCTGGTCTCGCGCACCTGGCCGACCGCGGCATAGCGCGCGCGGCTGGGCCCAAACGCCAGCCAGCTTGCCAGCACCCGCGCGAAGACCTGTTCCAGCGGCGGCGCATCGCTCGGACAGACGTTTGGCCCGCCCACCATCTGCACCTGCGGATCGCGAAACCGCTCCACAGCCCGGCGCACGTTCCCCGGCTCGGGCGCAGAATCATCGTCCAGGAAGTAAATCAGGTCCCCGTGGGCGGCCCGCAGAGCCGCGTTGCGTTGAACGGAAGGCTGCGTGCCGCGCGCCACAACGATCTCCAGCCGGTCGGCCGGGTAATCCAGAGCGCGGCTGGCGGCAACGGCTTTGACCTCGGCCTGGGCGGGGCGGGCCGCGATCACCACCGTAACACTCGGCACGGTCTCGTTCACGTCCGCAGGCTAGAGTCCTGCGGCAAACAGTGCAAAGAGGAAAGTGCGCAAGGGCAACAGTGAAAAGAGTGTAAAACAGTTTTGACAATTCCGTGCGGGTTCATACATTTCTGTATCCCCGGATGGGGTCGTAGCTCAGTTGGTAGAGCGCCTGAATGGCATTCAGGAGGTCAGGGGTTCGAACCCCCTCGGCTCCACCATCCAAACTCCACTTACAACTAAGGAAATCACTCGGCTTCAAGCCACTGCCTGAATCGTTGGGCCACCATGGCCCGCCGCACTGCAAAGGGGAGGCGGGCGATCATGCGCCGGGCCTCCGCCACGTCGAAGTCGCCGCCCTTCTCAACTTCCGGCAGCTTGCAGAATAACCGGCTGCGGGCGGGCGTGAGGTAAAAAACATCCAACAGCGCTTTTTCCGGCCGCGCCATGCGGATGCCTCTCTCGCCCAGCGTTTCGTACCCAAAGAAGAAATCGGGGGAAACATGATGGACCGACACCACGCCCAGGGGAGTGGTGTACCGCCGTGTCCGCGCAAGGGAGACGGCATAAACAGACGCGGGAATCTGAGAAATCATGCCGTGATGGTACAGGGCGCTTTGCAGCGAAACATAGGCCGGCTGCGGGGCAGTGAGCCGTTCGGGGAGGCCCAGCGGGTCCAGCCGGCCTGGAAACGCCCAGACTCCGCGCCGCAACGCCAGCAGATGGCCAGCCTCCGCCAGTCGCGCCGCCATCTTGCTGGCATGGGCTCTCCCCACGCCAACAATGGCCGCTATGTCGCCCGTTTCCAGCACCGGCTGTTCGAGGCGTTGTAACCGCGCCAGGACGTCAATCAGTCTCATCAGCCCTCCCCTCTCAATGCCTCGACGACTCGAAGTACTAGATCATCCCAGACTTGCGGGTCTTCATACTGGGCCTGGTGATCCGGCGACAGAAAGGAAAGCACTTGGCTCTTGAACACGCCGAAGGAGACGGACAGGGCGTTTTGCTGCGCCTCGCGCCAGCGCGGCGGCAGTTCCATCCCCTGAGTGGAGACGCCGCACTTCAGCAAATGGGCGAGATCAAAAACATCTCTCGCCTGGGTTTGGGACCGGTGAATCAACGCGTGGACTTTCTGACGAAACGCGGCGGCTGCCGAATAATGGCTCGCAAGAAAAGGAGTGATCTGGTATTCGCGCATCAGCAAACTGTCAACGCTCTCGAATGCCACCGGGTCATCCATGCCCCGCCGGGAAAACTCGATTTTCGTGTGCAGCGGCAGTTCAAGTCCCTTTGCGGCAAGGCTCAGTTTCCATCGTTGGGTGGTCTCAGTCTGCTTCGGGGCCGTGCAACGCATGATCGTCAGGCCGCGCGCCTGCAGAATCCGCCCCAGGGTCGTTCCCGACAGAATCTGCTCCACCCGATCCCTCAACACTTCCACCGGCGCTGACTGCACATCCAGATCCATATCTTCCGAAAACCGGATGCTCCTGAGATAGAATCGCAGGTTGCATCCGCCTTTGAGCGCATAATGCCCTTTATCCAGTTTCCGGCCCAGTTGCCCCAAGAAAAGGAGGTGAAACTGTTCAACACAGGCAATTGGATGAGGAAACGAAGTCACAACGATACAATCCCCGATAACGACGTGCGTGTCAACAACATGCCTTATTAAGATCGGCAGTTGTCAGCCCGGCCACGGCGTTCAAGCGGAGACTCAGCCGGCACTCCGCCTCGCTCCTACAACGCCAAATCCCCCTGCTGCCCGTGCTTCTTCTTTGATTCCGGCGCTTTCTTGAAGGTCATGTCCACCGCCGCCGCTTCCGACGGGCGCTCGATGCCTTTGCCCTCCATCAGCTCTTTGACCGTCCGGAGCTGCAGACGGGGATATTTCTGGCGCGTCAGCTTGTGCTCGTAGAACCCGACGCTGGCCGCCTCGGCCTCCATTGGGCCGGTGGGCGGCTGGAGCGAAATCAGGACGCCGATGGCCGCCTTCTCGCGGTCAATCACCCCCCGCAAATCGCGCACGTCCTTCACCCCCGTCTTGCCGCCTTTGACCTGGATAATGATCTGCTCCGGCTTGGCCGCCTGCGGGTCGTCGCGGAACAGAATCTTGCCGTCAATGCCGTGGTCGGCCCCTTTCTTCTGCTCGACCGGCCGCGCGCCCACCAACCCCAGCGCCCACCATTGGAACTGGAACTTGTCCTGCTCGGCCAGCGTGGCGGCTTCGTTGGGCGTCGTCGGCTCGCCGACGATGCGGACGACGGAAACCGCGGCTGCTTGGGACGAAGCGTGGCCGGGGGTGGCTCCCTCTCCCTGAGGGAGAGGGAAGCTCTCCTCGTCCGCGGCGGTGTGTGCGGAGCCGGTGACGAATTTCATGCGGCTGCCGTATGTGTCCTGCAAGCGGTTCTTGATGAGCGAAATGGCAAGCTGCGTGATGTCTATCCCGATCCACTGCCGCCCCAGCTTCTCCGCCGCATCAATCGTCGTGCCGCACCCGCAGAACGGATCGAGCACCACGTCGCCGGGATTGCTGCTGGCCTTGATGATCCGCTCCAGCAGCGCGACGGGTTTTTGGGTGGGGTAAGGAAGCTTCTCTTGATTTGATCCGTGCAGGTGTTCGATATCGTGCCAGTCATCCGAGATAGGCTGCCCCTCCATGTCGTCTAGGTAGCGCTTCTCCTGCGGCACTGCTCCCGGCTTGGACTGGTAGATCCGTCCCTCTTCGTAAGCGCGCTGCATGCGGTCCTTGGTCCAGCGCCAAACGCGAGTCACTCCGAGGAACTCGTAGGTTAGGTTCGGGCGGTTCTTGTTCGGGTTGGTGATGTCGCCGAGCCGGTACTTGCGGCCGTTGGGATCAGCGAAGCGGTAGAACTTCTGAATGTACTCGGGATCGTGCTGACCGAACACTTTGTTGAAGATGACCTCGGGTCCTTTGGAGTACCGTAGGATGACATCGCGGCAGTTCGGGAAGTTGACAGTTGCATGGCTCTTGGGTTGCGAACGCCTCCAAGAGATTTCGTTGCGGTAGTTCAGCGGTCCAAACACCGCATCGCAGAGCAGCTTGAGATAATGGGAGGCGGTGGGGTCGCAATGGAGGTAGAGGGAGCCTGTAGGTTTGAGGACGCGGCGCAGTTCGACCAGGCGCGGGGCCATCATGGTGAGGTAGGCCATCATGTCGTTGCCGCCCAGGAACGTGTAGAAGGCCTGCATCACGTCCGAGACCTTGCCCGGCTGCTCGGTGATCTGCTTGTAGGCGGCCATGGTCTGGATGTCCCAATGCCAGGTGTCCTCGAAGGCTTTGATCTGGCTGGCGGCCTCCGTGCCGTCCTTCTCATGGAAGAAGGCGTTGTAGGTCTGGGCGGAGTTGAAGGGCGGGTCCAGATAGACCAGGTCCACCGACTCGTCCTTGAGGTAGCGCCGGAGGATGTCGAGGTTGTCGCCGTAGTAGAGCGTGCCCATAGGCGCATGGTTAGGCGGCGGGCGGGCGCAAGGCAAGCTCATCCCGCTGCCGCCGCCGGGCCTGGCCGTTTCCACCCCGCCCTCGCAGGCCAAGGCCCAGGCCCTCGCCGACAAACTCGACGGGTTGGTCAATATACTCAACGCGTGAGGCAGTGACGTCTCGCCGAGGCGTCCAGACGTTTCGGCGAAGCCCGCCTGCCGACGCGGCCGGCGCGGCACACTTGATCCGCGAGAACACCCGAAAAGACGCTAGCGGGAGGCGGAGGCTGAACGTTCCCGGCTCACGCTTGGGATAAACGTCTCCTCCGACAGATTGGGTGCAAGTCAGGTCTTGCACACCCTCCGATCCAGTCTCATTAACACCCCGCTTCAGCGGGGTGTACTGCGCGGCCCTATCCTCCAACCGCTTCAGCGGTTTTGAGTGGGCTGGTAAACCGCTGAAGCGGTTCTGCGACCATTCCGCGGCCCTACACCCCGCTGAAGCGGGGTGTTAATGAAAGCGCTGCCAGGACAAGGGCTTGCACCGGCTTGCCTTCGCTTCAGAGGCTGACTTACGCCCGATGACTGGGCCAAACGCCTTGTGCCAAGCGCCAATCGGTCCGTAGGCCAGCAATGACCCGGCAACGACAATTATTCTTCACCATCAGCGACAATTAAAAGTCACCAGTGGCGCCG
>DAOPPX010000156.1:0-9799 GCA_035358715.1 Verrucomicrobiota bacterium
GGCAAATGGGAGCGGCCGGACGGCGGCTATGTGCTGGAGATCAAGGGCATTGATGCCAGCGGCAAGGCGGATGTCGCATATTACAACCCCAGCCCAATCAATGTGTCTCGCGCCGCCGCCTGGCGCGACAAGGGAACCAATAAGATCGTCATCGAGCTTAACGACACGGGTTACCCCGGCTGCACCTATACGCTGGAGCACAACGCGCAAACCGACCAGTTGGTCGGGCAGTACTTTCAGGCCGCCCAGCAAGCAACCTACGAGGTCGTATTCTCCCGGCTCGAGTAACCGGTGCCACCCCCAACAATCAACACCAAGACTATGCCAGACAGAACCCCCATGAAACCCATCACCCGCCGCGAATTTGCCCGGACCCTCGCCGCCGTCAGCACCACGGCTGCCCTCTCCTCTTTCCGCGTATTCGGCGCCAACGACCGTGTCCGGCTTGGCTTCATCGGCGTCGGCAACCGCGGCGACCAGGTGCTGGACGCCTTCCTGAAGCACAGCGACGCGGAAGTCGTGGCGGTCTGTGACATCTACGAGCCTTACCTCGACTTCGCCGCCCAAAAGGCCGGCACCAACCCCAGGCGGTTTAGAGACTACCGCCGGCTGCTCGAACTGAACGACCTCGACGCAGTGGTCATCTCTACGCCCGACCACTGGCACGCGCTGCAAACCATCCAAGCCTGCCAGGCCGGAAAGGACGTGTATATCGAGAAACCGACCTCGCTGCGCGTCGCCGAAGGGCGGGCAATGGTCCAGGCGGTCCAGCGGCACAAGCGCGTGTGCCAGTCGGGCCTGCACCGTCGCTCCGGCGCCCTTTTCCGCGACATGGCGGCGTTTATCCGCGGCGGCGGGTTGGGCAAAGTCACCGGAGTGCGCACCTTCCACATTCAGAACGAATGGCCAAAGGGCATTGGCAACCCGCCCGACAGCCAGCCGCCGCCCGGCCTGGACTGGGAGGCCTGGCTCGGACCGGCGCGCAAGGTGCCCTACAACCGGAATCGCGGCCCCTACCAGTTCCGCTGGTTCTTCGACTACAGCGGCGGCCAGATCACCAACAACGGCATCCATTACCTCGACCTGATCCATTGGGCCCTGGGGCAGGAGGCCCCGCTGGCGGTGACGGGCATGGGCGGCCGGTTCGCCATCGAGGACAACCGCGACGTGCCCGACACCATGGAAGCGCTCTGGCATTACCCGGGTGATACGCTCGTCATCTACACCCAGTTCAATGCCAACGGCGCCGGCGCGGCGGCCAAGCCATGCGAAATCGAGTTCCGCGGCACCAAAGGCACCCTCTACATGAGGAGCAGCGGCTGGGAAGTCGTGCCGGAGAACATCACGCCCAATGAGTTCCCCCGCCGCTCGCCCACCGGCCGCAGCCGCGAGGGTGGATGGCGCACCGGTGAAGCGCCGGTGATCGAGGCACAGAAGCAGAGCGGGCGCGCGGACACCGCCGATCACGCCCGCAACTTCCTCGACTGCATCAAGAGCCGCGCGGCCTGCAACTCGGACATTGAAAGCGCCCACCGGAGCACCAGCACCACGCTCATCGCCAACATTGCCATGCAGACCAGGGCCTACCTGGAATGGGACGCGAAGGCCGAGAAGTTTACGAACAACCCCGCCGCCAACAAGTTCCTGCGCTACGACTACCGTCCGCCGCTCAAAAGCCCAGCCTGAGTGGCTCCAATGCCGCGGACCTATCGCCGTCGCGCGAGTCGCCGATAGTCTCTGCAGAGCGAGTTTCGGCGTCAGCCCCGGCCCGCTGTGAACAGGGGGGACCAGCGCCAGTGAGAGGAAAGCGGCCAGAATCGCTGTGCCGCTGCCGGCCCTGCGGAAGATCATCCCTCGACAGAGCATGCCTCCTGCTCTCAGCAATTGAATTCCCGGGCAATTCACCCCTGAAATGCCGAGATTCGGCAAGAACCAGCGAAGCAGCGGGGCCGATGCATATTTCGTCTTCATGTCACCCTGTATAGGTCCACAAAACGTGTTACTGCGGTAACAAGCCCAATCCGCGCCCAACCTGCTTTCCCGCCCGCCGGCCGCCTACCCGCGCACCCACGCATCGAGGAATCATTGGCGCTCGCCGGTGCTCGGTCGCGAGATTGGGGCGAGATCCTCCCAGAACTCGGTCGCCATGGCGTGCGGCCGTGGGGGCGTTCCGCCACGCCGCCTGATCGGATCCGCACTCCCCTCCGCCCCCGTCCCACATGGCTCCCACAGGGCTTAGTAGAATCTCTATTAAGCCATGTGGGAGCCATGTGGGACGGGGCGGCGAGCCGATGGGGCTGGGCCGTCAAGTCTGCTGCCATTCGGCCTCAAGAGTCGCGCCAGCGGGAGTCGCGCGGCATAGCTTGACCCGGGGCGCGGCGGGCTGCTATTCCTGACGGCGGTTATGGACGTGTTGCTGCTTTCGCGGATTCAGTTTGCGCTGACGACGGCGTTCCATTACCTGTTTCCCCCGCTGAGCATCGGGCTGGGGCTGCTGCTGGTGATCATCGAGGCGATCTGGCTCAAGACCCGCAACCCGCTTTACCACCAGATGGCGCGGTTTTGGACCCGGGTGTTCGCGTTGACGTTCGCCATTGGCGTGGCGACGGGCATCGTGCTGGAGTTCGAGTTCGGCACGAACTGGGCGACTTACTCGCGGTACGTGGGCGACGTGTTCGGCAGCGCGTTGGCGGCGGAGGGCATTTTTGCGTTCTTCCTGGAGTCGGGTTTCCTGGCGCTGCTGCTGTTCGGCTGGGATCGTGTGAGCCCCGGACTGCATTTCTTCGCCACCTGCATGGTGTGCCTGGGGGCGCATTTCAGCGCGGTCTGGATTGTGGTGGCCAACTCGTGGATGCAGACGCCGGCCGGATTTCACATTGTGGGGGAGGGGTTGCGGGCGCGGGCGGAGATTACTGATTTCTGGCAGATGGTGTTCAACCCCTCGTCCATGGAGCGGCTGCTGCACGTGCTGTGCGGGGCGTGGCAGGCGGGGGCGTTTCTGGTGGTAAGCGTGAGCGCGTGGTATTTGCTGAGGAAGCGCCATGAGGAGTTTGCGCGGGCGTCGCTGCGGATTGGGTTGGTGGCGGGGATGGCGGCTTCGCTGCTGCAACTGGTCAGCGGCCACAGCAGCGCGGCGGGGGTGGCGCGGAACCAGCCGGCGAAACTGGCGGCCTTCGAGGGGCTCTACGACACCATGTCGCACGCGCCGTTGACGCTGTTCGGGTGGGTGGACGAGCGGGCGGAGGCGGTCCGGGGCGGGGTGGCGATTCCGGGCCTGCTGAGTTACCTGACCTATGGGGATGCGGGTAAACCGGTGCGGGGCTTGCGCGAGTTCAAGCCGCAAGACCGACCGCCGGTGAACTTGTCCTTCCAGTTTTACCATATCATGGTGGGCGTGGGGTTCGGGATGATTGGGCTGGCGGGGCTGGGCCTGGTGTATTTCTGGCACGGGTCGCTCTCGAGGCGGCGCTGGCTGCTGTGGCTGCTGACGTTGTCGGTGCTGGGGCCGCAGATCGCCAATCAGACCGGGTGGTTCGCCGCCGAGGTGGGGCGGCAGCCGTGGCTGGTCTATGGGCTGCTGCGGACTTCGGACGGGTTGTCGGCGGTGGTAAAGGCCAACGCAGTGCTGACGTCTATTGTCCTGTTCAGCGCCGTTTACCTGCTGCTCTTCGCGGTGTTTATTTATCTGCTTAACGACAAGATCCAGCACGGGCCGGACGCGGCGGATCTGACGCCGAGCGGCAAGCTGGCGCTGCCGCGGCGCGAGGGCTAAATGAATGGCATGAGTCATAACACACGTCACAGGAGTTGCGCGGGGTATGAGCTTCGAGGGGCTTGATCTTAACGCCGTTTGGTTCGTGCTGGTGGGCGTGCTCTTTACGGGCTACGCGATGCTCGACGGGTTCGATTTGGGCGTGGGGGCGCTGCATCTGTTCACCAGGACGGATGAGGAGCGGCGGTTGATGCTCAATGCCATCGGGCCGGTGTGGGACGGCAACGAGGTGTGGCTGGTGACGGGCGGCGGGGCGCTGTTCGCCGCGTTTCCGAACGTGTATGCGACGGTGTTCTCGGGTTTTTACCTGGCGTTTGTGCTGCTGCTGGTGGCGCTGATTTTCCGGGCGGTGGCGATCGAGTTCCGCAGCAAGCGGCCGATGCGCTGGTGGCGGCAGATGTGGGACATCGGCTTCAGCGCGGGGAGCCTCCTGTCGAGCCTGCTGATCGGGGTGGCCATCGGCAACATTGCCTGGGGCATCCCGATTGACGCCCGGGGGGAATTCGCCGGCACGTTCTGGAGCCTGCTGCGCCCCTACCCGCTGCTGCTGGGCGTGACCACTGTGGCGTTGTTCATGACGCACGGCGCGATTTACGCGCTGATGAAGACCGAGGGAGCGCTGCACGAGAAGCTGCGCCGCTGGATCAACCGTTGCATCGTCTTCCTGGTCGTCTGCTGCGCGGTCACGACGCTCGTGACGCTGGTTTACGTCCCGAACATGACGGCGCGGGTGCGGGCCAATCCGTGGCTGTTCAGCATCGTGGCGGCGAACCTGCTGGCGGTTGCCAACATCCCGCGCGAGATTCGCCGGGGACGGGACTGGCGGGCGTTTCTGTCCTCCTGCGCCGCGATGCTTACCCTGATGGGGCTGTTCGGGCTGGAGATGTTTCCCAACCTGGTGGTGAGCAACCCGGTGCCGGCTCACAGCCTGACCATCTACAATGCCGCCTCCTCGCCGCGGACGCTGGGGATTATGCTGACGATTGCGTTGATAGGGATGCCGCTGGTGTTGGCCTATACGGCCAGCATTTACTGGATATTCCGCGACAAAGTGCGGCTCGACCGGGCGAGCTATTGAAGCGGCCTACCGGGCCGCCTTGTGGGCGGATTTGTATTCCGCCAGGACCGCGAAGAACCTGGTCGCCTCGGGGTCCAGCGGATTGAGCAGCAGCCGTTGCCTCATGCGGAGCGTCTCCACTTCGGTGGCGTCTTCCTGTTCCGCGACGTAGTAGATCGGTTTGCCGCGGTCGCCGTAGATCGCGTAGGAATACCAGTTCATGATGAACGGCTGGCCGCTCTTGCGATAGTTCCAGGTCTGGCCGTGGAACACGTCGCGATTGAGGAGTTTGGCCTTGAGCGCGCGCACCAGGTTCCGGTCGGTGTGTTTGCCTTGCAGGATGCGCGGGGTCTTGCCGCGGATGTCTGCGCGGTCATACCCGGTAATGTTCATCCAGGCGCGGTTGACATAGAGGATGCGCGGGCCCGCCGGATCGGTTAAGGCCGCGTCCGTGACCATGATTCCCCGTCGCAGATTCTCCAGAACAATCAGCCAATCAAACTTCAGTTGCATCGTATTCGTTGAGAACGGCTGCCGTCGTATCGGCAAGCCCGTCCTTGAGCATACCGCACATTGCCATTCGCGCCAGCCAAACCGGCGAACGACGGCTACTTCAGGTCAATCTCGACCAGGCTAAGGCGCTGGTTGGACCTGACGTAGGCGAAGACCAGCTCGAAGCTGCCGTAACGCCCGGTCAGGACATTGCTCGTGCGCCCGCGGCGGTTCAGAGGGAGCTTCTTGATGGCCGTGAGCGTTTGCGAATCCGTGTCCGGGCTGATCACTGTGTCTTCCACCTTGAGTTGGCCGGCAAACGCAGAGGTGGTGCCGGCGTTGCCGCCGGTGGCTTCGCAATCCAGCACGATACCAGTCGTCCCGCCCCCCGGTTGGGTGTAGATCAACAGCCCCTGGCGGTCGTAGGCGTAAATGATCGCCCCGGTCTGCGCGACCCGGTTCGTGCGGCTCGGAGCGCCCAGCAGTTTGACGACAGCGGGCAGGAGGTTCTCGCGCGTGACGTTCCTGCCGCTGAGGTAAAGGCCGTCCGGCTGCAGTTCCAGCACCAATTGCGCGGCGGAATTGGCTGTCTCAGTTCTGGCGGCGTTCCCCTGCGTCCCGGGGCGCGTCTGCTTGCTCGGTGGCGTCGTGGCCGCCGCTTCCGATTGCCGCCGGGGAATGGTGCTTTGCTGATGGCGCACCAGGAGGACAAGCCCGACCACCAGGAGGGCCAGGACAACCAGAACCGCAAACCACTTCCAGAACAGCGGGGATTTGCGGCGGCGAGCGGCTGAAGGTGCCGGCCGCTCACGACGGGATGTTGTTTCCGCGGAACTCAGGGAAGGTTTCTCCTGCGTCCGGGACGAACTGCTCCGAGGCCGCGACTGGCGCCGCGGTGTGAACTCCAGCCTCGCGGTTGAGTCACAGGCGACTGGTTTGCCGGCGCGCAGGTCGTTCACCAGTTCGGCCGCTTTGGCCGGGTCAATGCCACGACGAACCAACGCCTGGACGACCTCAGCCTCGGCAAGGTTCTCGTTCGTAAGCCGAGTGGCGAATTCGACGTCCGACTGCAAAATGTCACGTGTCATGCCTGCTGCGAAATGTAATACAACCTTAGACGTGCCAGTTCAAGCCCGCAATTGCGGCGTGGTGTCCAAGCCCCAAGTCGCGGTTGCATGAGCCGGTTCAATACTGTCGTTTTCCGGGCATCAGGCTTGCATGGTATTTCTCCAGCTCCTGCCGGATGTCGGCGATGACTTCGGGGTGATCGGCAGCGATGTTGAAGCGTTCCCCCGGATCGTTGGGCAAGTGAAACAGCAGCGGCGGGTTATGATTTTCGGGTGCTTCCTTGCCATAGCCGGAATAAGTGCTGAAGTGCGCTTTGTAGGCCCCCTTGCGCAGGGCATAGACCTCGTCGCCGTTGTAGTAGATGACCATGTTGCGTCGGGCGGGGCCTTTGCCCAACAGCATCGGGGTCATATCCACGCCGTCAATGATACGGTCGGAGGGAATGGGCGCCCCGGCCAGGGCGAGGGAGGTGTTGAACAGGTCCATCGAGCAGGCCAGTTCGCGATTGACGGTGCCGGCCTTGATGCTGCCGGGCCACCAGGCAATGCCCGGCACGCGCATGCCCCCTTCCCAGGTGCTGCCCTTGCCCCCTTGCAGGAGGCCGGCGCACCCGCCGACGAGGTCCTTGACCAGCCACGGGCCGTTGTCGCTCGTGAAAAAGACGAGCGTATTCTTGTCCAAACCCTGTTTGCGCAGCGTATCGAGCACCTGGCCGACGCTCCAGTCCAGTTCCTCGACCACGTCCCCATACAGGCCGCGCGGGCTGGTCTTTTGGAACGCCTTGGAGGCAAACAGCGGGATATGCGGGTAGGTGTGCGCGAAGTAGAGGAAGAAAGGCCTCTTGCGGTTCTGCTGAATGAAGCGCACCGCCTCTTCGGTGTAGCGCCGCGTCAGGGTGCTCAGATCGGCCGGCTGCTCGATGGGCTGGTCGTTGCGCATCAACGTGCAATTCCACCACTCGGGTTTGGGGTCAAGACTGGCCGAAGCGCCCTTGGGAATGCCGCGCGCGGGCTCCATGTCGTTGGACCAGCGCAGGCCATAGAAGCCATCGAAGCCGTGGCGGGTGGGCAGGTTCTGCGGGTGGTGGCCGAGATGCCATTTGCCGACGCACTGCGTCGCGTAACCCTTGCCCTTCAGGGCTCGCGCGATGGTGATTTCTTCCGGCGGCAAACCGCCTGGTGAATTCCGGTTCTGTACCCGGTGCTGCAAATCACCGGACATGCCGCTGCGAATGGGCAGCCGGCCGGTCAGCAGCGCCGCGCGGCTCGGCGTGCAGACGCAGGCGGCGACGTAGAAATCCGTGAAACGCATCCCCTCGGCGGCCATGCGGTCAAGGTTGGGCGTGCGAATGCTGGGATGGCTGTAGCAGGCCAGGTCGCCATAGCCAAGGTCGTCGGCCAGGATGATGACCACGTTGGGCGGTCTCCCGGCCCGGGCCGGCGCGGGCGCGGCGATCAGGGTGGCAGCGATCCCTGCCAGCAAGAGGTTCAATGTGTATCTTTTCATAAGCACTTGATGGACTTCCGCGATGCCATTGATTACCCGAGCCTCGCGCCTACAGCAACCCCAACATTGCCGACGCTCGGGCAGTGGCGATCATCACTCTTCTGCGCTGGAGCGCTCTTTCTGCTTCTTCTTCTTGCCTTTCCTGGTTTTGCCGGGCTGGCCCTGCTCCGTGTTCTTGGTGGGCATCGGGGCTTTGATTGCCTCGCGCCAGGCGGCGAGCCGCGCGTGCAGTTCTTTGGCCTTGTCCGGCAGCTTCGCGGCCAGGTTATTCGTTTGGCCAATGTCCTCCCGGAGATTATACAACTCGATGCGGCCAGCCTCGAAATACTCCTGCAACTTCCATTCGCCCGAACGGATGGCCCCGCCCGGGGTAGTGCGCCACGAGCCGGCGCCCGCGCCCAGGTAACCGGGGAAATGCCAAAAGATAGCCTCGCGGCCCAGCGGGGCCTTGCCGGCGCTGGTCAGTGCCTTGAAGTAGCTGATGCCGTCCAGCGGGTAGTTGGGTGGCGGTTGGGCGCCGGCAACCTCGAGCAAGGTGGGATACAGGTCCACGCTGTTGATGGGCTGGTCGCAGGTGGCGCCGCCGGGAATCTTCCCCGGCCACCGAAAGACGTAGGGCACGCGGACACCGCCTTCGTAAAGCATGCCCTTGCCGCCGCGCAACGGGGCATTGTCGGTGATGCCGCCGGAGGCCTTGATGCCCTCGCGCGCGTAGCCGCCGACGCCGCCGTTGTCGCTGGAGAAGATGACCAGCGTGTTCCCGGCAATTTTAAGCTCGTCCAGCAGCGCGAGGACGCGGCCGACGCTTTCGTCCACGCTGGCGATCATCGCGGCGTAAGTGGCGTTGTTGTGCCCGCCGACCGGCGGTTTGGACTTGAACTTCGCGGTCAGGTTGTCTTTGGCGTCGTGCGGAGAGTGAACGGCGTAATGCGGCAGATAAAGGAAGAACGGGCCGGCTTTGTGGCGGCGGATGAAGTCCAGGGCCTTGTCGGTCAGGAAGTCGGCCAGGTAGGTGCCCTTGGGATACTCGACGGGCGGATGGGTGACGAAGTTGAAGTGTGCTCCCGCGCTGACAATGGCCTCATCAAAGCCGCGCTGGCTAGGGTGGTGCGGCCCGTCGTCGCCGAGGTGCCACTTCCCGAACATGCCCGTTGCATAACCCGCTTTCTTCAGGGACTGGGCAACAGTTACCTTTGTGAGCGGCAGTTTGGTGACATTGTCAACGGGCCGGAGCGGGCGGCTGCGCCAGTCGAACCGCTCGATGCTGCCGACGGTGTAAACGCCCGTGCGCGGAGCGTATTGCCCGCTCATGAGCGCGGCGCGGGTGGGGGCGCAGTTCGGACCGCAGGTGTAGCCGCTGGTGAACCGGATGCCGCTCGCCGCCATCCGGTCAATGTTGGGCGTCTCGTAATACTTGCTGCCGTAGCAGGCTATGTCGGTATAGCCGAGATCGTCGGCTAGAATGAAAACGATGTTCGGGGGCCGGTCGGCAGCGCGGCCATGAATGGAAGCAGTCAGGGAGACAAGCAGAGAGAGGCAGGCGCCTGCTGCGCGAAGGAGGCGGCGATGGCAGTTCATGGCGAATACTGTGGTTGTTCAGGTTGATTATGCAAACCAGAAGTGGCGCCGCACTGTCATTTCACGAGTCCGGTTAGAAAGCGGTGGGAGGCCAGGCACCGCGGTCCCGGCAGAGCGCGCCCGGGGCTGCCTATGGGCGCCGGAGGCGGAAGAATTGGGCAGGCAGCGAATCCGTAACGGGGTGTTCGAACCAGCCGTCGGAGCCGGCGCTCAAAGTGGTGGCGGCGAACCAATCGGCCAGACCTCTGCCCGTTCCCTCCCCGTCCCGCTGCCGTAGTACCTCTAACCCGGGGTTAGAGGTACTACGGTCTGGAGTTTGGACATTC
>DAOPPX010000157.1:0-9604 GCA_035358715.1 Verrucomicrobiota bacterium
AACGCTCCTTCCAACCCGCATTAAGGCTTACTGCTTTTCTTGAATCAGCCGTGAGTCTGTGGGGCAGCCGCGCCGGGGAAGAACGGCCAGGGACTCATGCAGGTGTCAGCGATCCCGGCGCAGAAGGAATTCGGCCAGGGCCTCCAGCGCGACGGCTTTGCCCTTAAACCCCCGGAGCGCATTAAAAGCCCGCCGCGTCAACTGAGCGGCAATCCTGCGCGAGCGGTCCAGCCCGAGGATGGAGGGGTAAGTAGCTTTTTGGGCCCGGGAGTCCTTGCCGGCGGTCTTGCCGAGTTTCTCGCTCGTTTGGGTCACGTCGAGAATGTCGTCAATCACCTGGAACGCCAGGCCAACGTTATGGCCAAAGCAGGCGAGCGATTCCAGTTGGGGAGGTGTGCAGTTGGCGCTCATGCCCCCGAGCTGGACGGAACAACAGAGGAGGGCCGAAGTCTTTCGCTCGTGAATGTAGCGAAGCTGCCGGGCGGAAATGCGCTTTCCTTCGCTCTCCAAATCGGCCACCTGCCCGGCGATCAACTGGAGCGACCCGGCGGCGCGGGCCAGTTCGAGGATGATGGCCTGGTGCGAGTAGCGGGGCCAGCCGCGGCAGCGGGCGGCGATCTCAAAGGCCTGCGTCAGCAGGGCGTCGCCGGCGAGCACGGCAATCCCCTCGCCGAACACCCTGTGGCTGGTGAGCTTTCCGCGCCGGTAATCATCGTCGTCCATGGCCGGGAGGTCATCGTGAACGAGTGAATAAGTGTGGATGCACTCGACCGCGCATGCCAGGGGCAGGGCCTGGGCCTCGTCGCCGCCCACGGCGGCAGCGGCGGCAAGGCACAAGGCCGGGCGGATGCGCTTGCCTCCGGCAAAGAGCGAGTAACGCATGGCGCGGTGAATAGTGGCCGGCTTGGCAGTCGCGGCCGGCAGGAATCGGTCGAGGGCGCGATCCACGGCTGCGGCGCGGGTGGCGAGAAACTCCGGCAGGTCGAAAGGTTGTGCCGAAGCCGAACCGGTGCTCTTCATAATGCCGGACATGCGCGGTCGTTGTAGAGAAAGCCGATCGCTGCGGCAAGCATTGAGAATATTTATATTGCGTCGGGGGGCGGGGCAGTTAGTATATTGCGCTCGATTCTGGGCACCTAAGTTTTGAACGCTGAAAATGTAAAAACGGCATTGGAGAAGGTTGGCAACCCCAACGTTCTGGTCAACCTGATTTCACGGCGCGTCCGCCAACTCACCTCGGGTGGGGGCAAGATGGGCCGGCCCCTCGTGTCGGACACGGGGCAGTCGGGAGCGGCGGACCTCGCGCTGCGCGAAATCGCCGAGGACAAAATGGGCTATGAGATGCCGGAGTTGACGGCGTTGGTGCGGCCGGTGGCCAAGAAGCGCACGCGTCGTTAAGGGCTGTCGCGGGGCGCAAAGGGGAGGCGCGGCGGGAGTTTGGAATCGGCCAGCGAACGGGAGCGGCAGGGCGGCCGCCCCGCATTTGAGTCCGAGTTGATTTTATGGCCGACATTCTGACCAATCCTAAAGCCCGGCGCGATTTCCACATCCTCGAGACCTTCGAGGCGGGAATCGTGCTGCGCGGCACGGAGGTCAAGGCCCTGCGGGCCGGCAAGGGCCAGATCAGCGATGCCTTTGCGCGGGTGGAGAACGACGAGGTCTGCCTCTACAACGCCCACATTGACGAGTATTCCCACGGGAACCTCCTGAATCACCAGCCCAAAGCTCCGCGCAAGCTGCTGCTGCACAAATCGGAAATACGGAAGTTGTTCGGCCTGGCGGCGGTCAAAGGCAACGCGCTGGTGCCGCTGGCATTTTACTGGAAGAACGGAAAGGTCAAAGTGGCTCTGGCCGTGGGCAAAGGGAAACTCCAGTATGACAAACGGCAGGACCTGAGACAGCGGGAGGCGGACCGCGAGCTCACGCGGGCGACTATGCGGCGGCTGAAGAAGGGTTAGGAGTGAGAAACGGGTTGCATTTTGCTGTGGCGCGTGAATTTAATAACCGGGTAAAACGTCAATAAGAATCCATGCTTTCGCGATTCAGGCTGAGTACCACGTCGAAAGCAGCGGCAGCAGTCGCGCTGCTGCTGTTTTCCTTAACCGGCTGCCAACATTCTGCGCCCAAGGCCACCAGCCCCCCGCCGCCCAAGTACAGCAAGTCCTACGATCCCGAGATCAAAGAGGTGCTGGACCTGGCCGGCAAGAACCAGTGGGAGGAGGCGCAGGCCAAGGCCACCGCCTTGCGCGAAATGGCGCCCAACAATCCGGTGATCGAGCGGCTTTACGGCTGGGTGCTCCAGACCAGCCAACAGCGGCGGGAACAGGCCCTGGAAAACGACATTCGCGAGATTGACGCCAAGAATTCCGTCTTCAGCCCCACCATCCCGAGCCTGCTGAAGGAGAACCGGGACCGCGGCTTGGCGGCCAAGAAAGACGTTCGTGACGCGGTGGATCGCATCGAGAGTGCGCCCTGGATTCCCGAGAGCTACGGCAAGACCGTCCGCGAGAAGGGGCCGCTCTTCGAGTTCGAAAGCGAAAAGGGCCGCATGGTGAAAGTGTTGGAGAAAGAGGTGACCATGCACCTGGACAACGTCCCGCTCGAAACCATGCTCATGAACCTCAGCCAGACGGCGGGAGTCAATATTGTGGCCGACAAAGCGCTGCCGGCGCTCAAGCATACGCTGACTGTCAACCTGGACAAGGTGAGGATGGGCGAGTTTCTCCGGTATGTCGGCCGCAACTACGATCTGCAGTTCCAGGTCGGCGACGATCTGGTGTGGGTGGTGGACGCCAAGGACCCCAAGCGGCTGATGGAGGAAACTCGCTTTTACCGTCTGCGCAAAGGCTTTGTGTTGCCGGCGGAGTTCGGCGCTCCCGAGGCCACCCAGACAAGGACCACCGCCGGGGCGGCCGTCACCATCACCGAAGTCCAGAAGCTCGACAAGTTCGTCAACGACCAGGCGCCTGAACTCCCGGCCCTGGAACGGGCCATCACCAACCTGTTCGCCGGCTCCAAGTATATGATTGATTACGAGCGGAACCTGGTCGTCGCCCGCGGCACGCCCGAGCAGCTTGGCGTGATGGAGAACATTATCAAGGAATTCGACCGCCCGATTCAGCAAGTGCTGATCGAAGCCCGGTTTGTGACTGTTTCCAGGCCGGCATTCATGCAACTGGGGGTGCTTTGGCAGACCAGCCAGCGGATACCAACCAATATTGTGCCGCAGGACTTCACCGGGCTGGTAAACAACCGGAACTTCCCCAGCTCACTAACTGGTTCGGGCTCACTGAACCCGGCGGTGGGCCTTGGGATTTCGGAGGTGTTCACCAACGTGCTGGGCGCCTCGGACCTGAGCGCGACGATCAGCGCGCTGGAGCAAAGCGGGGAAAGCCAGACGCTCAGCGCGCCACGCCTGACGGTCCTCAACAACCGCCCCGCCAGCATCAGCGACGGTCTGGTGCAGTACTACTACGAGGAGTACAGCGTGTCCGCCACCGTGCAGCAGTATTACAGTTCCTCTTCGATCTACCCCAGCGGAAAACCGACAAGGATTACCGCCGGCGCGGAGTTAAACGTGCTGGCCAGCGTCAGCGGCGACGGCGAAAGCATCCTGCTGGCGTTGAACCCGAAGGTGAACACGGAGGTATTGCTGCAGACCTACACCACGGTGAGCCAGGTGAACTCTGCGGGCAATCCGACCAGCAGCTTCGAGATCAAACTCCCGACCTATCGCACCCAGGAGCTTTCCACGCGCGTTGCCATCAAGTCAGGCGAAACCGTGGTCATGGGCGGAGTGCTGGAGCGGGAGAAGTCCACGTATGTCGAGTCCGTGCCGGTGCTGGGGGACATTCCCATTCTGGGCGCGCTTTTCCGGCGCCGGACCGAATTGGACGTTCCCCGCTACCTGCTGATCTTTGTGACGGCCACGATCGTCAAAGACACGGGCGAATTCCTCGTTTACGACAGCGGGAATTCGGCCACCAATTCACCGGCGGTTGCCAGGTAGGCCGGGTGCCACCGAGGGACGCTGTGCGCTGGCTATGACGAAGCTCAACCGAATACAGCCGCCGATGCGGCGGGTGCTGGCGCTGGATGCCGGCAGCCGCTGCATCAAGCTGCTGCTGGCGGAGAGCGACTTTGGCCGCCTGCGAATTCTCAAGGAGGAACTGATTGACCTGCAGGCCGAGGGCCTCGTTTCGGCGGATGAGATCAAGGTTCACTTGCAGACCGCCCTGGAGGACTGGGGCCGGCCGCCGCTGGCGTTGGTCCTGCCGCAGCACGTGTCCATTTCTCAGGTCATTGACCTGCCGCTCACGCCGGAGAGCGAAGTCGAGAAGCTGATTCAGGACGAAACCGTCAAGCTGAGCGGCGTCAGCGAAAGCCGGATCGTCTATGACTTTGTCCGCACCGAGACCGCAACCAAGGGCCGGCAGCAATTCTGGGTGACACTGGCGCAGGAGGGCGACATTCGCGACCGCATCGCGCGGCTGGGAGTCGGGCAGGAGGACCTGTGCGAGGTCACCACGACCGCCAACGCCCTGATCGCCGCTTATCGCGCGACCTGCCCGCTGTCGTCCCGCGCCATCCTGGTGCATCTGGGAGCTCAAACCACCGTGCTGGTTGTCCTCCTGGCGGGCCAGGGCGTCTTCGCCACCAGCTTCCAGATGGGAGGGGATTTTCTGACCCGCGCCCTGGCACGGGCGCGGAACTGCCCCGAAGAGGCCGCGGAAGCCCTGAAACGCGCCGAGGATCTCCTGAACGGTCCGGACGCGTCCCCGGACTTCGCGGCGGTCGTGGATGGCTGGGTCGCGGAGTTGAAGCGGCAACTGAACGAATGGTTCGATCACAATGCCGAACTCGCGCCCGACGCCGCGTCCTTCGAGCTGGTTGCCTGCGGGGGTGGATTCAGCCAGCCGGGGTTGCTCGATTACCTGAAAGCGCGGGCCGGATTGAACCTCCAACCCTGGCCCGAGAGCGCCCAGCCCGAGACGGTATTGCCCTCGAAGCGGTTTGAGGTCGCCTTTGGCGCCGCGCTCCAGGCGCTGGGCCACAGCGCGCAACCCGTTTCCCTGCTGCCCGAGGATTATCGCCTGGCCTGGCGGAAACGGCAGACCCGCCAGCGGCTGGAAGTGGCGAGCCTGGGGCTGATCGTGCTTTGCCTGCTGCTCCTGGCGTTTGGCACCTGGCGCCAGGTTTCACTCGCCAACCAAAAGCGGGCGCTGCTAGGCAAGATTCAGAGCGCCCAGGAGGCGGTGGAAGCCAACGAAGCGCTGGCCGTCGAACTGTCGAGGGAATACGAAAGCTTCCGCCCGATTTTCGCCCGCCAGCGGAACACGCTGGATACGCTGAGCACGCTAGCCCTGCTCCAACAGGCTCGCAGCAACCGCAGCTACTGGTACGTCTTGTTTGCCGATCAGCAGAGCTATTTCAATCAGCCCGCGGGGCTTCACCTGACCAACAAGCTGTCTTCCACCAACGTGTTTGCGGTTGTTGCCAGCCGCGGCAAGGGCGTTGGAGCCGCGGCGGGGGATCGTCCGGCGCCCGGTGCGACCTGGACCAACCTCTCGCCGGCCAAGCCCGGCTTCATAGCCGAGCTCTGCATTCCCGAGGACGCCGACGGGGCGCGCCGGGTGCGGCGGGAATTGGTGGATGAACTCAAGCAACAACGGCTCTTCTCGAAAGTGGATTTGCTGTCGGACGACTTGCGCCGGAACCTGGCAGAGTCCAAGGTTGTTGTCCCTGACCGGAATTTCGTGCTGGCGCTGGATTTTGCGGCCACCGAGTTCCAGCAGCCACTGCCGCCCCGCAAGCCGATGCCCGGCCTTTTGCCCCGCGCAAACGGCGCGCGCGCGCCACGCGCGGCTTCGGCGCCGCCTCAAGAGGGTATGGGCCCCTTCCAGAGAGCGCCGTGATGATTCCCTTCAAAGAGTATCAGCGTCGCGCTGTCATCCCCCTGGCCGGGCTGGTGCTGGCGGGCTATTACCTGTTCGTCATGCGGCCGCTGGCGCACCGGGCCGAGAAGCTGGAGAAACCTCTTAATGAGGCGCGGCACAAACTCCTGGTTTCCCTGGACAACACCAATGCGGTCGCCGTGGATTTCCGGCACATCACCAACCAGCTCAGCGAAACTCGCCAGGCCCTGGTGGCCCTGGACAACGCAAAGCAGCAGGCCATGGTCCGGCTTCAGCTCGACCCGGCCGTGTCCGCCAGGATACAGGCCGACTTCCGGCTCGTGGATTATGAGAACGAGCGCGGCAAGCAACTGGATGAGCTGGGCAAGCTGGCCAAGCAGCAGAAAATACCGGTCGAGCCAGCCGTCTTCACCAGCTTTCCCGAACACACCGCCGACGTGCAACAACCCGCGCTGCTCTGGGCCGCCCTGTCGCTCACCGACGGGCTGCTCCGGACGGCAATCCAGTGCAAGGTGTCCGCCATCCATTCCCTCGGGGTCACCCCGGTGCTGACGAACGCGCCGCCCACCAACAGCATTGATCGGCTGGTTGAGATCCCCCTGCAAATCGAGTTCACCAGCCCGGCATCCAGCGCGGCCCGCCTCTTTCAGTGTCTGCCCCTGCGCGCGGAGGAAATTCGGGCGGCGGGCTTGCTCGAGGCCGCGGCCGAAAAGCCGGTGTTGTTCATTGACCGCCTCGTGATACAAAAGCAATCACCCGAGAAACCCGACGACGTGCGTGTCTGGTTGCGGGTGGTGGGGCTGGTCCTGCGGCAGTAAAGGAGCCCATGCCGCCGATCGTCAAGCAAACCCTTAGAAGCCGCTGGTTCGCCGCCTGCGCCCATCTGGGCCTGTGGATTCTGCTGTTCCTCGCGCTGGCCAATATCGGCGGCCGGGTTCCGGAGCTCCGGGATGCCGATGCGGTGTCCACCCCGCTGCAAAACGCCGTGCCGGTCGAGGGGCTTGCCGGCTTGTTCTCGCCGGGAGCCGGGCCGGCCCCGCTCAATGCCACCAACACGCTCAATCCCTTCTTCACACGGCACTTCATCCCCCAGGCTGCGCCGCCCCCCACCACCCGTAAGATCGAGGTGACCTACCTTGGCTTCTACCAGACCGGCGATGATACCAAGCGCGCGCTCTACCAACTGGGGGCCGGATACGAGGCGGCCCCCATCGGCGCCCGGTTGGCCACCAACCTTGTCATCGTAGAAGCCACCATGCAGGCCATGACCTTGACGAACCTGGCCGCGCAGACCAATATTCTGCCTCTGAACGTGAAGAAGGAACTCGAGGTCCCCATCCAATGACCCCAAATCCGGACAGCGGCCCAAAAGAAGCCGGCGATCTCCTGCTGGAGCAAGGCAAGCTGACCGAGCCGCAGCTCGAGCAGGTCCGGCGCCGCCAGCGGCGGCTCAATTTGCCGCAGCATCGGGCAATTGTGGACCTGAACTTCGCCTCCGAAGAGGACACCTGGCGCGCCCTGGCTGCCGTCAACCATTTGGAGTTTGTGGATCCCTTCGCGCTGGATCTCAAGCGCGAAACCCTGGAATTGGTCCCCATCAAGTTCGTCTTCCACTACCGCCTTCTGCCCGTGCGCATCGAGGACGACTGCCTGACCCTCGCCTTTAGCGAGCCACCAAGCCAGATCGAGCAGGGCAACTTGCGCCTCCTGTTGCCCAAACGCTTCAAGATTGCCCTCGCCACGCCCAGCTCGATCCATGCCGTCATCAAGAAGAACTTCGGGCTCGGCGCCGAGACGATCCAGAAGCTGCGCGAGGAGCGGGGGGGGGGCGAGATCAGCCAGGAGATTGTCTTCGACCTGCAAGGCAAGGAAACCGACTCCGCACTCGAGGCCACGGTCTCCGCCTTTGTGGACCAAATCCTCCAGGAGGCGCTGCGGCTTAAAGCCACGGACATTCACCTCGAGCCCTACACCAATTCCGTCCGCTTGCGCTACCGCGTGGACGGAATTCTGGAGACCGTACCGGTGCCGGCCGACATGCGGCAGTTGCAGCCGGCGGTGGTGTCGCGGCTCAAGATCATGGGCGGACTCAACATTGCCGAGAAGCGCCTGCCCCACGACGGCCGCATCGCCATGAAGACCGGCAATGAGGAATACGACCTGCGCGTCTCCATTGTGCCCACCAAGTACGGAGAAGCAGTCTGCCTGCGCATTCTCGGGCGCCAGAGCCTTTACCTCGACCTGAGCCAGCTCGGCATGGAGCCCAATCAGGAAGCGGTGCTGGCCCAGTTGACCCAGTTGCCGCAGGGCATGGTATTGCTCACCGGCCCCACCGGCAGCGGCAAGACCACCACCCTGTATGCCGCGCTGGCCCACGCCAACGACGAAGGCCGCAAGATCATCACCTTCGAGGACCCCATCGAATACCAGCTCGAGGGCACCGTCCAAATCCAGGTCCGCGACCAGATCGGCCTGACCTTTGCCTCCGGGTTGCGCTCGGTCCTGCGCCACGATCCCGATGTCGTGCTCGTGGGCGAGATTCGCGACTTCGAGACCGCGGAAATCGCCGTCCGCGCCGCCCAGACCGGCCACCTGGTCTTCTCGACCCTGCACACCAACGACAGCGTCAGCGCCGTCACGCGCCTGCTCGAAATGCGCATCGAGCCGTACCTGATCGCCTCATCACTGGTTTGCAGCATCTCGCAGCGGCTGGCGCGGCGCATTTGCCGCCACTGCGCCGAGGAGGACCTGGCCATCGCCGCCACCACCCGCGAGGAAATGGCCGCCGCGCTTTCCCTCCCCGCCGAGGAGGTTAGAGCGTGGAAGGGCCGCGGCTGCGTCGAGTGCAACCACAAGGGCCACCGGGGCCGCGTGGCGATCTACGAGTTCTTCCTCCTCAACGAGGCCATTATGGACCTCATCCGGCCCGGTCTGCGAACGGGGGAACTGCGCGACGCCGCGCGGAAGCTCGGCTGGCGCTCCCTGCGCGAAATGGCCTGGCTAAAGGTGCAGAAAGGGCTGATCCCGATCTCCGAGCAGGAACGGTGGACCCGGGTGATAGACCCCGCCGCGCTGCGGGCCAAAGCGTAAAGTTCGGCGGCTGGTTGCCGGATCAAGCCTTGGCCGCCGGCGCTTCCTTCTTCCAGGTGCGCTTGGGCGCCTTGACGATGAGGCCCTTCTTAATCGCCTTGGCGGTGACCCGAACATAGCGCACCTCGCCGTCAACGACGGCTTTGACCCGCTGCAGGTTCGGCATGAACCGGCGCTTGGTAATAGCCGTAATGTGCGTGCCGATGCCGCCGCTCTTCTTCGATTTGCCGCTGCGCCAGATGATGCTGCCCTTGATGGGGCGCTTGCCGGTCAATTCACAAATTCTCGCCATACAATTCCTGTTCGAATATCAACTGGCGACTATACTAGCAGGCTCCCGCCGCCCCGCAAGCTGTATCGGCGGCAGAATGCACGACCAGGCGCATCCCGGTTCTTGGGGGGGTAGCCCATCGGATCGGCTTTCCTCCATGTGGAACCAGGCCGCATCCTGTCCCCATCCCTTGCGCCCAACCCAACCCTGCGGGTGGCCCGGGCCACAGCGCCCAGCCCATGCTCCCGGCTCCGTTGCCTCCCCGTCCCCACACCGTAGTACCTCTAACCCGGGGTTAGAGGTACTACGGTCTGGAGTTTGGACATTC
>DAOPPX010000158.1:0-9532 GCA_035358715.1 Verrucomicrobiota bacterium
ATACCTTCCTCACCAATTGATGCCTTTCCTGTTCACAAGGCTAAGGTTTGGGGAGATTCAAGACCGCAATTGAGAGGAGCAAACAATGAAAACTAAGCTGATTGGTCTGGTGGCGGGCGTTGCCATAATGGGGTTGGCTTCGTCGGCGATGGCCGTTTCGTATGCGTCGGGTGTCGTTAAGACCGGTGACGACGTGTCGTTTATTCTAAACCAAAACGCCTTGAGCGTGCAGGTCGTTCTCGATGGCGGCGCCCAAACGTTGAATCTGCCCACCACAGCCGGGCAACTCAACTTCAACATGACCGGCTACTCCAGCTACCAGATCAAGGTGGCCAGCTATGGGGGTTCGGGCTGGACCAAATACATCCCTGACGGGTTCGACCGAAGCATCTATACCCCGAACGGGATCTCCATTGACAAGAATCCTTCGAGTGCAAACTTCGGCAAGGTATTCGTGTCCAATGCCACCACCGGGACGACCACAGCCGGAGGCTTTGGCCGCAACACACCTGAAGGAATCTACGTCGTGAGGGCGGATGGTGTACACACTGGTTTTGGAACCGGCGGTGTCGCTTGGGGGGGCACCCTCGGCCCCGGCAAGAGTACCATCGGCCCGGACGGCCATCTATACGTTACCGACCTCTCGAACGATCTCTGTTACGAGATGAGTTCCGATTTGACGTCCGCGACGCAGTTGATTGACGCGTCCAACAAGACGACCAGTCAGTATATCAACAGCATTATCGTGACCGGCACGCAAGCCGGCGGCGACCGGAAGATTCATTTGGTGAATGGCTACTTTGTGAACACCCGCACCGGCGTCATTGAGTATAACCTCGGCGCAAATGCGACGGCTACTGCCAATGACACGGGCAGCCAGATGCTAGACGCAGCCCCTTTTAACAACTACTACCCCTACGATATAGCCCGCGACAGTAGCGGTGATTGGTATGTGTGCTCATACCGCTCCACGGCCGGTCAAGCCCCGCCGATCGTGAAGTTTGATGGAACGGGCAGCTACCTCCTGAATGACGATATCCTTTGGTCGGCGTCCAGCGCTTACGCCGGCAGCCCGCGTGGCATAGACATTGATGAAGATGCGGGACTTGTGGCGTATTCGGCCTATGACAATGGGTATGTGCGCATCTTTGACATGGAGACCGGTGCCTTCATAGAAGAGTTCGATGCGGGCAGCCGCGGGCGTGAGCTGGCCTTTGACGCCGCCGGCAACCTGGTTACACTGGACAGCACGCTCGAGCAAATCCAGTTCTGGTCGCCGGGTGGCTACTGGAATACGGTTTATGGCTCGGACGGGACGTTCGCAATTATCCCGGAGCCGACGACACTGAGCTTGTTGACCCTCGGTGGCTTGGCGCTCTTGCTGCGTCGCCGTCGCTAAAGAGAATTACCAACAACTTGAAAGGGGCGTGCTTGGCACGCCCCTTTCTGTTTCATCTGGATGCTCTGCAATCCCACTCGGGCCACATCCTCCCCGGCGCCTTCCCGGCAAGCCTATTCCATGCAGCCGCCGACGGCCAAACCATCCGGATGGCCGTCAACCTCAAATACACCCCGCCGGACGAGGAGTTAAAGCGCTAAGAAGCCGGGCGCTTCGGGTGTCATATCAGCATGAAACCAGCTCATTGCCTCGTCGCGCTGGCGGCTGCCGGTTTGGCGCTCGCCGCAACCGCTACCGCCCCTGCCGCGCCGGCCAATGTAGCGAGCCCTGCCCGCCTGCGTGAACTGCTGGTGGCCGCCAACTTTGAGGAAGCCTTGAAGCTGGCCAAACCAGCAGCCCGATGGCCGGATCATGCCAACGGCTCCGAGGGCTCTCTCCAGACCAACACGCCTATCCTGCTCGACTGGGACCTGTGTGTCACCCGGGGCGACACCAATGGCGCCAACGCCCCCCGCCCAGCAGGCGCTAACTTTGCGCGCGAAGGGTCTGGAGTGCGGGGTATCCCTCCGCTCTCGAAGCTTGTGGTAGCGCCGGCAGCCCCTCGCCCCCACATCAGCCGCTACCCCTGGCTCGAATTCGTCCCCGCCTCCAACGGCCTTGCCGCCGAAGTACACTCGCAGGTTGATTCCTATCCGAGGACCGCCTGGAAGTTACGGTTGCAGCAGGTGGACCGGTTCGGCGACTTTGTCGTCGTTCACCACAAACAGGAGCAGGTAATCGAGAACTCAGGCACCATCCAGAAGATTCCCCACTTCGAGAATCTCACAGCCGCCTTCCCCCCGAGCGGCGGGGCCAGGGGATCGCTCTATCAGATCAGCATCGAGACCGTCTGGACCGAGCAAGGCAATCCCGTCCGTTGGGACGAACCCATGCCGCTCACGCTCGACCTGCCGACGGCCGAGCGGTCGCTGGTCTTCCGTGCCGAGCCGCTAACCTTGCAGAAGACAAATAACTCGGTCCAGGCTTCCGTGCTGGCTGGGGTCGTCTCCTGGCCGAAGAGCCGCTGGCGCCTGGCCCTCAGACTCTCGGACTCGCAGGGCAACGAGGCCGGGCGCGCAGAGCACATTGTCGAAAACCTCGGCGTGATCCTCGGCTACCCGCTCTATTCCTGGGAGACCTTCCAGTTTGCGATTCCCGGCGACCTGCAGCTTCTTGCCGCGGCGCACCGCTGGACGCTCCGAATCGAGGCCCTGCCCCGGGAACCGGACAAGTAGCCGTTGCCGCTGCCCTCGACCACCAAGGCTTCGGCCACCAACGCGGCGAGCAACCCCAGCCGCGGGACGGTCTCAAGCCGGGGCACTCTGGAAGTTAGCCGGGGCTGGAAGACCGATCGCGCAAATGCCGGCGGGCGCGGCCGAGGGCCTGCAAGGGGAAGTAGTGGCGGTAGAGGTTGTAGTTGATCATGAAGCCGCGCGCCAACTCGCGGCCTTGCGCCAGCCTGGCCGCGTTCTTCTTCAGGCTGATGCGCTCGCCGATTCCGTAGCCCGGGAAGCCGCAGCCAACATAATAGGGTTCATCCCAGGTGCCATTGTGCTGATGCTGCAAGAGCCATCGGACGCCGCGCTCGATAGCGCCATCATAGTCATGGCTGCCGAAAGCCAGCAGCCCAATCAGGGCCCACGCGGTTTGCGAGGGCGTGTTGGGTCCCTCCGCGCGCAGGGAATCATCCATGTAGGAGGCGCACGATTCTCCCCAGCCGCCATCGGGCCGCTGCTTGGACACCAGCCAGTTGCCGGCCTTTCGGATGCGCGGGTCGTTCATGTCAAAGCCAACGGCTCGCAATCCCGGCAATACCAGGCCGGTGCCGTAAATGTGGTTCACGCCCCAGCGCCCGAACCAACTGCCATCAGTCTCCTGTTCGCTTAAGGCATACTGGACCGCTTTCTTGACGGCCGGATCACGGAGATCGTAGCCCATCAGGCCCAACGCCTCGAGCTTGTGGCCGGTGAGATCCGCGCTGGGCGGATCGAGCACCTCGCCAAAATCGCAGAAGGGAATCCGGGTCAGGATGTAACGGTCGTTGTCCTTGTCGAACGCGCCCCAGCCGCCGTTGGCGGATTGCATGGCGCGGACCCAGGTTTCGGCGCGGCGGATGGCGGCATCAATCCGAGGCTGAAATGAGCCCGGCGCAAGGTTGCGGACTTGCACAAGGACAATCAGCGCCACGGCTGTATCATCCAGGTCGGGGTAAAGCGTGTTGGCGCGCTCGAACGCCCAACCGCCGCATTCCACCCCTTTGACGGTCATAGCCCAATCGCCCTTGACCAGGATCTGCTTCCGGAGAATCCAGTCCAGGGCCGGCAGCATCTGGGGGAAGTTGTCCGGCGTGGCGCCGCAATCCAGCAGCCCCTGCAATGTCAGGAGCGTGTCCCAGATGGGTGACTCGCTGGCCTGCAAATAGGTGGCGCCATCGCGCTGATAGGACCAATGGTGGTTCCAGGCATCCAGGCCGCTGCGGACGACGGCGTGATCCAGGGGGTAGCCTTCCACGTGCAACGCCATGAGGCTGTAGATCCAGGGTGGCTGAATGCCGCCCCATGCCCCGTCCGCATCCTGATGCTTGATAATCCACTCCAGACACAACCTGATGCACTTCTCGCGTCCCGGTTTCCAGGGGAGCGAACCATAGGCGTGGAGCATCCGCTCGTTAACCCGAAAGAAGGTCGGCCAAAACCCCGTCATCTTTGTCGGGATGGAATAATCAAAGCGGTCGCGCCCCCCGGGAAAGAGTTCGTCCAGGCGGCGCTCGGGCGGCAAGGGCCGAACCGGGCGGCGGGCGGAGACGATGGCCAGTGGCACGATCGTGGCGCGCGCCCAACTGGCAAACCAGTAGATGTTGAACGGCATCCAGGTCGGCAGCAGAATCATCTCCGGCGGAATCACCGGCGTGCCTTCCCACGGCCATTCGCCAATCAAGGCCAGCCAGATGCGGGTGAAATTCCGCGTCTTCTTCAGCCCGCCGTGTGCCAGGATCCACTCGCGGGCTTTGCGGACCGCTTCGTCGTCCACCTTGAAACCGCAGCAGCGCAGCGCCGCATAGCACTCCACGGTGGTGTTGATATCGCCCATCGGCGCTTGATGATACACTTCCCAGGAGCCATCCGGACGCTGCTCCCGAAGGATGGCGCGAATCACCCCCGGCTGTTTGGGATCGTCGGTGATCCCCAGGAAGTGCATAGCCAGAATCCACTGGGCTTCCATGCAGCAGTTGGACTCGAGCATGCCGACCCAGAAGCCCTCGGGCTGCTGTTCCCGGACCAGCCATTCCATTGCTTGCGTGATGGCTTGGTCGAGGGGGTTGGGCATTTCACCCACCGCCGGACGGCTGGCCGCGCCGGGGAAAGTCACGGCACAGGTGCCGGCGCGAATCGGGTTGCTGGATACGTGTGAGTTCAAGCGGGTTGGGCACAGAGAGAGCGGCGTATGTTGCATGCCAGGGTGTCTAAAGTCCGATTCAAATTGACGCCTGGGTCCAAAGAGACACGGGCGAGAGCGCCATCGAGCAAGGCGACCAGCCAGAGCGATAACGCCTCCATATCCACGCGGCGGGAGATCTGCCCTGCGGCAATAGCGCTCTGGATGAGGCCCTTTAACACATCCCGAATTTCCCGGTCGAACCGGAGGTAGACCTCGCGGATGAACCGGTTGCGCGGCGCTTCAGCCGCAATCTCAATCCAGAGCCGGGCATCGGCGGCTCGGCAAAACTCCCTCACGCCGAAGAGAATAATCTCGACGATCCCCTCGACGGGCTTTGGGTGGTTCTCCAAACGACGCAGCACCGGCAGCATGCGGGAACGGGTTTCATCGGCTATGGCCCGCACGATCGCGCCCTTGTTCGGCAAGTAATGGTAGATATTGCCGACGCTCATGCGGCACGCTTTGCTGATCTCGGCCATGCCCGTGGCATGAAAGCCACGCCGAATAAAGCACTTGCGCGCCGCAAGCAGAACCTTGTCGCGCTGGGCCAACCTGTGTTCGTCACTAACAGACATACTGGCGCTTGATTAATGAATGAGCGTTCATTCTCATAAAGCCGGCGAGAAGTCAACCATCAACTGCGCGCCCGCGCCGCGCCCGGCACGGGCGAGCGCGGAAAAGCAACTTCGTGCTACCAATCCGAACGCTTTCGTGATGAGCACCGTGCCGCCCTGGGTTGGCTCCACGATAAAGCGGCGATAATGGGGTTAAGGGAGTGTCCTATTTTGGTTGCTACCGGCGCACGACGGGATAGAATTCGGCTCATGGCGCGCATGCTGAGGACTGTTCACTGCCGGCATCCGCTGCATCAAGGCTCACGACTTCCCGGATTTCCCGGCAATCACAGCACACCTCCTATAACAACCGTTTCCTAATGACTGTCACAACCCTGCGCCGCCGCTTGTTTGGCCTGTTGAGTTTCGCCGCCATCCTGTTCGCAGACCCTGCCTCGGGCGCTCAAGCCAATGCCCTGCTGAGCATCCCTGGCGGCTGGCAGGTCACATTCACGCCCGGCAACTCAATCCTGGAATGTCGCCATGCCCCCTCGGGCACGGTGTTGAAAGGGCGGCTGACGTTCGAAACCGAACTCAACGGCAAGGGCATGACGTGGAGCGTCGGACCTGTGCGCGACACGGTACAGCACCGCCTGGCCCTCGTGGATGGAAACAACGACACGCAAGGGTATGTGGCCTTCACCGCCGACGCGCTGCGGCTTTCCCTGGCCGTGGTGCATCGCCCGCCCCACACCTATCGGGGCGCCTTGACCTTTGCAGCGGAGGCGCCGTTTGGACCGCAGGCGTTCGCGTGCCGCACGCGCGTGGGCAGCGAAAGTCCGGTGGTGCAGATGGCGTCCGGGCCGGCGGACAGCCTGTTGAACGACTCGCTGTTCGATCCGGAGCGTGACCTGCTGTTGCGCTTCGCCGGGGAACGAGTCGTTTTATCGGCCGCCTCGCCGGCCGGCGCGGATGGGAAGTTCCAGGCGCAGCTCCAGGCTGAGGTGTCAAGAGCGGACGCATCGGTTATAACCGCCGAGATCGTGCCCGACTACTACCGATCACGCTTTGCGCCGTATTACCGCCTGATTGACCGCAAGCGCTGCCCCCGGGCCCCGACCGGCTGGATGGCGTGGAACATCTACTTTGATACCGCCACCGAGCAGGACAACCTGGCCGAGGCGCGGGTGGGCGCGCGCTGCCTCAAGCCCTTCGGGCTGGAGTTCTGGTCAATTGAATCGTGGCAACAGAACTCGCCCCGCTTGCCGGTGAGCAAGTTCGGCAACCTGACGATGCGGGCGTCCGCCGAAGAGTTTCCGCATGGCATGAAATGGATGGCCGACCAGCTTCGCGCGCTGGGTTTCCGGCCGGGCATTTGGACGGTGTCCTTCGGCACGGGCGACGAGAAATTCTACCAGGAGCACCGCGACTGGTTTCTGCATGATCGCCAGGGCAAGCCAATGAACAACTGGAACGGCCTCTACGTGCTCGACCCGTCCCAGGCGGCGGTGCGGCAGTTCACCGAGCAGACCCATCGGCAGATGGCGCAGGAGTGGGGCTACGAGTTCTTTAAGACCGACGGCATGTCGGGCCGCAATTCCGGATACTCGGCCCATTTCTTCGAGCGCCCGGAGGTTCGGGCCGCCTTTCGCGAGCCGTGCGACGATCCGTACGGGAAGTGGATGGCAGCGCTGCGGCGGGGCATTGGGCCGGACCGGGTGCTGCTCGCCTGCCAGGGACATTACACCGGCCCGGATGTGGCCTGGTGTGACGCGGCCCGCAACGGCGGCGACATTGTCCATTTTCCGGACCGGCCCGATTGGACCTGCTACCTGCGCCAGGCCCTTGCCTCGCAGGCCCAGCTCTTCGTCAACAACATCCTTTGGTACAACGACCCTGACACCTTGCTGGTGGGCGAGTTTGCGCCCCTCAATGTGGCCCGGCTCGCAGCCACGGTCGTCGCCCTGCCCGGCCAGCTCACCTTTTTTGGCGATAAGCTGACGCAGCTTGCGCCCGAGCGCATGCGCCTGCTTCAACAAACGCTGCCGGTGTGCGACGTGCGCCCGCTCGACCTCCTGCCCCTGAACGATCTCAAGCCGATATGGGATTTGAAGCTGCGCCGTCCGTTCGGCGCCTGGGACGTCGTGTCGGTGTTCAACTGGAGCGACGCGCCGAGCACTCAGCGCGTGGCGTTCGCCGACCTCGGCCTGGACAGCAGGCAGGAATACCTGGTCTATGAATTCTGGAGCCGGAAGTTCCTCGGCATTCGACGCGACCATCTCGAACTGCCGCTGCCGCCCCATGGCAACGTGCTGCTGTCAGTCCATGCGCGCCAGGACTGCCCGCAATTCATCTCCACCGACCGCCACGTCTGCCAGGGCGGTGTGGAGTTAAAGGCTGTCGCCTGGAATCAGGGGCGGGCGGAGCTGTCGTGCTCGTTCAAGCTCGTGGAGAACGATCCACTCACGGCCTTCTTCCACGTGCCGTCGCCCTACATGCTGACGGCGGCCACAGCCGACGACGCAGAGGTCCAAAAGACGGCCGCTGACGCCGCCCCGCTGATCTCGGTCACTTTGCGGCGCGGCACTTCCGGCGAGGCGAAAGTCCGGCTGACCTTCCGGCGGTCCAGGGACCGCGCTACACCGCGGGGGTAGAATCCGCGAGCAACTCTCTCCGAACCCGCTACTCACCCGCGCAGCGCCCATTACAGACGGGCGCCACAGCAACTAACAGTCTAACCCGACCAACGCACGCACCCTCAACAGCCGCCCCTCCGCACGGCCCAAAATATTCAACAATCACCCAAACATCACGCGTTGACATGCCGTCAAAAAGCGCCGGCACAAACGCTACCCCTTAATGACCCGCCCCCGGAGCGCCTGCAAAGCCAAGATACGCCGCGCAGTTCACCGCTGATATCAAGGGGCTTAATTACGCGACATTCGGTAGCACCCCGCTGGTACCTCCGTGGTTCCTCCGTCCTTCCTCCGTTCCTCCTCCGTTCTACCTCCGTCTCTGAAACGGAGGAGGAACGGAGGAAGAACGGAGGTACTACGGAGGTAGCAGCTTGTCACTGCGGCAACGGCAGCTACTTGCCAGGTCCAGAACGTCTGCCGTGGGGGAAATGACCCGGGGGGGTCCTGCTACCACCACGCGCACCCTTACGACAGAGAACATGAGATTCCCTCAGAAAACAGCCCTGTAGTGATATCAGGAGGATTCCTCACAGCCTCAGAAATCATGACGAGAGCAGAACAGGCGAAACAAGTCGTCATGCTCTGCGAGGTTTAATTCGACCGCTGCGAGATTGGTTTTGGCTTGCTCGGCGAGTAACCTGCGCGATTACGCCGAACGACCCGAGCTCAGCGATCCGTCGCACGGGACCCTACGATTGCAGCCGCGACGCCGGCGCCGGGTTCGCTGCAGCGCATGCTAGGCGCACTGTTATTCATGGCATCGGGGGAAGAACGATGCTGCAAGGCTCGGCAAGAAAATACCAAATGGCAGCATCCGTGAACCCCCTCGGCTTCACCGTGAGCTCCAATGAACCTGTCTCCACGTAACATCCGAACCCCATGTCGAGTCTGTCAGGGACGACAACGTATTTGCCGGGTGGCAACGAAACCTCGAAAGCGCCGCCAGCGTTCGTGCTGAAGCGTCCAAGCTGGCGGCCGGAGTGTGCTGACAAAACCGCAAACGAGGTGCGAACTGGCAACGCAAACCCTCCATGCCCCAACCACACTCCCGGCCCGCAATTGCTGCACTCGACTTTTATTTCCATAGTTGTGTGACGGATATTGTGAGGTACGCTCAAGGATGCCTAACGATAAGCTGAGCGGCGGCGCGGAAACCTGAGACGCCCGCAACGGGACCAACACCCGGCCACGGGCATGCCCGCCGTCCGCTCCAGCGCCTTGATACTCCCACACAAGCCCTTTGGGCTATTTGGTAACATCTAAGTAAATCGGGCGGGGAGTGCTACGAACACTCCCCGCAGCACTAAAACAATAACCGTGTCCACCAGGACACCATTACTGAATCAACGTATGACCGCGGCCAACCCGGAGAGCCTAACTGGATGCGCTCACAAACTATGCCCCCA
>DAOPPX010000159.1:0-9498 GCA_035358715.1 Verrucomicrobiota bacterium
GGACCCTCTGCTTAGAAGGCAGATGCTCTATCCAACTGAGCTACGGGCGCAGCCAATCACGCGTGATCTACCCAAGAATACGATATTCGTCAGAAGTTGACAATGTGATTACTGACATCTGTCGAGGTCGCCCGACCAATCACAACTCGGCCTCCGTCAACCTGGTCCAATGCGGACGTCTTGCGTTTATCCCCGTCGTAGCGCGTGGAGTGACTAATGTGGCACATCATTATGTGTGTGAATTCCAGGACTCAATTCACTCACTTCTAAACACAGCGCAAAGGGTCCGGGCAGAGCCGCTGGGGGGGGGGCGGCACAGGAGGGCTGACAGACTCAGGTCTCCCGTCGTGGTGACCGCAGTCGCAGCCGCGATTTCCCCTAAACTAAAGTCGTACCCCGAACGTTGTACCCCCAAGGTCCAATTTCTCCGGTCAAGCTTTTGTGCGAGAAGTTCGCTTATCCAGTTACCAATAGTGTGAAAACCAACAGCAAAGAAATGAACAGCCTGTCTCAGCAATACATGACGCGGCACGCCTGCGGGCGGCCAAGTCGTCCGATCTGTTGAGGGGCGCAACCAATCCAAACACAAAGGTGATATGAAGAACCAAACCAACAAGCACTCGATCGAAGCGCGATTCAGCTTCAAGTCATGGCGGGTGGCCCTGGTGGCCCTGGCCGCGCTCCTGGCCTTGCCGGGCCAGGTCCTGGCCGACTTTACCCTCACGGTCGTTGACGGCGCCACGGGCGTGCCGGTCCCGGCGTCCGCTGCCTCGCCCATCCGCTGGCTGGCGGAAGAGGATAACACCACTGTCGCGGCCCCGGGGCAGCCGACCAACAACAGCATCTCACTGGTCATTTTCAAGAGCCATGCGCCGGTCCTGGCCAACGGCAGTAGCACCGCCAATCCGGCCGTGGTCAACGTGCCCAACACGAACCGCTACGTCCTCTCCGTCATGGTCAAGGGCTATGCCCTCGGCGGCGGGGTCGTGACCAACGGGCAATCCCAGGTCACGGTCGCCGTGAACAAACACGCCATCCCCACCGCGCAGATCACGGTCATCGCGTTTGTGGATCATGATCCGATCAACAACGCGATTGACGAAATGGACCCGCGCCTGGGCGGTTGCGAAGTGCTCATTGACGACACGCTTGGGCAGGTCACTTACGATGCCTTTGGCAATCCACTGGGCACCCGCTACAAGGAACTCCCCGATGGGACGTACGAAATCGAGGCGCTGGGCAGCGGCAAGATTTACACCCTATCGCAACGGGACATCGACACCGGCAACAACCCTCACAACCTCAAGCTGGGCGAGGCGGTGATCAAGAACCTGCCGCCGAACAAATACGGCTGCCGCCTGGTGCCGCCGAATATTGATGATAATGGCCAGCCGTTGAAGTGGATCCAGACGGCCACGATCGAAGGCACGCTCACGATTGACGCCTGGGTCGCGGCCAACGAGCCGTCGTATTTCGTGGAAGGCTTCGGCACGGGCTTCAAGCATGTCGCGTTCGGCTTCGTCAAGACCGCGCCCACCACACCTTCTCCTGTTTGGGGCACGTTCATCAGCGGGTTGCCGTGGAACCAGAGCTGGCCCGCCGGAGGCGGCGCTACGGTAAGAGGCACGCTGCGCTACAACCACTTCTCGAAACCCCCGAATCTGCAAGGCTATTTCCCGGGCGCTCCCGTGAATGAAGGCTGGTTTGGCCTGAACGATCCCAATGCCATCCCGGAGGTCACGCAAGCGGGTCTTTATGCGGGGACCGCCGATCCGGACACCGGATACTTCGAACTGCACAACGTCCCGCCCGGCGACTATCAGTTGGTCACGTGGGACAAACCGCTGGATGCGCTCTTTGGCGTTCACATGAACAATCCGGTCGCCCGAGCCACCTTCTCGGTGACGAACTCGGAGACCATTGACCTGGGCAATGTGCTGTGCTTCCGCTGGTTTGGCACGCTGGAAGGCAGCGTGTTTTACGATGCCGATCAGGACGGCTTCCGGGATGCGGGTGAGCAAGGCATCCCGCTGCAGAATATCAATCTTCGGTTCCGCGATGGCACCATCTATCAGACGGGGCCGACCGATATCGACGGGAACTACGAGTTTGCGGAAGTGTTTCCGTTCTTCAAATGGTTGGTGGCGGAGGTGGACTTCGCCCGGTTCAAAGCCACCGGCATGACCATGGCCGCGGACGAGGGCGGGCCGATTCCGGACCACAATGGATGGACCACGCCCTCGTATGGCAAACTGAACCCGCAGCCGCAGTATGCTACGGACCCGGTGACAGGGGTTGCTGACACCAACAGTCCGGTCTACAATCCGAACACGGGCAACAACCTCTCCCGAACCGAGACTGGCCCCGTGCTGACGACAGGCATGCACTTGTTCCTCGGCCAGGCCAATGCGATTGACTGGGGCAAGGTGGACTATGCGCCCGGCGAGAATGGCGGCATCTCAGGTATCGCCGTCTATAGCGTCACCCGCGCGGAGGAAGACCCGCGCGAAGCGGCCACCGACCCGTGGGAATCAGGCGTTCCGCGCGTGCAGTTCGCGCTCTACGCCGACGCCAATGCCGACAAGATGATGGACGACGCCGACGGTGATGGGCAGATCGAGTTGGCGGACGTGGACAACCATCCCCTGGGCTGGGCCGAAGGCGGCGTCAAGGGTGCGGAGGACGTGGACCTCCCCGGGAATGGTGCGACCGGCGTGTTCAGCAAGGGCGACGCTCTCCAAGTGGTCTGGAGCGACAGTTGGGACGACGTGGCCGCGGAGCCTCCTCAGACCTTGGGCGCCATTCAAACCCAACCCCCGGTCATTCTGGGCAAGCCGATCATCGGCTGCGACAACTTCGGCACGTGGAACCAGATCCGGCCGGAGGTGTTCGACGGCGGCTATGCCTTCAACGACCTCACGCCCGGCATGTACATTGTGCAATCCTGTCCGCCGCCGGGATACCTGATCCAGACGGAGGAGAGCATCAACGTCACGTTCGGTGACGAGTTCGTGCCGAGCAAGCTGGCGGCTCTGCCCGAGTGCGTCGGCACGCGGGACAACCATGCCAACGATGCGGGCGACGCGTACGTAAGCAGTATCGTCCCCAAGACCAGAAGCGATGCCTACACCGTGGCCCAGTATCTGAGCCTGTTCCCGGAGAAGATGGAAGGTGCCCCCTTCGCGGGTGAAGTCCGCCCGTTGGCTGACATGAAGTGGGTGCGCGTGGCGGACGGACGCAACGCCGCCGCTGACTTTCATCTCTACACCGAAGTGCCCAAGGCGGCTCGCTGCATCGGTTTCGTGCTCAACGATCTTGGCGCGGAGTTCAACCAGGCCAGCCCCAACTTTGGCGAGAAGCTGGCCGTGCCGTGGATTCCCATCGCGATCCGCGACTGGACCGGCAAGGAGATCCAACGCGTCTACTCGGACGAATACGGCACTTACAACGCGCTGGTGCCCGGCACGTACACGGCCAACGCCCCGAATCCGAAGGGCCTGTCCGTGAACATGCTGACCATCGTGCTGAACGATCCGTTGCGGCCGGACGGCACGATTGATCCCTTCTACAACCCGATGTACGTCACGGCGCCCTGGACCTTCCACTTTATCTCGGGTTCGCACTCGTATCTGGACACGCCCATCGTGCCGGTGGCGGGCTTCACGACGGCCGAGACCCGGATTGACACCGAGCCGGCGGACGGCACGCCCATGATCAGGCGCGTGGACGGGCCCGAGGATGGTTTATCTGGTCCAGCGGTCGGCGGTGGGCCGTGGATCCGCAGAACCGGAGGTAGCACCACCTTCCGGCGGGTGACCATCACGGCCATGGGACCGACTGCGGTCATCAACCCGGACTATGATTCCACGATTCCCGGCAGTCCGATGAACATCATCCGTGACTACGGCTTCGGCAACGTGCGGGGCACGGTCACGCTTTGCGGAGTTCCGCTCACCGTTCCTGCGGGCGCCCAGTATTGGACTCCGACCACGATCGTGGTGAATGTGCCGGCAAACATGCCGACCGGCGAGCTGCTGGTCACTCGCAGCAACGGGAAGACTACCCCCATCGGCGTCACCTTGCATTTGGTGGAGAACGACGCGGCCCGAATTCACTATGTGCCCGCGGAGTTTCCAACGATTCAGGCCGCCATTGACGCGGCCACCACCCTGCCGGGTGACCTGATCCTGGTCGCTCCAGGCAATTACAATGAAAACGTCGTGATGAACAAGCCGGTGAAGTTGCAGGGATTCGGCGCCGGCTCGACCGCGATCTTCGGCAACCCCAATCCAGTTGACCGGCTGCAAGCTTGGCACGACCGCGTGAATGCGCTCGGCGCGCAGGATTTCGCGACCTTCCTGATGAAGGACCCGTTCCAGGCCAACGAAGCTCCGGTGGTCTTGATCACCGGTGAGATCGAATACCCGGCCGGCACGCTGCAAATCCCGCAGCCCGGCATGAAGGTCTTGAATCCCGGCTATCCCTTCACGAAGCCCAGCCAGGCGCTGCTGGACGGCTTCCGCCTGAACGGCTCGAAGGCGGGCGGCGGCGTGTTTGTCCTGGGCGGCGCGCGCTACCTGCAAATCAGCAACAACAAAGTGGACGGCAACCAGGGCTGGGGCGCCGGCGGCTTCTGTGTCGGCGAGCAAGACACCGGCTTTGACTGCCAGAACGACAACGTGCTGATCCGCCGCAACTGGCTGGCCCGCAACAGCGGGGTCCAGGGCGCGGGCGGCATTTCGGTGAACGAGGCCGCGGACAACTACGTGGTGGAAGACAACACCCTCATCGGCAACTTCAGCAGCTTCAACGGTGCGGGCTTCAACCATCGCGGCCTGTGCCTCGGCACGAACATCGTCCGCCGCAACAAGATCCTCTTTAACGAGGACTTCTACGCCGCGCTGCTGATGAAAGCGGGCGACGGCGGCGGCATCTTTGTCAGCGGCGGGACGGCGTTGGCGGGCGCGACGGGCGCCGGCAACGTGATCCTCGATGGCAATCACATCCAGGGCAACGTGACCGGGTCGGGCAACGGCGGCGGGATCTGCATCTCCGCCCTGAATGCCACGGATGTCACGCTGAATCCACTCGATCCCACCCAGTGGTACTGGATTGACATCATCAACAACGTGATCGTCAACAACGTCGCGGGCGCGGCCGGCGGCGGGATTTCGCTCCAGGATGCTCTCCGGGCGAGAATCGAACACAACACCATCGCCCACAACGACTCGACGGCGACCTCCCGGCTCGTGGCTCCGCCCACGGGCGTCTCGACGCCCCAAGGCGCCGGCATCGTGGTCGTGGCGCACAGCCCCATGATCTTCGCCACCCTGGGCACGGACTTCACCAGCCCGACCATCGCCAACAACATTATCTATAACAACCGCTCGTTCTACCACGATCCCGCGGGCTATACCAATGGCTGGCCGACGGGTGGCTTAGTCTCGGCGGGAGTCTCCGACCTGACGGTCAAGGGCACCACCGGCACACTCGCCGTCAACAACTGTCTGCTGACCGCGGCCTATCCGGGGCCGGGCAACATCGTCGGCGATCCGCTGTTCCTCTCGAGTTACACCAACAGCCTCGAAAGCACGATCGTTGTGGACGAGATGGGCAACAACATCAACGTCCGCTTCACGCCCTTGAAACTCGGCGCCAGCGACTACCACATCGCCGGGGGCTCCCCGGCCGTGAACACGGCGCTGGCGAACGCTGTAGACGACGACTTTGACCGGCAGTACCGGCCCGCCGGAGCCGCGCCGGACATCGGGGCGGACGAAGCCTACACCAGCACCGTCTTCGCCGTGAACGATAGGTACTCCGTCAATGAGGGCAGCACGCTCGCTCCGTCAGCTTCCCGCAACGTGCTGGGTAACGATTCGGGTGCCAGTCCGCGGACGGCGGTGCTCATCGAGGGAGCGAAGTACGGAACACTGACGCTCTTTGCGAACGGGAGGTTCCGTTACATACCCGCGCCTGATTTCAACGGCAAGGACTGGTTCAGCTACCGGGCCATGGCCGGTGCGGCCGGCAGCGCGGAAGCCTATGTCTGCATTACCGTTAACCCGGTTGCGGACCGGCCGGTGGCCAATTGGGACACCTTTGCCATTATCGGCAACCCACCCGGTGGAAGCCTGACCACCACCATTCCGGCGCCCGGTGTGCTAGCCAACGACTCCGATGCCGAAGGCAGTCCGCTCACCGCGGTGTACGTTTCTGGTCCGACCCCGAACCAGGGCTCGCTCACGCTGAACTCGGACGGCTCCTTCACGTTCACGCCGAATCCGGGCTATGTCGGCATCGTGGACTTCCGCTACCGGGCCCATGACGGCACGCAGCCGAGCAACCCGAGCGGCGGCGCGCGCGTCCGGATGAACGTTGAACCGCCGCAAGCGGACTTCGTGGTGACGGCCTTCAGCATTGATCCGCACCCCGTCTCCGGCGGCTCGAACATGACCGCTCGAGTGACGGTGAAAAACCAGGGGTCGGTGGCCGGCGATGCGGGCATGCTGACCATCTGGTTGAACATGCCGGGCGTGGATGTGCCGGCGGGAACGCCAGGCGATACCAGCGTTGCGGTCGGCAACCTGCTCGCGGGCGAAGAGAAGATCATCGAGTTCGCGGGCCTGACCGCGCCGATGGTCCCGCCGCCAGTCGAAAACCAGGTGCCGCCGGTGATCTTCCGGGCCTTCGTGAATTCGGCCCTGACTCCGGAGCAGGAGTTCTCGGTGCTCAACAATCAGTTGGCCCAGTCCTACCTGGTCACGGCCTACGCCGTGCCGTCCCTGGCGTTGCCGATGGACGAGGATGAGATGGATACCGATAAGGATGGCGACCCGTGGAATGACGTGGCTTACGCCCACGTATCGGGAGGCGATGGGTTTGCCAGGATGGCGGACGGGAACGAGCTCTACACGTTCGGGTTCTCGGACTTCACGGCGAGGACCCACGAACTGGCCGCGGCGGGCGCGCATCCGGACCAGCTCCTGCAGGCCGTCATGGCCGAGCGCATGTTGAAGGCGGAGATCTCTGCCCCAACCTATGCCCTGAAGGAAGGACAACGATTCTACTTCGACCTGTCGAACGTGGGCATGTTGATGCGGCCGGACTTGTTCGATCCGCACACGATCCACTTCCACGGCTACCCGCAGGCAGCCTCCATCTTCGACGGCGAGCCGTTTGCCTCGATCGCGGTCAACGTGGGCGCCACGTTCCGTTACTACTACCAGATCAACGATCCGGGCACTTACATCTATCACTGCCACATGGAAGCCACCGAGCACATGGAGATGGGCATGCTCGGCACGGTGTATGTGCTGCCCAAACAGAACTACCTGGCGCCGGGCACGACGCTGACCAACCTGCCGCCGGGCAAGGGCACAACGCACCAGGCCGGCTACAAGTACGTCTATAACGATGGCGACGGATCGACCTACTACGATAAAGAGTTCCCAATCCAGATCGGCGGGTTCGACCGCTACTTCCATGAGCTGCACATCGCGGTCCAACCGCTGCCGTTCGCCTCGCTGGACGAGACCTACCCGCTGATCAATGGCCGGGGCTACCCGGACACGGTCAATCCGGGCTCGATCACCAACACCAGCGTGTCGGATCGAGTGGGCGGCGACCCGTACGCGGCGCAGAAGATCAGCTCGCTGGTCACGGCTGCCAAGGGCGAGTACGTGCTGCTTCGCCTCAGCAGCGTGGCGCTGTGCGACTTCCACACCATCCGGGTGGACGGCATCCCGATGCGTGTGGTCGGCAAGGACGCCAACCTGCTCCGCGGTCCCACCGGCAAGAACCTGTCGTATCAAACCACCTCGGTGACGCTGGGTGGCGGTGAAATGGGGGAAGTGATCCTGGACACGACCAACGTGACGCCGGGCACCTACTTCCTGTATGACACACGCTTGAATCACCTCTGTAATTCCGAGGAGGACTTTGGCGGTATGATGACCGAGATCATTATTACCCCATAACCGGCGAAGCAACCAGAACCAAATACGTAGAAACGAGAAAGGATAAATATGAAACTGAGCATCTTCGACGCAAACAAACGGGGTCTGGCTGCCGCCGCAATCCTGCTGGCAGCCCTGACCGGAACCAGTTGGGCGGGGATCAGCGGGACTATCGGCCCAAACTTCACCTTCACCGCCAAGGGTGGCCATATCAGCACCAGTGAAGGGAACAGCATCTACATGTGGGGCTATGCCAACGGGGCAGGGGCGGACGCCGTCATGCAGTACCCCGGCCCCGTGATGATAGTCAATGAAGACCAACCAGTCAAAGTCACGCTCTTCAACGAGCTGCCCGTGCCCGTCTCGATTGTCTTCCCCGCCCAGCCGGGGGTGAGCGCGTCGGGCGCGGGTGCGGCGGGGTTGCTGACGCTGGAGGTCCCGGCGGGCGCGCCTGGCGCGCCGGCCGGCCCGGTGGTCTATTCCTTCACGCCTGCCGAAGCCGGGACGTATCTGTACCACAGCGGCACGCAGTGGGATCTCCAGGGAGAGATGGGCCTTGTCGGCGCGCTCATTGTGCGGCCGACCGGGTTTGACCCGGACACGACGGCGGGTCGGCGGGCTTACGCTCATCCGGACAGCCAGTATGACGTGGAGTACCTGTATTTCCTGACGGACATGGACGAGAACATCCACGACCAGGTGGAGATACAGGTGAACAACGGGGACCCGGTCAAGGTGGACATGACGAAGTGGTATCCACAGTACTGGTTCATGAACGGCCGGAGCGGGACCGACACCGTGTTGCCCGCGGGGGCGGCCTGGCTGCCGAACCAGCCGTACGATGCATTGACCATGATCCGCCCGACGGAGAAGGTCCTGATGCGGATCGTTGGCGCCGGCCGGGACCCGCACCCGTTCCACTTCCACGGCAATGACGCCCTGGTCATCGCGCGCGATGGCCGGCTGCTTTCGAGCGCTCCGGGCGCAGGCGCGGATCTCGGTTGGGAGCAGTTTACCAATCCCGCCCCGCCCGACAGCACGTGGGACCAGATCTTCTCCTGGACCGGCAAGGGGCTGGGGTGGGATGTTTACGGCCATGCCCCGGGCGATCCTCCGGCTACCAACGCCCTCGGCGTAATCGTCGAGGATATGAACGACCACGGAAAGCCCTTCCCGGTCACGCTGCCCAGCGAACAGGACATCACCTATGGTCAGATGTACTCGGGCAGCCCCTTTATCGGGGCGACGGGAGCGCTGCCTCCCGGCGAAGGCGGCTTCAATCCCGGCGCGTTCTTCTACATGTGGCACTCGCACAACGAACGGGAATTGTGTGATGGCAACATCTTCCCGGGCGGCATGCTAACGTTCGCTATCATCCTGCCGCACTCTACGGCGCCGTGATGAGCAACGAGACCATGAACTGAAACAAGCATTTGAAGCATAAAGAAATAGGAAAACAAACATGAAATACTCAAGAATCCAAGGAACCCGAATCCTTAGCGAACGCGCGGAGTGACCCAAACTGTGGCCACGACGCACC
>DAOPPX010000160.1:0-9405 GCA_035358715.1 Verrucomicrobiota bacterium
AAAAACAGCCATTCTTCGCAACCTGCGGTGGTACAATGAGTTGCGACGTCCAACCCGGGGGAGGTTCAAGGGGGAAACCGGCATCGCGCGTTGACGCCCCGGCCGGTTGCGGGCGATTATCGCGCGCCCAGAATGAACCTTCAAATCAGACTCCTGCTGCTGGCCGCCGCCCTGTTCCCGGGCCTGTCGCTCTATGGCAGCGACACCCAACCCGCCGCTTCCCATCCCGACGACGAGCGCCTGCAATGGTGGAGGGACGCCCGCTTCGGCCTCTTCATCCATTGGGGGCCCATCAGCCTCAAAGGCACCGAGATCGGCTGGTCTCGCGGTGGCGAGCGGCGCGGCTACAAGTCGCGCGGCACGCAAATCCCGGTCGAGGTCTACGACAACCTCTACCGGCAGTTCAACCCGACGAGGTTCAACGCGGACGACTGGGTCGCCACCGCCAAAGCTGCGGGCATGAATTACCTCGTCTTCACCAGCCGGCACCACGACGGCTTCAGCATGTTTGACACGCAGGCCGACGACTACAAGATCACCTCCCCCGACAGCCCCTTCCGCCGCGACGTGGTCCGCGAGTTGGCCGAGGCCTGCCGCCGCGCCGGACTGCGCTTCGGCGTCTATTACTCCCAGCCCAACTGGCATCACCCGGACGCCTTCACCGAACGCCACACCAACTACCTGGCTTACCTCAAGACGCAGGTCCGCGAGCTGCTGACCCGTTACGGCACGCTCGACATCTTCTGGTTCGATGGCCTGGGAAAGAAAGCCGCCGACTACGACGCCGCGGCGCTCAACCAGATGATCCGCGAGCTGCAGCCGCGCATCCTCATCAACAACCGCAACGGCCTGCCCGAGGACTTCGACACCCCCGAGCAGGTCATCGGGAAATTCCAATACAACCGCCCCTGGGAAAGCTGCATCACCATCTGCAAACAGTGGGCCTGGAAACCCAATGACAAGATGAAGTCGCTCCGGGAATGCCTCGAAACGCTGGTCCGTTGCGCGGGCGGCGACGGCAACCTGCTGTTCAACGTCGGCCCCATGCCCGATGGCCGGATCGAGCCGCGCCAGGTCAAGCGCCTCGAGGAAATGGGTGCGTGGCTCAAGCACCACGGCGAAAGCATCTACGGCACCCGCGGCGGCCCCTGGAAGCCCGGCAACTCCTTCGCCAGCACGCGCCGGGGCAACACCATCTTCCTGCACCTGCTCAACTACGACGGCAAGACCATCACCCTCCCGAACATCCCCAGGAAGATCATCGCCAACTCGATGCTAACCGGTGGCACGGCGCGGATAACCCAGTCGGACCGCCGGCTCTCCATTCGCGTTGACGCCCTGCCCGCGCTCCCGCCCTCTATGGGGGCCGAACTGCTCCTGCCGCCGGGCCCGGCCCGCTCCACCACGCCACGAATTGACTCCATCCTCAAGCTCGAACTCGACGGCTCGGCGATGGACCTGGAGCCGCCGGACTAAAGCGCCCTTATAGGCCGGACTTGTCTTCGGCGAGGGAGGGCGTTAGCGTCTTCGGCCGCTGGCGTTGAAGACGCCACGGATCAGAAGAACTCTGGTATGCATCTACAGCTCATTGACTGGCTTATTGTCCTGGCCACCCTGCTTATTTGTTTTGTGCCGGCGCTGTTCTTCGGCAAACGCGCGGGCCAGAACACCACGGAATTCTTCGTGTCGGGCCGGGCGGTGCCGTGGTGGCTGGCGGGGTTGTCCATGGTGGCGACCACGTTCAGCAGCGACACGCCCAACCTAGTGACCGACATCGTCCGGCAGAAAGGCGTTGCGGGGAACTGGGTGTGGTGGGCGTTCGTGCTCACGGGCGTCGCGACGGTCTTCTTCTATGCCCGGATGTGGCGGCGCTCCGAGGTGATGACGGACCTGGAGTTCTACGAGATCCGTTACTCCGGCAAGGCCGCCAGTGTCGTGCGCGGCTTCCGCTCGGTTTATCTCGGCCTGTTCTTCAACTGTGTCATCCTTGCCTCGGTCAGCCTGGCCGCGTGCAAGATCGCCAACATCCTCTTCGGCCTGCCCCGCTGGCAGACGCTGGTGCTGTGCGGCCTGCTCAACGTGGCGTTCGCGGCGCATTCGGGGCTTTGGGGGGTGCTGGTCATTGATATGATCCAGTTCTTCATCAAGATGACGGCGGTGATCGCCGCAGCGTTCTTCGCGGTCCAGCACGTCGGCGGCCTGCACGTGATGGTGGAGAAACTCTCCGCGCCGATGCTCGCCCCGGACGGCCAGACCATGCTGCATTACCTGAACGTGCTGCCCGACTTCACCAGCAACCGGGACATCTTGGTGGCGGTATTCATCATGCCGCTGGCTGTGCAGTGGTGGGCGACGTGGTATCCGGGCGCCGAGCCGGGCGGGGGCAGCTACATCGCCCAGCGCATGCTGGCCTCCAAGTCGGAGAAGGATTCCCTGGGGGCGGTGTTATTCTTCAATGTGGCGCACTACGTCCTGCGTCCCTGGCCGTGGATTCTGGTCGGCCTGTGCTCGTTACTTGTGTATCCGGAACTGGCGGACATCCAGAAAGCGTTCCCCAACCTCGATCCGAAGCTGCTCGGCCACGACATTGCCTACCCGGCCATGCTGAAGTTTCTGCCCGTCGGGTTCATCGGCCTGATGGTCGGCGGGTTGATCGCCGCCAACTCCTCGACGGTGCTGACGCATTTGAACTGGGGCTCCTCCTACCTGGTGCACGACTTCTACCGCCGCTTCGTCAACAAGGGCGCTTCGGAGAAACACTACGTGCTGGCAGGCCGCCTGACCACCGTCGGCCTGTTCGTGTGCGCGAGCGGCATGGTTTACCTGCTCGATTCGGCCAAGTCCGCGTTCGACATCATCCTCCAGGTCGGGGCGGGCACGGGGCTGCTGTATCTGTTGCGCTGGTTCTGGTGGCGGATCACCGCCTGGTGCGAGGTGGTGGCGATGATCAGCTCGTTCGGCGTCTCGCTGATCCTGCTGATCCTAAAGACGCAATGCGGCATGGAGTTCAGCACCCATTACGCGCTCATGCTGACCATCGCCATCACCACGGTTTGCTGGATGATGACGGCCTTCGTCGGGCCCCAAACCGACCGCCGGACACTGATCGAGTTCTACAAGAAGGTCCGCCCCTTCGGCCCCGGCTGGCGGCGCATCCGCGAAGAGGCGGGCATTTCGGAGCAGGAAGCCGCCGCCACGCACGAGAATATCCCGCTGGCGCTGCTCGGCTGGTCGGCGGGCTGCACGGTCATCTGGTCCTCGCTGTTCACGGTTGGCAATTTCCTCTATGGCCGGACCGGCCTGGCGCTATTGCTCTGCGGCGTGTTCATCGCCAGCGGCTGGGTGCTGATCTACGTGATTAACCAGCTCTGGTCCAGCCGGAGCCCGGCCCCGAACCCCAGATGATCCGCCCAACCGCTCTGATGCTCCTCTCGTTGACAGCGGGCAGCGCCTTTGCCGCCGGCCAAAACCCCGCGCTGATTCCGGCTCCCCGCAAGCTGGAGTGCCGGGAGGGAACATTCACCCTCCAGCCGAAAACGCACATCCTGGCCGACCGCGCCTCCCAGGACACGGCCCGGTATCTGGCGGAGCGGTTGCGCCGGGCGACCGGCTACAAACTCAAGGCCGTCGCCGGCACCGAGCCGCGAAAGGCGAAAGGCGCGATTACTCTCACCACCCGGGACGCTGGCGCGGCTTTGGGACCGGAAGGCTACGAACTGATCGTTGCCCCGGATGAGGTCGCGCTGCGCGCCTCCGGCCAGGCGGGCATGTTTTACGGCGTCCAGTCTTTGCTCCAACTGTTGCCGCCGCAGGTCTTCGCCTCAAAACCTGTGCCCGGCCAGACTTGGCAGGCCCCCTGCGTCCGGATCGAGGACCAGCCGCGCTTCAAGTGGCGCGGGGTGCTGTTTGACACGGCCCGCCACTTCTTCACCAAAGCCGAAGTCAAACAACTGCTGGACGTGCTGGCTCTGCACAAAGTGAACACGCTCCACCTGCACCTGACCGATGACCAGGGCTGGCGCGTCGAGATCGCCAGGTATCCCCGGCTGACCCAGGTCGGCGCATGGCGAGACGAGGCGGGGTTCGGCCTGGCCCCGAAGCTCAGCACCGCTTACGGCCCGGACGGACGTTACGGCGGCTACTACACCAAAGCTGACATTTGGGACATTGTCGCCCATGCCGCGTCCCGGCACATCACCGTGGTGCCGGAGATTGAAATGCCGGGGCATGCCTCCGCGGCCTTGTCAGCGCACCCGGAATTGAGTTGCAGCGGCGGGCCCTACACGCCCAACGCCAAAGGCGGAGTCTTCGCGGGCGTCTATTGCGCCGGCAAAGAGGAAACCTTCGAGTTCCTCCAGAACGTCCTGGCCGAGGTCTGCGAGCTGTTCCCGGGCAAGTACATCCACATCGGCGGCGACGAAGTGCCCAAGGACAACTGGAAGCAGTGCCCCCGGTGCCAGGCGCGCATCCGGCAGGAAGGATTGAAGGACGAGCGCGAACTGCAAAGCTACTTTGTCCGCCGCATCGAGAAATTCATCAACGCGCAAGGACGCACGCTGATCGGCTGGAGTGAAATCCGCGAGGGCGGCCTGGCCCGGAACGCCGTCGTCATGGACTGGATCGGCGGCGCGGCCGAAGCCGCCAGCACCGGGCACGACGTGATCATGTCCCCCACCAGCCATTGCTACCTGGATTACTACCAGTCCACCAACCACGACGCCGAGCCGAAAGCCATCGGCGGCTATGTGCCGCTGAGCAAGGTTTACGCCTTCGAGCCCATCCCCCCGAACCTGGCCCCGGCGCACCAACGGCACATTCTCGGCGCGCAGGGCAACCTGTGGACCGAATACATCCCCAACTTCAAACACGCGCAATACATGCTCTTCCCCCGCCTCTGCGCGCTGGCCGAGGATGCCTGGTCGCCGCGGGGCGCGCGCAACTGGGAGCACTTCCTGCGGCGTCTCCCGCTCCAGTTCCAGCGGTTCGACCAGCTCGGCGTCAACTACCGCAAGGGCACGCCCGAGCACATCGGCGAGTAAACGGGGGGGTGTGGCTGCCACCACCAAAGGCAACTTCAACCTTAGCTTGGGCGACTAGGCTACAGCGGCGAGTTCGATGGCCACTGGCGGAGGCGTGCGTTGACCCTCACGCCACGCCGACAAAGTTCGCTAATTTAGTTCGCGCTTGCCTTCCAGGCGCGGTCTGTTGAAACTCTGCGCATGGCCGCGTCAACGGGCACAGACGGCGCTGGGGCAGAAGCCAATCCTTCGAGTCGGGGCTTTGGTTGGTTTCCGCCGACACACTGGTCCGTGGTGATCGAAGCAGGCAAAGACAGCTCGCCCGGCGCTCTTGAGGCTTTCGGGAGGCTTTACGAAGCCTACCGCCCTGCCCTCGTAGCATTTTTGCGTTTCCGAGGGACGACGGAGGACGAAGCGACTGATTTGGTCCAGGGCTTCTTTGAGTCCCTGCTCGAAAAGAAGAGGCTGGGGAAGCTGCACCCGACGGGCCAGTTTCGCTCCTGGCTGCTCGTTTGCCTCAAGCGTTATCTCTCCGACTTGTGGGACAAGCGCAAAGCACAGAAACGTGGAGCCGATCAGCCCCATCTGCCGCTAGGGCAAGATGCCGACAAAGGCGAGCTAGACCTGCCCTATTCCGGGCGCACTCCCGACCAAGAGTTTGACCGAGCCTTCGCGCTTCGATTTGTGGAGCTGGTTATGGCCCATCTGGAGGAGGATTACGCTGCTCGGGGGAAGTCCCATCTTTACCAACAGTTACATCCCTGGCTGTTGGATAAGAAGGGCAGCATGCCCCAAGCGCAAGTTGCGCAGCACCTGGGGATGAGTGAAGCTGCAGTGAACAAGGAGGTTTCACGTCTGCGCGCGCGCTACCGAGACTTATTCGACGGCGAACTGGGGAAACTGGTGGCCAGCCCTGCTGAGATCGAAGCCGAGAAACGTCTGTTGTTTGCAGCACTGCTCGTGTGAGGAGGCATGGCTCGGCAATTGAAATGTCCTGACTGCGGGGCTGAGTTACCCGAGAACGCTCTCAAAGGCTTTTGCCCGGCCTGCCTCATAGCGTTCGCCAGCGAAGTCTCCGGAGGCGAGGGTCCAGCAGAGACCGGCGAGGGCAGTTTGGTGGGTGACTACGAACTATTGAGAGAAATCAGGCAGGGCGGAATGGGAGCAGTATTTCTGGCTCGTCAACGGAGCTTGAACCGCCTCGTGGCGCTGAAGATGATCCGCGGTGGGCAACTTGCGGGTGCCGGCGATATCCAGCGCTTTCGGACCGAAGCCGAGGCCGCGGCTAATCTGGATCATCCGAATATCGTTCCCATCTACGAAATCGGGGAGCACGAAGGCCGCCATTTCTTCAGTATGAAGCTGATCAAGGGGTGCAGCCTCGCGGAGCAGATCGCCGACGGCCACTGGCGCTTAGGCAGCAAGGGTGCCCCCGAACGGCAGCGCCACGTCGCCCGGCTGATGGTTGCTGTGGCAAGCGCCGTTCACCACGCCCATGAACGGGGGGTTCTGCACCGCGACCTAAAACCCAGTAACATCCTGCTGGATGAGCGCGGCGAGCCGCACCTGACCGATTTTGGGTTAGCGAAGATCCTCGAGCGGGGAGACAGCCAAACGCTCTCCCGGGCGGTGTTGGGCACGCCCGGCTACATGTCTCCCGAACAGGCGGCTGGCAAGTCCAGGTCGATCACGGCCGCTGCCGACATTTACAGCTTGGGAGCCATCCTCTACGAACTGCTGACGGGCAAGCCGCCGTTCGAAGGTGAAACAACACACGAAATCCTGCAGCACGTCCAGGTGGGCGAGCCAACCCGCCCCCGGCTGCGGAATCCCGACGTGGCTGCCGACCTGGAAATCATCTGCCTGAAGTGTCTGGAGAAGGAGCCACCGCGCCGGTATCCGACCGCCAAGGCGCTGGCGGAGGATCTCGAAAGGTGGTTGCGCGGCGAGCCCATCACTGCCAGGCCTGCGGGCCGGGTCGAGCGCACGCGCAAATGGATGCGCCGAAACCGGGGAGCTGTGCGCCTAGCAGCGGGAGTGGCGTTCAGCTTGACACTGGGCCTGATTAGCTTCTTTCTGCTCCAGAGGTTTGCGAAGGTGGGAAGGTGGTCTGCCGACGGGGATGGCCTGGCGACTATGGCCACTGCGGCAGCGAGTGTTGCCGAGTTGCACTACACCACGCCCGAGACTCAAGCGGCGACGGGGCGCAGTGAGTTTTGGGGGTTCCTCACATCACAAAATCGCGAACCTGAGCTTCGTCTCGTGCTCAAAATCGCCTTGGCCGGAGCTACACTGGCTGGAGCCCGCCATTCCATCAAGGTGGTATCCTTCACCGATGAGCAGGGAACCGACCTTGGGGGGATGCCAGCAAGCGTAACGGGCTCTCGCTTCGGTTACGCTCCCGAGCCTTTTGGAGAGCGCCCGACTGTTCTGGTTTCCCCGGACGCTGCCGCCTGCTACTTCGGCATTGTGGCCAGACAACTTCCGGCCAGTAATGCACGCAAGTGCACGCTGAAGGGCGAAGTCAGCCTCCAGGCGGGGACCGATCTTAAATCCGACGAAGCCAAAAATGTGGCATTGAGTGTCGGGCAACCCTTCTCGGTCGGCGGCCTGGAATTCCGCATAACGGGCGTTTACGAGACCAGCGGCGCGACAGGAAGGGGTTTGGCCATTAATTTAAGCAGCCAATCCCCCTTAGAAGCGGTTAAGCGGTTGTCCTTTGCCGATTCCGCAGGCCGTGAAATCACTGTCACCGCGAACCGCCCGAGCGTTGGCCCGGTCCGCCTCGGGAGCAAAGGGGACTCTGGCAATGAAGTTACTTGCACCTGTGTTCTGCCTGTGGGGTGGAGCAATGCCACCGTGAAGGTCGAGTGTTTTCAGAAGACTGGGTCGGTCACTGCTCCATTCGAGGTCGAGTTCTCCCTACCTTGAAGGCAATCGAACCGAACAGTGTCGGGTTTCCGGCGATTCTCCTTTGTAGAGAGTGGAAGGCCAACAGGCCTTTAGGCGAGCGCGGCGGACGATCTCCGGCGGACCTGCGAGCGCGTGGACTAGTAACCGGAGCACGTAGAAACGGAATTCGTATGACCAAAAATTCAAGAAAGTATGTCATTAGGGCGCTCCTGGCTCTTGGGGTGGTTGCGTGCCAGACTGTGAACGGTGCTGAAGCCACCCCGACGGTGAGTGTTGCCGAGTTTCATTATGCCAGACCCGAGACTCAAGCGGCCATGGGGCAGAGTGAGTTTTGGGGGTTCCTTACATCACATAATCGCCAGCCTGAGCTTCGCCTGGTGCTGAAGGTCACCTTGGCTGGCCCCTCTCTGACAGGAACCCGCCATTCGATCAAGGTGACCTCCTTCACCGATGACCAGGGAACCGACCTCGGGGGGATGCCTACCAGCCCAGCAGGCTCTCGTCCCGGCTACGCTCCCGAGCCTTTTGGAGAGCGCTCGACTGTTTTGGTTGCCCCAGACGCTGCCGCCTGCTACTTCGGTATTGTGGCCAGACAGCTTCCGGCGAGTAATGCGCGCAAGTGCACGCTGAAGGGGGAAGTCAGCCTTCTGGCGGGAACTGATCTTAAATCGGACGAAGCCAAGAATGTGGTGTTGACTGTCGGGCAACCCTTCTCGGTCGGCGGTATCGAGTTCGGCATTTCGGGCCTGCAGGAAATCAGCAGTTCGACTGGTCCGAGCTTGATGGTAACCTTACGAACCACCGCATCCCTCGAAGCGCTCAGGCGGCTGTCCTTTGCCGATCCAGCAGGCCGGGAAGTTGCTGTAAGCGCGAACCGCCCTAGCTTCAATCCCGTCTCGCTCAGGAGCAGAGAGGCCCCCGACAGTCAAGTCACTTGCACATGCGTTCTGCCTGTGGGGTGGAGCAATGTCACTGTGAAGATGGAGTATTTTCAGAAGACCGGGCGGGTGACCGCCCCGTTCGAACTCCAGTTCTCCCTGCCTTGAATCCAGGGCAATTGAGCAAAATGCTGTCAGGTTTCCGCAACTGTTCCTTTGTAGCAGGTGGAAGGCCAAAGGGCCCCCCGCGAGCGCGGCCGACGATCTCCGGCGGAGCTGCGAGCGCGTGGACCACTAACCGGAGTATTTGGAAAGAGAAGTCATATGAGAGATGAGAAGTCCCAAGATGCAAAAGTCCGAAGCGCTGTGAACCCGGATGCGAGATTCCGTAACATAGCGCGTCTCCTGGCGTTGTGCTGCACTGGTCTGGGAAGTGAGGCCTTGTTTGCAGCCAACTGGACCAATCTCACTGTTGATCCGGCCCGCGACGGCTACTGGTGTAGCGTTGCGTTCTCGCCGAGCAATCACCTGCCGTGCGTGGCATCCCCAAACCTTAGCCTTGTGAACAGGAAAGGCATCAATTGGTGAGGAAGGTA
>DAOPPX010000161.1:0-9313 GCA_035358715.1 Verrucomicrobiota bacterium
CTGGTTTCCGCTAAACCGGGCGCAATCCAAATTCCACGAGATCGTGAAGTCTGAGGCTTCCACGGCCAGGTACACGCTCCAGTACACGCCCACCGCGCCAACCTTCAGCAGCGTGACGACCACGAGTTTCCGCGTGACGACAACCGACCCGGTCAATCTAACCTCAGGCAGTTCGGGCGTGATCTTCCACGATGGCAGCGCCGACCGGGCCAAAGTAATCCAGCTTTACGAAGACTTGACGGGCTTGACGCCCAACGCCCAGTACACCTTCAAGGCCAAGGGTGTCAACGGTGATGGCATAGCGACGGATTACTCCAGCCCGTCGAGCGGTTGGACCCTTTCGGTGCCACCGACGGTGGGCACCGTGACGACGGACCAGTCCAACCCGGCGCGAGTGAACTGGAGCGCGGTGAACGGTTTTGGGGCGGGCAAGGTTCAGTATTACCGGTATGCGTTTGACCAGTCTCCGACGCATAGCTGGACCGGGAGCGAGCCGCAGTGGTCAAGCGGGGCGCTGCCGACGCTGCCGACTGCGGGTGGCACGTGGTATCTGCACGTGCAGGGTTACAATGGCGCGAATGTGGCCAATGGCGCCCATTCGTACGCGGTGGAGGCGCCGTCGGCGCCGGCGGTGACGGCGCAGCCGCAGCCGCAGTTGGCGTGTGCGGGTGCGACGGCCACGTTCAGTGTGGCAGCGTCGGGCACTTCGCCGGGCTATGCGTGGTACAGGCACGCCAACCTCGGTTGGGGCAGCGCCTGGAGCGCCAGCGGCGGAGGCGGGACCTTTGTGGACAGTTCGGCGGCCAACAACAATGGCGAAGCCAACTGCAACGCGTTCAGCACCAATGGGGACATCAACACACCGGGCGGGAGCGCGCTAGGCATCGTAGGGGGCGGCACCGGGCTGGAAGGCGTGACGCGCAGTTTCCCGAGCGCGCTGACCAGCGGGCAGATCTTGCGCCTGGACATGGACAACGGGAGCGTGGATAGCGGTCAGGATGTGGGCTTCACGCTTCAGAACTCAAGCGGGGCGACGCTGATGGGGGTGAAGTTCACGGGCGGGGGGGGCATTTATGAGTATTACGATCTGAACTCGGACCACGACACCGGCATCGGCTTTACGCGGCATGGGTTGCGGGTGCAGGTGCTGGTGGGGAGCGGGGGCACATTTGCCCTGTTCATCACTCCTTGTGGCGGCAGCACGTCGGGCTTCATAGGCACATTCGCAAACTCGGGCGATCCGGCCAGGCTGCTGCTCTATAACAACAACTATAGCAGCGGGGATGTGGACAAAGCCTATTTCAACACGATCATAGTGGGCACGGCGTATGATGACGCGGACAACTACAGTGGGGATTGGAACGGGCAGGATAAGGGGGACCAGCAGATCAGCGGGGAGAACGGCACCACCTACGCGACAGCCACCGGGAGCAATGGGGACCAGTATTATGCGATGGCGTACAACCGTGCGGGGCCGGCGGTATCGAGTCTGGCTTTGTTGACGCTTGAGCAGAGTCCGCTCAAGTGGATTGGGGGCAATGGGAGCTGGGACTTTGCGACGACGGGTTTATGGCAGGACAGCACGCCAGTGGCGGCGATGTATTGCGACGGTTACCAGGTGCTGTGGGACGACAGCGCGACGGAGCTTGCGCCGGCGGTCACCCTCAACGCGACCGTGGCGGCGGCAGGCAGACGGTGAGCTTCTATGGCATTCCCGGATACGAGTACATCATCCAGCGCTCAGCAGATTTGACCAATTGGAGTGACGTAACCACACAGGTCTGCGGCACCAACGGTTTGTATCAGTTTACGGAAACGCCTCCATACAGCCCGGCTTTCTACCGGGCACGCACTCCCTGAGCGGCCAGAGGGGCGGGACGGATAAGGCAGGTGCTTCCACGCCGGCTCGCGCGGCCGGGAGGCTGCTGCCTCGCGGGCCCGCTTGGAAACAGGTTGCCCGGCCGCCACCGATCTTTCACCATACCGACCGCAATGGCTAAGCCGTCTTCGAACACCCCATCTCCGCCAGGCGCGGCCCCGCCTGCTCTCCTGCGGCCTACCCACACGCGTTACTGGGTGATCGTATTTGCCGTCACGCTGGCCGTCATCCAATACATTGACCGGGTCTGCATTTCCCAGGCGGCCCCGTTGGTCTCGGTGGATCTCGGCCTCAACAAAGCGCAAATGGGCTGGGTGTTTTCCGCCTTCACCCTCGCCTACGCGCTGTTTGAAATCCCCGCCGGTTACCTGGGCGACCGGATTGGCCCGCGGAAAGTGCTGTTGCGCATCGTGCTCTGGTGGTCGTTCTTCACGGTGGCCACCGGTTGGGTGTGGAACTGGGTCTCGCTGCTGGTCACCCGATTCCTCTTCGGGGCGGGCGAAGCGGGCGCGTTTCCGAACCTGACGAAGGCCTTCAGCCGGTGGCTGCCGCTGCACGAGCGCACGCGGGCGCAGGGCATCATGTGGATGAGCGCGCGGCTGGGCGGCGCCTTCACGCCCGGGCTGGTGTTTCTGTGCCTGCAGTACATGACCTGGCGCCGGACGTTCCTGCTGTTTGGCGTGCTGGGCATCGTCTGGGCCATCATCTTTTACTGGTGGTATCGAGATGACCCCCGCGCCGTGAAGCAGGTCAACGCGGCCGAAGCGGCATTGCTGCCGGTTGAACCCGAGCCGGGCCGCCCGTTCAAAGCGCCCTGGAAACTGCTGTTCACCTCGCGCAGCGCCTGGTGTCTCTACGGCCAGTACTTCGCGTGCAGCTACAGCTTCTACTTCTTCATCACCTGGTTCCCGACTTACCTGTTCGAGGCGCGGCATTTTGACATCGGGAAAGGGTCGCTGTTGGCGGGCATGCCGTTGCTGCTCGGCGCCGGCGGTTCCCTCTTCGCTGGCTGGCTCGCATCGGTCCTCGGCCGGCATCCGGGAGGCGCGGCCAGGGCGCGTCGCCGTCTGGGGGCGATCGGAGGCTTTGGCGCCGCCTGCCTGCTGATTACCCCGACCTGGCTGGACAATCCCTACCTGGCGGTGGCGGCGATCGCGCTGGTGGGCTTCTGCAACGACATCCAGTTGCCCGGCGCCTGGGCGTCTTGCATGGACGTCGGCGGCAAGGCCGTCGCCACGCTCTCCGGCGCGATGAACATGATGGGCAACATCGGCGGCTTTGTATCGCCAATTGTTTGCGGCTACATCGTCAAGCAGACGGGCAACTGGAACCTGGCGTTCTACGTCACTGCCGGCGCCTACCTCCTTGGCGCGTTCTGCTGGCTGGCACTGGACCCGGTCACGCCCCTCGAGCAACAGCGCCGGCGAAAAGCCTGAAACACCCTCTTCGCCGGGGCGGCGCAAAGCCCGCAACCGCGGCAGGTCCATCTGGCGCAGCGTGGTTCGCCCGCCTGGGCGCGCCGCCTGGCAGTGGCGGTGCTCGACACCGCTCCATCCTGTTTGGTAGCGTCTGGACGTGAATTTCCTGGTCACCGGCGGCGCCGGTTTCATTGGCTCGCATGTCTGCGAACGACTGCTCCGCAGCGGTCATGGCGTCTGGGCGTTTGATGACCTCAACGCCTTCTATGATCCGCGCCTCAAGCAGCGCAACCTCGACGACCTTCAAGCCGCGGCTGGGCGCTTCGAGTTTGTCAGCGGCGATTTGACCAACCGTGCCGCGCTGGACGACCTGCTCGGCGGCGTGGCCTTCGACCAGATCATCCACCTCGCCGCCCGTGCCGGGGTGCGGCCCAGCCTCGAAGAACCCGCCCTATACCAGCGCGTCAATGTCGAGGGCACGGTCAATCTCCTCGAGGCCGCGCGGCGCAACCGCGTCCGCAAGATCACCATCGCCTCCTCCTCGTCGGTCTATGGCGTGAATTCCAAAGTGCCCTTCGCCGAGAGCGACCCCATCTTCCGCGCCATTTCGCCCTACGCGGCGAGCAAGCTGGCCTGCGAAGCGCTGGGCCACGTCTATCACCATGTTTATGGGCTGGACGTCGCCATGCTGCGCCTCTTCACCGTTTACGGCCCGCGCCAGCGCCCGGACCTGGCGATCCACAAGTTTGCGCGGCTCATCCGCGCCGGCCAGCCAATCCCCGTCTTCGGCGACGGCTCGACGGCCCGCGATTACACATACATCAGCGACATACTCGACGGCATCATGGCCTGCACCCAAAAGGAGTTCGGCTATGAAATCTTCAACCTGGGCGAATCCCAGGCCGTGAGGCTGGATCATCTCATTGCCCTGCTGGAACGCGCGCTGGGCAAGCAGGCCATCCTCGACCGCCAGCCGCCGCAGCCCGGCGACGTGCCCCGCACCTGCGCCGATATCACCAAAGCCCGGACCGGGCTCGGTTATAACCCGAGCGTGAAGATCGAGCAGGGCATCCCGCTTTTTGTTGACTGGTTTACGCGTCATCCCCTCTAATAGACGTTATGGCAAATGCTCCTCGTTATCAGCGTCCTCCCTTCGAAGAAGCTTTGGTTGCCTGGAAAACCCTTCTGACGCAGCGCGGCCGCTCGACCGACCTCCTCTGGATTCTCGAGGAGAACCTCTGCTTCGAGAAAGACCCGGGCACGCCCGCCCGCGTCAAGCTCGGCTTCCAAACCCAATTCACCCCCCACCCCGCCGACGCCGCCAAGGAGACTTATCACCATTTCGCCGAAGTGGACGCGCGGCTCGTGTTCTATCGCCTCGGCGCCAACGCCGGCCGTTCCATCTGCCTGCTCCTCTGCGACCCGTGGTTCGAGCCCAAGACAGAGGCCGACGGCTACGTCCGGCGGGACGATTGGCTGATTTCATTCTTCCCGGGCGGAGACGAGCAAGTCGAGGAAGTGACCGAAGCCAAGCGCTGGCACAAGCGCATTGTGCGGGGCCGCCCCTTGAGCGCGGTGGACTTCTGCATGACCCTCGCCGCTTTGCGGGAACTCAAGGCCCATGGCCGGGTGCTGACGCCCGACGAACGTTTCGGCCTGAATATCCTGCGCTCGATGCGCCGCGCCGAACGTCCTCCCAACGCGGACGGCAAGGCCGGCTGAGCGGCTTTCCGTTACCCCTCGACGGGAGCATCCCCTGCTCCCGATTTCGCCCCCCCCGGAGAGCGGGGCTCCCGGGAACCTTTGATACCCCAGGCCCCGAGTACAACAAAAAAGCCGGAACTCGCTTCCGGCCTTTCTGCCACATTCTACACCGAGAACAACCCTAAATCTCTTCTTGATGCGGCGCCGCAGATTTACGCCTGTCAGTTACACACGGTCTGACTACTGCGCTTTTGCATCACTGACGCCATCAACTTAGCAGAACCCCGCATTTCGTCATGTCACCAGTTGTGGGGACAAGGCTGTCCCCCGGCAAAAAGGGCCAAGACCTGTGCTTCTTTCACCGGAAGCGAGCCAGCCGCCGGGTTTCCGCCGGTTCGGCTTCCAAGTTCGCCCGCAAGCGGGTACATTGGTTCCAATCGGCACTACCGCTATGAACAACCCGGCCATCTGTTACTTTGACAACAACGCGACGACGCAGGTCGCGCCCGAGGTGGTGGAGGCGATGCTGCCCTTCCTGCGCGAGCATTGGGGCAATCCCTCCAGCAGCTACACCTTCGGACGCCAGCTCGCCGGCCATATAGACGACGCGCGGACGAGGATCGCGGCGCTCATCCACGCCGAGCCGCGCGATATCATCTTCACCAGTTGCGGCACCGAGAGCAACAACTCGGCCATCCACAGCGCCCTGGCGACGCAGCCCGGCAAACGCCACGTCCTGACCACCGCCGTCGAGCATTCGGCCAACATTAAGTTCTGCCAGCTTCTCCAGAAACAGGGTTATGCCGTCACCTTCCTGCCGGTCAGCCCGGAAGGTGCTCTGGACCTGCGCCTGCTCGAGGAATCCATCCGTCCCGACACGGCTATCGTCTCCGTCATGTGGGCCAACAATGAGACCGGTATCCTGTTCCCCGTCCGCGAGATCGCCGCTATCTGCCGCAGCAAAGGCGTCCTGTTCCACACCGACGCCGTGCAGGCCGCCGGCAAGCTGGCAGTTGACGTGCGGGAGCTCGATCCGGATTGCCTTTCCCTGTCCGCGCACAAGCTGCATGCGCCCAAAGGCATCGGCCTGCTTTACCTCAAACGCCGCGTCAAATACCAACCCTACATCGTCGGCGGCGGCCAGGAGCACGGCCGGCGCGGCGGCACGGAGAATGTCGCCAACATCGTTGCTTTCGGCCGGGCGGCGGAGTTGGCGCTGGCCAGCCTCGAGCAGGCAACCACTCGCGTTCGCGCGCTCCGCGACCGGTTGGAGGAAGGCATTCTCAACAACATCCCCGGCACAGCGCGCAACGGCGCCCGGGAGCCGCGCCTGCCCAACACCAGCAACATCGCCTTCGCGGGAGTCGAGGCGGAAGGCATTCTGATGCTCCTGGACCAGGCTGGCATTTGCGCGTCGAGCGGTTCGGCCTGCACCACCGGTTCGCTGGACCCCTCGCACGTGCTGACGGCGATGGGCTGCAGCGCGGCGCGGGCGCGCGGCAGCATCCGCTTCAGCTTGGGCATCTACAACACCGAGGCGGAGGTAGATTACGTGCTCAAACACCTGCCCGGCATCATCGCAAAGCTGCGCGCCAATGCGCCCGGGTAGGTGCCTGTTCGGAAGGACGCTCGCAGGTCCACCGCGCGTCGCTTCCCTGCTGCGGCGTCGTAACCAGGAAGGCAGGAATAGTGGAGAAACTTGGTCCTGACCCCCATACCCGCTGGACCGCGCAAGGGCACTCGGCAGAGCCGCATTCGGCGTTGAGTAACCGGTCAAATCGGCTAGATTGTTGGCATGAACAACTGGATTGTGGCTGACCCCGAGCACTTGGGTGGAAACCCGCGCGTCCGTGGCACGCGCATTTCCGTGGCCCTGATTCTGGAGTCGCTGGCCGCCGGCATGTCCGTCGCCGAGATCGTGGATGCTTACCCGAGCTTGACCGCGGAGTCGGTGCGTGGCGTGCTGCGCGAATTGGCGCAACGCAAGGAACTGCAAGCCGCGTGAGGATACTGCTGGACGAGAACCTCCCCCGCAAATTGGTCGCCGCACTGCGCGCCGAGGGCCACGAGGTCGAGTCCGTGCATACTCTGCGGATGCAGGGCTGGGACAATGGCAGACTCTACCAATTCGCGCTCCGGAACCTCGACCTATGCTTCACGCGTGATCTTGGCTTCGCCAATAACGTCCGCCAAGGCCCCCGCCCAGCCAAGTTGAAGTTGCGTCGGGTGACTTTGCCGCAGAAGCCTCAGGACGAGTTGGTGGCGGATTTCATTTCCGCATTTCAGGCCACTGATTTCACCCGCTTTCGTCACGGGGACGACTGGCCGTAAGCCCGCGGACGGATAGCTCAGAGCCGTGGGAAAGGACCTTTTGGGCCACCACGGCCACTTGAGCCGGAAGAAGCGGTTGCCGGCGGCGGGAGCGATGATAACGGTGTTGTTGGTGCCGTCATCGGTGGGGACTGTGCCCACGGACACCCAATTGGTGGTCTTCAGGTCTGCGTTATCTTGGAGGCTGAATAACGTTTGGGTGGTTGGCCAGACAATGGCGACGGCGTTGGTGCCGGTGTTGATGGTCTGGAGCAGCGGCGCGCCAGGTGTCTGAATCGCCGCGATCAGGCCCCAGAATCCGCCTTGGACGACACACGGCCCGCCGCCGATGGCGCATCAGGGATACACCTGAAGCCCCAAGGCTGCCGCGCACTTGCGCAGGTTGGTATCCGTGGCGACGACCTCGGCGGCGTTATGCAGGTCAGCGGTTGCGAGATGGATGCCATCCATGGTCCGCGTTGCCACCGGCGGGCTCAATCGCTGCAGCCGCAAGACGAGTTGGCGAAACCGGTCTTCGACAGGCGGACCCATAGGAATCAGCGCAACAGTCCCGGCGCCCACGTCGGCAAGGAACTTGCTGAAGATGATTTCTGCCGCGCCCGGTGAGATGAGCCCTTCGGATTCCTTCCGTGCCAAAACGCGGAACAACTCCCACCGGGCCAAATCGGAAGTGGTGACCGGGCCGGTGGCCTGGAGATGCGCGACGAATTGGGCCGAATCCGGCTCGCTCACGTAGAGCTTGGCCAGCGTGGAGGTGTCCCAATAACGCATGACTCAGTCACGCTCAGCTCGGTCTTCCTCTAAAATCTGCTCGACGGTCGGGCCGGATTTCCCGGTGCTGTATTTGCGGCGTAAAGCCTCCAGCTCCCTCACCCAGGCGCTGAGGTCCACCGCCCTCCAGACCGGCGGCGGATTCGTGCCGTCCACGCGGGTCAGCTTCGCCTTCGCCTGACCCTCCACAGTGATAAGCACGTCCTCGCCCTGGCTCGCCAGTTCGACGAGCTTGGGTAACTCCGCCAAGCTCTGGTTCAGCGTCGCAATCATGGCCCTAGCTTACGCCCCGGCAGGCGCAGAAACAAGTCGCAATCGCTGAGCGTAGTAATGATCTTGGCTTCGCCAATAACGTCCGCCAAGGCCCCCGCCCAGCCAAGTTGAAGTTGCGTCGGGTGACTTTGCCGCAGAAGCCTCAGGACGAGTTGGTGGCGGATTTCATTTCCGCATTTCAGGCCACTGATTTCACCCGCTTTCGTCACGGGGACGACTGGCCGTAAGCCCGCGGACGGATAGCTCAGAGCCGTGGGAAAGGACCTTTTGGGCCACCACGGCCACTTGAGCCGGAAGAAGCGGTTGCCGGCGGCGGGGGTAACAATCACGCTTGTGTTCGTGCCGTCATCGGTGGGGGCCGCGGCTACAGACACCCAATTGGTGGTGTTCAGGTCGGTGTTCTCCTGGAGGCTGAATAGCGTTTGGGTCGTGGGCCAGACGATGGCGACGGCGGCATTGGCAGCCGCTGCCCCGCTCGCCACGTTGGCTGCGGTCTGGCCGCCGAAGTTCCCGACCGCAGTTGCTCCTTGCGTGCCGGTCACGTCACCCGCGAGCGAGCCGGAGAAGTTGTTGGCTGTCGTGGCAGCGTAGGTGCTCACTACTTTGACATTGAGCTGCCGCCAGATGTGAAGGGGTAGGACCGACGCGGGTCCATTCCCTCATCCGCACACCGAGTGACCGTTGTTCGACGGGCCGTGAGTGGCAGGCACAGGGAAGGTTGAAGGATGAATTCAGAATCATGCGGCAGCCCCCGGTGGATGGATTGCCGGTGTTGCCTTTCGGCGCAGGAACTGTCTTCCAAGGCAGGAAGACCTAAACCCCCTCTATACCCCCTGTATACCCCTTGTATACCCCCTCTAAGCCCCCTCTATTGAAATAGAGGGGGTCTGGAGTTTGGACATTCTGGAAGGCGCGACTTGGGCGAAAGGGTTTGGGT
>DAOPPX010000162.1:0-9206 GCA_035358715.1 Verrucomicrobiota bacterium
CCTTCCTCACCAATTGATGCCTTTCCTGTTCACAAGGCTAAGGTTTGGGGGTTCGTCGCTTTATAAACCCGCGTGAAGATTATAAGTGCAACCGGGCAGCAGTTGGTGTTTGCTCAGGGCGAATAGATGAAACGGCGTCCAAATCATGAATCAGGTTCGGGCTGGCGCGCTTTTGGGATGAGGCGCTGCGGCTGCCGCCAAGGTCGAGGCAGTGCCGGGCGTTGCTGCTTGCGTGCCGGGCGGATTGACCTTTTAATGGTACCAACAAACTAGCGAGGACCTATGGACTTTTTTGTGTATTCAGTCTGCTTCGGAGTGGGACTCCTGTTCGCCATTGTCAGCGCTTTCCTGGGGCATCTGTTTGGCGGACACGATATGGACACGGATGTGGGGACGGGGGGCCATGCCGAGGCGGGATTCCAGGATACGGGGATGCCAGGCCTGTCGCCGTTCAGCCCGACCACCATCACAGCCTTCATTACAGCCTTTGGCGGCTTGGGGATGATTTTCTCGCGGATTAAGGCCACCGAGAGCCCCTGGATCAGCGCCCCCTTGGCCTTGCTGGGCGCGCTGGCCATCGCTGCCGGGGTGGTGTGGCTGTTCGGGACGGTCTTTCACAAGGTGGACGCTTCCAGCGAGTCGCGCGTGGCGACGTTGGCGGGGATGACGGCGACGGTGATCACGCCCATTCCGGCCAACGGGGTGGGAGAAATCGCCTATGTTCAGGCGGGCTCACGCTACACCGCCCCGGCGCGAGACGAGCAAGGAACGCCGGTCTCCAGCGGCCAAACGGTGAGAATCGTCCGAATCGTCGGCACCCAGTTTTACGTTACGCCTGTCTAGTTTTGCCCAATAACAAATAACCCTTAACTACCAACATTCCTATGCCAAACCATACCATCCTCTTTGCTGAGGCCCTTCTAGGTGGCACCGTTGCCTCCGTGGTCGTCGGGCTTGTCGTTGTCATTGTCATCTTCGCGGCCATCTGGGCCAGCCGGTACGTCAAGGTCGGCCCGAACGAGGTGCTCGTCGTGTCCGGCCGTCGGCACCGTTACACGGACCCGGACGGCACCGTGCAAGTCCGCGGCTTCCGGGTGCGGAAAGGCGGCGGCACGTTTGTCATTCCGGTCATCGAGAAAGTGGACCGCCTCTCGCTGGAACTGCTGACCATTGACGTGCAGCAGGAGCAGGATGTCTACACCAGCAAAGGCGTGCCTGTGCGCGTGGACGGCGTGGCTCAAATCAAGGTCAAGGGCGACGACATTTCCATCGCCACGGCGGCGGAGCAGTTTCTGAGCAAGGACACCGAAGCGGTCAAGAACATCGCCATGCAAACACTCGAGGGCCACCTGCGCGCCATCCTGGGCACGATGACGGTGGAAGACATCTACCAGAACCGCGATGCCTTCGCCCAGAAGGTGCAGGAGGTGGCGGCGGGCGACATGGCAAACATGGGCCTGGGCATCGTCAGCTTCACCATCCGCGACATCAAGGACAGCCAAGGCTACCTGGATGCGCTGGGCAAGCCCCGCATCGCGCAGGTCAAACGGGATGCCATCATCGCACAAGCCGAAGCGGACCGCGATGCGACCATCCGCTCCGCGCAGGCAAATCAGGCCGGGCAGGAGGCAAAGTTCCAGGCCGACACGAAGATTGCCGAAGCCCAGCGGGATTACCAATCAAACGTCGCCCAGTACCAGGCGGCGGTGAATCAGAGGAAAGCCGAAGCGGACCTGGCTTATGACTTGCAGAAGTACAAGACCGGCCAGCTTGTGAAAGCCGAAGAGGTGCAGGTAAGCATCATAGAGAAACAGAAGCAAATCGAGCTGCAGCAGCAGGAGATTATGCGCAAGCAGCGCGAGCTGGAGGCCAACGTGCAGAAGCCTGCCGATGCCGAGCGTTACAAGGTCGAGACTTTGGCCAACGCCCGCAAGTTTCAGCTCGAGACCGAGGCCACCGGCGCGGCCTCAGCGACCAAGGCCACCGGCTTTGCCGACGCGGACGTCGTCAAGGCAACCGGCATCGCGGAGGCTGATGCCAACAAGGCGCGTGGTCTGGCCGAAGCTGCCGTCATCGAGGCGCAAGGCAAGGCGACCGCCGAAGCGATGCGGGTCAAGGCCGAGTCCTTCAAGCAATACAACGAGGCGGCGGTGGTCGAGATGATCATCCGCGTGCTGCCCGAAGTCGCCGGCAAGATCAGCGAGCCGCTGGCCAAGACGGAGAAGATGGTCATCATCAACTCCGGGGCCGGTGTGGGCGGGGGCGCCAGCAAGCTGACGGGGGACGTGACCCAGATCGTGGCGCAGTTGCCGCCGGTGATCGAGAGCCTTACTGGCATCAAGTTCGAGAAGCTGCTCGAACAGGTGCCTGGATTGAAGAAGGGGGCGGAGAAGGGCGAAGACAAACAGAAGTAACGGAGGAGGTTTATGAACGACGTATCCGGTTCGGTTGGCGCGGGTATAACCGGGCTGCTGCTGCTGCTGCTGGGGCTGGCTTTTGTCCTGGCCTGCTTTGTGTTCTGGGTGTGGATGCTCATTCACGCCATCAAGAATAAGGGGCTGAGCGACACCGAGAAGATCATCTGGGTGCTGGTTATCCTGTTTGTGCATGTCCTGGGAGCGTTGATCTACTTCTTTGCGGGCCGCCCGAAAGCCAGCGGGTAGGGACGCGCTCCGGCGGCGACCATGCGCCTGTTTGAAGCCATCATAGACGCCAACCACCGCGCAGTGGCGGGCGACGCGACCGCGGGATTGCGCCCGGCCGACTTCGAGAGCGAGCTGCCCGTCGTGGCCTTGACCTGCATAGACGTCCGGCTCAATGCGCTGCTGCCCGAGGTGTTGGGTGTGCCCGAGGAGCAGTTCATCTGGCTGCGCAATGCAGGGAACATCATCACCGGCCCGCTGAGCAGCACAATGCGGTCTCTGGCGCTGGCGTGCGCAATCAAGGGGGGAAAGGAGATTGCCATCATCGGGCACACGGATTGCCAGGCAGGGAAGACCACCGCCATGGAACTCATAGACCGATTTCGGAGCCTGGGGGTCGAGCGGCATCTGTTGCCGCCCAATCTCAATGAGTTCTTCGGCATGTTCGGGAGTGAGAGGGCCAACGTCATCAAGGCGGTGGATACCGCGCGCCAGAGCCCGTTGATCGGCCCGAAGATTCCTGTGCACGGGGTGTTGGTGGACATCGGGACCGGCGGACTTGAATGGTTGGTGAATGGCTACCAATCGCTCGATACCGCGGCCACGCGCATGAGCACAGCCTTGACCTCGGCCGGGCAAACGCTCGATGCCTTGAAGTCGCTCACCGACTTTGAGATTGGAGGCATCAAGTTGCCTGAAACGAAGATCGGCGAGACAGTTACCAAGGCTGAGGACTGGCTGGCAGCAAGGGTCCAGGAGTTGGAGGCCAAGCTGTCCCCGGCAGCGGAGCCTTCCCCGACTGCGCCCCCGCCGGTTATGCGCGCTTCCTATGAAGCCTGGCGCCGGGGAAAACAACACGCCAAGAGCACCACCCCACCGAAGATTCCCCAGCCGCCGCCCCTCCAGCCCAAGCTCCGTTTTCAGAAGAAACCTAAATGACCGGACAACCCGCCCCAGCCCGTCGAGGGTGCTTTTTCTACGGGTGCATCACCGGCGTGGTGATGCTGTTGCTGGTGATGGGAGGGTTGCTCGTGGCGCTGCATCTCGCAAAGAAGGTGGTGTTGGGCCTTACCGACACCCAGCCCGTGGAGCTGCCGGCAGTTGCGATGCGGCAGGGCGAGAGGGACAAGTTGAAGCGGCGGTGCGATGGTTTCGAGGCCGCGCTCCGCGAGCAGCGCCCCGCCGCGCCCCTGACACTTAGCGCCGACGAAATCAACGTGCTTATTGCCGACGACCCGCGCCAGCAGGCGTTGAAGGGCAGGGTCCATGTCAGCCTCGATGGCGACCAGTTGAAAAGCCAACTCAGCGTGCCGCTTGAAGAGGTGGGACTGCACATGTTCAAAGGGCGATACCTGAACGGGGACGCGACCTTCAACTTGTCCTTCCAGAATGGAGCGCTCGCGGTGATGCCGCGGACGATTCGGGTCAAGGGTAAGCCGCTGCCGGAGATATATATGCGGGAGATCCGCAAGCGGAACCTGGCGGCGGCCATAACCAACCAGCCGCAGGCAGTGGCGCTGTTGCGGGAACTGGAGGACATCCGGGTGAAGGACGGTAGCCTCACCATTATGCCCCAAAGAAAGAGGTAACCGAAAGGACCGGGGATGTCTTACGCGCCCAACACTTGTTGGATCGAAATGCCCCGCAGCTCGAACAGCCGGCGGATAGCGTCCTCGATAAGGTTGTTAGGGCAGGAGGCTCCCGCCGTGATGCCGACGGTGGCGTGCCCTGAAGGCAGCCAGTTCCGGGTCTCGACCTCCTGGTGTTTGTGCTGGTCGTAATGAAGGATCAGGCGATCCGACTTCATCTTGGCAGCGTTCTTGATGAAGTAGGTCGGCAGCCTGGCCTCGCCCATCTCCGCTAGGTGTGAAGTGTTGGAGGAATTGTAGCCGCCGATTACCAGGAGCAGGTCGGGAGGCTCCGCCAGGAGCCTTTCCAAGGCGTCCTGCCGATCCTGAGTCGCGCCGCAAATGGTGTCGAAGAAGCGGAAATGCTGGTCAATCCCGGCCTCGCCGTGCTTCTGCGCCATCGCGCGACGCAGGCGCCGCTGCACTTCCTCGGTTTCGCCACGAAGCATGGTGGTTTGGTTGGCGACGCCGATGGCCTGAAGGTGAACATCGGGGTCGAATCCGTTGGAGTACGCCCCCTTGAACTTCTCCAGGAAAGCGGCTTTGTGCCCGCCGTTCACGATGTAGCGACATACGTAGTCGGTTTCGGCGAGCGTGAACACGACGAGGTAATGACCGCCGCCGTTGGCCATTGCCTGCGAACTGGTGGCCTTGGTTTCCTCGTGCCAGGCCTTGCCGTGGATGATACTGGTGACTTTGTCCTTCGAGTACTGGCGGACACGCTTCCAGACGCTCATCACGTCGCCACAGGTCGTATCCACGAACCGGCAGCCTTTGGCTTCGAGCTGCTGGCGCATCGAGACTTCCATGCCGAAAGCGGGAATGATGACAATGTCGTCCTTCTTCAGGTCCGCGATGTCCGCATCCTTTTCGTTGCCCGAGAGGAACTTAATGCCCATGGCGCGGATTTGGTCGTTCACCTCCGGGTTGTGGATGATCTCCCCCAGAATGTAAATCGGCTGATCGGGAAAGACCTTGCGCGCGGCGTAGGCCAGGTCAATCGCCCGCTCGACGCCGTAGCAAAACCCGAATTCCTTGGCGAGCCTGATAGTTAGATCGCCCGCCGACAGGACATACCCATTGCGCCGGATGCGCTCGACCACGCCGCTGCGATAATGCGACAGCACCTGGGCCTGCACTGCCGCCATCACATCGGGGCGGCGAAGGTTGATCTTCTGAGGTATGGCGGGCGCTTCGGTTGACATACCAAAGTCACTGTAACACCGGGCCGCAGACCGTCCAGCGGAAAGCGGAGAGTGTGTGACGGGTGCGCGGAGGTACTGCGAAGGTTCTACCGGCAGGGAGTGACACAGAAATGGATTGGTTGGGCGCGAGACAACGCGAGCAAAAAAGGGGAGGCCGGAGCGGGTGTCGCGCGCACAGCGCCGGCGCGCCGGGGCAGGCAAAGAGTTTGTATCATCCGGGGTCTTCAGGTATATGAACTGGCCAAGTGAGCATGACCGTCGCCGAGTTCAAGAAGAAGTGGTCCCGCTACCAGGGCAAGGAATCCTCTGCCTACCAGGAGCACTTCAACGACCTCTGCCGCCTGCTCGGCCAGCCCACCCCCGCCGAGGCCGACCCCTCCGGCAACGACTTCTTTTGCTTCCAGAAACGCGTCGTCAAGGACGCCGAGCTGTTCGAGCTCGAAGCGCCGGACGCCGGCGATCCCGCCAAGCGCGGCTTCGCCGACGTGTGGAAGAAGGACTGCTTCGGCTGGGAATACAAGGGCAAGAAGAAGAGCCTCGACGAAGCCTACCGGCAACTGCTCCGCTACCGCGAGGCGCTGCTCAACCCGCCCCTGCTGGTCGTTTGCGATTTCAACCGCTACGTCATCCGCACCAATTTCAACGGCACCGTCCAGGAGAAGTTCGAGTTCACCAACGACGAGATTGACCGCCCGGAGAACTGGCGGGTGCTGCGCGCGCTCTTCGAGAGCCCCGAGCTGCTCAAGCCGCAGCGCACCACCGACCAGATCACCCGGGCGCTGGCCGAGAAGTTCGCCCGGGTCGCCCGCTCCCTGCAACAGCGCGAGAGCGCGGAACTGGCCGACGCCCGGACCCGCGCCGAGGTCAACGTCGCCCAGCGCCAGAACCTCCGCATCGCCCGCTTCCTCAACCGGCTCATCTTCTGCTTCTTCGCCGAGGACACCGGCCTGCTGCCCAAGGGCCTGTTTTGCGATATCGCCAAGGTCGCCCTCGATGATCCGCACCGGTTCGCCCAGGCGCTCGAATCGCTCTTCCGCACGATGGCCGCCGGCGGCCTGTTCGGCCTGCACCAGCTTCGCCACTTCAACGGCCACCTCTTCGAGGACGCCACCGTCTTCGAGCTCAACGACGAGGAGCGCCGCATCCTGGTGGAGGCGGCCGAGGCGGACTGGCAATTCGTCGAGCCCAGCATCATGGGCACCCTCTTTGCCCGCGGGCTGGACCCGGACCAGCGGGCCGCCCTCGGGGCGCAATACACCGACCGGGCGGACATCGTCACGCTGGTCGAGCCGGTCCTCATGGCCCCGCTGCGCCGCGAATGGGCCGCGCTCAAAGCCGCGCTGCTCCCCGCGCTCAAGCGCGGCGCCGGCTCTCCCGCCGACCGCGAGCGCCTGGCCGCCTTCCTCAAGAAGCTCCGCTCGCTCATCGTCATGGACCCCGCCTGCGGCAGCGGCAACTTCCTCTACGTCTCGCTGCAGATGCTCCTGGACCTGGAGAAGGAAGTCATCACCTTCGCCGTGCAACTGGGTTTCCGGTTCCAGCCGGAAGCCGGTGTGCGCCAACTGCGGGCCATCGAGATCAATCCCTACGCCTACGAACTGGCCCAGGTGACGGTCCAGATCGGCTTTCTCCAATGGCTGCGCGACAACGGTTTCCCCCTCGACCGCACGCCGGTCCTGCAAACCCTGGACGGATTCCACAACGAAGACGCCCTGCTGGTGCCCCACTATCGCGGCAAAGCCCGGACGCTCAAGGAAGCCCAGGCCGGCGAGCACACCGAAGATACCGCGCTCAAGTTCTACACCGAACGCGAATGGCCGGCGTGCGATGTCCTCGTCGGCAACCCGCCGTTTCTGGGCGGAAAGCTGCTTCGCCGCGAGCTTGGCGACTTCTACGTTGACGCGCTCTTTGAAACCTACGGCAACCGCGTTCGCCCCGAGGCCGACTTGTGCTGCTACTGGTTCGAGAAGGCGCGGCAGCAGATCGAAGACGGTAAATGCAGGCGCGCCGGCCTGTTGGCAACGCAAGGGATTCGCGGCGGAGCAAACCGTGAAGTGCTTAAGCGCATCAAGAACACTGGGGACATTTTCTTTGGCGAAAGCGACCGTCCCTGGGTGTTGGAAGGAGCCAACGTCCATGTGAGCATGGTTGGCTTCGATGCCGGCGCTGAGAAGGTCCGCATCCTCGACGGAAGACAAGTGGACCAGATCAGTCCCCAACTCTCGGCTGCGGCGGGAGTCCACACTGCGAAGGTTCTTGGAGCCAACGCGGGCATTAGCTTCATGGGGATAACTCCAGCCGGTCCCTTTGACATCCCAGAGGCGCAAGCCATTGACTGGCTGAGTTCGCCCAACCCATCGGGCAGGCCGAACAGTGATGTTCTTCGGCCCTACTTCAACGGGAATGATCTAACGAAACGTGCTAGAAACGTCTGGACCGTGGATTTCGGAGTTGAGAAGCCGCTAGAAGAAGCCTCCCGTTACGAGAAGCCGTTCGGCTACTTGGAGGCACAGGTAAAACCAGTCCGCCAGGCGAACCGCAGGGAGGCATACGCAAGGAACTGGTGGGTTTACGCGGAGAGTCGGCCTGCGATGCGAGCGGCTCTGGCGTCTGTGCCGAGGTTTCTTGCCACTGTTCGTGTTTCCAAGCATCGCTTGTTCGCATGGTTCAGTGCGCCTTTGCTGCCAGATTGCGCGTTGTTCGCGTTTGCTCGCGAAGATGACGTCTTCTTCGGCCTGCTCCATTCACGCTTCCACGAAGTCTGGGCGCTGGGACAAGGCACGCAGTTGCGTGAGAAAGAATCGGGTTTCCGCTACACGCCCAGCACATGCTTCGAGACCTTCCCCTTCCCGGATGATCTGGCACGGCCGGAACCAGTGCCTGGCGAGCCAGTGCCTGGGCCTGAGCCGCCGAAATCGCCGCAGCCGGATCGCACTTACGCGGAGATGCTGGCCGCCAAGTATTACTTCGCAGGGAAAGAGGAGCCGCCGCCTTACCGAGCTGGGGGCGGGCGGCGGGCGCAACCTCGTGACCCTGAACCCAGCACCTCAGTGCTCCCGATGGAAGAGCATCGCGCCTCGATAGCAGCCGCCGCGAAGGAGTTGAACGAACTGCGCGAGCGCTGGCTCAATCCGCCCGAATGGACAGTCGAAAGAATTCTGGAATTCCCCGCCTCCGTAGGCGGTCCTTGGGACCGCTACATCGTTCCATCCACTATCAACCCTCAACAATCAACTGGTTCCGCCCGCTATCCGCGCCTGGAGCCCCGCGACGCCGAGTGCGCCGCCAGGCTCAAGAAGCGGACCCTGACCAACCTCTACAACGAGCGCCCGGCCTGGCTGGACCTGGCCCACAAGAAACTCGACGCCGCCGTCGCCGCCGCCTACGGCTGGCCGGCTGATCTGACCGACGAACAGATATTGGAGAAACTGCTGGCGCTGAACCTCGAACGCGCCGCCGAGGAGGAGAAGGCGGCGAAAGGCAAGCCGCCGCGCACGTCGCGTCAAAAGCACGCAGACGAGCTGGTCTAAGCCGTATCCATGCAGTTGGGTTCCCGCTAAACACGCGAAATGACGCTAAAGCAAAGGCTGACCAAAGCCAGCGAGAGCCGTGCTCACGCTCACCGACCAGTGAGGACGCCCCACAGTTCTATTGGGCCATATTCACTGCGCTTTTTGCGTATTTCGCGTGTTTAGGAAAGCGCCAAGCGAAGCTTGGCTGGTTCTAGTTAA
>DAOPPX010000163.1:0-8924 GCA_035358715.1 Verrucomicrobiota bacterium
CGCTCCTTCCAACCCGCATTAAGGCTTACTGCTTTTCTTGAATCAGCCGTGCCCGGGCCTTCCCCGATAACGGTAACGGCGACCGTGCGACGGCGTGCCCGAACATCGCATTCGAGATGAAACACCTGCTGCCACGTGCCCAACACGAGCCGGGCGTCTTTGACAGGAATTGTCAGCGACGGGCCGAGCAGTGTCGCCTGAAGATGGGAATGGCCATTGCCGTCGTGCCAGGCGCGCTCGTGGCCGTAATCGCGGCTGGCCGGAATGAGCCGATCCAACACGGCCGGCAAGTCCTCCTCCAGCCCCGGCTCCAATTCAATGGTGCCGAGGGCGCCGGTGCTGCCAACGTTGAAGAGGTGAACAACGCCCCGGCACACCTTCGACTCGCTGACAATGCGGTTCACAGCCTCCGTCAGGTTGTGCATGTCTCCATGCCCTGATGTTTCGACCTGTATTTCGTCCTGGTGAATCATGTGAGTGCTCTGTCAGAAGCTCTCCCGGGATCACGCCGCCACGATGTTCACGAGCTTCCTCGGCAGCACAATCACTTTCCGAACCGTCTTGCCTTCCAGGAACGGCTTCGCCTTCTCGGAGGCCCTGGCAGCAGCTTCGAGGTCGGCCTGGGATGCGCTGGCCGGCACCTTGATGACATCGCGCAGCTTGCCGTTCACCTGGACGGGGATTTCGAGGATGTCCTCGACCAACAGGGCCGGGTCGAACTTCGGCCACGGAGCGTAGCTCAGTGCGGAGGGCGGAGGGCGGAGGGCGGAGTGGAGCTTGCTCCAAAGCTCCTCGGCGATATGCGGCGCGAAGGGCTGGAGCAGGATCAGGAACTCGCGCAGGACGGCGGCGGGCTTTGCGTCCCATGTCATCGCCTCGTTAATGAAGACCATGAGAGCAGAGATGGCCGTGTTGAAGCGCAGGCTGTCCAGGTCTTCGGTCACCTTCTTGATGCAGGCGTGAAGGGCCTTGAGTTGGGTGGGGGTCGGTTGGCTTTCGGCGATGCCGGGCGCAAGGCGAATGCCCGCGAGCAGTTCCAGACCTCGTTGCGGCTCGGCAGTCAGCGCCTGCTCGAACTCGGTCTCGCTCTGCTCGTCCACGAACAGCCGCCACACGCGCCCCAGGAACCGATAGACGCCTTCCACGCCCTTGGTGCTCCATGGCTTCACCATCTCCAATGGCCCCATGAACATCTCGTACAGGCGGAAGGCATCCGCCCCGTACTCGACAAGAATGTCGTCCGGGTTGATGACATTGCCCCGAGACTTGGACATCTTCTGGCCGTCCTCGCCGAGGATAAGCCCCTGGTTGACGAGCTTGAAGAAGGGTTCGCGCGTGGAGACGTGGCCGAGGTCGTGGAGCACCTTGTGCCAGAAACGGGCGTAAAGGAGGTGCAGGACAGCGTGCTCGGTGCCGCCGACGTAGAGGTCAACGCCGGGGGTGGCTCTTGCTGCGTGTTGCGTCGTGCGTGGTGTGTGTGCGCCCATCCAATAGCCCTCGGCCTCGGCACCGCAGAAGGCGCGTTCGTTTTTGGGGTCCAGGTAACGGAGGTAATACCAGCAACTGCCGGCCCATTGAGGCATGGTGTTGGTCTCCCGCTTCGAGCCATCGGGCAGGGTCAGCCACTCCTTCGCGCGAGCCAGCGGGGGCTGGCCATCAGGCGTAGGCTTGTAATCTTCGAGCGGCGGCGGCAACAGGGGTAGCGCGGACTCGGGAAGCGCCTCGTGATAGGCCACGCCATCCGCCGCTGTCTTCCAAATGATCGGGAACGGCTCGCCCCAATAGCGCTGACGGCTGAACAGCCAGTCGCGCAGCTTGTAGTTGATGGTCTTCTTGCCAAGCTGCTTCGATTCCAGCCAGGCGGTGATCTTGCGCTTCGCCTCGGGTGTGGGCAGTCCGCTGATTGAGATGTCAGCGCTGGCGGAGTTCACCGAGACGCCGTCTTCGACGTAGCCGTGCCAGTCAACGCCCGCCGGCGGCTCGACGACCTGGACGATGGGCAGATTGAACTTGGTGGCAAACTCGAAGTCGCGCGTGTCGTGTCCCGGCACGGCCATGATCGCCCCCGTGCCGTAGCTGATGAGCACATAATCGGCAATCCAGATGGGTATCTTCTCCCCGTTAACCGGGTTGAGGGCGTAGCCGCCGGTGAAGACGCCGGTCTTCTCCTTGGCCAGTTCCGTGCGCTCAAGATCGCTCTTCTTGGCCACCTCGGCCTTATACGCCTCAACTTGCTGGCGCTGCGCCGGGGTGGTAATGGCCTCCACCAGCCTGTGCTCAGGCGCCAGCACCATGTAGGTCGCGCCGAAGAGCGTGTCCGGGCGGGTCGTAAACACGCGGATGCCTTTCTGGCACTCCGCACTCCGCACTCCGCACTCCGCAATCGCGAAGTCCACCTCCGCCCCTTCCGAGCGCCCGATCCAGTTGCGCTGCATCTCCTTGAGCGAGTCGCTCCAGTCAATGGTCTCCAGGTCCGCCAGCAGCCGTTCGGCATACGCGGTGATGCGCAACATCCACTGGCGCATCGGCTTGCGCGTGACGGGAAAGCCGCCCACCTCGCTCTTGCCGTCCACGACTTCCTCGTTGGCCAGCACGGTGCCAAGCTGCTCGCACCACCAGACCGGCGCCTCGGTGACGTAGGCCAGGCGCTTGGAGTCACGGTAAGCGCGCCGCCTCTGCTCAAGTTCGGCAGACGGGGCAACGCCCGCATTACTCTGCAACTCGGCGGGATAGACCAGCGTGTTGATGGACTCGGCCTTATTGCTCTGCGGATTGAACCACGAGTTGTAGAGCTGGAGAAAGATCCACTGCGTCCACCGGAAGTACTCGGGGTCGGTGGTGTCAACCTCCCGGCTCCAATCGTAGCTGAAGCCCAGCGATTTGATCTGGCGCTTAAAGGTCGCAATGTTCGCCTCCGTCGTCTTGCGCGGATGCTGGCCGGTCTTGATGGCGTATTGTTCGGCGGGCAGGCCGAAGGCATCCCAGCCGATCGGGTGCAGCACGTTGTAGCCGCGCGCGCGGCGGTAACGCGCGAGAATATCCGTGGCGGTGTAGCCTTCCGGATGCCCGACATGCAGCCCCGCCCCCGACGGATAGGGGAACATGTCGAGGATGTAGAACTTCGGCAGTTGCTCCGGAATCGAGCTCCCGTGGCGCTGTGCAAAGGGATGCCCGGCAGGGACCTTCTCCCCCGGGTTCCAGGCGCGAAAAGCCTGCTGCTGGTCCCATTGACTCTGCCATTTGGGCTCGATCAGGTGAAACGGGTATTGTCTGCGTCCAGATGCCATGAGCATCAGACTATTGCGAAAATGGCCCCGGGAGACAATGACGGAGTTGGCAGGCCGGATTGTGAGGCCGTAGACGATTGCTGCTCAGTTACCAGTCCATCCCGCCACCGTAGTACCACTAACCCGGGGTTAAAGGTACTACGGTATTGGGACGGGGAGGAGATGATGGCGAGAAGGTAGGGCGCGGGAAGGCAGAGAAGGTGCGGAAGCGCCGTAGGGACAGGCATGGTGTCCAACAATGTTGGTCAAAACTGCCCGCTCGCTTGAGAGTTCCTCATGGGTGCCTGTCGTGGGAGAGCTTTCGGGCGCATGTGTTCGGCCAACGGGCCTCTGAATAGTGCGAGCCGGATGGTCTTGAGCGGCGATTGCGGATATTGGGTGAAAAACTCCCGCACAGCACGGAGGTAGGTTAGGGCAGGTTGCCAGGCGGAGCGGCCACGTAGCGGCCACCTACCGGCCACCTACCGGCCAGAGGATGGCCGGACGGGGGTGAGAGGTCCGGCCACCTACACCCGAACGCTTGGCCGCCGAGCCTGTAACACAGCTACGGGCCGCGGCTGGTTGGCGCCTGCTGATCATGCAGTTGCGGGATATGGCACGAAGGAGAGGCCGAACGCTCGGCTTTTTGAGCTTGCACCATGCTGTGGGGACAGTAGCGTCTGCGCTCAACATTGAGTTCAGGCCCTGCATTGGTCGTTTTGGCCGCCGGCATTGGTTCCCGTTACGGCGGATTGAAGCAGATTGAGCCTGTCGGCCCCGCCGGCGAGGCCGTCCTGGACTATGCCGTGTTCGACGCGAAGCGGGCCGGTTTCGGCAAGTTCATCTTCGTCATCCGCAGGGAGATCGAGCAGGACTTCCGGGACAGTTTCGGCCGGCGCTTTGCCCGGCACGTCAACCCGGATTACGCGTTCCAGCAACTCGATATGGTGCCGCCAGGACACTGCGTGCCGCCCGAGCGCCAGAAGCCGTGGGGCACCGGCCATGCCGTGCTCTGCGCCGCCCCCCTGCTGGACCGGCCGTTTGCGGTCATCAACGCGGACGACTTCTATGGGGCGGACTCTTTTCGCGTGCTCGCCCGGTTTCTGATGCAGCCGGCATCCACCGACCCCGGCCTCTTCGCCATGGTGGGTTTCCAACTGGACCGGACGCTTTCGGAACATGGCACCGTGGCGCGCGGGCTTTGCCAGGCGGATGCGGAGGGGTACCTGGTGTCGGTTGAGGAACTCACAGCCATCGAAAAGCAGCCCGGCGGCGCCCGGAACCGGGAGCCGGACGGCAGTTACCGGCCCCTCACCGGCCGCGAGATCGCCTCGATGAACTGCTGGGGCTTCACGCCGAAGCTGCTGGACGGATTAGGCCGCCTCTTTGGGGAGTTTCTGGCGCGCAACCAGGGCAATCCCAAAGCCGAGTTCTACTTGCCGACGGCTGTCAACACGCTGATCCAGGAAGGCCGGGCGCGGGTTAAGGTGCTGCCGACCCCCTGTCATTGGTTTGGGGTAACCTATCGCGAGGACCGTCCGGTTGTCACGGAGAGCATCCGCGCGCTGGTCCGCGCTGGCGAATACCCGGAGCGGCTTTGGAGCTGAGCCCAGCCCATGTCCGCCACCCAACCCAGGCACGACCTGCATTCGGTCGCCGCGCAGTTCCAGATCTACGGCGACTTCCGCGAAGCCGCGCCTTACGGGAGCGGCCATATCAACGACACCTACGCGGTGGTGTTTGACCAGTCCGGCAGCCCGATGCGCTACATCTTCCAGCGCATCAACCACAACGTCTTCAAAGACCCCGCCGGCCTGATGGGCAATGTGGAGCGCGTCACAACCCACATCCGGCGCAAGCTGGAAGCCGCCGGCGCCGACCAAATCTCCCGCCGGGTCCTGACTCTGGTGCCCACGCGCGAAGGGAGGTGCTTTTATGCCGACGCACAGGGCAATCACTGGCGCTGCTACCTCTTCATTGAACAAGCCCGGAGCTACGACCAGATTGAGACTCCCCGGCAGGCCTTCGAGGCCGCCCGTGCGTTCGGCCAGTTCCAGAAACAACTCGCCGACCTGCCCGCACCCCGGCTGCGCGACACCATCCCCAACTTCCACCACACCCGCAGCCGCTTCGACGCGCTGCGCCGGGCGATCGAGCGGGACGCCTGCAACCGCGCCGCCGGGGTGAAGGCGGACATCGAGTTCGCCCTGCACCACGAGCCGCTGGTGGACGTGCTGCTGGGCCTGCACGCGCGCGGCCTGCTCCCCGAACGGGTCACGCACAACGACTGCAAGTTGAACAACGTCATGCTCGACGAGGTCACCGGCGAGGGCGTCTGCGTCATTGACCTGGACACCGTGATGCCGGGGCTGGCGCTTTATGACTTCGGCGACATGTGCCGCACCGCCGCTTGTCCGACTGTGGAAGACGAGCGCGATCTGTCCAGAGTCCAAATGCGCCTGGACATGTTCGAGGCCCTGGTGGGAGGCTACCTGGCCTCTGCGGGCGTGTTCCTGAACCCGGCCGAGAAGGACCACCTGGTATTCTGCGCCAGGCTCATCACCTTCGAGATCGGCATCCGCTTCCTGGCGGACCACTTGGAGGGCGACCGCTACTTCAAGGTCCATCGGCCGGGCCACAGCGCCGACCGCGCCCGGGTCCAATTTAAGATGGTGGACTCGTTCGAGCGCAACGAAGACGCCATGCGCGCGGTGGTGGAAACCGCCAGGCGCAAGGTCTGAAGCAGTGCAAGCATTCTCTCGCCGATTCGCGTTGGCTGCCTCCGCGGTGCTGGCCGCGCTCTCAACTCTCAGCCCGGCTGCCGATACGCCGCCGTCTGGGGCTTCGGCACCGTCCCCGGCCAAAGTGCACTGGCATCACCCGGCGGGATTAGTCACCGCGCAAAGCATCGCCGAAATCCAGGGCAAGCTGGCGGATCAGGAGTGGGCGCGCCGAACCTATGCCGCCCAAAAGGCCGCACTGGCGCCTTGGCTGTCCGCGCCCTCCGAAAAGTTGCGGCAGGTATTCCCGACCCGCCGCGGCAATGTATATCATAACTTCTCCTGTCCTCAGGATCGTTGCCGGCTCCGCTTTGATCCGTTCGAGCCCGACCAGTTCAAATGCCCGCTATGCGGCAAGTCCTTCTCCGCGCAGACTGACGCCGGCATTTACGCACCGACCGACCGCTATCACGGGACTATGTATGATGGCTGGGCGTGCCTGTTCTATGAGACCGCCGGGGCGATGGCCGCGGCAATGGGCATCGTGGGCCACGTCGAGCCGGCCGCCGCGCAAGAATGTTTCCAGCGCGGCATTGAAATTCTCTTGCTTTATGCGGGCACCATCGAGCGGCTGCCGACCCGGTTCGACCGCGACCCACAATTCTCGGTGTTGCTGACTTACCATCGGGAAGGCGACAGCACGGTCCTGCAAGACCTGGCAGTTGCCTACGAGTTGCTGCGCGAGGCTATGACCCCCGATCAGCGGCGGCGCTTCGAGCAGGTGGTACTGCAGCGGATGCTCAAGGACATCATGCTGGAGCGCATTTACACCTACAACCACAACAACCTTTACCAGTGGCACCGCACGATCCTGCAAACCGCCCTCGCGCTGGAACGGGAGGACTTGATTGACTGGTGCTTCGGTTACGGCGCCTGGACCCCGGAACGCGAACCCGAGCACCGCAGCGTTCGCCGGTTGCTGGCCACGCATTTCAAGCCGGACGGCGCTTACTGGGAGACGTGCTCGGGCTACCACCTCTACCCGCTCGATGCCCTTTGCCAACTCGCGGTGGTCTCCCGGCACCTGGCGGACATGGACAGCGGGCGCTTTCCGCGCGCCCAATACGATCTGACCGCACCCGCCAACCCAGGCGCTCAGGTCATCCGCAACGCGCTGGAATGGTTCATGGCCCTGGCCATGCCCGACCGAACCATGCCGACCGTCGGCGACTCCATGGCGCCGCGCGCCGGCATGGACGACTACTACAACACCGCCGAGGTGGGCTACCGCTATTTCGACCTGAAGGCCGTGGGCGACTACGAGCGGTTCCGCCAGGGGCAACGGAGCTGGGCCGCGCTGCTCTATGGCGCGCCGGAGATTCGTCAGCACTCGCTGCCTTTCACCAGCTCCTGCCTCTCCAGCGGCTGGGTTTCGCTCCGCCACGAGTGGCGGGGCAACCGCGCCTGGGTGGGTCTCAACGCTCTGGTCCCCGGCGGCGGCCACCAGCACGCTGACCGCCTCAGCTTGCTCAGCTACTCGCACGGCCAGCTTCTCGCTTCGGAAAAGGCCACGCCGTACAACGACAGCCTCACCCGCCGGCTCGGCACCCTGTCCCCTTCCCACAATACCGTTACCGTGGACCGGACCAGCCAGCAGAAGGGGGATACTCTGGCGGCAAAACAGGTGCCCAAAGTCGCGCTGTTCTTCTCCGGACCGCTGGCTGCCTTCGCGGAGCTGCACGCCGACCAGCTTTACCCGCACACGCGCTTGTATCGGCGCTCGGTCGTGATGATCGAGGACCTGTATGCGGATTTCTTCCAGGTGGCGGGCGGCACCAACCACGACTGGGTGCTGCATCAGGCCGGGGCCGCCCCGCGCTTCTCGGTGCCCCTCGGGGATGGGATATTCGCCCCCGCGGATTGGCTGGCCCAAGGCAGGCCCATGGCGCGCCCCGCGAAGCTGGATGAGCCCTGGGAAGCGCGGTGGCACGTGGGTGGCGTCACCTCGCGGCTCACGATGCTCGGCGCCCCGGAAACCGAGGTCTATGCGCTGGAAACCTACCCGGTGGACAACGCCGTCATCACGCCCCGCAACCCGCCCTGCCAGACCCTCTGCGTGCGCCGGCGCAGTGACCTTCCCTTCCTCGCCATCAGCGATGCCTGGCGCGACCAGCCCAACCTTCTCTCCGTCTCGATTGGCGACTCCGGATCATCTCTTCTGCTGCAGACCCGATCCAACACCTGGCATCTCTGCTTCGGCCCGGGCAGGACTCGCTTCGCTGACGGCCTTGATCTGGAGACCGACGCTGCTTTCGCGCTCCTGCGCAATCGCGACGCCGTCCTTCTTATTCACGGAACGCGGCTCGACGTGAGTTCATCCGCCGGGACGCTCCACGTGGCATTGGACGCACCTGCCACCCTATCGGCTGAATGCGCCGACCGCATCGTCACCTTTGAGACAGCCGGCGACATCCATTACGACACTTGGGGCGGCCGGGACCATTATCGGGCAGCGCCCGCGGTCAATGTCGCCTTCAGCGGCAGCCTCTGGCGCGTGAAACAGCAGCGCGGCATATCGCGGGACGCAGAATAACTGGCCACCCGGCGCAAGAATGAGCGCCTGGACCACCACGCCCTCATCCACCCGCTGAAGTGCGCGGAAGTCGCTGCCAGTAGCGCGGTCGTCCCGCCTGCGGGTTCCAGGAGCGTCCCCGCTCCCGGAAGTCCCTCGGCCAAGCCGACCACTTCTTCGCCCCCCTCTTGCGCCGCGCCTTTCCGCCGGATTAGAAGCAGCCGGCTATGCCAAGCTACTCTTTAGCCTCTAGCCTTCCTCCTTCCGCCGGCGGCAGCCCCCCCACGGCCAGAGCTGTGACACGGGGTGTGCCCCATGTAACACGGTTTGTGGACCTATATAGATGAACATGAAAACACTCTCTCC
>DAOPPX010000164.1:0-8872 GCA_035358715.1 Verrucomicrobiota bacterium
CTGGCCGGTGTAGTTCGCCCAGGCGCCGCGGCTCTGGCTGGTGTTGTCCCGCGCCTCAATCGTGTAGGTGTATTGGGTGTTGGCCGCCAATCCCGTGTCGTTCGCCGAGGTCCCGGTGCCCCAACCGTAAACACCCGTTGAGCCGCCGCGATAGACCTTCACCCCGACGTCGCCGCGGCCTTGTGTTGTTCTGTCTGCCTTGCTTTACGACCTAAATTCAGGTCAAGGAGGGAGCGTCGGAGTGGCGCGTCCTCGAACGCTGACCACTCCGACATTCCAACCTGTGCTTGTCGCTGCGTCAAACCATCACGGACAGGGAACCACCGCCGTGGACCGATAATACTGCTGCGCTGCCGTGTTCGTCACCGTGAATTGCCACAAGCCGCTGGGGTTGGTCACCGTGTTTGTGCTGCCCGCCAGGGGCAACCAATTACTCATCGGGGCCACCGCGGCCGAGTTGGCTACGACGTAATACTGCGCCTGCGGTGTGCCGATGAATGTGAGGGTGAAGGTTCCATCCCGGTTGTCGGCAATCCCCACAATTGCGTTGGTCTGGCTGCACGTCACCAGGACCTTCACCACCTGGTCGAGAGTGTCGTCGCTGGCCAGGTAGTTGCCTTGGGCCGCATACTGGGCTGCCACCGCGTTCGTGCCCAACGGCAGCGCCGTTGTGCTCGCCGTTGCCACGCCGCCAACCAGCGCGTTCGTGCTGAAGGGCACCGCGTTGGCCAGGAACACCACCTCTCCCGACGGTATCTCCACCCCGGAACTCACCGTTGCGGTGAAGGTCACGTTCGAGCCAGGCTCCGAGGGATTCTCCGACGAGACCAGTGCGGTCGTGGTGCCAGCCCCGGTAATGTCCGCGGCCAGCGTCGGCTCCGTCAGCGTGTAGTTCCCGGCGTCAACCCCGCCCAGCGTCTGCCCGCTCACCGTCACCGTCTTGCCGCTGCCAACGTTCTTATCGGCAAAGGTTCCCACAGCGGCCCCGTCCAGGGTCACCGTGTCGCCGCCGACCACACCTGCGAGTGTCCCGGGTGCCCCGGTCAGCGTTGCCGTTGTGTTGCCGTCATAGACTTTGCTGGTCGCGGCGATTCCTATAACCGTCAGCTCTTTGGCTGTGATGTCCGCGGTCGCTGTCGGCTCCGCCAGCGTGTACTTCCACGCATCGGCCCCACCCAGCGTTTGGCCGCTTACAGTCACCGTCTTGCCCGTGCCCGCGTTCTTGTCTCCGAAGGCCCCCACCGCCGCCCCATCGAGCGTGACCGTGTCTCCGCTGACCACACCCACCAGCGTCCCGGGCGTCCCTGTCAGCGTCGCCGTCGTGGTGCCATCGTAAACCTTGCTGCTCGCCCCAATCCCGGCCACCGTCAGGCTGATGGGCGGGGTAACCTCCAGCACCGCCGCGGCGCTGATTGTCGGCCCGACGCCATTGGCCACCGCGACCGTGTAGGACCCGCCGTCGGCCGCTTGCGCGTTGTTGATCGTGAGCGAGGAGGTGGTGGCGCCTGGAATGTTCTCACCGTTCAACCGCCACTGGTAGGTCTGGGGGTTCTGGACCGCGGCCACACTGAACGTGACGCTGCCGCCGGCAGTGGTGCTTTGGCCGGTCGGCTGAGTCGTAATGAGCGGCGGGTCGAAGTATTCGACCACAATGTCATCGAAATAGGCCGTAATAGGAGCGTTGCCACTGCTCGCGGTGCCGATGAGGACCGTGTTCCAGTCGGCCGCCGTCACGCCGGTAATGGTCCGGGCGAGGACGTCGTCCACCGCGAAGTCAAGGGTGGTGCCATCCGCGCGCCGCTCGATGGAGAACTTGTGCCAGCCGGCGGCGCGCGTGCCGCCGCAGTTCATCCAGCCGTAGGTCGCCGAGGGATAAAGCACCCGGAGCTGGTACTTCGTGTTGTCGTAGGTTTCCCCCGTGTTGGCGCTCACGCTGTTGTATTTGCCAAGGGCGAGCACCTGGGTCAGGGTCCCCGGATAGGAGCCGCCCGAGTAGGAACGCATCTCAATGTAGGACTTGGTGCTGGCGCCGTCGTCATACCAATAGTAGCTCACCTTGGTATGGCCGCTGTAGCTGCCGAAATTACTGTACATGTAGTCGGTGGTGTTGTCCTGCTTCGCACTCCGGCTGCCGCCGCTGGTGTGATTCTGGTCGGTCACGTTGTCCAGGCCGGTGCCACTGCCGACCACTGTCCACTGACTCATGCCGCCGGACTCGAAGTTATCCTGGAACGCAATGGCGGCCGTTAGTGACAGCATCGCCTCGGCGCTGGTGATGCTACCATAGGAATTGGCAACGACGACCGAATACAGGCCCACGTCGGCAGTCTGGATGTTGCTGCGGGTATAACTGGAGGCGGTGGCGCCGGAGATGTCCACGCCGTTGCGCCGCCATTGATACGACAGCGGCTGGGACCCGGTAGCGGTGACGTTGAACGTGACGTTGGCGCCCGCGCTGACGGTTTGTCCCAGCGGTTGGGCGGTGATCAGCGGGAGGGCCTGCACGATCAGCACGGCATCGGCACTGGTCAGCGAGCCGAACCGGTTCGTCACCACGACCCGGTAGGTGCCGGCATCCGCCGGCACGACATTATTGCGCGTGAAGGCGCTCTGCGTCGCGCCCGGCAGGTCCACGCCGTTGTATTGCCATTGGTAAGCCAGCGGGATGGCCCCCGTGGCGGCTACGCTGAAGGTCGCGGTCGCGCCGGCCAGCACGGTCCCGCCCTGGGGCTGAGCGGTGATGGCAGGTGGCGTGTTCAAGACCGTCAGCACCGCGCCGGAACTGACCACCGAGCCGAAGCTGTTGGTGACCACCACGGAGTAGGTTCCCTGGTCGGCCGATTGCACGTTAGCCAAGGTCAGGCTGCTGGTCGTGGCACCCGCCAGGGGCACGTTGTCCTTTTGCCACTGGTAAGCCAGCGGCGGCGCGCCGCCCGCGGTGACGCTGAAGGTTGCCCCGTAACCCGCGGTGACCGTCTGGCTCTGCGGCTGCCCGCTAATTAGGGGGACCGAACTCACGTAGAGTTGGGTCTGGGGGATGATCGCCTTGAGTTCGCTGGCGCTGGACCAACTCAACTGCGCGGCGGCCCCGCCGCCGTTCTCATAATACTCCATCTTGATGTCATAGAACTGCCCCGCGGTCAGCGCCAGGGCGCCGCTCCATTCGGTTGGGCCCTGGTCCACCCACTTATCAACCAGCAACACGCCGTTGACCCAGAGCCGCACGCCGTCATCGGTGCGGGTGTAGAAGGTATAGGTTTGGCTGTAGCGCGGCTGGACCTGGCCGGTCCAGCGCACCGAGAAAGTGTCCGCGGCGACACTGGCGTCGGGCGAACCCTCCCCCCACTCGAAGTTAACCGTCGCATCGGTACGGGTCAGCTTGGGGCTCGTGAGATCCTGGTTGTCGAAATACTGGCCCTGGAGCCCGCCGCCGGTGCCGGGGGCAACCGCCGTCGCCGTCACCACCAATTGGGCCTGGCTGCTGGTGACCGAACCGGAGCCGTTGCTGACGACGACGGTATAGAAGCCGGCGTCGGACAATTGCGCGTTGGGGATGGTGAGGGTGGCCGAAGTCGCGCCGGAAATGTCCACGCCGTTCTTCTTCCACTGGTAACCGGTGGCGCCCGTCGCCACCACGGTGAAGGTGGCCGTCTGGCCCGGATCCCGGGTCGTCGAAGCCGGCTGCGTGGTAATGGTGGGAACAGGGTCGGCGACGTATAGTTGCAGGTAGCACCAGTCCCCGAAATAGGTGAAGCTGGTGTTGTTCATTCGGAACCAGGCCTGGTAACTGCCGGGCGTGGAAGGAGTGGTAAAGCTGACGGGGATGCCGACACTGGCGCCCGGTCCGACGTTGTATGGGAGGGGGCTCCCGAAGGGCGCGCCTAACGAGTCGCCGTCCAAGTTGTTGAGAGTGTAGCCGTCCTCGCCATTCGCAATCCAGGTGGTGTTGCCGGTGTTCTGAAAGTTGAACGTACAGGTGAAGGAATGGTTCGGCGGAAAGGTGGTGCCGTCGGGAACGCTCTGGCCGAGGTAAAGGGAGTTATCCACCGCCCCGCCCACGAGGGCCATGAAGTGACCCCAGTCCCAATACGAACCCGGATCGGAGTGGGTATTGCAGTAGGGATTGATGCCCAGGTTGGCCGAAGCATAGGAGCACCAGGCCGAAGATGACTTTTCGTTGTGGCCGACAATGTGATTGCGGTCCTTGGGGAAGCCATGAGCGTCGGCGAAATGCGCGTACAAGCCCGCCGAGGCCTGATACATCGCTTCCGTGAACCAGGCCGGGTTGCTGACAAAGCCCTCGTGTTCGACCCCCAGCGAATGTTGGTTCCAACAGGTGGCGTGCCAGGCATAAAGGTACTCGCGCACCATCTGGGAAATTTCTCCCGCCGGGGCATCGTCCCCATCCGAACAGACCGCATAGTGGGCGCTGACGGTGTTGGCGCAGCTCCGCATCCAGCCGATGCCGCTCAGGTAATAGCCCTGCATCATATGCACGACCGCGAACTTGTGGCCGTAGCCGCTGCTCCACCACTTTTCGCAGCCGGTGACCATGCGATCCACCGCCGGGCCATAATCCGGGCTGGCAAAGGCGGCCGAAACGCCAGCGAGGGAAACGAAACCATGAGCAAGGAATGTTTTTGTTTTCATAGAGGTAACAACACGGAGCACGACTGTGCGCGCAACACACTGTGGCTAGCAGTAGAACACAAGTTCACTGTTTAGTTTTACTGATTTAACCACCAGAACAGACTCCTCTGCAATGACCAATTCTGGTCATGCCTGGGAACGGGGAGCCTCCCGCCCCATGTGCCTACCCGTGCAGTTCAAGATGACGTAATGCAATTCAGGCAGGTGGTTGGCGGGGGGCGGCCGCGTTATCACCCGGAAGCACCCGCCGACAGGCGAATGAAGAAAGGCGAAAGGCTGGAGGCCTACTCGTAGCCAAACGCGCGGAGCAGGGGAGCGATTTGGCCCAGATGGGGCTCGAAGTATTTCTGGTAATGGCGCCACCGACCGACCGCAGTCTTGAACACCGGTTGGGTCACCTCGGCATAAGTCGGAGAGCAGATGGTCCGGGTTAGCGCATGCTCATGGAAACGCAAGACGTTCCCGGCCCACGGCAGCCCCAGAAAGGCCAGGGCCCGGCGAGCTTCCGCTTCCAGGTCTGACACAAGGTCTTCGTAACGGATCTCGAAGGCGGCAGCACCGAGGCACGGCTTCAGCGCCAACCAGGTATCGGCCAGGAGGATATAGTGTTTGATCGTGTCTTCCAGGCTCAGCCAGGGCACCGTGTCCGGGAGGACCGCCGCCGGCTGCATGAAACAGCTCAAGCAGATATCGCGCGGGTCACGGAGCGCCACCAGAAACCTGGTCTCGGGGAACACGCGGCAAAGGGCGGGAATGTCAGGCGTCAAGGCCGGATTCTTATCCAGCAGCAGGCGCTCGCCAATCGGCTGGCCCAGGAAGGATTCCACGCCTCGGCAGTATTCCTTGCGGATCTGCCGCAGGTTTCGGGGCGTGATCCAGTTCAGGCCCGAGATGACTGATTCGCCGGCCGAGCGGCTGCGGGTGATGAATGGGTAAGCTTTGCTTTGGAAGACCGCGCTTTCGTCGGCGGAAATAATCTCCGGATGCGCGTCCAGGACATATTCCAGCAAGGTGGTGCCCGAGCGAGGGTAACCGCAGAGCAAAGCCAGGCGGCGCGCGGGCTGCAGCTCGCTCCGGCCGAGCTGACGCCAACGCTCGATCGTGGCGGGCGAGATTGTCTTCTGGAGTTGTTTGAGGTCGGCCATTTTACCCTGCAAAATGCCTCGACTGGGCCCAGCCTTCGGACGCATCAGAGCTTTGGCCTCGAGGAGGGCTCCCATCGCTTCGTCGTAGCGCCGTTGGCGATCGAGGACCGCCGCCAATTCATACCAGGCCGCGGCCCGCGCCTCCGGCGGGCAACCGCTCTTCGCCACCACTTGGCGCAGCAATTTTTCGGCCTCCCCCAATTGCCCGATTTGCCGATTGACCTTGGCACACGTCATCAGGGCGCCTTCATGATCGCCGTGCAGCCGCAGAACGCGCTCGGCGACTTCGGCGGCCTTATCCAGGCGGCGCTGGCGGAGGTAGATTTCGGCCAGCCCGTAAAACGCTCCCACGGGCGCGTTAGTGTGTTCGAGCGCACGATCGAAGGTCTTGCCGGAGGCGTCAAACTGCCGGACCTCCGACCACCGCTCGGCGATGGCCGTGAGCATGCCGGGCTTCTCCGGAGCGAGTTCCACCGCCTTGTCAAACCAACGCGCTGCGGCCGCGAAGTCATAGGTCAGCGCGTTGGCGTAGCCCAAATCGAGGGCGATCGTGCAGTTGGCGGGGTCCAGGCGGTGGGCGCGTTCCAGCAATTGAATGCCCGATGCATACTCGCCCCGGTTCAAGCATTGTCCAGCCTCGGCCAACAGCCTGGCCAGTGCGCCTTGCGTCGGGCTCATGCGCCTGCTCCGGGGCTAGTTGGCGAGCTCAGAAAGGCTGGCAACTCGGGGTTCATGCGGCGCGATTTTAGCCCAGGCACCCGCAGCTTCAAACATTTACAGCATGCGCGACGGCGGCGCTTGCGTTGCCATGAATAGAGACGCGGCCCCGCCCCGCGCGAAGCAAGTTCCGGCTTTTCCGAATCCGGCCTTTCGGTATTCTGTCGGCCATGCTGGGCTTGGAACAACTGGCCGAATTGCTGGAGCAGAACCGCCCTGCGGCCAGGGCGCGCGTCAAGGAGTTCGCCATCGGCGGCAGGCAGTTTGCCTTTAACTCGCGGCCCGCGATTATGGGCGTGGTGAATCTCTCGGCGGACTCCTGGTATCGGGAGAGCGTTTGTCTGACCGCGGAGAGCGCGGTGCGCCGGGGCAGGGTGATGCACGAACAGGGGGCGGACATTGTGGATGTAGGGGCGGAATCCACACTGGCCCACGCGGCCCGTGTGGACGATGCGGGTCAGAACGCCAAGCTGCTGCCGGTCATCCGGGGGCTGCGCGAGGCGGGGATACTGGTTTCGGTGGAGACTTATGAACCGGCTGTGACGCGCGCCTGCCTCGAAGCCGGCGCCAACATCCTGAACCTGACCGGCACCGACCGCAGCGATGAGCTTTTCCGCATGGTCGCGGCGCACGACGCGGCGGTGATCATTTGCTACGTGCAGGGCCGGAACGTGCGCGAGGTGGGGGATTTCGATCTGGATGCCGACCCGGTGGCGCTGATGCAAGACTACTTTGCGCGCCAGGTTGAAATCGCCGCCCGCAGCGGAGTGGACAAGGTTCTCATTGATCCGGGCTTGGGCTTCTACTACCGCAATCTGCAAGACAGCAGCGTGCGGGTGCGCCACCAGATGAGAGTATTCCTGAACACCTTCCGCCTGCGCGCGCTGGGTTTCCCCATCTGCCACGCGCTGCCACACGCCTTCGAGTATTTCGGCGAGCAAGTGCGCTGCGCCGAACCGTTCTTCGCGGTGCTCGCCGCGCTGGGCAAGACGGATTTGTTCCGCACGCACGAGGTGCCGCGCACCAAAGCCGTGCTGGACACGCTACGAGCCTATTAGCCGGGCGCTAACCCGGGCATTTCACACCTGCGCGGCCGGCGCGCGGGCATCCTGCCCGCTTTGGTCGTTTGGACGCTGTAAGCGGGCAGGATGCCCGCGCGCCGGCCTGTTGGCATTTCGTGCGGGGTACCAAATATTCGGGCTAAACCCGGCCCGCCAGAAACACTCCCTCCTCCTCGGACCGGGTGATCCACTGATCCAGCACTCCCAAGCCGTGCTGGCCGAGCAGCTCGCGCGCGAGCGCCGGGGTGTGGCGATAGGAGAAGAAAAGCCGGATAGAGTCGCCGGCAGCGAATGCGACACTTTGCGCGTCCACGCAGACTTCCCGCGGGCGGCTGAAGTGAAAATAGGCCGCCACACGTTTCAGGCCGCTGCGGGCAGGGCTGTCCTCGACGATGAAACGAAGCTCGCCGTCGGTGGCCGCGACGCCCAAATCGAGAAGGAACGTCATCAGCCAGTCGCGCGCGAGCGCATTGTCATACTGCGGCAGGATGCGCTGCACGCCGGCGGCGTAATCGGCGCCGGGCGCCAGGTTGGCGCTGAAGAGCAGGCAATCTCCGGCACGCACCAGCGCCGCCAGCCGCGGCATGATAAGCTCCGGCTCGAAGTTCGGGATCATGCCGAAAAAGGTAATCAGCCGCGTGGCGGCAGAGACGGGCAGCGCGTCAAGCGCCGCCGGCAGATCGTCCGCCGAGGCCAGGTCGCAGATCAGCGGGAAGCAGTTCTCCCCCGGAACTGCCGCCATGGCCGCCTGCCGCGCCACCAGAACCATCGCAGCGCTGACATCCGACGGCGTGTAAAACACCGGCCGGCCCGAGTCCCGCAGCAGCTCCAGCAGCCGCGTGTCCTTTTGCCCGCCGCCGCACCCGAGTCCGATCAGGTGCACGCGGCGGGAGTCCATGCGAGCGGCGGCCGCGGCGAAACTCCGATCGTAGGCGGCAGCGCAGTCCGGGTCCGTGCGGGAGGGAGAGAAGGCTTGGTGCAGCGCCAGCCATTGCTGGGTCTGTCTGATGCTGTCGTAATGGAACTTGTGGTTAACCCGGCGGATGCGCAGCGACTCCAGCAGATCGCGCCGCACATTCTCCGGGAATTGGCTCGGGTGAATGGCTACCTGGACAAGCGAGGACATGGTTCGGGGTTGCTCACGACAGCGCAAGCTACCCGCATGCGAGCTGCGCAGACAAGGCCGGATTGCGGATCCTCGCCGACGAGGCCAGGGGGACTTCGTCTGCTTGATCCATACGCCTCCCGAAGCGCCTGAGCGCTTTGGTTGGAGCCGTTGAAGCGAGTCGGCGTGCCGGA
>DAOPPX010000165.1:0-8798 GCA_035358715.1 Verrucomicrobiota bacterium
TAACGCTCCTTCCAACCCGCATTAAGGCTTACTGCTTTTCTTGAATCAGCCGTGTATACGCCTCCAACGCCACCTCGCGGGAGACCAGCAGGCTGACGATGGGGCGAGGATAATTGACGCCCAACTCGACTCCGGCAGCGGCGAGCACGGAGGGCGGCGCCTGCCAGGGCTGGCAAATCCACCGGCCCGGCAGCCGCGCCAGCTCGGGCACCCAGCGGCGGACGTAGCTGCCCTCCGGATCGAACTTCTCGCCCTGGCTGACCGGGTTGAAAATGCGGAAAAAGGGCGCGGCGTCGGCCCCGCAACCGGCGGTCCATTGCCAGCCAAGTGTGTTGTTGGCGAGGTCGGCATCCACCAGCGTCTCCCAGAACCAGCGGGCGCCTTCCTGCCAGGGGATGAGGAGGTTCTTCACGAGGAAGGAGGCGGCCACCATGCGGACGCGGTTGTGCATCCAGCCGGTGGCCCAGAGCTCGCGCAGGCCGGCATCCACGAGCGGGTAGCCGGTGCGGCCGCGCTGCCAGGCGCGGAGCCAGCCGGAGTTCTTCCGCCAGGGAAACCGGGCGAATTGGGACCGCAACGGCTGCTCCGGCGTGTGCGGGAAATGGAAGAGCAGATGGTGCGCAAACTCGCGCCAGCCCAGCTCGGTGAGAAACTGCCAATGGCGCCATGCCGCCGCGGGAATGGACCGCGATTCTGCGAGGCGCCTGACCGCGTGCCACACCTGGCGCGGGCTGATCTCGCCAAAGTGCAGGTGCGGCGAGAGGCGCGAGGTGCCCGGCAGGTCGGGCCGGTTGCGGCCTTCGTCGTAGCTGAGCAGACCGCTGCGCAGGAAGCGGTGCAATTCGGCGTGGGCTCCCTTGCTGCCCGGCTGCCAGGCCGCCCGCAGTCCGTTTGTCCAACTATGGGTAGCTTCCAGCCCCAGGACCATCAGCGGCAGCGACGCGGGCCGCCGGCTTGGTGGAATGAGCGTTTGCGGCGCGGGCAGCGGGGCGGCAGGTTCGCCCGAGGCCAGGCACGTCCTCCAGAACGGGGTGAAGACCTGAAAGGGCCGGCCAGACTTGTTCTGGATGGTCCAGGGATCATGCAACAACGCCCCATTGTAACTCTCAGTCTGCAGGCCGGCAGCCCGCAGGCCTTGCTCGTCCTGCCGGTCGCGGGCAATCGCGGCTGGCTCGTAACGACGGTTCCAGAACACCGCGTCGGCTCCCGCCGCTTCGGCCACGCGCCGCAACTCGGCAAGCGACGCACCCCGGCGGATGACCAGTTTGGACCCCGCGGCATCGCAGGCCGCCGCCAACTGTTCCAACGAGTGATGCAGCCACCAGCGCGAGGCGCTGCCGGGCGGCCACGCGCCCTCTTCCTCGGGCGCCCAGACGTACACCGGAACGACCGGGCCGCCGCGCCGGCACGCGGCCTGCAAAGCGGGATTGTCTGCCAGGCGCAGGTCCTGCCGCAGCCAGACGACGGCGGCCGGGCCTTTAGTGCTCGCGCGCTTCCCAGTTCTCACAGGCGTCTGAATACCATTTCCCGGCGCCGTTAGCTACTATCAAGGCCAAAGGCTTCAACACCCTCGTCGGCCATGGATTCGGTCCGGAACAGCTCGATTTCATACACCAGAACCACTTGATGGCGCCGCCGTTCGCCACTGCGGCCTGGCAGAAAGCGGGCACGAACCAGCTCGCCGACGCATCTCTTGCCGCCGCTTGCGATCAACAGCCCATCAAAACGGCTGGCGGCAAGCTCCCCTGCCAGGGTGCATCTCGACACTGTCCTGATCCCAAAGGCCCAATTGGCGAAACATTGGGGTATTGGGGTGGCTTTCCCGGATTTAAGGACAGTGTTCAGATGCACCCCCCCTGCCATTTCAACCCGCTCGAAGTTAAGGTCTGGATGGCCGGCGCGCCTCCTCGCTGAGTGCCCTCACCCTGTGGATCTCTCGCGGCTTGGCCGTCGAGAACGCCGGGCCGCACGGCCTGCGGATGAAATTGAAGTCCTGACTTCCGCCTTTAGCCTGAGCCCGTAATATGAAACCAACCATGACCTCCCGCGAGCGAGTGTGGAAAGCGATCAACTTCGAGCCGCCCGACCGCGTGCCGATTGACCTCGGCGGCACCAAGGTGAGCGGCATTCATGTCGAAGCCTACCTCGAATTGGGCCGGCAGCTTGGACTGGATGTCGAGCTGCCCAGGGTGTACGACCAATTCCAGATGCTGGCCCGCGTCGAAGAACCGGTGCGCCGCCGGCTGCAGGCCGACGTCGTGCAAGTCGAGAACCTGGTGGAGACCTGGGGCCTGGCCAACCGCGACTGGAAGGTCTTCAAGACCGGGCGCGGGAGCAACGTCCTGATGCTGGGCGGCTTCAACCCCGTTACGGACGAGCGGGGTTTCCTCGTTCTGCGGGACGCCGGGGGGAAAGCGCTTGCCCACATGGCCCCCGGCGGCCTGTATTTCGACCGCATCACCAGCACCGCCATGTCGGACAACATCGTCCTGATGGACCCCGAGAAATGGAGAAAGTCACTTCCCCTGTATTCGGATGAAGAGCTGGCTGTGCTGCAAAAGCGAGCCCGCTTCCTGCGGGACTACACCGATTACTCCGTCCACGGCGGCTTCAACAAGTTCAAGACACAATCCTCCGGCCTGATCGCCGGCCACACCTTCACCGACTGGCTCTGCCTGCTGATGACGGAAAAGGACTACGTGCATTCGATCCTGCACGCGACGGCGGAGCGGAACATCGAGAACCTGAAGCTCTACTTCCAGGCGGTGGGCGATTGCATTGACACCGTCCTCATCTCCACGACCGACTACGGCTCCCAGAAAGGCGAGCTGATCAGCCCGCAGACCTTCAAGGAGCTCTATCTGCCGCACATCAAGCAGGTGAACGACTTCGTGCACAGCCAGGGCCGGTTCAAGACCATGCATCACACCTGCGGTTCGGTGCGGAACCTCATCGAGTATTTCATCCAGGCCGGCGTGGACATTTTGAACCCCTTGCAGGTGAACACGGCAAACATGGATCCACGCGAGCTTAAACAGCAATTCGGCGGGCGCATTGTCTTCTGGGGCGGCGGGGTGGACACGCAGACGACGTATCAGTTCGGCACGCCGGAAGAGGTGCGGCGCCAGGTCCGCGAGCGCCTGGACATCTTCGCGGCAGGGGGAGGCTATGTGTTCAGCCCGTCCCACAACACCCAGTACGGTGTGCCCGCGGCAAACATGCTCGCCATGGCCGATGAGGTCGTCGAGCACGGCCGCTACCGAAAACCCCCGGCGGCTCCTGGCGGGAGGCAAAGCGGCAGCGGCGCGCCACCTGCCCCGGCCAGCAACGGCGCGCGCTGAGTTGGCCGCCCGCGCGCGGGGAAGACAAGCTGCCATGGTGCCCGCGGCCATTCCGCCGCAAGTTCCTCGCCATCGGATTGCCCGGTGAGTATAGTCTGTCATCGCCGCGGGCATGAGATCGCTGGAAGGGCATGGCAATGCCCGGCCCGCTTCACTGTTCGATTGTTGCCTGCTGAGAATATCTGAGAATATGAAAACCCGCTTAAGTCCGCGCCGCGTTCCCGCAAGCCTGCCGTCCTGCTTCGCCCTGAGCTTGATCCTTGGCATAGCCATCGCCGCCGCCCAGCCGCCGCCGCGCGGCTATTCCATCCCGACGATTGATCTGTCGCAGGAGACGCGCAGGCAAGTCATCGTGGACCGCGAGCCGGGACAGTATCTGGGCCATCCGACCACCGTCCTGCTGGAGGACAACCGCACAATGCTCGCCGTCTATCCCAAGGGACACGGGCGCGGGGCGGTTGTTTACAAGCGCAGTTCCGACGGCGGGCTCACCTGGAGCGAGCGCCTGCCCGTGCCGAAGAGCTGGGCAACCTCGCTCGAAGTGCCCACCCTCTACCGCACCGCCGATGCCGCCGGCAAGAAGCGGCTCATCATGTTCTCAGGGCTTTACCCCGTCCGAATGGCGGTTAGCGAGGACGACGGCGGGAGCTGGAGCGAATTGAAGCGCATTGGCAAGTTCGGCGGCGTGGTAGCGATGGCGTCCTGCGTGCCGCTCAAGACCGCCCCGGGCCACTACATGGCGCTGTTCCATGACGATGGCCGCTTCATCGTGGGCGGCGACCAGGAAAAGTCCCGCGTCAAGAGCCCGCACAGCTCCCACACCTCGCCCGCCGCCAAGTCCTGGCAGTTCTTCGTTTACCAGACCCGCAGCACCGACGGCGGCCTGACCTGGAGCGTGCCGATCCCCATCGCCACGTTGCCGGATGCGGACTTGTGCGAGCCGGGGGCTGTGCGCTCGCCGGACGGCCAGGAAATCGCTGTCCTGCTGCGCGAAAACCAGCGCAAGCTCAACAGCTTTGTCATCTTCACCCGGGACGAGGGCCTGACCTGGACCCAGCCGCGCGAGCTGCCGGGCGCGCTGACCGGCGACCGCCACACCGCCAAATACGCGCCCGACGGACGGCTCTTCATCTCTTTCCGCGACATGACGCACGACTCGCCCACGCGCGGCGACTGGGTGGCATGGGTCGGCAAATACGACGACATCGTGAAAGGCGCCGAGGGACAATACCGCGTGCGGCTCATGGACAACACCAAAGGCACAGACTGCGCCTACCCGGGCGTGGAGGTCCTGCCCGACGGCACCTTCGTGACCACCACTTACGGCCACTGGACCCAGGGCGAGTCCCCCTACATTGTCAGCGTGCGGCTGAAGTTGGCCGAGTTGGACGCCAAAGCAGGCAAGTAGCCCCGCAACTCCCGGAGGACATGGCCCGCCACCCTGGCCGCGTCATGTCAGCTCTGCCAGTCGCCGCGCCGGCAGCCAGCACTACATAATTGACCCTGTGCTCAAAAGACTGTTTGCTGTGGCCCGCGACCGCTTATGAGTGTGCCCAAACCCACGCTTAACGACCTGCGCATCGAGCGCACTGCCGAGCCTGCGTCCTCGTCCCGGCTCTGGGCGGTGGTTGGCGGCATTCTGGTTTTGATCCTGGCCGTGGGAGCCGCCCTCTGGCTCAAGCGCACCAGCGCCACGCCCGTGCGCACCGCGCTCGCGCGCGCCGCCGCCGGCGAGGGCATCGAGCGGACGGTGCTCAACGCGTCGGGCTACGTCACTGCCCGTCGGCAGGCGACGGTTTCCTCCAAGATCACCGCGAAGGTAATCGAGGTGCTGGTCGAGGAAGGAATGAAAGTGCACGAGGGGCAGATTCTGGCGCGGCTGGACGATACCAATGTTCGCACCAGCCTGCATTTGGCCGAGGCGCAGTTGGCTACCGTCACCAACGCCATGGTCGAAACGCGCGTGCGCATCAAGGAAGCCGAGCAGGAGCTGCAGCGCCAGACCGGGCTGATCAAGAACAACATCGCCACCCAGGCCGACTACGACCACGCCGAGGCGGCGCACCTCGCCTTGAAGGCCAGGTTGAACCAACAGCAGGCCGAGGTCGCTGTGGCCCAGAAGCAGGTCGCCTACTGGCACCAGCAGTTGGATGACACGATCATCCGCGCGCCGTTTGCCGGCATCGTCACCTCCAAAAACGCTCAGCCGGGCGAGATGATCTCTCCCATCTCCGCCGGCGGCGGCTTCACCCGCACCGGGATATGCACAATCGTGGACATGGAGTCCCTGGAAATTGAGATAGACGTCAACGAGAGCTACATCAACCGTGTCCGCGCCGGGCAGGCGGTCGAAGCCGCGCTGGACGCCTACCCGGAATGGAAAATCCCCTCCAAGGTCATCGCCATTATCCCCACCGCCGACCGGCAGAAATCCACAGTGAAGGTGCGGGTCGGCATTGACCAGCTCGACCCGCGTATCCTGCCGGAGATGAGCGTGAAGGTCGCCTTCCGCGAAGTCAACGGCTCCGGGCCGGTGGCTGGCCGCACGGTGATGGTTCCCAAGGCCGCCGTTCAGCAGCAGGACGGGCGCGACGTGGTGTGGGTGTTGTCCAACGGACACGCCGAACGCCGGGCTGTAACGGTCAGCAGCACGCGCCTCGGCGAAACGGTTGTCAGCGCCGGCCTGAAGGCGGGGGAGAAGGTCATTGTGGACGGGCCGCCCGACCTGAAGGATGGCTCTGCCGTGGTCGAGAAGGAACCCGGCCGCAAGTGAGCCATGACCGACTCGACCGACCAGATCCTGGTGGACGTGGACGGGGTGGAAAAGGTCTTCCACCGCGGATCGGAGGACATCCACGTCCTCAAAGACCTGCACTTGAAAGTGCCGCCGGGCGAGTTCCTGGCGTTGATGGGGCCTTCAGGGTCGGGCAAGAGCACCCTGCTGAACCTGATTGGCGGGCTGGACCGGCCCACCCGCGGCTCGGTCAGCATCGCCGGCGAGCGCGTGGACCGGTTATCCGACCACAAGCTGGCGGCCTGGCGCGCGCGGCATATCGGCTTTGTCTTCCAGCTCTACAACCTGCTGCCGGTGCTCACGGCGGAGCGCAACGTGGAATTGCCCCTGTTGCTGACGCACCTGAACCGCGCCCAGCGCAAGCGGCATGTGGCTACGGCGCTGGCAATTGTCGGCCTCGCCCAGCGCGCCAGACACTATCCGCGCCAGCTCTCCGGCGGAGAGCAACAGCGCGTCGGCGTCGCCCGCGCCATTGTCACCGACCCCACCTTGCTGCTCTGCGACGAGCCCACCGGCGACCTCGACCGCAAGGCCGGGGACGAGATACTCGACCTGCTCCAGGGGTTGAACCGCGAGCACGGCAAGACGATCATCATGGTCACCCACGACCCGCACGCCTCGGCCCGCGCCTCGCGCACAGTCTATCTCGACAAAGGCCGGCTCTGCGACCAGCCCGTCACGTAACCGCCACCCTCCTGATTTACTCATGCCCTCCGTCCCCCCCGCCACCCGCCTGCTGCTCGTCCGCCACGCTGAAGTCGAAGCCTCCTACCAGGGCGTCTTTGGCGGCCGGCTGGACATGGAGCTTTCGCCGCGGGGCCACGAGCAAGCCGTCGCGCTGGCGGCCTACCTGCACCGCCAACCCCTGGACGCGATTTATGCCAGCCCGATGAAGCGCGTCCAGCAGACCCTCTCCCCCCTGCTGGTTAACGGCACGCCGCGGCCGGTTATCCTGCCCGACTTGCGCGAAGTGGACTTTGGGGATTGGACCGGCCTGGCCTACGATGCCGTCCACGCCCGGTTCGGCGTCAGTGCCGTGAGCTGGCTGGAACAACTCGAATGCGATGGCATAGCCAATGCCGAATGCTCCGAAACCCTGCAGGACCGCGTCGAGCCGTGTCTGCGGCAAATCCTGGACCGGCACCCCGGCCAGCAGGTCGCCATCTTCTGTCATGGCGGCATCATCCGCGTGCTGCTGGCCATTTTGCTCCGCTGGCCGCTGCCGCGGCTGGGAGCGTTCGCGATCGGGTATGCCAGCGTCACCCGCGTCCGGTTGCGGCCAGAGCGCGCCGAGCTGCAACTGGTCAACTACACGCCCTGGCGGGACGCCGATGGTTGGCTCGGGTCAAAGGTGAATGGCTGCCCGCGGGGATAGATGGTGAACCGAACCAGGCTCTGGCGGCTCTCGGTGCTCACGACGGCGGAGGCGGAAGACGCGGTTGCGGAATGGCTGCAACGTGCCTCCGGCCAGCCCGCCTCCTCCTACACGGACCTGGAAACACAGCAAACGCAGGTGTCGGTGTATCTCAAAGCCAGGCCGGACTGGTCGCGGGCGTGGCGCGCGGAACTGGCTTCGGGTCTGGCAGCCGTCGCCGCCGGCGGACTCGACCTCGGGCCGGGCCGAATCTCGCTCAGGCGCATCTGCCGGGCGGACTGGGCCGAGTCCTGGAAACGGCACTTCAAGCCGCTGGTGCTCGGATCGGCCCTGCTGCTCAAGCCGGGTTGGAGCCGGCGCCGCCCCCGGCAAGGGCAAGCCGTGGTGGTGCTCGATCCGGGACTGAGCTTCGGCACAGGGCGGCACCCCACCACCGCCTTCTGCCTGCGGCAACTGGTCGCACGCCGCCGTCCGGGCGAGGCGCAATCCTGCCTGGATGCCGGCACCGGCTCGGGCATTCTCGCCATCGCCGCCGCCAAGCTCGGTTATGCGCCGGTTGAAGCCTTCGATTATGACCCCCCGGCCGTTGCGGTGGCGCGGGCCAACGCCCGGCGAAACCGGGTCGCCGCGCGGATTCGCTTCTGGCGGCAGGATTTGACGCGGCTGCCGCGCCGGGCTGGCAGGCAATACTCCATCATCTGCGCCAACCTCGTTGCGAGCCTGCTGCTGGAACAGCGGGAACGGCTGCTGGCCCGGTTGAGACCGGATGGCATACTGGTAGCCGCCGGCATCCTGGCGTCGGAATACGAGCAGGTCCGGCGCGCCTTCGCCGCCGCCGGCCTTCGGCAGATCGCCGCCAGAACACAAGCCGAATGGCGCTCCGGCGCCTTCGCGCGGCGGCGGAAGGCTCCAGCCCCGCACACCATGCCAACAGCCCGGCACGCGGGCATCTTGCCCGCTTACACCAACCGAACGACCTAAGCGGGCAAGATGCCCGCGCGCCTTCATGCATACGCGCTGGCACCGTTGCTCATTCCAGGCGCAGGCCTGCTTCAAGAACGGCGCCCGCGCCCCCGCGTCGGCAATCCCACCGCCTGGTTGAACAATTTTTCTTCGCGATTACCTGTCTCATTCATGCGGCACCTCCAGCCTCCCAACCCGCCTCACCGCGCTAACCCCCTGTATACCCCCTCTATACCCCTTGTATACCCCCTCTATTGCAATAGAGGGGGTATAGAGGGGGTATAGAGGGGGTATAGAGGGGGTATAGAGGGGGTATAGAGGGGGT
>DAOPPX010000166.1:0-8592 GCA_035358715.1 Verrucomicrobiota bacterium
CTCGACCATCTTCTCCTCGCCCGGGTAACAATCTTTTTGAGTCAAATCGCCCCCCAAAAAAAACAAAAATAAGTGTTGCATTCGGTTGAGCCATTCCACTAATATGGGGTATCGTAATAGAATCCGAGTAAACGCGACTAAAGAATTGACCATCGTAAGAACAATGAAAACATTTGTAGCACTTGCGGCCGTACTCACATTTGCCTGTGTGCAGACCCTCCAGGCGGCATTTATTGTCGAGCCTGTTCCCGGAGGCAAGGCGTTGGCCAATTACTCTTGGATCGGTGGTGCCGGGGGCGCGGCACGGGTGAATACCACCCTTGGAGGTACCGCGCCAGGGTTATCAGGAACCGGTTCGCACGCTTGGGGAGGGACGGTAGCTCCACACGTTTACCAATTCTCGTACACGCCAGGGCCTGACGTGGACAACACGGTCTACACTCCCGGTCTGCTTTTAGGAGATAATTATACCGTTCCAAACTATGCCACGGGCTTGACCGGCGGGGGCAGCGGCATTTACAACGTCTATGCGACTTGGGTTGTGAGTGCCAACATTGGTAGTCCGACCACCGTTGCCAACGCCAATTTTCTTGTGAGTTCCGACGGCCCGCTGCTGACCCCGCCTACGGTCAATCAAAACACTGGCATGAGCGGGGGCCCGGGAGGCAACGCCGGATGGTTCTATCTCGGGACGGTTGGTCTCACCGCGGGCAACACCTATACGGTGGTGTTGGACCCCATTGTTGACAACTATGTGAGCGTGCGCATGGCGGGTGTGATGTGGGAAATGGTTCCAGAACCCTCCACCTTGGCGCTGGCCATGGTCGGTGGTCTGCTCCTGTTCGGGGGCATTGCCCGCCGCAGAAACCGCTAGAGCAACAGGTTTCAAACCAGTGCTGAAGAGGCCGCCAGCGGTGGCGGCCTTTTTCTTTAATTCGATCAATCCACTGTCACGCGCAAGCAGTATTTCTCAGGCGGCAAACCTCTTGCTGCCAGTCTCCGCACTCGGGGGATCAGGTGAAGGGAGAGTCACGACGAGTGAGTAGCAGTGCCTGGCTTTCGCTACGGTTTACGGGGTGGTTCACGATAGGGCTGTCCCTGGTGATAAAGCGCCAGCCGATGGGAGATCTCTTCTCCGAGCGCAAGGTCGTCAGCCGCGCGGGCCAGGAACAGGGCTTGCTTGGCGTAGTTGGTGGCGGAGGCGAATTGTCCAACCTCAGCATAGGCAGCGGCCAGAGTGTCCAACACCCAGGAGCGCCGGAGACCGGGATCCTCCAGAACCGCGCGGGCCAACACGATCGCTTTCTTGCCGTTTCGGGCAGACGCATCGGGGTGCGTGGCGAGTAACCAGGCCCGGTTGTTGATTTGGGTCAACAAGGTGGGCTGGAGGGTAAGTGCCCGCCGCAGATGCGCGAGGGCTGGGCCATCCTGACCGATGTCGAGCTCGGCCAGCGCCAAATCGTAGTGCGCGCGGGCATCGTCCGGCTTGAGCCGAACCAGCTCGGCAAAATGGCGTACCGCCTCATTAGTCTCACCGGGTTCGCTCAGGACCAACGCGAGATTGTCGTGTACCTTGGCGTTATCCGGCTCGCTGGCCAGGACTTTGCGGAAATGGCCGGCTGCCTCGTTCGCACGGCCCAGTTGCGCCAAGGCAACAGCGAGGTTGTTGCGGGTCTGCGTTGCGAAGGCGGGGGGCGCCGACTCAAGGGCGCGCTGGAAGTGATTAACCGCTTCCGCGAGCTGCTTTCTTTCGAATAGACAGTTGGCCAGGTTGTAATTGGCGCGAGCGTCGTCGGGTTCGAGATCCAGTGCCTGGCGGTATCGCTGCATGGCCTCGTCAATACGGCCCAAGCCTTCCAAGGCGTTTCCCAATTCCGTGAGCGACACTGCGTTGGCCGGGGTTACCGCCAACGCTCGCTCGAACAGGGCAAGCCCATTCTGCCAATGGCGAAGCTGCGCGCGCGTGGCGATCACACATCCCATCAAGACTACCGCCACACAACCGATAATCAGTGCCGCCTGTTGAGGGTGACGCCTCCGCCAATCTAACGCCCCCCATGCTGCCAGCAAGAAAATCCCAATGAGCGGCAGGTAAGTATAGCGGTCGGCCATGGCCTGAAGGCCAACCTGCACAAGGCCGATGACCGGCACCAGCATGCCCAAATACCAAAACCAGCCCACCAACAGGTACGGCTGCCGTCCCGCCCGGAACACCGCCACCACCGAAATCCCAACCAGAAGAACGGCCGCTGCCCCCACCGCCCAGGCTGGCCAGGACCCGGGGTGCGGATAGAACACGGCCAGGTCTTGCGGCCAGAAGGTCTTGCCCAGGTAGCGCACGTAGGCCACCAGTGCATTCGCAGCACGCGCAGCCAGGGAAAACTGCTCAGTGCCCGCCATCGCCCCGCCTTGTTTCTGAACACTGAAGGTGATCCAACAGGAGACGGTCGTAACCAGGAAAAAGGGAGCTTTTTCCAGAAGCAGGCGCGTCACGCTTGAGCGTTGCACGCGCCGAAGTGGCCACCAGTCGAGCAACAGCATCACGAAAGGAAGCGTCACCAGCATCGGTTTGCTCATCAAACCACACAAGAACAACAGCAGCGAGAGCAGGTACCAGCCTGCGGCCACCCGAAACCGGCCTTGGACGACTGCCGCGTAGCGCACGAAAGCCCACAACGTGAGCATGCCGAACAAGGCGCTCAACACGTCCTTCCGCTCAGCAATCCAAGCGACCGATTCCACATGCAAGGGGTGCAACGCGAAGAGGGCGGCGGCAACCGCGCTCGGCCACAGGTCGCCGGTTATTCGATTCAGCAGGCCGAGCAGGACCAGCGTGGTGGCAATATGCAGCAGCAGGTTCGTCAAGTGGTGACCGGCTGGCTTGAGGCCATAAAGATGACAATCCGCCAGGTGTGAAAGCCAAGTCAGCGGAAACCAGTTGCCATCGAGCGTCGCCCCCGACGCCCAGACCATGGCCTGCCAGTTTAGCCCACCTTGCACTGCATGGTTGCTGGTAACATAGACAGCGTCGTCATAGCCGACGAAACCTGCCTCCAATACCGGGGCGTAGGTGACGAAGGTTACGATCGCCATCAGGCCGGCGACCAGAGTGATATTCGAGGGCATCTTCATGTGAGAGCATGCGGCAAAGAAACCATCAGTTAGTCTAGATTACCCAATCGAATGCAGAAAGGTTTTTCCGAAGCGCAAATCCTCGTCCCCCGCGCTGGTTTCGCGTCGGTGTGCTAGGCGAAGAGGAACCGTGGACGCGGATGGGTAGCCAAATCAATGGCCTCATACCGCCCGTCGCGGGACTGGGCCGCCGGACCAAGGGTGTGCCGCAAGGAACCAAGTGCCGTTTCCCTCTTTGTCATCCAAGCGTGCCTGCTTCGATGCGGCGAGGCTGAAAAGCGGGGTGTTCTGGTGCGATGGCGAACCTAAGTGCTTGGCGGCGGCACCAACTAGCTTGAAAGTGACCGGTGAACCGCAATACCACCAACTCAAGCGTGGCTCATCGAGCCAATGATGTGCCGTGCTCACTAATCTTACCCGAGCGCACTATATCACTGCTCATCATGAATCCTGTTTGTTCATTACTTGTGCAGGTAGAGTGGGACGATCTACGAAAGTTCCGGATGGGCTGACCACTCCTTCCGCCAGGAGTTCGCCTCACAAGAATATGCGCTGTCCACCCCGCCGCCGCCCGTGGGCGCATCTCAGTTTCTGGCAGCGTCGCAAAGCTCCGACATCCTGACCCTTTGGAGACGGCGTGGGTCTAATTCCCCCCTCACCATACCCTCTCCTTCGGTGGTTCCTCGGTAGTACCTCCGTCCTTCCTCCGTTCTACCTCCGTTCCTCCTCCGTCTCTGAAACGGAGGTAGAACGGAGGTAGAACGGAGGAAGGACGGAGGAGCCAGCGGGGTACTACCACCGAAGGAGAGGGTATGGTGAGGGGGGAATTAGACTCACGTCGTTTCCACCCGGTCAGGATGTCGGGGCCTTGTTTCCGGGCGCGATCCTGACTAGCCTGCCGTGTCATGCAAGATAGCTTGCCTCGAAGCACCACCGGGCAGCCGCCGGCCGCGGGGCTTGTCGCCGCCGCCCTTTGGCGGGCCGATTCCCCGGCTGGCATCGCGTTAAGGGCGGGCCTGATCCTGGTTCTCACTTTGCTGGCGTACTGGCCGGCGCTGACCGGCGAGTTCCTGTGGGACGACGATGTGCTGCTGACCAGGAATGCCTTCGTGCAGAACCTGGTGGGGATCAAGCATATCTGGCTGAGCGGGGCGCAAGTGGATTACCTTCCGCTGACCCTGACCAGTTTCTGGCTGGAGTGGCGGTTGTGGGGTCCCCACCCGACAGGCTACCACGTTACCAATGTGCTTTTGCATGCGCTGGCTGCGGTCCTGCTGTGGCGCCTGCTCGTGCGGCTGAAGGTCCCGGGGGCGTGGCTGGCGGCAGTGATCTTCGCCGTGCATCCGCTGTGTGTGGCCAGCGTCGCCTGGATTGCCGAGCGCAAGAACACGCTCAGCATCGTCTTCTTCTTCCTCAGCCTGCTTTGGTATCTCCGGTCGGAGGCCGGCGCCCTCAATCCGCACTCCGCACTCCGCACTCCGCACTCCTCCGTCCCGCAACGCCGCTTTTACTGGTTTTCGCTGCTGGCCTTTATTCTGGCCATGCTCAGCAAGCAGGCGGTCGCGGCGGGGCCCTTCGTGTTGCTGCTGCTCGCATGGTGGCGCAACGGCCGGATTGACCGGCGCGACCTGGTCCGCGCCGCGCCTTTCTTTGCGGTGGCCCTGGTGATGGGGTTGGTGGCCATCGGGTTCCATTCCAAGCTCCTGGTGAATCCCGACGAGCTGGAGCGGCCATTAAGCTGGCCGGCGCGAATGCTCGGTGGCAGTTGGGCGGTTTGGTTCTATCTCTACAAGTCTCTGCTCCCGATGCGGCTGAGCGCAATGTACCCGCGGTGGGAGATTGATCCCGGCGCTCCGCTGGCGTATTTGCCGGGGCTGATGCTGGTGCTGGTCGGCTGGGTGCTTTGGCGGTATCGGAAAGGCTGGGGGCGCCACGCGATTCTTGGTCTGGGCTATTTCGTGGTGGTGCTCTCTCCCACGCTGGGCTTCTTCAAGATGGCTTACTGGTGCTATGCGCTGGTGGCCGACCACTGGGTCTATTTCGCCGTCCCCGGCGTTGCGGCAGCCGTGGGCGCCGGTCTCGCTTGCCTGGCCGGAGCCAATCCCGCCGCCATAGGCGCCCGCCGCCTGCGGCTCTGGTTTGCGGCTGCCGTTGCTGTCGCTCTGGTTGGGCTTCTGGCCCTGGCCAGCAACCGACGGGCGCGCATCTACGCCGATTCCACCGCTTTGTGGCAAGAGACGGTTCGGCAGAATCCCAGTGCCTGGATTGCGTGGTACAACTGGGGCACCGCTTTGGCCAAGCACAACATGATCACCGAAGCGGAGGGCAAGTTCGCCGAGACAGTTCGGCAGAAGCCGGATTACGCGCTGGGGCACTGCAGCCTGGGCGGGATGTTGTTGGTGCAAGGCAAGACCGAAGCGGCCCTGCGGGAGTTGCTGGCGGCGCTGAAGCTGGATCCCAGCTTGCCGGACGCCCAGCGCAACCTGGCTGCGCTTTACGCTGCCACCGGGAAGACGGACGAGGCCCTGTTCCATTTTCAGGAATCCTTGAGGCTCGATCCGTTCCATCCCGCGTCACACTATTGTTACGGAAACCTGCTGGTTAAGCTGGGCCGGGCCGAGGAAGCGCAGCAACGCTTCGCCAGGGCGCTTGAACTGCAGCCCGGTTACGCTGAAGCCCACCTGGCGCTCGGGCACCTGCTGGCGGCTAGCGGCAAGAAAGACGAGGCCGCCCGCCATTTCCGGGCCGCTTCGACCGGCGACCTGACCCCGGAGTCCCACTACAGCCTGGGCTACATCTTCGCCAGCCAGGGCAAGATGTCGCAAGCGGAGGCCAGCTTCCGCGCCGCACTCCAGGCGCGGCCCGAGTTTTCCGTCGCCCGGTTCGCACTGGGCAGAGCGTTGGTCGAGCAGGGCAAACTGGCAGAGGCCAGAGAGTGTTTCCAGGCTCTGGCGGAGAATGACCCGCTGCGCGCCGAGGCCTGCGAATGCCTGGGCATCGGGCTGGCCAAGAGCGGCAATGCCGAGGCGGCCATTCGGGAATTCACCAATGCGCTCAAACTCGACCCGAAGCGCGCGGGCACGCACCGGAGCATGGGCAACGCGCTGGTGATGGCGGGCCGGATCGCAGAGGCCATCACCAGCTATCGCGAGGCGCTCCGCCTGCAGCCCGATTTGCAGGAAGCGCTCAATAACCTCGCCTGGGTGCTGGCGACCGGCAAAGAGGCCAAACTCCGCGACGGCGCCGATGCGGTGCGGTTGGCGGAGCACGCGGCAAGACTCACCGGCGGCAACTACGGCGATGCTCTCGACACCTTGTCCGCCGCCTACGCCGAGGCCCGCCGGTTTCCTGATGCCATCGCTGCCGCCCAACGCGCCCTGGCCGCGACCAACCCTCCTCCCGACACTGCCAGAGTCAAACAGATCCAGACCCGCTTGCAGCTTTACCAGGCCGGAAAAGCCTGGCGGGAGTGATTGCCGGCGCCGCAAGTCCCTTAAGGAAGATGGGGTTAGCCCGCGGAATGGCATGGCAATTGCTTTTGCCCGGCTCCAAGAAAGATGAAGAAAGTTGAAAAAAAGTCTTGCTGCCTGGCTGGAAATTTGCCAGGATGTCTGGCAAGATAGTCGGAATTGGAAAGACGATTTGCATTTTAACAAACAACTAGAGCTATAGAATAACATGAAAAGAGAATACTCCCTTCTTCATAACCTCGGTAAGTTGGCGGCCGCACTTTCTGTCGCCTTTGCCGTCAGCCAGGCCCAAGCCGCCATGCAGTGGTGGGATCTCAATGGCACGGATACTGGAGCTGGCGGGCCCAGCCCAAGTGGTGTGTGGGACACAACCACGGCGAATTGGACCCCGGGCGGCAGCAGTGTCGGCACCGCCGCCACGACGACGTGGGTTCAAGCCAACACGGCGATCTTTTCAGCAGGCATACCTTATCCGGGAGACTCCACGGGTGACTATACTATTACCGTTGCGGATGGCATCCAAGTGAGAAACCTTCGCCTGTACTCGGGCTCCGGCACCGGAGGTGGCAGCACCATAACCTTTACGGGCGGAAGCATAAACATGATTGGTTCGGTGGCGGGCAACTTCTACGTCCATAGTACTGGTCCCCAGTACGTGAATGTTTATTCGGCCATCAGCAGTGATACGGCGAACGGCCTTAATCTGTCCAGAGGCGCCGGCAATCCGGTTGTCACGATTTACAACCCGGCGAATAGCTTCTTTGGCACAGTCAACATCCGCAGTACCGGAATGACACTTAAGATGGGCGCGGCTGGCGTTATCCCAACGGCGGTCACCTCGCTCGCGAGCGCGGGCGGCGGCGGAATCCTGGACCTTAATGGTTTCAGCACGGCTTTCGACACGGCTATTGGCAACGTGGTCATTAACAACCTGAATGCCGGCCAGAGCTTCACCATCCGGAATCCGGCCGGTGAGACCTATTCGGGAGCCATATCCGGCGCCGGCGACGTGATCAAGAACGGTGCGGGCACGATCACCTTCTCGGGCAACAGCACGGGTTTCAGTGGAACGGTGGATGTGAACGCGGGAACGTTGGGACTCACCAGCACCGCAGGCCTTGGCAGCGGCACCATTGACCTGAACGGCGGGGCGCTCGATGTTGCCGGCTATACTTTGGGTGGCAGCACAAAGCTGACCGGCAACGGCACTATCGCCGGCACCGCCATGACGGCAAACGGCACGATGACTCCGGGCTATGCCGGGACCATTGGGTCGTTTAGCGCCGGCACTGTCGCGCTGACCCTCGGCGGGACGCTCAATATGGATATTGATGCCGCTACAGACACGGCTGACAAGATTTCGGCCTTGAGCATTGCGGAAGGCGGCACGCTCAACATCCAGAATATTGCCGGCATGTTGGCGTTGGGCGACACCTTCGACCTCTTTGACGGGGCATTGTCATCCACCTTTAGCCTTATCAACACACCCAGCCTCAGCGACCCGGATTGGTATTGGGATGTTACCGGGCTCGACGCCGGCGGTGACGGTTCAATCGTGGTGGCGCTGGTGCCCGAGCCTTCTACGGCTGTTTGCCTCGGTTTGGGGGTCGCCGCCATGCTGATCTTGCGCCGTCGCAAGGCCTGATTCCCCGCGACTACCTTTCTAAGCCGGCAAGGGCCGCCAATCATGGCGGCCCTTGCGCTTTTCGGCCAGGGAACGTGAGCCTGCTCCTCGCCGTCTCCCGCATCTTCTCCCGCAGTCGTCGAGACCTTGGAACCCGCCAAGGGGGACGGCTCTCGGTTTTCTGCGTTTGGTGCCGCTGTTTTGGCTATCCGTTTACTGCACATGTATGGGTGAGATGGCGCCAAAGAAAACTGCAAAAAAGAAGAGAATAGTGTTGACATCCTCGCGGGGTTTGATATAAAAGGCTCATGATTAGCCCGCCTTTCGCTACTGGCGGGTGGTTGAATGCGTAAGTGCCTGGTAATA
>DAOPPX010000167.1:0-8504 GCA_035358715.1 Verrucomicrobiota bacterium
GTGCGTCGTGGCCACAGTTTGGGTCACTCCGCGCGTTCGCTAAGGATTCGGGTGATATCGCGGAAGCCATCCTTCCCCTTGTATTTCGCCAGCACCGATCCCATAATAATTGCCCTAGATGAACCGCCCGCCTCGACCTCTGTGCCAAAGCCTCGGAAGGGTGCGGTTCTGGGATTCACACTTCAATGCATACTGAATACGACCTCCTCATCCGCAACGGCACGATCTACGACGGCAGCGGCGGGCCGCCCATCAACGCCGACCTCGCCGTCAACGGTCAGAACATCGCGGCGGTCGGCTCGCCGGGCGGCGCGCGCGGGCAGGTCGAGCTGGACGCCCGGGGCCTGGCGGTCGCGCCGGGCTTCATCAATATGCTGAGCTGGGCCAACCGCTCGCTCATCGAGGACGGCCGCTCGCAAAGCGACATCCGCCAGGGCGTCACGCTCGAGGTCATGGGCGAGGGCTCCTCCATGGGGCCGCTCAACGACACGATGAAACGGCAACTGCGCGAGCGGCAGGGCGACATCAAGTACGACATCGAATGGACCACGCTCGGCGAATACCTGGAACACCTCGTCCGGCGGGGCGTCTCCTGCAACGTCGCTTCCTTCGTCGGCGCCACCACCGCGCGCGTCCACGAAATCGGTTATAAGGACCGCCCGCCCACGCCCGCCGAACTGGAGCGCATGAGACAACTGGTGCGCGAGGCCATGGCCGAAGGCGCGTTGGGCGTCGCGTCGTCTTTGATCTACGCCCCGGCCTGTTACGCGAAGACGGACGAACTCATCGCGCTGTGCCAGGTCGCCGCCGAATGCGACGGGCTCTACATCTCGCATCTCCGCAGCGAGAGCAGCCGGTTGCTCGAAGCCGCTGACGAGCTGATCCGCATTGCCCGGGAAGCCCCGATCCGGGCCGAGGTTTATCACCTTAAAGTCGCCGGCCAGCCCAACTGGCACAAGCTGGAGCCGCTGATCCGGAAGATCGAGGCCGCGCGGGCCGAGGGACTGGCTATCACCGCGGATATGTACAATTACACCGCCGCGGGCACGGGGCTCGATGCCGCCATGCCGCCCTGGGTTCAGGAAGGCGGGCTGGAGGAATGGGTGAAGCGCCTCCGAGATCCCGCCGTGCGCCAGCGGGTGAAACGCGAAATGGCCGCCCCCGCCGACGACTGGGAGAACTTCTATGTGGCCGCAGGGTCTCCAGACCGGATCGTGCTCGCCGGCTTCAAGAGCGACCGGCTCAAGCCGCTCACCGGCAAGACCCTGGCCGAAGTCGCCGCGCTGCGCGGCACCTCGCCCGAAGAGGCCGCCATGGACCTCGTCGCCGAAGACAAAGGCCGCGTGGATGCCATCTACTTCATCATGTCCGAGGACAACGTGCGCCGGCAGCTCAAGCTGCCCTGGGTGAGCTTCGGTTCGGACGAAGGCTCATTTGCGCCAGAAGGGGTCTTCCTCCTGTCCAACCCGCACCCGCGCGCCTATGGCAACGTCGCCCGCCTGCTGGGCAAATATGTCCGCGACGAAAAGCTGATCCCCCTCGAAGCCGCTATCCACCGCCTGAGCGCCCTGCCCGCCGCCAACCTCAAGCTCGATCGCCGCGGCGCGCTCAAGCCCGGCTTCTTCGCCGACATCGTCGTCTTCGACCCCGCCGCCATCCGGGACCACGCGACCTTCGAGCAGCCGCAGCAATACGCCACCGGCGTGCGCGATGTGTTCGTCAACGGCGTCCAGGTCCTCAAGGACGGCGAGCACACCGGCGCCAAGCCCGGCCAGGTCGTCCGCGGTCCGGGCTGGCAAGGCCGCCCAGGCAGCGGGGCGGAGCGCTATTCTTAGCCGGCAGGAAAGTACTCGCACGGGCGCAAGCTGGAGTTGGCATAAAACATTGCCCCCGCCCGAAGCCTCGCGTAATAACTCGTCCGTGAAAAAGCAACCTGCGCCCGCAGCGGAGCCTGCGCTGTCACGTTCCTTGCGCGGCTATCTCTATTTCACGGCGGCGGTCACGGGTGCCGCCATCATGATCGTCGAGATTCTCGGCGCGAAGATGCTCTCGCCTTACATCGGCCTGTCGCACTTCGTCTGGACAGCCCAGATTGCGGTGACGCTGGTCGCGCTGGCCTGCGGCTATTACGCCGGGGGACGCCTCGCCGACCAGTCCCAACGGCTCGCGCGGCTCTACTGGGCCATCCTCGCCGCGGCCATTTACCTGGTCCTCACGGTGCGCCTCTGCGAACCCCTCGCCTACTGGTGTCTCGATTTCAGCCTCCCCGTCGGGTCGCTGCTCGCCTCCGTCATGCTCTTCTTCGTCCCTTTGGCGCTGCTGGCCATGACCGGCCCATACCTGGTCCGCGTGATCACTTCCTCCGTGGCGGGCGTGGGGGGCAACGTCGGTCGGCTCACCTCGATCGGCACGCTGGGCAGCCTGGCCGGCACGCTGCTCATCGGCTACCTGCTGATTCCGCTCCTGCCCAACTCGCTCACGATGTACTTCACCGCCCTGGCGCTGATGCTGGTTTGCGCCGGTTACTTCCTCCTGGCGCGGCGACGGGGCCCGGCGGTCCTGGTGCTGCTCCTGGCGCTGGGATCGGCGGCCGGTGGGAGAAGCTACCTGGGCCTGACGCGCAATTACTCCTATGCCGTCGAGTTGTTCCGCGGCAACTCGCACTTCGGCCTGCTCCAGGTGTTGGACGCCCCTCACCACAGCTACCGGATGTACCTCAACGACAACCTCGTCCAAAACACCTATGACCCGGACCGCAAACTCAGCGTCTCCCTGTTCACCTACGCTTTGGCGGGCCTGGCGCGCGCTTACACCACCAACATCGCCGACGCCCTCTGCATTGGCCTGGGCGTCGGCATTGTGCCAATGGAGCTGACCCGCCAGGGCGCGCGCGTGGACGTGGTGGAAATCAACCCCGCCGTCGTGCCCCTGGCCGTCCGCTTCTTCGACCTGCAAACCAACCAAATCCACCTGACCCTGGACGACGGGCGCCATTTCCTCAACCGCTGCCCCAGGCAATACGACACCGTCATCCTCGACGCCTTTCTTGGCGACAGCTCCCCCACGCACCTGTTTACGCGGCAAGCCTTCGCCTCCATCCGCCGCGTGCTGCGCCCCGGCGGCACGCTCGTCATCAACAGCTTCGGCAGCCTGCACGACGACCGCGACTTCTTTGCCGCCTCCCTGGACCAAACGCTCAAGGCCGTTTTCCCGTCCGTGCGGGCCCATGTCAGCGACGATGGCGCCGTCTTCTTCGTCGCGTCAGACCGTCCCGGGCTGACTTTCCTGCGCGCGCCGGACCTGGCGAATATCCATCCCTCAGTCCTTCGCGACGTGGAAGCCATCTACGCCGCCGTGGCACAACCCTCGCCCGGCCACGGACGCGTCCTGACCGACGACTTCAACCCCGCCGAGTTCCATGACGCCCACAACCGCGAAGACTTCCGTCGCCGCCTGGCGTTAGCAGCCAGGGAAATGTGAAGCAACCACAGATGAACACAGATGGACACAGGTTGCCTGCGACCAAGTGATAGTGGATGCGAAGGTCATTGACCGCATCACCGATGTCGAACGCGGCCAGATGCTGAATTACCTCCGGATTACAAAGCTCAGAGTGGGCCTGATCCTCAATTTCAAGCACCCGCGCCTCGAATGGGAGCGCATTGTCCTGTAAAAACATCTGTGTCCATCTGTGTCCATCTGTGGTTAAATAATCCCATGCAAGATGATCGGAAAACGCTCGACGACCGCAACAAGATGACCGAGCTGGAACGGCTGCGCCACTCCTGCGCCCATGTGATGGCCACCGCCATCCTGCGCCTGTGGCCCGACGCACAGTTTGCGGGCGGGCCGGCGGTCGAGAACGGCTTCTACTACGACGTGGAACTCCAGCACCGCATCACGCCGGAGGATTTTCCCGCCATCGAGGCCGAGATGAAGAAAGAGATCAAGGCCAACCACCCCTTCGAGAAGGTCCTCGTCACCCGCGAGCAGGCCATCAAAGACTCCGAGAGCGGCCGGTTGGGCGGCCTGACGGAGCGGCCGGGCAACCCGAGCAAGTTCAAGCTTGGCAACCTGGCGGACATCCCCGACGGCGAGCCCATCAGCTACTACAAGACGGGCGACTTCATTGATCTGTGCGCCGGCCCGCACGTGATGCGCACCGGCAACATCGGCGCCTACAAGCTCACCACCGTCGCCAGCGCCTACTACAAGGGCGACGAGAAGAATCCCCAGCTCCAGCGCATCTACGGCACCGCCTTCAAGAACAAGACCCAGCTCGAGGAGTATTTCAAGATGCTGGAAGAGGCCAAGCGCCGCGACCACCGCAAGATCGGCGCCGAGATGGGCCTCTACACCATTGACACCGACTACACCGGCCCCGGCCTGCCCCTCTGGCTGCCCAAAGGCACGGCCATCGTCGAGGAACTGGAGAAGCTGGCCAAGGAAACCGAGTTTCAGGCCGGCTACGTGCGCGTTAAGACGCCGCACATCGCCAGGGAGAAGATGTACAAGACCTCCGGGCACCTGCCTTATTACGCGGAGAGCATGTTCCCGCCGATGGAATTGTCCGAGGGCGGGGCAAGTGACGGCAAGGACGACGCGCCCGCGGATCAGGAAGCACACGTCGGGCGTTACTACCTCAAAGCCATGAACTGCCCGCACCACCACCGCATCTTTGCGGCGGAACCGCGCAGTTACCGCGACCTGCCGCTGCGCCTGGCCGAATACGGCTGCTGCTACCGCTACGAGCAATCGGGCGAGCTGTTTGGCCTGATGCGCGTCCGCTCGATGAACATGAACGACGCGCACATCTACTGCACCGCGGAGCAGTTCGCGCAGGAGTTCAACGCCGTCAACGAGATGTACCTCAAGTACTTCAAGGTCTTCGGCATCGAGAAATACGTGATGCGCTTCAGCACCTCCGCCCCGGAGGGCCTGGGCAAGAAGTACGTCAACGAGCCCGAGCTTTGGAAGCAGACCGAGGACATGGTCCGCCAGGTCCTCATTAACTCGAAGATCAACTACGTCGAAGTGCCCAACGAAGCCGCCTTCTACGGGCCCAAGATTGACGTGCAGGTCTGGAGCGTTATTGGCCGCGAGTTCACCCTGGCCACCAACCAGGTGGACTTCGCCGTGCCCAAACGCTTCGGCCTGGTCTATCGCGACCGGGACAATACCGAGAAGACGCCGCTGTGCATCCACCGCGCGCCGCTCGGCACCCACGAGCGGTTCATCGGCTTCCTCATCGAGCATTACGCCGGCAACTTCCCGCTCTGGCTCGCGCCCGAACAGGTGCGCGTGCTCACCATCGGCGAGGAAGAGCCGTTGGTGAACTACGCCAGGTCCCTGGTGCAGGAACTGCGCGCCAACCTGGTGCGCGCCGAAGGCGATTACACCAACGACAAGATCAACGGCAAGATCCAGCAGGCCGAGCAGGCCAAGGTCCACACCATGCTGGTCGTCGGCCCGCGCGACCTGGCCGCCAACGCCGTCAGCGTCCGCGTCCACGGCCAAGGCAGCCTCGGCGCCAAGCCAAAGGCGGAAGTCGTGGCGGACGTTCTGGCCGCGATCCGCGAGCGCCGGGCGTAAACTTCTATCATGCGCATCTACATCGAAAGCACGATACCGAGCTACGTTGTAGCGCGCCCCGCCCGCGACCTGCTGCAGGCCGCCCGCCAGCAACTCACTCGCGACTGGTGGGATTTCCAGCGCGAGAAGCACGAGCTTTATTGCTCTCAAATCGTTCTCGACGAAATTGCCGCCGGAGAACAAGGCATGGCGCAACGTCGCCTAAAGCTCATGGCGGGAGTCAGCGTGCTGGACTTGATCCCTGCCGCGGAATCGCTCGCTGGCAATATCCTCCAATCCGGGCTGCTTCCCGCCAAGGCTGACGGCGATGCCGCGCACATTGCCCTCGCCACCGTCCATGGCATGGATATATTACTGACGTGGAATTGTCGGCATATTGCGAATGCGGCCATCGAAATTCGGCTGCGTCGGCTGGCGCAAGCCCAAGGCTACGAACTGCCGGCAATCTGCACACCGGAAGAACTTGGCGGAGAATGACGCCATGAAGACAACAAAAGAACCAGCACTCAAAGGCGAAGGTGACTTGGTACTCCAGGAAACCTGGCGGATCAAAGATGAGTTATCGGCTGCCCGGGGACACGATGTGCGGCGCCTCTTTGCCGAGGCCCGCAAACGACAAAAGCTCTCGGGGCATCCGGTTGTGAACCTTCACAAGCGTCTCAACAGGAAGGCTTGAAATCCAAGGGGCGAAAGCAGCCATTTAAGCATGCCTGACCAGGCGGCGGTATTGGTGATTGATGTGCAGACGGGCCTGTTCAGCGCGAAGCCCCCGCCGTTCGAAGCTGACGCCGTCATCGCTCGCATCAACGCGGTCACCGCGCAGGCCCGCCAGGCCGGCGCCCCGGTCATCTTCATCCAGCAAGACGGCGAACCGGGCCAAGAGGACCTGGTCCCGTTCACCGAGGGCTGGAAGCTGCACCCGGACCTCCAGGTCCGCCCCGGCGAGTTGGTCATTCGCAAGACCACCTGCGATGCGTTCTATGGCACCGCTCTCGAATCGGAGCTTCGGTCGCGCGGCATCACAACCTTGCTGTTGATGGGTTTTGCCACCGACTTCTGCGTTGACTCGACCCTCCGCAGCGCGGCGAGCAAGGGCTTCCGCATCATTGTCGTAACCGATGCGCACACGACTGCGGACAACCCGATTCTCAAGGCGGAATTGGTCATAAAGCACCACAACTGGGCCTGGGCCAATTGCATCTCCCCCAAAGGCGTGACGGTCCTCGAGGCCGCTGAGGTGTGTTTTCGGCCCGTTGGCAGGTAAGCGAGGCGCACATTCTGCCCGCATGCGCCGCGACCGGGTCAGGCTTGCCTTCCAGTGGCCGGGTCCCGCCGTCGGTCCCGTTTTGTGAGCAGCAAGCCGGCGGCCTTCTTAAGGGATCGGGAATAGAATCGTCGGGCAGGTGAGCCTCACAGCGCCAGCAACACCCCCTGCCCGGCAGTGAGCCAAAGCCCGTTCTTCTGGTCAAAGGCGGACAGTGAGCCGTCCACGGCCGAAACGACCCTGATGGGACCGCGGGGGTGCGCGAGGGTCAGGACAAACTTCGCCGACTGCTCCAAGCTCAGGTTGACGACCATCACGTAGGGCTGCCCGTTAACGTGCCGGAACTCGCCGACCATAACCGGCGTGGCGCAGGAGATTGCTTCGACCAACCTGCCTGGCAGCAGCGGCAGGCCCTCCACCGGCGCAGGCGCGCTGAAGAAGACGCCGGTCGAACTCAGCCGGCTCATGACGGGCGCCAGGGCCGCCACCTGGGAGTTCACGTCCCGCAGGTAAACCCAGGTGAGAGTCTTGAGGCCCGCCGGATCAATGGGCGTGTATTTGTAACCCGGCCCGTAGTAGTTGTACCACGTAACACCGCGATACCCGGCAGCCAGGGTCGTATAGGCCTGGAACTGCAGGTTCGCGGGCGAGGGTATCGGCGTGTGGGAACGGATTTGGTTGGCGCAGACAATGTTCAGGAAAGGAAGCTGATGCTCCTGCGCCACGCGCCGCACCTCCAGCAGGTTGCGATAGTAGCTCGCCGCCTTGACCTTGTTCTTGAGGTCGTCCGAGAACTGCACCATGTAGTTGTCGTAGCTGATCACCTGCGGCTTCACCTCGGCCACGAAGCGCTCCAGGTACTCGGTGTAGTTGGAGGTGCCGAGCTGCGACATGTCGGGCGCGCCGAGCGTGGCGTAATCGGGATACAGGTTGATGTAGGCCAGCTTGCCCGGCGCATATTTCTTCACTGCCGCCACGGCCCTGCCCAATGCCGGGAAATCCACGATGCCCGGTTCGTCCATGATGTAGTAACCCTTGAGCGCCGGGCTCCTGCCGGCGGCCCGGATGAGCTGCTGGACGCGCCTTTCAATCTCCTCGCCCGGAAGCTTCTTCCATTCGCGCCGGTAGGCGGGCGAGAGGGTCTTGTCGTCCCCGGCCGGCAGGACAATGGCGCCGAGCCCAAGTTTCTCGCAGCGCCGAAGGTCCTTGGCCCACACGAAGCCGGCCATGTTGAAATGGCAGTCCGCGATGCTCTCCAGCCCGTTTTGCCGCCGTTCGACAAACGGCGCCTTCCAGCCGTGGTAGGGACTCCACGGCAGGATGGGAAAGAAGTGCGGCTTCGTGAAGTCACTGGAATCGAACCGCCCCGCCGAAGCGCCAAATGCGCAAGTGGTCAGGATCAGGCTGAGCATGCATAAGGCTCGGGGACTTGGCAGTAGATTTTCGGATAATCGGCTCATAGTCGGCAAACGAGGCTCGGGATTCTGGCCGGCAGTCTTGCCGCGCCCCGGGCAAAGCGTCAAGCCCGGGAGTGTGACTGCCAGACCGGGAAACTCGGGTCCCTCTTGCACCCAGCCGAACCCTGAGGCCTGCCCCGGCGACAATGCCCCGGTTCCGTCCCCTCCCCGTCCCAATACCGTAGTACCTC
>DAOPPX010000168.1:0-8472 GCA_035358715.1 Verrucomicrobiota bacterium
CCGGAACACTTCCGAGCTTCGCTAGGGTAACAGTTACTTTTGAGGCGCGGCGGGCCCTGCCTTGGACGCCAAAACGCCGGGTGCTCTGATCCCGGTTAGACGCGCCCGCCGCCTCCTGGGTACAGGCAAGTGCGGCGCCGGCCAGCCGCCTCAAGCAACGGACAGGTCAAATTGCTTTACCGCTGCGGGGGCGTCTCTTACCCTCCCGGCCAGAATGACGAGCTGCCACTGGCCCTGGACGGAGACGCATTGGCCCGCCCTCGAACCGGCCATAATCGGGCGCCCGGTCATTCTTATCCCTCCTGCCGGTCAGAACGCCGGCGTCGCCCGCCCGGCCTCCGCGACGGCAATCCTCTCCCATGCCTGACCCGAGCAGCCATCCGGCACCCGGTGCGCCCACGAGCTTTCTGGGCAAGTTCACCGTGCTCTTCAGCGCGGTGCGCGAGCTGTGGATCGTGTTCGCCATCGTGCTGCTCAGCAACCTGGCCTACCGGGTGGTGAACTTCACCTTGCGGCTCTGGCTCTCCTCGGACCTGGGGTTCAACGACGTCCAGGCGGGCCTGGTCGTGCTGCTGTGGTCGGCGGGCTTGACGCTGTGCATCGTGCTGGTCGGTTCGCTGACCGATGCGCTGGGCCTGCGCAAGACGTTCCTGCTCGGCTTCGCGCTTTGCATCATCTCGCGCGTCTTCATCACCTTCACCACGGTCAAATGGGTGGCGCTGGGCGTCGGCTTGACCGTGCTGGCGATTGGGGAAGGCATGGGCGCGCCGGTGACCATTGCCGCCCTGCGGCGCTACACCACCACCGCGCAGCGGTCTATCGCCTTCTCCGTCTTCTACGCCATCATGAACGCGGGATTCCTTATCGGCGTCCTGATTTTCGACGCCCTGCGCGCAGCGCTGGGGGAGCACGGCAGCTTCACTTTGCCCGGGCTTGGCATGCAGCTCAGCACCTACCGCACAACCCTCCTGGCCAGCCTGGCTCTTTCCATTCCCAGCTTCCTGATCATCTACTTCTGGCTCCGGGAAGGAGTCGAGGCGACCGATCAAGGCGTCGTCATCACGCCGGAGAAGGTGAAATACCCCGGGAAGAATCCCTTGCAGGTGCTCAAGCTGACGGTTGGCGACACCGCGCGCGACACAGCCCGCATCTTTGCTGGCCTGTGGCGGCAGGCCGGCTTTTACAAGTTCCTGGCCTTCCTGTCTCTGGCCGTGTTCATCAAGATGATCTTCGTGCACATGGATTACACCTACCCGACTTTCGGCATCCGCGAGCTGGGCGAGGGCGCGCCCGTCGGGCACCTCTACGGGCTGAACAACATCCTGATCGTCATCCTGGCGCCCCTGGTGGGGGTGCTCACGCAGCGGATATCCGCCTATCGCATGGTCATCATCGGCAGCTTCATTGCCGCGGCTTCCGTTTTCATTATGACCGTGCCGCCCCAATGGTTCCGGCCGCTCGCCGATGGCTGGGTCGGCCACTGCATCGCCCATGTTTGGCTGGGCGTGAGCGGCACGGTAAATCCCTACTACGTGATGATCTTCCTGTTCGTCCTGTTCCTCTCGATTGGCGAGGCCTTCTACTCGCCGCGGCTTTACGAGTACACCGCGGCCATAGCGCCCAAGGGCCAGGAAGCCTCCTACATGGCCATGTCCTCCCTGCCGTTCTTCCTGGCGAAGATTGGGGTGGGGCCGCTCTCGGGTGTGTTGCTCGCCCAGTTCTGTCCCGCTACCGGCCCGCGGCACTCAGAGACCCTCTGGCTCATCATTGGCCTGAGCACGATGATCGCGCCTGTGGGATTGTTCGTGTTCCAACGCTTCATCCGCGTTCACGAAGCCGGCCGCGACGACTGAGAGCGCAAGGAGTCATGCGTGAGGTTGGATTGAGTGTCCGGCTAAGAATCGTGGTCCGGGGAGCGGTGCAGGGTGTCGGCTTCCGGCCGTTCATCTACCGGCTGGCAACGGACGCCGGGCTGAAGGGCTGGGTCAACAACTCGGCCCAGGGCGTGTTCATCGAAGCCGAAGGCCCCCGCGCCGCGCTGGAGAAGTTTCTGCTGCGCCTCGAAGCGGAAAAGCCGCCGCGCAGCTCCATCCAGAGTCTCGAAGCGTCCTGGCTCGACCCGGTGGGCTACGCCGGGTTCGAAATCCGCCCCAGTGATACCGGCGGCGCCAAAACTGCGCTGGTGCTCCCGGACATTGCCACCTGCCCCGATTGCCTAACCGAGATCTTCGACCCGCACAACCGCCGCTGCGGCTACCCCTTCACCAACTGCACCAACTGCGGCCCGCGCTTCAGCATCATCGAGTCGCTGCCCTACGACCGCCCGAACACCTCCATGAAGGCGTTCGCCATGTGCCCGCAATGCCAGGCGGAATATGACGACCCGCGCGAGCGCCGCTTCCACGCCCAGCCCAATGCCTGCCCCGTCTGCGGTCCCCGGCTCGAACTGTGGGACAGAGCGGGAAAGTCGCTGACGGCGTCAGCGCCGCCGTCGGGCACGCCAATTTCCGCCGCCGCGGACGCCTTGCGCCAGGGCCAGATCGTCGCCGTCAAGGGCCTCGGCGGTTTCCACCTGATCGTTGCGGCGCACAACAACGAAGCCGTCCGCCGCTTGCGCGAGTTGAAGCACCGCGAGGAAAAGCCCTTCGCGCTCATGTTTCCGTCGCTGGCGGCCATCCAGGCGGAGTGTGAGGTTTCGCCCTTCGAGGAGCGACTCCTCCACTCCCCCGAAGCCCCCATCGTCCTGCTCCGCCGCAAGAATTCCGCACCCCGCACCCCGCATTCCGCACTCCGCACTCCGCATTCCGCACTCCGCACCCCGCATTCCGCACTCCGCACTCCGCACTCCGCACTTCCTTCTTCCCTCGCCCCCGGCAATCCCAACCTCGGCGTGATGCTCCCCTACACCCCGCTGCATCACCTGCTCCTCGCCGCGCTCGGCTTCCCTGTCGTGGCCACCAGCGGCAACCTGAGCGACGAGCCGATCTGCACCGACGAGCACGAAGCCCTCGACCGCCTCGGCGGCATCGCCGATCTGTTCCTGGTCCACAACCGCCCCATCGTCCGGCACGTGGACGATTCCATCGTGCGCATGATGGCGGGTCGCGAGTTGGTCCTGCGCCGCGCCCGCGGCTACGCCCCGCTGCCCATTAGGCTCCCGGCTTCCCTCGGCGATCGGCTACCGGCGGCGGGCAATTCCGTGTTGGCCGTCGGCGCGCACCTGAAGAACACCATCGCCCTCTCCATCGGACCTCAGGTCTTCATCGGCCAGCACATCGGCGACCTGGAGACCGACCAGGCCTTTGAAGCCTTCCGCCGCGTGATCGCCGACTTCCAGACCCTCTACGAGGCGCGCCCGTCAATCATCGCCGCCGACGCCCACCCCGGTTACCTCTCCACCCAATTCGCTCACGACCTCGCCGCTCGCAGCAGCCGGCGCAAGGAGGCGCAAACGTCAGACCCTCAACCCTCAACCTCCAACCCTCAACTCCTCACCATCCAGCATCACATCGCCCATGTGTTCTCCTGCATGGCGGAGAATGAAATCGAGCCCCCGGCGCTCGGCGTCTCCTGGGACGGCACCGGTTACGGCCTCGACGGCACCGTCTGGGGCGGCGAGTTCTTTCTCGTCACGGAGACCGCCTGCGAACGCGCAGCGCACCTTCGCCCCTTCCGCTTGCCCGGCGGCGATCAAGCGGTCAAGGAACCGCGCCGCACTGCCCTGGGCCTGCTGCACGAATTGTCCGGCGAGGCCGCATTCGACCGAACCACCCTGGCGCCGCTGCAAGCCTTCGCGCCCGCCGAACTGGCCCCGCTCAAGACCATGCTCGCCCGCCGCCTCAACTCGCCGCTCACCTCCAGCGTCGGGCGCTTGTTCGACGCTGTGGCCGCGCTGACCGGCCTCCGCCAGCAGGTCCGCTACGAAGGCCAGGCGGCCATGGAACTGGAATTCGCTCTCTCAGACGCCGCCCCCATAGACGAAGCCTACGAACTGCCCATCCGCCCCGGCCACGCCCCCCTCATCCTCGACTGGGCTCCCATGATCGAGGCCCTTCTGTCCGACCTGAGCCGCGGCGTTCCCCTCAGTCAAATCTCCGCTCGCTTCCATAATGGGCTGGCCGAAGCCATTGTTGCCGTCGCTGAGCGGCTCGGCCAACCGCGCGTCGTCCTCACCGGCGGCTGTTTCCAGAACCGCTACCTGACCGAGCGCTCCGTGCGCCGCTTGCAGGAGGCCGGTTTCCGTCCCTATTGGCACCAGCGTGTTCCGCCCAACGACGGAGGCATCGCGCTGGGCCAGGTCGTGGCGGCCCTGCGGGACAGTGCCGGCTCGCGGCCAGCGTAGCGCGCCTTGCCAAGGCGGCCGTTTCTATCCGCCTGAACGCCGCAATTGCTTCAAGCCCCATCGTTGCCCGCTTGGCAAATCCAGTGTACGCTGAGGAGCAATGTGTCTGGCTGTTCCAGGTAAGATTACCAGCATCAGCGGCGAAGACCCGCTGCTGCGCACCGGCAAAGTGGACTTCGGCGGCATCCTCAAGGAAGTCAGCCTCGCCTACGTACCCGAGGCCAAGCTTGGCGATTACGTCATCGTCCATGTCGGCTTCGCCCTCAGCCGGGTGGATGAGGAGGAGGCCAAACAGGTATTCGAGTATCTGCGCCAGATGCAGGAGCTGAGCGAGTTGCAGGAAAGCGAGGCGGGCGTCGCGCCCGCCCCGGCGCCGGGTCCGCCGCCGCAATGAAATACCTCGACGAATACCGCGATGCCCAAGGCGCGCACAAGCTGGCACGCGAGCTGGCACGCATCACCACGCGCCCCTGGTCGCTCATGGAGGTTTGCGGCGGCCAAACCCATGCCATCGTCAAGTTCGGCATAGACGAGCTCCTGCCCAGCCAGGTCACGCTCATCCACGGCCCCGGCTGCCCGGTCTGCGTCACCTCGCTCGAACTGATTGACAAAGCCCTCGAGATCGCCGCCCGGCCCGGCGTCATCTTCTGCTCCTTCGGCGATATGCTGCGCGTGCCCGGCAGCACCACCGACCTGCTGGCCGTCAAAGCCGCCGGCGGCGATGTGCGGATCACCTATTCGCCGCTGGACGCCGTGAAGCTGGCCGAGCAGAACCCGGCCCGAGAGGTCGTCTTCTTCGCCGTCGGCTTCGAGACCACCGCCCCGGCCACGGCCATGGCGGTTTACCAGGCGGCCCGCAAGGGCCTCAAGAACTTCTCCCTGCTCGTCTCGCACGTGCTGGTGCCGCCCGCCATCGAGGCCATCCTGGGCGCGCCGGACCGCCGCGTGCAGGGCTTCCTCGCCGCCGGCCACGTCTGCGCCGTCATGGGCTGGGAGGAATACAAACCCATCGCCGCAAAGCACCGCGTGCCTATCGTCGTGACCGGCTTCGAGCCGCTCGACATTCTGCAAGGCGTGCTGATGTGCGTGCGGCAACTCGAGAGCGGCCGGGCCGAGGTCGAGAACCAATACAGCCGCGCCGTGCGCCAGGAAGGCAACCGCCCCGCGCAGCAGATCATCCGCGAGGTGTTCCAGATCACCCCGCGCAAGTGGCGCGGCATCGGCGAAATCCCCCGCAGCGGCCTGGGCCTGCGCGACGCCTACGCATCCTTCGATGCCGAGCACAAATTCGGCGTGGCCGGCCTCCGCGTGGATGAGCCCACCGAATGCCTCAGCGGCCTGGTGCTGCAAGGCAAGATCAGGCCCCGCGAATGCCCCGCCTTCGGCACCCGCTGCACTCCCGAGCATCCCCTCGGCGCGACCATGGTCTCCTCTGAAGGCGCCTGCGCCGCCTACTACCGCTACCGCCGTGAACCATGACCACACCCCCCAACTTCACCCTCTCCTGTCCGTTCCCCATCCAGGATTACCCGCATGTGCTGATGGCGCATGGCGGCGGCGGCAAGCTCATGCACCAGCTCATCGGCAAGCTCTTCGTGCCCGCCTTCCGCAACCCCCTGCTCGAAGCGCAGCATGATGCCAGCGTGTTCGACCTCGCCGGCCAGCGCGTCGCCTTCACCACCGATTCCTACGTCGTGCGGCCCCTCTTCTTCCCCGGCGGCGACCTCGGCTCGCTGGCCGTCCATGGCACGGTCAACGACCTGGCCATGGCCGGCGCGCGTCCGCTCTACCTCAGCGCCGCGTTCATCATCGAGGAAGGGCTGCCCATGGACACCCTGTGGAAGATCACCGCCTCGATGCAGCAGGCCGCGCAAGCCGCGGGCGTCCAGATCATCACCGGCGACACCAAGGTCGTGGACAAAGGCAAAGGCGACGCCCTCTTCATCAACACCGCCGGGATCGGTATCCTGGAGCACCAGCTCCGCATCGCGCCCCGGAGCGTCCAGCCCGGCGACGCCATTCTGGTTAGCGGCGACGTCGGACGGCACGGCATGGCGATCATGGCCGTCCGCGAGGGCCTGGAATTCGAGAGCGCCATTGCGAGCGATTCGGCCCCGCTCGCCGAGGTCGTCCTGCAGCTCGTGCGCGCCGGCATCGAGATTCACTGCCTGCGCGACCTCACCCGCGGCGGCCTGACCAGTGTGCTCAACGAAATCGCTGAAGCCGCCAACCTCACCCTCCAGGTCGAGGAGAAGCTGATCCCGGTGCGCGAAGACGTCCGCGCCGCCTGCGAAATCCTCGGTCTTGACCCGCTGCAAGTCGCCTGCGAGGGCCGGTTCGCCGCCTTCGTTCCCGAGCGGGACGCCGACCGCGCCCTCGAAATCCTGCGCGCCCATCCCATCAGCACTGGCGCCTGCCGGATCGGGAAAGCCTCCGATCAGCGCACCGCCAAGGTGCTCCTCAAAAGCGCCATCGGCGCCCAGCGCATCCTCGACATGTCCAGCGGCGAGCAACTGCCCCGCATCTGCTAATCGCCGGGAGCGCCGACATTCTTGTCGGCCTCGGGTGGGCGTTGCGCTTGCGGGCCGACAGGAATGTCGGCGCTCCACCCAACCTCTCTTTCCCACGCGCACACGCAGGTCATTCTCCCGCTGCCCTCCGCAGTCAGGCTCGCTCGTCCCTCGCTCGCCAGCCTGCTCCGCCCTGTCCTTGAGCTCACTGACCTAAGGCGCGGACGGAGCGGAACCCCAGGTCGAAGTACCTGTCGTCCGGCGTGTTGTAGTTGTTGCGGTAGGCCGCCCGGCAGTAGAACGCGGGGCTGCCCCAACTGCCGTCGCGAATCACACGGATCGAGCCCGAGGTCGGCCCACGTGGGTCAGTCCCGGGCGATGAACTGTAATACGTGTCCGACCACCAATCCCAACACCACTCCGTCACATTCCCAGCCATGTCATATAATCCATACCTGTTCGCCCCAAAATACCCCACCGGACTCGTATACGGAGACACCCCGTCGACGAACGCCGGATGATCGCCTGCCGGATAACTCTGGTCGTAAGGATAGCTCTCGCCCGCCCAGTAGTTCGCCCGGCTGTGCGTGATGTCGTCCATGTCGCTCCACGGAAACCGATGCCCCGGTGTGCCGCCCCGCGCCGCCTTCTCCCACTCCGCCTCCGTCGGCAAACGATACCCGTCCGCATCCCACTTCGCATACGGCGTGCCCGTCCCGCTCTTATACACCGTCGTTAAGCCCTCCTCATTGTAGTAGCACGGCACGAGCCCCTCCTTCTGGCTGCGCGCATTACACCACTTCACACAGTCCCGCCAGTTGACCATCTGCACCGGATGATTGGTCGCCTTCCCGGAACCGGCGTTCTCATACACATACCCGTTGCCTCCGTTCCACCCCTTCACCTCGTCCCACAACGCCTTGCTCACCTCATACCGATCCATGTAAAACGCGCTCACATACACCTCGTGCAGCGGCAGTTCAAAAGACTCGCCCTCGTCCGGGTCCATGCAGTTGCCCATCTCAAAGCTCCCGGCCGGGATCAGCACCATGCCTGGGGGCGGCGGTGCGCTGCCCGCCAGCGCCTCCACGCGGTAAAACCGCTGCAAGACCCCCACCGCGCCGGCGTCCACGAACCAATACGGGCTCTGGGTCACCACCAGGTTCGTCAAAACCTCCCACTCCGGCTGGCCCAGGTTGGTGCAGCATTGGATCCGGTTGGTGAGGCCCAGCTCACTCGCCACGCCAAACTGCACCACGCCCCCCACCATGGTGAGGTTCGTGATGACCGGCGCCGCCCCCTGCGCGGTCAACCCGGCCGCGAGCGCCACGGCGCACAGCCCAACGCTAATTCTGGGGGATTTGCTTCTCCTGCTCCTGTTCATAGTGGTTCCTTTCCTGCACACGGGACAAGGCGGTCCTCCCACTCCGGTGCGACCCTCGCACCGGATGTCTGGCTGAATTCTCTCAGAGTCTTCATGACTGCCGCCCCAAATGCATCCCGGCGAATGGTAGCTTTCTACCAAATCGCCTCTCTCATAGCAAGCCCCAAATTCGGAAAGGAGCGCCACCCGAATCCTTAGCGAACGCGCGGAGTGACCCAAACTGTGGCCACGACGCA
>DAOPPX010000169.1:0-8464 GCA_035358715.1 Verrucomicrobiota bacterium
GGTGCGTCGTGGCCACAGTTTGGGTCACTCCGCGCGTTCGCTAAGGATTCGGGCCAGCGGCCCGCGCCGCAAAGAAGGCTTCCATCGGGCGCAGCGAGGGGCTACGCTGCCCTGCCAGATGAAGTTTAGCGCTCAACGACCTTGCTTATGATTATGAATATGCCCAAGCCTCTTTCCCGCGGTATTGGCCTGGCCTGCGCCATTGGCAGCTTCCTGCCGCTGGCCGTCGCGCCGGTCTGCCTGGCGCAGCCTGACCCGAATTGGACTGATCACGACCGCAACCGGCCGCTGCCGCCGGTGGTCAGCCCGGCCACCGCGAGCACGCAGGAGCAGCCCGGCAAGCCGCCCGCCGATGCCACGGTGCTGTTCGACGGCAAGGACCTCTCGCAGTGGGTCGGCATGGATGGCAGCCCGACCAAATGGATTACGCGGGACGGTTACATGGAATGTGTGAAAGGCAGCGGCTATATCCGCACGCTGCAGAATTTCGGCGATTGCCAACTGCACGTCGAGTGGGCCGCCCCGGTCCCCGCCGAGGGCCAGGGCCAGGGCCGCGGCAACAGCGGCGTCTTTCTGGGCTTCAACCGCTACGAGATTCAGGTGCTCGATTCCTACCAGAATGCCACCTACGCCGACGGCGGCGCAGGCTCCATCTACGGCCAATACCCGCCGCTGGCCAATGTCTGCCGCCCGCCCGGCCAATGGCAGACCTACGACATCATCTATACCGCCCCGCGCTTCGACGCCGCGGGCAAACTCCTCTCCCCGGTCCGCCTCACGGTGTTCCACAACGGCGTGCTTATCCAGAACAACGTCGAGCTGACCGGCCCGACCGATTGGATTGACCGCCCCCCCTACCAGCCCCATCCGCAGAAGCAGCCCATCGCCCTGCAGGACCACGGCAACCCGGTGCGGTTCCGCAATATCTGGGTGCGCGAGCTGGGCGAGCCGGGCAGGAAAGAGTTTACGCTGCCCAACGCCGTGCTCGACAGGTATGCGGGCAAGTATGACCGCGTCGAGATCACGCGCGAAGGCAACCAACTGGTGGCGGTGCTGGCCGGCCGCAAGCTGCTCCTCTTCGCCGAGTCGCCCACCAGGTTCTTCGCCAAGACGACCGACGTGCAGATCGAGTTCCCCGGCGGCGGCCAGGGCAAGCCCGACCGCCTGATCTGGTCGGTCGGCGAAGGCGCCAACGAGGCCAAGCGCAACCAGTAAGCGCGGCTCCACCGCGCGCACCACTTCCGCACGCTCTCCTGCTCCTGAACCTGGTAGGGACGCGTTCCACCGCGTCCTTGATTTGGCTGCAAGAGAATGGGACGCGGTGGAACGCGTCCCTACCAGGTCCAGGGGAGCAGTGCACGAGCCTCCACGGTCGGCGAGTTCTCTCCCGCACCCCGCCCTGCCACCCCCGTCACACCCCCGTCCCTCCTCCGTAGTACCTCTGACCCGGGGACGGAGGCGGAACGGAGGAGGAACGGAGGAAGGACGGAGGAGGGACGGAGGAGGGACGGGGGTGTGACGGGGAGGGGACGGCGTGGCTGCCGACATGTTGCGGGCGGTGGCAGCGCCTTGAGACTGTGGTCGGGCGGCGCTAATGCCGCCCCGCAGTGGCTCGACCGCTTCTCGGGTGCCTTGGCCCCGGGAAAGGCCGCTCAGGAACCGAGATGCGCCGGGGTGCGCCACGCGCGAAACGGGCGTTTGACTAATCGAGCGGGATTGCCCAATATGACCCGCAGTTGTCAGTAAGGTTCCAAATCACTTTAATGCACGAATATGCCTCCCAAGACTGCTGAGAAATCTGTCGCCGCCGATACCAAAGCGGCCGAAGCCGCCAAGGCGTCCGCCGCGCGCCAGCGCGACCTTGATGCCGCCATTTCCTCCATTACCAGAGCCTACGGCGACGGGAGCATCATGCGCCTGGGCGACGCGCGCGCGCTCCGGCAAATCGAAGTCATCCCCACCGGCGCGCTGGCGATGGACCTGGCGCTGGGCGTCGGCGGCATCCCGCGCGGGCGGGTGGTTGAAATCTTTGGCCCCGAGTCCTCGGGCAAGACCACCCTCATGCTGCACGTGATCGCCAATGCCCAGAAGGGCGGCGGACTGGCGGCGTTCATTGACGCCGAGCACGCCCTGGACCCGGCGTATGCCAAGAAGCTGGGCGTAAACCTGGAGGACTTGCTGGTATCGCAACCGGACAGCGGCGAGGAAGCCTTGTCTATCTGCGAGACCCTCGCCCGGTCCAACGCGCTTGATGTGATCGTCATTGACTCGGTCGCCGCGCTGGTGCCCAAGGCCGAGCTAGATGGCGAGATGGGCATGGCGACGATGGGCATGCAGGCACGGCTGATGAGCCAGGCGCTGCGCAAGCTCACCGCCATCCTGGCCAAGGCCAAGACCACCTGCGTCTTCACTAACCAGATGCGCGAGAAGGTCGGCGTGATGTTCGGCAACCCCGAGACCACGCCAGGCGGCAAGGCGCTGAAGTTCTACGCCAGCGTCCGCATTGACATCCGCCGCAAGGAGACCATCAAGGACGCCGCCGGCAACGCCGTCGGCAACCACGTGAAGGTGAAGATTGTGAAGAACAAGGTCGCGCCGCCCTTTGCCGAGGCCGAGTTCGACATTATCTACAACCACGGCATCAACAAGGAAGGCAGCATCCTGGATGTCGGCGTCGAGAGCGGCGTGGTGGACAAGAAGGGCGCCTGGCTGCAGTTCGAGGGCGAGCTGATCGGCCAGGGCAAAGATGCGGCGCAGAGGGCGCTGGCCGAGAAGCCGGAGCTGGCCGCGAAGATTGTCAGCGCGATCATGGCGAAGCGGAGTGCGGCGGCGCCGGCCTGATACGGTGGCCGAGGCTTCCGCGGCGCGGGGCGTTCCGGGCGGACAGCCGGTTGCCCCTCACCCTGGCTTTCCCGCAGGGAGCGGCCACACGGCAGCGAATGGTGCACGGTCCGTCGCAAGTGCCGCGGCATAAAGAGGCTTGACTTGGGCGGGATTTGATGCAAATTTCTGCCTATGAGTAGCATCTCGGTTGCGATTAGTGAAGGGCGGACCGACCTCTGCAAATTGATTAAGAAGGCTGAGTCCGGCGTCCAGGTGATCTTGACGGCCCACGGCAAGCCCAAGGCGATATTATCCGCGTACAAGGTCCAAGGGCGGCCCTGGCGCGCTGAGAAGCCGGACGATCCCAAGCGCTACGGAGACCTGCAGTCCCCGGTTATGGAGGACTGGCGATGAGGGTATTGGCCGACACCAACCTGTTTATCAAGTTCTGTCGGCGGCTGCCCTTACCCGGAAAGGTGGAACGCTGTTTCTCCGATCCAGCTACTGAGCGCTATCTGTCGCCCGTGTCCGTGATCGAGCTTTTTCGCCTCTGGCAAAAGGGCGAGGTGCCCGACAATCCTGATACCTGGCTTGACCTGGCCTTGCCGTCCTGGACTATCCTGCCGGTGACCGTCCCCATTGCCCGGCAATCGGTGCTTTGGCCCTGGCGCCACAAAGACCCGGCCGATAGGCTGCTGGCCGCAACCGCGCGATGCGAAGGGGTTGAGTTATGGCACACGGATACCGTGATCAAAGACTTGACCGGCTTCCCCAATCGCTACTTCGGGAACGTTCGGGGGTAGGTTTCCTCAGCTTTCCGCCTGGCCGCCATAGAAGGCGTCTATCTTGTCGGCGACATCCTTGTAGCCCACATCCACGGCGTAGATGATCTTGAACTGCGCGATGGCGTCGTCGCGCTTGCCCATCTTCTCAAACACGGAGCCCAGCAGGTAAATCAGCTCCTTCTTCTCCTCGTCGAAGACGGCCTTTTCCTTGACGGCGTCCTGGAAGGTGCTGGCGGCCAGGTCATGAATGCCGCGCCGGGCGAAGCACTGGCCCAGGTAGCTCAACGCCTGGATGCGCCGGTGCGGGTTGCCCTGGGCCTTCTGAAATTCCTTCATGGCCTCGGTGGTTTTGCCCGCCTGGAAATAGAGCTGCCCCAGCTCGAAGCGGATTTGCAGGTCGGTCGGGAACCGCTCGGCGCGCTTCTGGCACTCGGCCAGTTGGTAGGCCTGCTTTTCGGCCTGGAGCGCCGCCAGCTTCTCGGCGTGGTCCGGTGCGGTCGCATCGAGCTGCGCCATCTGGTGGTCGTACTTGCGCCGCACCGTGTCCGCAATGTTGCGGTCCAGCGACGCGTCGCCGCCGATCTCCGACGCCTTGATCTGGTCGTAGTAGCTCAGCGCGCGGTCGAACTGCTCTTTCTGGGTATAGAGCTCGGCCAGTTGCCGCAGCAGTTTCAGATTCTTCGGCTCGGTCTGGAGCCGGGCCTCGTATTCCCGGATGAGCCGCTCGGCGACGTCCTCCGACTTGACCTGCCGGTTCTGCTGTTCCAGCAAGACCGCCTCCTCCTTGTCCTTGAGAATATCGCGATAGGAGCCGGTGCCGTCGGCCAGCGCCTCGTAGCCGCCTTCGTCCAGCGTCTTGCGGGCGGAGAGGTCTTTGAGCGCCTGGGCCAATTCCTGGTCATGGGGCGAGGCGCGGTAGAGGTTTGCCAGCACGGCCTCGGCTTTCCGGACCTCGCCGGCGTTGGCCAGCGCGTGGGCATACTTGACGGCGATGTCCTGGTCGTTGGGGGAATGGGCGACGAGCATTTCCAGCGACAGCACGGCGGTCTGGGGCAGGTCCAGGGCGGTGGCGGCTTCGACCACCAGCTTGTGGGCGGCGGAGTTGGCCGGGTCGCCGTTGAGGATTTGCTCGGCAATCTTCAGCGCCTCGGCCGGGTCTTTGCCCAGGGCCAGGTGGCCCCTGGCGAGCAGCGGCGAGGAGCCCGCGCTGCTCATGATCTTCTTGAAGAAGCCGCGCCCGCTGCCGGCTTTGCGGGTCTGGGCGTTGCGTAGCGCCTTGCGGCACTCGAAGACGCCGGGCTCTTTGGCCAGCACCTGGTTGAAGAGGTCTATTGCGTAGTCGAGGTTGTCCCGCTGCACGGCGTCGTTGCCCTTGACGTAGAGCATGCGCAGCTCGCGCGGCAGTTCGTTGAGGCTCTTTTCGGCCATAGGCGAGTGTTGTCAGGTTTGGCTGAATAAATCTAGTGGAATTGTGCCGCGGTCTCAAGTCCCGCCCGCCCGGGTTCATGTGGTTCAGGCCTTGAGCCTGGGCAGCAGCCCCGAGAACCGCCGCTCGGTGCGGTTGTTGCGCACCGCCGCCGCCAGCGCCTTTTGCTGTCCTACCAGCACCACCAACTGCCGTCCGCGGGTGACGCCGGTATAGACCAGGTTGCGCTGCAACAGCATATAATGCTGCATCGCCAGCGGGATGACCACCGCCGGGAACTCCGAGCCCTGGGCCTTGTGGATGGTGATCGCGTAGGCCAGCGCCAGCTCGTCCAGCTCCCCGAAATCATAGACCACCTGGCGCGGCGCAAAGCACACCGTCACCTCGCGCTCGACCGGGTCCACCCGCGTGATTTGCCCGATGTCCCCGTTGAACACCTCCTTGTCGTAGTCATTCTCGGTCTGGATGACCTTGTCGCCGACGCGGAACTGCCAGCCGAACTTTTCCACCGACGGCTGGTCGGCCCGGGCGGGATTCAGCTCGGCCTGCAGGCGGGCGTTGAGCTCGCGGGTGCCCAGCGAGCCGCGGTTCATCGGGCTGAGCACCTGGAGGTCGCGGATGGGGTCGAGCTTGAACTTGTTCGGAATCCGGCGCTTGACCAGCTCGAGCAGCGTGTCGGCAATGCGCTCCGGCTCCTCCCGTTCCACGAAGTAGAAGTCCTGTTCGGCGCCCCGGGCCGGCAGTTCGGGCAGCCGGCCCTGGTTGATCCGATGCGCGTTGGTGATGATCCGGCTGTTGGCCGCCTGCCGGAACACCTCGGTCAGCCGCGCCACCGGCACGACCCCGCTCTCGATGAGGTCGCGCAGCACCAGCCCCGGCCCCACCGACGGCAACTGGTCCACGTCGCCCACCAGCAGCAGGCTGCCTGCGCTGGGCATGGCCCGCAGCAGGTGGCTCATCAGCGGCACATCCACCATTGAAACCTCGTCCACCACCAGCAGGTCGCACTCCAGGGGCCGGCTCTCGTTGCGGGCGAACGCGCCGCTCCCGGGCCGGGCTTCGAGCAGACGATGAATCGTCCGGGCCTCCAGGCCCGTGGTCTCGGAGAGCCGCTTGGCCGCGCGGCCCGTCGGGGCGCACAACTGGCAGCGCACCTGTTTGGCGCGCAGGATCAACAGGATGGCGTTGACCAGCGTCGTCTTCCCCACGCCCGGCCCGCCGGTGATCACCAGCGCGCGGCGGCTCAGCGCCTGCCCCAATGCCTCGCGCTGGCTCGGCGCCAGTTCCTGGCCCGTCTTTTGCTGGCACCAGGCGACGGCCTTCTCCAGCTCGATCGGCGGGTAGCCGGCCGGCGTTGCGCAGAGTTCCCGGATGCGCCGGGCGATGTTCTCCTCGGCGCGCTTGAGCGCGGGCAGGAACACCAGTTCCTGGCTGCCGATGCTCTCCAGTGCCAACTCCTGGCCGGCCAGGCTGCGCGCCAGCGCCGCCTCGACAATCTTCTCCTCCACCGACAGCAGCTTGCCCGCTTCCTCCTTCAGCAAATCCAGCGGCAGCGCGCAGTGCCCTTCGTTGGTTGCCTCCAGCAGCACATGATCCAGCCCCGCGCTGGCGCGCAGCAGGGAATCCGGCGGGATGCCGAGGTTCTGCGCGATCCGGTCCGCCGTCGCGAAGCCGATGCCGTGAATATCCCGCGCCAGCGCATAGGGGTTGGACCGCACCCGCTCGATGGCCTGCTCGCCGTAGGTCTTGTGGATGCGGACCGCCCGGCTGGTGCTCACCCCCTGCGAGTGAAGGAACACCATGATCTCGCGCACGACCTTCTGCTCGGCCCAGGCGCCTTTGATGCGGCGCCGCCGCTGCGGGCCGATGCCTTCCACCTCCTCGAGCCGCGCCGAAGTCTGCTCGATGACCTCGAAAATCTTCTCCCCGAACTTGTGCACCAGCTTCCGGGCATACACCGGCCCGATGCCCTTGACCAGGCCGCTGCCAAGATACTTCTCGATGCCCTCCCTGGTGGTCGGCGCCGCGCTCCGCAGCAGCTCCGCCCGGAACTGCAGGCCGAACTCCCGGTCCCGCACCCACCGGCCCTCGGCCGTCACCCACTCACCGGCGTTGGCGGCGGGCAGCGACCCAACGACGGTGACCTCGTCCCGATGCCCCTTGACCCGGACCCGGAGCACCGCGAAACCGTTCTCCTCGTTGAAGAAGGTGACGCGCTCGACCAGGCCCGACAGACTTTCGGGCGGCGCGGGAGACGGCGGCTGCAATCAGATGTCTTTGCCGGCCGAAAACACCTTGGCCACGAACTTGCCGATGCCGAAGTAATCCTGCGTGTCCGGCGTGAAGACCAGCGGCTTGAGCTTCCGGATATCCACGGCTCCCCCCTCGCCGATGATGCTCTCGTGCGCCTTGGTGTCAATGACTTCGCCCACAAACAGCGTATGGATGCCCAGTTCTGCGACGTGCATCAGCTTGCACTCCAGCACCAGCGGAAACTCCTTCACGTAAGGCGCGTCCACCAGCGTGCTCTTGACCGGCGTCAGCTTCGTCGCCGCGAACTTGTCCGTGTTGCGCCCCGTCACCAGGCCGAAGTAATCCGCCTCTTTGACGTGCTTCTCGGAAGGGATGCTGATGGTGAAGGCCTGGTGCTCAAGGATGTTGTCATGGGAATAGGTCACCTTGCGCAACGCCACCGACACGCAGGGCGGCTGGGAACAGCAAATGCCCCCCCACGACGCCGTCATCACATTAGGCTTCCCCGCCTTGTCGTACGTGCCCACCACCAGCACCGGCGCCGGGTAGATGAGCGTCTTGGCTCCAAGAGATTTGTTCATAGTGGCCGCCATCCTACCCCGGCCCGCTGCCGCTTCCAAGCCCCTAATCCGTAAGGATGCAGATGTGTGTCCGTCTCCTCCTCACCCCAGTCCTCTCCCGTGGGGAGAGGGGGCCTTGCCGCCCGCGCTGGAAAAGGCTCATCGTCCAGTGGTAGCTCCCGACCAGCCGAGAGCAGTTCCCTCTCCCCGGGGGGAGGGCAGGGTTAGGGGGGAACAACTTGTGCAACTGCATAGACAAGGCTAATCCGCACCCTGCGCTTCCGCCGCGAACAGATTTGCCGGGGCGGGGAGCCAGCGAAGCCGGGTTGGAAGAATAAATATTCAGCATATTGTCGTTGACGGCTTGTGCGGCGGAAGCTAAATTCGTTGTGCGAGCATCAGATTGATGTAGCTTTTTTCACATTAAGAATGTGCCTCTAATCGTTATGTGTGTTAAGCCTGCGGCAAATCGTTCTCACCGTGCTTTCACCCTCATTGAACTCCTGGTCGTCATCGCGATCATCGCCATCCTGGCGGCGTTGCTGCTGCCCGCGCTGGCGCGGGCGCTGGAGTTTGGACATTCTGGAAGGCGCGACTTGGGCGAAAGGGTTTGGGTT
>DAOPPX010000170.1:0-8373 GCA_035358715.1 Verrucomicrobiota bacterium
GAGTTCGAATCTCACCGCCCCGACCACTTCTTTACTGCAGGCCCAGGAACCAGTCTTTGATGGGGGCCTTTTTCGGCGGCCTGGAGGTGATGCCGAAGATGAAGGCCTGACCTTCGTGGAATCGCTCGCGCAGCTCGAAGTTCTCGAATGCCACGCCGCCCGGGATGGGGCGCCTCGACTGCCAGTAGGTGTGGCGGGCGTTGACGGCCAGGTGCAGATCGTCGCGGGCCGTGCCGCGGGGCTTTTTCCAGTACTGGGTCACCGGGGTCCCGCCGTAGTGCCAGAGCTCGCGGCCCGGGAACGGGTACACCCGCGCCGGATCATCCTCGTCGGTGGTAATGGCGGCCAGCACATCGCCCGCGGGGGTGCGCGCCAGCCGGTCAAGCGTGTAGTAGTGATGCGGAGCGAAGTCTGTCCCCCGGTAATCCGGATGGAGCCGAAGGCTGCTGACGACCTCGTCCTTGAGCCAGAGCAGCCGGGTGCGGGCCAGGTTGCCCATGGTCGCGGTGAGGATGCAGTACTCCAGCGGGGCGCTGCCGGTGTCCGTGCGGACGGCCAGCCGGATTTCATCGGGCGCATCGCTGCGCTGCGACACGCCTAATCGCACCCGCGCGCCGTTTTCAAAGGGCTCGACCTGGAGGGAGACTTCGAGCTGCTCGACGCCCGGTGCGGGCTGCGACAGCCGGCCCGGCACCAGGGCTGATTGAGCGCCGCCGGTTTCCGCCACGGGCCAAATCCGCTTGCCCCGGGCGTCGTCCAGCGAGCTCATCTCCAGTTCGCTAAAGCCCCTTTGGCCGCGCACAATCGGCTCGACGGCGATGAAGTTGATCAGGCGGTAGCCGCCATTGGTGGCGATGGGATAGCCGACGCGAATCAGCCCGCGGGGACCGCTGGCGGCGCGAAATCCGCCCGGCGGCACGGCCCAGAGCAGGCCGCCGCGCAGGCCCCAAATGGGCTGGTTGGTGTTGAGCCCGGCTCGCACCCAGTCGGCCGCCGGCAGGTTCTCGCCGCCGGCGAGCCAGCCCGCGAGGGCTGCGGCGCACAAAGCCCACGCCGCCCGCCTCGATTTGCCGAAAGCTGAACCGTATGCCATGCGCGGATCAGGGCTCGAAGGAGAGGAATTGGAAGTTGTCGAGGTAGAGATTGTACGGGCCGAGGCCATCGGCGGGGACAATCGTCAACTCGTCAAAGACGCCTTTGCCCGTAGCGGATTCGAGGATGCTGTTGCCGCTGCCGGTAAAGGCCCGCACCGGCTCGGTGGGGATGCAGAAACTGACCCACACCCATTGGCCGGCTCGAATCAGGCGGCCTTTGGGCGGGTCGGTCGTGTTGTCCGAGACGCCGCCGATCCATTCGAGCGCCCCGATCGTTCCGCCATCTGAGCCAATGGGCTCGGTTGAAGAGGTTTCGCGCAAGCCCACCGCCAGGTAAAGGTCGCGGTCGGCGCAGACGGCGAAGCCGATCGCTTGCTGGAAGCTGACAATAGGGTTCGGCGTGCCTGGGGCGTTCCAGGTTGCCAGGCGCAGCCAGGGGCTCTGGCCGCTTGTGCCGGCAATGAAGCTCCAGCTTGCATGCAAGACCTTCGAGCTGGTATTGCCCGCCGGAAAGGAGTTGGCCACGCGCGTGAAGTTCGGGGCGGTCAGGTCCACAAACTGGTGGGTGCTGCCGGAGGACGACGGGGCGGTAAACAACACCCGGACACCGACGGAACGGGCCTCGAAATCATCCAGGGAGAACACGTTCACCTGGCGCGCGCGATAGAAGCGATGCGGGTAGATGCCGGATTCCAGATCAACCAGTTGATCGAGGTTGCCGCCCAGCCGCAGGTTGGACAAAGGGGTCCACCACTTGAGGTCAGCACTGGCTTCGACCAGGCAGGTTTGGTCCTGGTTGCCCTGCACTGCCAGCGTGAAGCACTGCGCCGCATCCCAACCGCTCGGCCCGAAGCTCAGCGGAACATACTGTTGCATCCTCGACCGAACGAACCGGACCGCATCCGCCATGACGACCGTTCCGCCGGCTCCGGTATTGTTCGCCAGTCGAACGCAGCCGTTCGTCCCCGCCGCGAAGTACTTTTCCCCGGCGATCTGGACCCACTCCCCGCCGCCAGTGGTTTGGTTCACGAGCGATGTCACCGAGCCGCCGGAATACGACACCACCCAGGGCGCATTGGTCGCGCGATTACTTCCTGCGGGATACCAGATGAAGACATCATAGGTTCCCGCCACGCAAATCAGCGGCCGATAGGTCGCCGTAGCCGTGGCCGGGCCATCAGTCGTGCCGGAGTAATGGTAATTACTCCCGTAGCGGCCCCCCGCCGAGCTGCTCACGGTCCAACTGCCCGTGTAGGCGGCCTGGGGATTGTCCAGGATCAGATCGCAAGGGGAAGCGGCAAAATTGCCGGTGACCGACATGCTGTTCGTCACCAGCAGGGTAAGCGGATTCAGTGTGCTGGAAACGTCACCCGACCAATTGGTAAACGCAAAGCCCGCCGCGGGAACTCCGGCGAGTGTCACGGTGCTGTTGGGCGCATACCCCGCCTGGTTGGGCGCCAAGTGCACCGTGCCGTTTCCAGTCGAGGAAATCCTGACCGGGAGCAGCGCGGTCAACGTGGCGACCAGCGAGGTGACCGAGCCCGAGGCGTTTGAAACCACCACCCGGTAGGCACCCGCATTCGTGAGCTGGACGTTGGTCAGGGTGAGGCTGCTGTTGGTTGCCCCCGCGAGCGGGACCCCATTCAGCGACCATTGGTAAGCGAGCGGTTTGACCCCCGCCGCGGTCGCGCTCAAGACCGCATTGCTTCCGACCAGCACTGACAGATCCTGCGGCTGGAGAACTATCACCACGCCCGTCGGCGCCAGCACAAAATCCAGATCAGCCACTGCCCCCGCCACGACCGACACCGTTTGCGTCGCCGTCGCATAACCCGGAAACGAAGCGCGGACGGTATAGAGGCCCAGCGCCAGGTCCACCGCTCCGTAAAAGCCGGTGGCATCGCTCGCCATCGAGTTCGTCGCCGGCCCGCTCAGCGCAATGGTCGCGCCGTCCAGTTCATTGGTCAGATCGTCGTAAACAAAGCCCTTCAAGTGTCCCCGCGTGGGGGAACTTTTCCACGGCCGGTCCGGCGGCACATCCAATGCGCTGAACACGGGCGGCGAGATGGGATCATAGGCCGTCGGCTGCGTCAGAGCGTTCAGGAACACCGCCACGGGCTGCCGCTCCTTGTTGTTGCTGGCGTAACTGTAGCAGGACACTCCGTCGCCGCGGTTGCCCTCGGGCGTCGGTTCGCGCGTCAGGCGGATCTGAACCAGGCTGTTGGAAATGGTGTTCTGGCCGATCGCCGGGCCCACGACCGCCTGCCGGTTGTAGCGGTGATTCTTGATGAAATTGTTCCACCTCGCGTAGGCTGACGCCGAGGTGGACTGGTCAAAGTAGGTCATGGGCATGTTCAGGTCCAGGATCCCTTCCTGCATCCACGCCAGCCAATCCTGCATCACGCCGCTGTAGGCGCTCGTGCTCGGGAAATCCGCGGCGTTGGTGATGCCCGGCGAGCCTGTGAACACATCGGCCGAGTGCACGACATGCGGCTTGATGGCGATTGCCGACAGGTACACCTTGCGCACCAGCGCGGTGACCTGGTCGCGGCGGAACGCCGTCCAGGCCGAATCGCTGGTGGCGGGCCAGCCGGTGCGGTTGAACCTGGAGTTGAACCGCGCGAGGGCGGCATCGCTGTAGCCCCACGCGGTTCCGGGATAGCGGATGTAGTCCCAGTTCAACCCATCCACGTCGTAGCGCGAGATGATATCCATCGCCACGTTGAAGATGTGCCTTTGCACCTCGGGATGCCCGGGATCGAAGTAGTGATTCTCCCCATCGCTGCTGAACGCGCCCGTGCTCGTCCGGTTTCGCCAGTCGGGATGGAGATTGAGGGGGTGATTGGCTTGGGGCGGCGGGGTGGTCCCCATCCAGGCCGGATAGGCCACGATCCAGCAATGAACCTCCAGCCGGGGGCCGTCGTTCGTGTTGTGTGCCTTGGCAATCAAATCCGCCAGGGGATCGAAATCAGCCGCCACGTCGGCATTCTTGGGCTCGAAATTGGAGTTGTAGAAGGCGTCCGCCCGCCGGCGAACCTCAACCACCACCGCATTGAAATGGCCTGCTCGGGCATCACTCACCAATTGCGAGATCTGCGCGGCGTTGTACAGCGCCGGGCTCCAGCTATCCACCCAGAGACCGCGGAATTCCGCCGCGTCACCCGCCGCCGCCAGCCAGACAGAGATCAATCCAACCGCCAGCGCGCGAGGGTTCTGCCTCAGGCAAATGCCTGCGCGACCAAGAAGAACGTTGCTCACATCCTGACAATAGGCCGATTGGCGAACAATACAATCAGCAACGCTTTTCGCGGGCTCAATTGGGCCGGGGAGCGAGAGCCGGCGTGAGCGAGGCATGAAGTGGATTGTCAGCCACAGGGGGTGATGTATAGTCAAAACGCATGGCAGTCCAGAACCGCATTGTTAAGGTACAAAAGCGCAACCGGGCACTGGTGAAGTTCGACGACACCCGCATTCGGCGGGCGATTCTCAACGCCGCCAGGTCCATCGGCGGCTTCGAACAGGATCGCGTGTCCGGGGTCAACGAGACCCTGTTTCAGGCTTACGGCAGCGAGGACAAGATCGCCGGGTTTCTGGCCGACGCGGTGGTTGTTTGCCTGAACTCAGACCCGCACCACCTGATCTCCAACTTTCCGCCGACCATCGAGACAATCCAGGACGAAGTGCTCCACGCGCTGCGCAGCTACGGTTTCCAGAACACCGCCGACGCCTACGAATGCTATCGGTGGGGCCGGCATTGGCTGCGGGAAGGCGCGATCCGGCCTGACAAGTTCGCGGGCAACGGCTTCCCGCGGGCGCGGATGGACCAGACGCTGGCGTGGAACCGGCAGCACGGCTGCGACACCGTGGCCGGCCTCAACGAAATTGTCCGCCGCGGGACGATCAAGGCATTGGTGGACGAATCACTCGCCCTTTACGAGCAATCACTCGATGAAGCCGCCGGGAAGGTCATGCAGCGCCTGAGCGGCGGCGACCAGCTCCGCATGATGTGGGTCAGCGGCCCCAGCTCCTCCGGCAAGACCACCACCACCGTCAAGCTGACCGAGCGGCTCCAGAAGCGGGGCCTGCGGTTTCTCATGCTCAACCTCGACGACTACTTCTGGTCGCTGGTGGAGCATCCGACCGATTGGATCAACGACCGCAACTACGAGACTCCCGAGGCGCTGGACATTCAGTTGCTCAATGGCCACCTCACCGGCCTGCTGGCCGGCGAGACCATTGAGAAGCCGATCTACAGTTTCAAGGAGGGCCGCCGGATCGCGACCAAACATATCAAGCTGGAGCCCGACCAGGTTCTCCTGCTCGATTGCCTGCATGGGCTCTACCCGCCGATCACCGAAGGCATCCCGGCTGCGGCGCAGTTCCGCCTCTACATTGAGACGCAGAACGTGCTGGCCGAAGGCGACGGGTGCAGCGGCCGGCGCACCCAGTTTACCGATGTGCGCCTGCTGCGGCGCATGCTGCGCGACGTCCAGCATCGCAATCACAGCCCGCTGCTGACCATCCTGCACTGGCACTACGTCCGCGCCGGCGAACTGTTCAGCATCATCCCCTTGAGCGGCCTGGCCGACCACGTCGTCAACGGCGGATTCCCCTTCGACCTGCCGGCCCTGAAGCCGTTCTTCTCCGGCCCGGGCGGCTACCTGCCCCGCCCCGAGGATTTCGAGTCCTATTCCGGCTTCCTGGACGCCCGCATCCGCTACGAGCGGGTCAGGCACCTGCTGGAGTCTGTCGAGGGCTTGAGCCGGGAACAGGCCGCGAGCTACGAGGTTATCCCCGGGGATGCCGTCATCCGCGAATTCATCGGCGGCAGCACCATCAAGATTCCACACAACGAGTAACTGGCTTGGCGCATGAAGAACTTACTGATCCTGGTGCTGGGAGTCGCAATCGGCGGGGCGGCGGTTTGGTTCTACAAGACCTACCGGCATGATCCGCGTTGGGAGTCCGCCGAGAAGAAAGTGGAGGACGCCGCCCTGAGCGCCCGCGACGCGGCGCAGGACAAGATTCGCGACCTCCGCTTGAGCCCCGAGGACATCAAAGAGGAGCTGGCCCGCACGGGCCAGATTATCCGCCGCGAGGCGCGCGAGGCTGGCCATGCAATCGCCGATGCCACCGCCGACGCCCGCATCACGGCCGCGATCAAGGCCAAGCTCGTCGCCAGCCGCGATCTGTCGGCGCTCAACATCTCGGTTAACACCACTGCGGGGGTGGTCACTTTGTCCGGCGCCGTCTCCTCGCCCGAGCATGTCAGCAAGGCGATTCTGCTGGCGATGGAGACGGACGGCGTGCGGGAGGTGGTCTCCACCCTCCAAGTAAGACCAACGGCCAAACCTTAGTCTGTCACCGGCGCGCACGGAGCGCGCCCGTCGCCCAGCGCACAGCCCGATCCGGGCAACCGGCCCGCACAAGACCCTTCCGTATCAGGGGAAGAAATGTTTTGTGTTTGCACCATCACTTCCTAATCTAGCCTAATCATTCAATTGACCTCACACAGACGTATGCGACCGCCCAGTACCACTCCGTTCGGCCCAACAACCCCAGAGCAACATAACACACGACGAACGGCGGACCGTGTGCCGTGGACGACGGTGGTCACCAACCAAGTGTCGGGAGTCTGGGGTATCTGCATTCTGCTAACCTTGCTGGCTGGAAGCGCGCCGGCCGCCAGCATCACCAAAGCCAACAATAGCACCGCGCTGAATCTCGCCGGAAGCTGGGTGAGCGGCGGTCCGCCCGGGAGCGCGGACACCGTCGTGGTGGACAACACGCTCACCAATTCGGTCACTGCGAATCTGGGAGCCAGCATGTCGTGGGCGGGAATCCAAGTCGTCAATCCCGGCGGAACCCTGACGATCGGCGCGACAACCGGCGCGGCGCTGAGGCTGGGCTCGGGGGGGATTGACATGGCCGCCGCGGGCGGCCAGGGCCTTACTGTGGACTGCCTGCTCGTTCTCGGGGGCGCAAACACCTGGAACGTTGCCGCCTCCTCGAGCCTCACCGTGAATGGCGGCATCACCAATAATGGCAATCCCTTGTACGTCCAAGGGGAGGGCAATACCCTCATTACCGGCCCCAACTGGGGAGCCGGCGGGCTGGTCAAACGAGACGGGGGAACGCTGACACTTGACCGCGCGCCAAGCTATACCGGCAACGTGATCATCTACGGGGGAACGGTCAATGCCATCGGCGGCACGGGGTTTGACGGGGTGTTTGGCCAGGCCGCCGCGATCAGGATCCAGCCCGGCGGCACGCTCTACAACTCCAGCGGTGACAACGGCGCATTCGGCAACCCGGGAAGCGTTCTCCTGCAGGATGTCATCGTGCAAGCCGGCGGCCTGCTAACGCTCGGCAGTGGGGTTACCGCGCATATCCCCCGGGTGCTGGTCTTGACCGGCGGCGAAGTCGGCAGCACCGGGACCGTCCATGCAACCTGCGGCTCATGGAGTCTGGAGCGGGGAGTGATCGTCAACGGCGGCCCCAATACCTCGGTCATTTCCGCCCAGGGCGTCACCGTTAATCAGACTGGCGGGACGGTGTTCAACGTAGGCAGCGGCGCGGCCAGCGGGATTGATCTGGACGTGACCGGGTACATCGGGCATTTCCCCGGCACCGCTGATAATGGGGTGATTAAGGCGGGCCCCGGGGTGATGCGACTGTCCGGGGTCAACACTTACACCAGCGCCACAACGATCAGCAACGGGGTGTTGGCCTTGGGGAGTTCGGGTTCGATTTCCACTTCGCCCGAAATCTTTGTGTCCGATGGGGCGACGTTCGACGTTTCCAGCGTATCGGGGAACTTCACGTTGGGCAGCGGCCAGGGGTTGCGCGGCTCGGGCGTGGTAACCGGCAGTGTGACAGTGGCGGGCGGCACACTTGACCCCGGCGCCGCTCTCAGCTTCTCGAATCACCTGACGCTTGCCGGGTCAACCACGAACTACTTCACCCTGAGCAGCGTTCCCGGCGCCGCCACGAATGATCAGATCGTGGTAGCCGGCAACCTCAACCTCAGCGGCGTAAACACCCTCGTGGTCAGCAACACCACGCTGGAGATCGGCCGTTATAGGCTGATCACCTACGGCGGCGCGCTCAGCGGCGGCAAGGCTAATCTGCGGCTGCAACTGCCCGCCGGACAGCAAGCGTACTTGGATGCTTCAATTCCCAACGAGATTGACCTGGTGATGGGCAGCGCGGAAGACACCACCAACCACGGCTGATTCAAGAAAAGCAGTAAGCCTTAATGCGGGTTGGAAGGAGCGTT
>DAOPPX010000171.1:0-8159 GCA_035358715.1 Verrucomicrobiota bacterium
TGCGTCGTGGCCACAGTTTGGGTCACTCCGCGCGTTCGCTAAGGATTCGGGCTCTCCGAATCTTTCGGAGTGTTTCCGGGTTTGAAAATCGTTTAGGATACACATTCGGCATAACCCACCTTCATTGAATTGTTGTCGGTTTGAGGAACCTTTTCGCTGCGCCCTAATTCGTCGCTCGGTCGCACTCCGGCAGCATCACCGCCCTCAGACAACCCCTCTCGGGTTGTTTCAGGATGTAGATGAACCTGGCCCGGATCTCCGCCCCCTCCTTACGAACCTCAATCCGCTTCGTCGCGCTGATCTCCTTCATCATGCTGGCCACCACCCACGCAAGCTGCCGTTCCCCCGGCTTCAATCCCGCCCACCATCGGTCCGCGCTTTCACTCCCGATGACGGTTTTCCAACACTCAACGGGCGTCGCGCCCTGGTTCTTGTTCTCGTTCTTGTGATTCGTGTTTTTGTTAGTATTCATATTTCTTGAAGCCACCTTACCAAACCCGGTGTGCCATCCACTGACACCCCACCAAAAAACTTATTCACAATCTGTTTCCGTACCTCTAACGATGCTTGCTCCGCCAAGTGCAAGAGATGGTGAGCCACCGCGCACATAACCACGCTCCTATTCGTCCCACTTGTCGCATTTGTCCCATCCGACACCCGGCCTGGCTAACACGCCCCAGAAATAAATCAGCCTCTCCCCATCCCATGGGGAGAGGCACGCCGTGAGGGGTACCGGGAAACCTTCAGCTCGCTTCGCTCGGATTGTCCGCTGGCAACCCCGGCCGGCCCGCAGCCTTTCCCCCTTTCCCTTTCTGTTTGTTCCCCCTTGCCCGTTTTCAGGTCTTCCACCGCTTGTGCTCTCTCTGCTGCTGGGAGGCTTCAGTCTCTCGCTCTCACCAGCCCGCTTTGATCAGGGGGCCGGGACAAGCGGTGCCCTCTGAAGACTACTCCCGCTGGCCGCCCTGATACGCGGGCTTTTTTGGTGAAGAGCGAGAGACCGAAGCCGAGCAGCAGAGCACAAAAAAAAGACCATGAAAACGAACAAACAGAACAAAAAAGAAAAGCAAAACAAGTCAGAGCTCCTGAGCCGATCCGAGCAGTTGAGCGGAAACAACAACAGCCAAACGGCAACGGCAACGCAGCCCGAACAACCCACCGCACCCGCGCAGACCACCCCGCAGAAATCGGTACTGCCCTACGTGAATTTTCAAGAACGCGACCGCAACCGCCAGTTACCAGTTGATAAAGTCCTCGACACTCTCCGCCAATGGATGCCCCGCGCGTACGAACTCGCCGAAGTAGTTGGCAAATGGATTTGGATTACCTTCCCCGAGCAGCCCGTTGAAAAGCTTCGCGCCGACCTTTCGCAGCTTGGCTTTCACTGGAATAACACCCGCAAATGCTGGCAGCACCCTTGCGGCGAGACCCTTCCCCGCGGCCAGCAGAACCCCCGCGAGAAATACGCAACCTATTTCCCCGCCGACCGCATCGCCGCCTAACGCCCCATGAATCCCATTTCTCCCATAATTCCCATGAACGCGATTTCAAACCCTCAACCCGTCCTGCCCGGTCTGGACGAGCTTGTTAAGCCCTTCAAATTCAACGGCCAGCCCTACGAGTATAAGGTTGTCCCCCTCAAGGAATGCCCCACGCCGGAAACCTTGCAGCTTTGCGACACCCCGCAGAAGGCCGCCGATTACTGGCGCTTGCACGTTCCGAGCAACCCCTATTTCAACCCCGAATGCGAATGCTTTACGGTGTTGCTCCTCAACACCCGCCGCCGAGTCAAAGCGCATCAGATTGTTAGCTTCGGCACGCACGACACGATTCTAGTTCACCCGCTGACGGTGTTCCGTCTAGCGGTCATCACCTCCGCCGCCGCTGTAGTCCTCATGCACAACCACCCGAGCGGAGAACCCGCCCCCAGTGAAGCCGACATCAAAGTTACCCGCGACCTCATCCGCGCTGGCCAGCTTCTGAAAATCGAAGTCCTCGACCACGTAATTATGGGCAACCCCAACCACGCCAGCCTCCGCGAGCTTGGTTTCTTCTACACCGCCTAACCCCCCACCGCCTGATTTATGAACAACACAAACAACAACACCGAAAACACCGCCGACAGTGGCCAGTCCGGCACGGACTTTGGGCCGGTCATCTACCAATACACCCGCTCGCAAGCGATTGCGGACGGCTTTCAAATCGAGATCACGAAAACCGCGCAGGAAGCGGGCATCCGCTTCCCGGTGTTCATCACTCGCGGAGTCTACGAGCAATGCGTGGCCGTTCCGCCCGGTGTCACCGGGCAGGACGAAGCCGGCAGAGTTTGGGACCTAATGTGGATGCTTCGCTTCGCGATCATCCGCTCCAAGCCCGGCACCAGCCGCTTGCCCTTTGCGCTCTACGTGCGCAACTCCGACAAGCACCCCGCCCGCCTCACAAAGTTAATCGCCACCGCTGGCGCGCTCGACATAGACGACCCCGCCCCCGCCATCACTTTGATGCTACCGACCGAGGATTGAACCCCCACCGCTGGCCCGGGCCAACCCGGGCCAGCCTTTCACCATGAACCAGACTTTTCTTTCCTTCGAGCAGCAGACCCGCGACACAGAGCAGGCCGCGCTCGCCGCCAAACGCGCCGCCAAGGAAGCCGCCGCCGCCGCCAGAGCCGCCGCCAAGCAGAAAGAGGAGATGGAGAAAAGCACCCGCCGCTTGATGCGAGCCGAAGCCTACCGCCGCAAGCACCCGCCCGGCTTTGCTCAGTGCGGAATCAATTGGTACCCCGCCGGAAGTGGCTGGACCCACTGCCACAAGTGCGGGCAACCCCTCGTTTACACGACCGACCGAGACGCCACGCCCCAGGTATGCGCAGGCCGCAGACCATAACTCCGCATTCCGCATTCCGCACTATGAAAATCCTTGCCGCCCGAAAATACGCCACCCCGCGCAATGGCCCGCTCACCCTTGAGCAGCCCGAAACCCGCCGCCTGGCCTACTCGATCAAATCCACCGCCAGCCCCTCGATTGACTTCGACACCGCCGCCCGCGAAATGGCCGCGCTCATCACCGGCCCTTGCTGGCTTGTCCCCATCCCCGACAGCAACGGCAACACCGACGCCAACGCCCGCCTTGCCCACCACATCGCGAACCACGTAAACGCCAATGCCGCTGGCATCAGCGCTCAGATAGTCAAAGCCATTTACCGCACCCGGCCAGTGCAATCCCAGTGCGCCCGCCACAAGCTGGCGCTTGGCCCCATCGCCCCCGAGCAGCACCACCTTGCCCGCAACCGCAAGGTGTTGACGCTCCGCCAGACCTATTTCGTGGACAACGTCACGACGAGCGGCCACACCCTCGAAGCCGCCCGCCTCGCTCTCGGCTTCGGCGCTGGCCTTGTCTTTGCCGACGCCGCGACCCGCCGCACCCAAATGCAAGCCACCCTCCTTTGAAATCGCGCTTTCGCCAAGGGGCAGTCACCCGGACGCCGGTCCGTAGCGCGGCACTCCAACTTGCCTGCCGGTGACTGCCCCCTTGGCCAAAAACTTGCGCGCTTCGCGCGACCTCCTTTCCTGCGCCGCTGGGCCTTACGCCGGCCCAGACCCGCGCCAAAGGATTTATCCTCTGGACTCCTTCCCTTTCTCCGCGAGGCTCCGCCCTCGACCCGCCAGGACTTGGCAGCCCTGGACCCGCCTCTCTTTTTCCCCCCATCTTCGTTCCCTTCGCGATCTTCTGTGCCCTCACTTACCGACGAATCCGCCTCCAACCAGGCCCTCGACTACTTACCTTACTCGCGACCCGAGAACAATATGTCCCGATCCAAAAAGAAGCTCGATGTCTGCGGCCAAACCCTCCGTGGCGAGAAGCTCACCTAGCCGGTTCCCTCACCAGTCGCCCTTTGCTCGGCTACATGGCCGCACCGGTGCTGACGAACATTTCGGAAGTGCTGGGACGGAGCCGCCCGAACGGCCCTGGCGTTTCAATTAGGGCTCGACAGCGACGCTGAATGGGCGTAAGCCAGGCCAATTCGTAGCGGTAGTTAACCAATAACGCGTATGGCAGACAAAAATCAACTGAAGGAACAACTCAAGCGCAAGCTGGACTTGAGCATTGCAAAGGTAGTAAACCCTCAACAGCTAAATGAGGCGGCAGATCAACTCATAAAGAAAGGAACGGTTGATCGCCAAATCTTGGAAAAAGTCGGCCAAGATGTCTTCGGCGACAAAGTCATCTTTGCCAACACCGACATCGACGACGTCATGGATATCCTCAACCAGATTAAAGAAGATTAGAATGCCGGCAGATGTCGCACAGTTAACTGTCGACCAGAATCAGCGCATCGAGGCCTGCAAGAAGCGCTTTACGGACGCAGCAACGGCCTTTGCCGCGCTTTACCATACGGAACAACCCGACCAAACTCGGCTCAAGCAAGCCGCTCTACTCAAGCTTCACCAAGACGCAAAGAGTTATATAAGCTGCGTCGAAGACTGCATAGTTGAGGGCTGCGTGGCGGGGGCATTTGATCATCCGTCCTGGCTCGATGACAGAACTCAGTCCTCAGAGATGGTCCTGAACCGGATGCCAGAGCTGTTCGCGTACTTTAGGGAGAAGCGCGCAAAACTACAACTTTCCCCGAATGCTTTCGAACCGTCGGGTAACATCTTCCAAAATATGCAGGGCATCATGGCGCTGCGCCGCCCCGAAAGAGCTCAGCAACTAAGACAACAGTTTGCGAACGCTCGACTGCCCTCCGAAGGGTTCGACAAACCCCTAAAAGCTAAACCGATGAAGCCGCACAAGAATAACCCTTGGACCACCGGATCATTCTACCTCGTTGCCTGCCTCATGATCGTTCTGGGGGTCATCGCGATCTGCAAGTTCGTTCCGCCTATGGCAATTGCACCCGCTTTCGTTGCATTGATCCTCCTGGTGCTAGTGGTTGGAGCCCTCCAACTGAAGAACGATGACAAACTAAGTGATAAAACCTTCCGCGAGCTGATGACTCTGGCCATGAAGCGATTGTTCCTCTTCAAAAAATAAGCTAAGGCCAGTTAACCCTTTGTTGGGCGTCGCCGAACATTTATGCCAGATCCGAGCCATAAAAACGAGGCACTCTCGAAAATTCGCGAGGTTGCCCACGAGATCCTTTATTCCCCCAGCCCGTGCAGTCGTTCCAAGATTATGGAGCTTTCCGGCTTAACATACTCATACGATTACATGGAGGTTGATCGTCGCTCGATGGTCAACTGGTTCGAGAGGTACGAGTCGTTCAAGCGCGAAGCCAAGAAAGAGCAGGCATGGTCCCGCGTCAAGGACGCTGTTTACCGGTTGAACGGTCTGGCGAATATGCAAATCGAACGCAAAGATGATGGCAGTTTATAGCACTCAACCGGAGCGTTAATCACCCTCGCTTTCAGCGTCTCAGATTCTCAGCTTTCCCCAAAATCGCTCGCCCTAATCCCCGACCGGGCCGAATTGCCCTATGCCGCCACCACGGCCCGCAGCAGACCGCCGTCCAGGTCGCCCAGCCTACGAGCGGTCGCGCTCGGTGACGCCTCCAGAACAGGCCAGCAACAGAGGCACTCTCCAAGGAGCGGCAACCCCGCGGACTCCCCGGCCGTGAGGATGACCACGAAAGACGCCACAGGATTGCTGCGCCGCATGGTCCCGGAACCGCTGTACTGTTGTTGGGGTTGTCGTGTTCATTCTTGTTCCAGTCCCTTCGCCCTTCACCGCGCGGCTTTGGTGCGGGGGCCGGAACAAGTGGTGCCCTCTGAAGACCACTCCCACTGGCCGCCCGCAGTCGCCGCGCTTTTGTGGTGAAAGGGCGAAGAGCCCGAAACAAATAAAAAACATGAACACGACAAATCAAAACAACATCGCAGCTCCCTCCGTAACCATCGCTCCCCGCAATCCCGCTCGGGGCGTCCTCAACTTCGTGGTCACCCTCACGACCCACAAGGACGTCCGCAGTTACCCCTGCCGCTCCTTGGAGAGTGCCACCAAGCTGGCCGAGCGCTTCATTGCCAGCGTCACCAAGCCCGTCCGCCCGGCCCCTCAGCCCGAAGCCACCCCGGCTCCCGCTGCCGAACCGGTGGCGGCCTAAGCCAGACATCCCCGATCCCGGTCGGGGATTTCTTCTGCTCGCGAATCAGGCCCACCCATCCCCAATGCTAGACCCCTTCCACGAACCCAAGGGGTCTTCGCCTCCTCAGCCTTTTGGCGTCCTTTCGCGTGATTCGCGGGCTACCTCCGGTCATGCATCACCATCGGCCCGCCATACCGCTGCCACAGATCCTCCGTCGCCCGGAACAAACGCCGCCGAAGGTCCTCAGGCCCGACCACAGTCGCGTGCTTCCCAAACCCCAGCACCCACCGCTCGACCTCCTCCAGGCTGTTCAACCGAAGTTTCACCCGCAGTCGGCCTCCGGCCAGTTCAGTCAGCTCCTGGCTCGAATGCCAGCGCCGGCCCCGCACGTCATCCGCGCCCCACGCGTCGAAATCAATCACCACTTCGTGATCATCCTTGCCCTTGAAGACGCCAAGGCTCCCACTCAGTTCCTTGTTCAGGTCAAACTTTCCCGACACCACGAACTTCTCCGCCGTCAATTCCGGCTTGCTCAACCGGACCAGGACAAACTTCCGCACCACCTCTCCAGCCTTCGGGTCACGCGCAAACAGCGTCCACTGATTATTGACGTAAGCCACGTGGTACGGATGCACGCACTTTCGCACCTTGTTCAACTGCCCGTGCTTCCGGTACACGAACCGCACCGCCCGCCGCTCCCGAACGGCTCGCGTCAATACCTCAAATGTCTCCAATTCGGCATCCCCAGGCGCGAACGGGCGGATCGAAAGCACCTCGTCCAGGCCGCCAAGTGAATACCTGACATTATCATCCAGTTGCGCCGTCATCTTCCGAAACGCCGAATCCAGCACCGGCTGAAGCGAAGTCCCCTGATACTGAGCAATCGCCTTCTGTGCCACGAAGAGTCCAACAATCTCCTTTTCCGTCAACGGCACGCGCGGAAAATGCGGCTGCGGCGTCCTGAAGTAATACCCGTTCTTCGGCACATCGAATTCAATCGGCATCGCAAGGCTGTCCTTCATGAACTCAATGTCCCGTTTCAGCGTCCGCACGCTCACCTCGAATTCAACCGACATCTTCGTGCAGTTGGGGTACTCCCGGTCCTCGATCAAGCGGTGAATCCGCATCATCCGCTCCATCGCCGCCCGCCCATATCCATGCGACCATAGATCGCCACCGCCGCCGTCGGATGCCCTCTCCGCCTGTTTCCCTCGCCGTTTCGCCTTCAAACGCTTCTTCATCATCAGGCCGAGGCTACACGACGTGCCAAACTCTGTCACATCAGAACGGCCCAACAGCAGACGGACGCCCTCCTACCATCTGCCCTATGCCATTTGCTATGGGCTATCGGCTATCGGTTATTTGCCATTCCTCCCAGACCTCCCCTTCATCCCATCCCGCCCCCAGTTCGGACCAGGCACACAGGCATGCACCTGCCGGAGGCGCACGCCAGGCGGGAGTTCTTGCCCCCGGGGAGACGAGTCAGGTAAGGTGACTCCCGTTAGGTTCGATAAAATTGATGATTTAACAAAACTCAGAACATTTAATTTCGCGTAGCTTCGGCTGCTGTCCACTACGAAACTGGTAATTTCATTTGGAAGACAGCGCTTGAAAGCACGCCCCGACTGGGGCGTGCCCAAAGCGTTCTTCCAAGGGCATACCAGTGCCTGTAGTGGGACGTGAGTAAGCACGTCCCACTTTTTTGGGCACGGTAATCCCTTGGAAGACAGTCAGCAGACAGGGCTGATTCGCACGCGAGCGTCTCAGCCATGCCCTCTTTAAACTGGATTGGCAAGGAAGCGGTGGTCGGCCATCACCACACCGTTCCCGTCCACCTGCTCCGCGATGTGCCCGCCCTCGCCTGCGGCGACCCCGGCAGCGGCAACCTCATTGTCCAGGGCAATAACCCCGCCGTCCCGAAGACCCTCCTCCCCCGCTACACCAACTATGGCATCCGAAGAACTTGAACAACGTTACCCTGATGGCAAGGGGCAAAAACTCGGTGACCTCGAAGTATTCGAGTGCGATTTGACTCAAAAAGATTGTTACCCGGGCGAGGAGAAGATGGTCGAGTAAG
>DAOPPX010000172.1:0-8124 GCA_035358715.1 Verrucomicrobiota bacterium
CCGAACCGCAGGTGTGATGCAATCAGCGTGGCTTCGGCACCTTGTGCTCCTTGGCGAACTCTCCGGCCTCAACGCGGCGCAGGAAGTCCGCCACGGCCTCGCCGGTCAAGTACGGCCGCCCGGCAATGTTTACAGTAGACAGCCATCCGGCCTTGCGCCAACGCCACGCCGTCACGTCGGAGATGCCTGCCTCTTGGCAGAATTTGTGCAGGCTGACGATGGGCCGGTTGGCCGGGATGGTGTTTTGGGATGTTGCATTCATGTGGCCAGTGTAAACGTTTGCCATTAGCTCTCATGTCTACAATCACCCCGCTGCTCACCAATGGCGGCTGTAAACAGGTGCTATGTTGCCGGTGTAAACAGCGGTACCGGCCCTGCCGCAGCGGACGATCTTCAGATGGTTGTAGACAATCGTCCACTCGCGGCTCCAACTGTAGACTTTGGACAGTTGAGCGGCAGGCGTCAGAATCCGAGTGGGTGCGGGATGGTCCCCGCTCAATCGGACACAATCCAGTTCGCCCGTTGGCGGGTCACTGGATCATCGCGACCCGGTGCCGCGCCAACCACTCGTCAAGGTCGGCACGACGGATGCGAATGACCTTGCCGGTAATTCGGATGAAAGGCAGGCCGCGATGGGTCCGCCAGTTGCGGATTGTCCGCGGGGTTACGCCGCCGATGTAGACAGCGGCAGAGTTGTCGTCAAAGATTTCCGGCAGGTTGGTCTTTGCATTCATCTTTCTGCCGGATGAAGGATCACATGGCGTCTTGTCGAGCCGTCATTTCGCAGGTATACCGGGCGGGTGAGCGGGCGTAAGTCATCATGAATAGTACGCGCGTGCTGCTGGCAATAGTCACGACGGCGTTCGTCGTGTTGCGGATGCCGCCGGTCGCAGCCCGAGCACAGAGCGCAACCATTACGGTCGCGACGATTCCAACAGCAGTCGCGGGTGGCTCGATGACGGTGAACTACACCGTGCAAAACACGGGCGCGGAATTGCGGACGTTTGGAGTCGGTGCGGAGATTCGGCAGGCCGACGAAGTGCTGGCGGATTTGGGCGGGCAGACCACGCCCGCTATTGCGCCGGGCGGCACGGCCAGCGGTTCCTTCACCAACGCGATTCCATCGGGCTGGAGCAGTGGCACCTACACGGCTCGTGCCGCCGTTTGGACAGGCGATCCGGGTTCGAGCACGTTCCTCGACAGTTTCGACCGCGATTTTACAGTTCAGCAAATCCCGCTCACGACGACCGGACGGCTGGTCTATCACTCCTACAGCGGCTATCTCGCTGCCCCGGTTGACGCCGATGACGGTCACATCTTCCTGTTCCGTCTGCCTGATGGCACGCTCCGCCGCCTGACACAAGGCTTACCAGTTCAGAACGCGATGAATCCGTATTTCGCGCCGGACGGCTCGCGGATCGTGTTTATGGCGATCCCGCAAGGCCAACCGAGGGAGTACGACCTTTTGGAGATTTTTCTCTACGATCTGGCCCAAGAAATCCTGACGCGACTGACGACCAACAGTATCCCCGATGAGGACGCGAAGTTCTCACCAGACGGCCAGAGGATCGTGTTCAAGCGCAGCGGGCAAATCTGGATCATGAATGCGGACGGCAGCGGGGCGGCGCAGCTTACGTCCAGCGCACGGGAGAAGTCCGGCCCCTGTTTTTCACCCGATGGCAGCCGCATCGTCTTCTGGTATGACAGCCAATCCACCGCTGACCTCGGCTGGATGCTGGCGAACGCGCCGGGCAGCGACACCGTGCTGTTCGTCGACACCAACTACCAGAATATGTATCCGATCTACCGGGACGCAGACACCATTCTGTATTCGCGATGGGAAACCGCCGACCCCGATCCCGAACCGCCCAATCCTTCGGACGACGTGTTCTCCTACAGCATCAGCACGGGTGTCCAAACAAGGCTGGGAAGCATTCAGTTCAACCTCGCCGACACCGAGGATGCCGACGCGTTCCCCGTGCAGTCCGACCTCGTCGGCTACTCCAGCACTCGTGATGTCGCCGGGGCGAAGGGCGGCTACGACATCTACCTCGGGAATCCCCAGACGGATGTCGTTTACCAGTTGGGCGAGATGAACAGTTTGCACCATGACCTTGGCGGCTGCTATTGCCCGTTTACCAATGCCTGCAAGCTGATTGTGGTGACCCCGGCGGGTGGGGCGCAACTCCCCACTGGCAGCACGGCGATTCTGACGGCGAGAGGTTACGCCAATGGCGGAGTCTGGTCAGGAATCGCGCCGAAAGTGGTGCTGCAAGGCCCGGCGACCGTCGAATTCACCGGCCTGCATGATGACGGCCTTGATGGGGATCAGACCGCAGGCGATGGCGTCTACTCCAAGTCCGTGGAGCTTCCGGCACAGACGGGCAGCTACACGGTGTATGCTTCCGCAAACACCACGGATAACGGCATCCCCCATGAAATCTGCTCCGCCAGCGTGGGCATTTCCCTTGTCAACACGGGCCAGCCCCGGCTCAGCGATCCCCGGTTGAGCGGAACAACCTTCCAAGTTTCTGCGTCCACGGTAATCGGCTCCAACTACGTTCTGGAATTCAAGAATCTCTTGAGCGATACGGACTGGAATCCGGTTCAAACCAATGCTGGGAACGGCGGAGAACTTACTTTGACGGACACCGGAGCTTCCGTGCCAAGCCGTTTCTATCGCGTCCGCGTTCAGTAGCCGCAGGCCGATCAATAGCCAACGCCCGTGGAAGAAAGCGGCGTGGCCCTCTGCGTGACGTTTTGCCGCGCCAGCGGTCATAACCAGTATGAGTGGGAAAGGTTCTGGCATCGTTCGGCGAATCCTGACAACCATCTGCCTGCTCGTCCCGCTGGTTGCCTCCGCCAATCCGATGCTCAGTCTGTCATCGCTGATAGCCTTTGTCGTGGTGGCATTCTGGGCCTTGGCCGCAGAAGCCGGGGTCGTGGACCTGCTGCTCGCGTCCCGGGGTGTGGCACCGCTTCGCCTATTCACTGGCTACTTCGTCGCCAACGTAGCGGTGTTCATCTTCCTGTTTCAGCTTTTGTTGACGGGGAGCAACAGCCCTCCAGTGCTCGCGCTGGAAGTGCTGATCGTCCTCCTCGACGGCCTTGTCATCAAGGCACTCGTCACGCTCGCCGCATTTCGGGGCCACAACTTTCGTGGCGTGAGTTGGCTGTATTCCACGTTAATCGCAGGTATCGGGAACGGCCTGAGCTATTTCATCGGAATTGTAGCTGCAACAATTTAGCGGATGAGGATTATGCGCTTTCACTTTGGAGCCGTTCCAACATCACCGGACTTCGCGCCCGACACGTCGTGGAAGTCGCTGCGCGAGCCTTCGCCTTGGCTGGCCCAATTCATCGGACTTCCCATCGGCGCTGTCACAGCCGCACTCATCGCCGTGCTCTGGGGTAAGCTCACCCCGTTATGGGACGCCCCATTTACAATGACACCGTGGGTGTTCTTGCTCCTTTGCGGGGGTATCCCAGTCGTCCACGAGTTGATTCATGCGGCAACCGACCCGATGGGAGGACGTTCAGAGCACTCGATTGTCGGTTTCTGGCCTTCACGCCTGCTGTTCTACGCACACTACGACGGGGAGCTAAGCCGCAACCGCTTGGTCGCCATCCTGTTGATGCCGCTATTTGTCCTCAGCATCCTTCCGCTTCTGCTGGCGATGGCGATGCAGTCCGCCGCCCTTTGGATCGCATTTGTTTCCGCCTACAATGCCCTGTCGTCCTGTGTCGATCTGCTGGGAGCAGTCATGGTTCTGTACCAGATTCCAGCCAGCGCGACCGTGCGCAACCAAGGGTGGAAGACCTATTGGAGAGAACGCGAGGAATTGTGCCGGGTACCGGGTTGATTCTCTGTGCGTGGGGCCAGCCCGGTGACAACGCTGGACCTTGAGCCGGGGTAACTCTGCGGGAATTATGGCTTCCGGGCTTGACTCTTGGTACCGAATTTCCAGCATCACGTTGCGAACCCGAACTCGAAAAGCGATGGCAAATACGTCTTCTGAAAAGGTGAAGGAGCCGCTTGCGGCAAGCAAACCAGCAAACCCTTCTACCGTAATCAATGCGCTCGATGAACCGGCCCAGAACGACCAGCAGGCAGTACTGGGCGAAGCGGCGGTGGAAACGCAACCATTGAAATCGCCCGCCGCAGCCGCCCCGGCACAGGAACCGCAGCACCTGCTTACGCCGCTGGCGGCTCTCTGGCCAACGGCCACGCCGCAGGAACCGCCAAGAACGCCGCAGACAACCGTGAAGCCAACAGTGCCCCAGATGGTCAAAGTGACCTTCGTTCTTCTTGAACCTGACGCCAAACAAGTGGCGCTCAGCGGTGAATTCAACGCTTGGTCGCCGGACGCCACGCCCATGAAGCGGAATGACAGCGGGCTTTGGGAGACAACTGTTGCCCTAACACCGGGACGGCATGAGTACAAGTTTGTGGTTGATGGGTGCTGGAAACACGACCCGCAGGCCCGCGTCAATGTCTGGAATCAGAACGGCACCCTCAATTCGGTGGCTCAAGTCCGGGCCTGATAATTTCCGAAGGCTGCTGCCCTGTTACCCAAGCCTCGCGCCGTGGTGGTCCGCAGCGAAAGGGACTCGGCAAAGCCCGATTGTATCAGTGGCGAGCGATCAGCTATGATCCGGCACGTGAAAGCCAACCTCCTGACGATAGCGTTAGTAACCGCCTTGGGCCTGACCCTCAGCCACGCACAGCCCAGCAAGAAGCAGCCGCAACGCCGGGCCTTTGTCCCGCCCGGCGTAAAGGCGCTGAAGGACTTGGAATACGGCAAGGCCAGCGGCAGGGCCATGCGGCTCGATCTGTACCTGCCCGAGAAAGGCAACAAGCCGCTGCCGCTCATCATCTGGATTCATGGCGGCGCGTGGATGGCGGGCAGCAAGGACGGCCCCAGCCCGGCCTTGCGCTTCACAACCGACGGTTACGCGGTCGCCCATGTCGGCTATCGCCTCAGTCAGGAAGCCACGTTCCCGGCTCAGATACACGATTGCAAGGCGGCGGTGCGCTGGTTGCGGGCCAATGCCTCGAAACACAATCTCGATCCGAACAGGTTCATCGCGTGGGGCGGTTCGGCAGGCGGGCACTTGGTTGCACTGCTGGGCACCAGCGGCGGCGTAGCGGAGTTGGAAGGCGATGTAAACGACCTGAAAGAATCCAGCCGTGTGCAGGCGGTGGTGGATTGGTTTGGGCCGACAGATTTTCTGCGGATCGGCGACGCGGAGAGCGACCTCCGGCACAACGCCCCGGACTCGCCGGAATCCAAGCTCATCGGCGGGCCGCTGCTGGAAAACAAGGACAAGGCGGCGAAAGCAAGCCCGGTTACCTACGTCTCGAAGGATGCGCCGCCGTTTCTCATCATGCACGGCGACCGCGACCGAACCGTGCCCTTCAACCAGAGCGAACTGCTGTACGCAGCGCTCAAAAAGGCCGGTGTGGATGTGACCCTTGTCCCGATGAAGGGAGCCGGACATGGGTTTGGCGGGCCGGAGGCAATCGCTCCGGTGCAGGATTTTCTGAAGCGGTGCCTCAAATAGGCGCTCGAAGCTGAACCTGAAGCGGAGTGACGGCTCACACCGTTCGCTGTTGCACATCCGCGTGGACCTTGGCCAACCTGCTCGGCAATGAACCTGATGAGCGACGCCGACGACCATCGCTGGGATTTGCACGAAGGGGACAAGGGCTATCTGCCGGAATGCGACGAGGCGTTCGACCGGAAGTTCGAGGAATGGCAGGCGCGGGACTGGCCGGGCTGGCTGGCCAAGCACCTGACCTTCCCGTTCACGGTGACCCGCGAGGAAGATGAGGACGACGCCTACTTCGCGCCGGGCGCGGCCAAGGCTCCCTTCCGGCTGGGCCACGAGATGGACGTGCTGGAACTGGCGGAGGAAGACGTTGACCGGGGCGTGATGGTCACGGTCAGGGAGAAAGGAAAGGTCGGTTACGTGCCCCTGTGCGACGTGGAGGTCACGCCCAAGACCGACAAGAACTTCTGGCCGGTTCGGGAATATGTGGTCTGGTTTGCCAACCGTTGCTGACCGAATGAAAGCCTCATTTGTCGGGTGCTGGCGGATTGTGGAGATGGAGCAATGGGATCAGGAGTTTGTAGACTTGGTGTCGCCGGGCCACATCACCTTTACCGGCGACGGGCGCGGCGAACTGCATTTCGGCGCGGTGGATGTGAGTCTGGACTGGCAGGTGGATGGCAAGGGCAACCGGGTGGATTTCTCCTTTGAAGGTTTTGACGAGGGGGACGAGGTATCCGGTAGGGGGTGGGCGGAGGTAAATGGCAGGAGACTCACAGGCAGCATAGCCTTCCATCTGGGGGATGAATCCGGGTTTGTGGCAGAGAAGGCGGGCAAGGCTCAGCGCTGACCGTCACATTTGGAGCCGCCTTGCCTGTGCCCGCATCCACGATCACAATACCTTGCCACAGGCGACGCGCCGGATTCTACCCGTAGGCGTACTCGGCTATCAGGTATATCAGGCCGTCTGCCGTGATGAGCAGGTAGAAGTACTCGAACTGTGCCCCGCTCTTGAGCTTGAACTGCGCTGGTCTTCCCGCCACGCCCCAAAGCTCTTTCGGGGCCACGGTCCCACCGGCCTTGTCAATCGCCCATCGCCATTGACGATTGTCCTGCTCGATCCTCTCCAGCCTGAACGTGGCCACAATGTTCGTGACTGTCTGCGCGTTGTATCGGGCTACAATGTAACCGCCCCGTGAGGAAAGCGGGGCTTGGGCGCGGCTGGGCGTGATTTTGATACCCTTGGCCGCCAAGTGGCCTATCAACTCCTTCGGAAGTCCATTGTCACGACTGCACCCGCCCACAATCAAAGCGGTAGCCAGAATCAGCGCCAGATAACACGTAATCTTCCTCATGACAAAATCGCCATTGATGAAACTTCCCGCCGCGCTGGAGCCAATAGCAGTCTCGATGCGACTACGAATGACGGACTCCCGGCCCGGCTGGCTGGCCCGATCATGCAGGTTTCGGTTTCCTCGACCTGCCCTTTGGCCATCCACCCTTTTTGGCATTGCGCCGCGCCGCCGCCGCCTTGGCCCGGCTCGTAGCCCGCCCACCGTGCGCTGCCAGCACGCTGCCGATGTCCGCGCCGCACTCAGGACATTTTAATTTGCTCATTCCAATTCAGTATTGTCGCCCCGCCAGCGTTCGTCACGTTCGCGTTTGGGAAGCGCTGGTGTTCCTCAGCAACCAAAAGAAGGCCGGGTTCGAGGCTCTGTCAAATCTTCAAACGCTCGTTTAAGGATTTGACAATACCCATCCAGTGGGGTATTGTTAGCGCGATGACTGGAAAATTCGTCGCCTACTACCGGGTTAGCACGACCAAACAGGGTATCAACGGCCTCGGCATGGATGCCCAGCGGGACGCCGTGGCCAGATACCTCAATGGTGGGGACTGGAAGCTGATTGCCGAGTTTGCCGAGGTCGAAAGCGGCAAGCGCAACAACCGGCAGGAGATGGAAAAGGCCATCGCCCTGTGCCGCAAGGAGGGGGCGACCCTGCTGATCGCCAAGCTCGACCGGTTGGCCCGGAACGCCGCCTTCCTGCTGAACCTGCGGGACAGCGGCGTGGACTTCATCGCGACGGACATGCCCTACGCGGACAAGTTCACGGTCGGGATCATGGCGCTGGTGGCGGAAAAGGAGCGCGACATGATCTCGCAACGCACCCGTGACGGGCTGGCTGCCGCCAAGCGGCGCGGAATTAGACTGGGCAACCCTCGCCCGGCACAGGCTCTGAAGCTCGCTCAGACGGCCAACGTGGCGCGTGCCGACGCCTATGCCAAGGACTTACTGCCCGTCATAAATGAAATCCGTGCGGCGTACGTCACCGCCTTGCGAAGAATTGCCCAGTGCCTTAATGCGCGTGGTTTTAAAACCCCGAACGGCAAAGCGTTCAAGGCCCAGAGCGTAAAAAACCTGCTGGAGCGCAGTGCCGTGGCGGCAGATGGCGGTGGACACGCTGCTCGGCGCACAAGCTGAGGCATGTCGAGGTTCTCAACCTCGCCGTGGAACGACGTGCTCCTTGGCAAACTCTCCGGCCTCAACGCGGCGCAGGAACTCCGCCACGACC
>DAOPPX010000173.1:0-8124 GCA_035358715.1 Verrucomicrobiota bacterium
GACGAACTCTGGGGGAGCACCTAAAACCCGGTGGTAGTGGCAAGATGCGCTCGTGCCAGCTCTACCCGCGGGAGTTGCCGGTCGTGTACTGCGCCAGGGCGCGCATGTACTGGGCGCGCTCGAAGGCGCTCGGGTCCGGACAATTCTTCTGGCTCAGGCTGCCCTTAAGCTGAGTCACTGACTCATACTCGTGCTCTTCCATCCAGGCGATGAGGTCGCGCTCGATCACGCCGAGCTGCCGAACACCGTGCCGGATGAGCGCGGAGCAGAGCATGGTGATATCGGCTCCAGCCATCAGCATCTTCAAAGCATCCGTGGCGCGGTGGACTCCGCTGGTAGCGGCGAGGCTGGGCCGCACCTTGCCGTAGAGCAAGGCGATCCAGCGCAACGGCACGCGCATCGCCATCGGTGTGCTCAACAAGATGTTGGGCTTCACTTCCAGCGCTTCCAGGTCAATGTCCGGCTGGTAAAACCGGTTAAAGAGCACCAGGCCATTGGCTCCGGCCTGATCGAGCCGCTTGGCCATGTTGGCGAAGTTGGTGAAGAACGGGCTGAGCTTCACCGCCACCGGGATCGTCACTGCGGCTTTGACCGCCTTGAGGATGTCGAGGTAAGTCTGCTCGATCTGGGCGGACGTGAGATCCATGTCCGTTGGGATGTAGTAGATGTTCAGCTCCAGGGCGTCTGCGCCGGCCTGCTGAATGCCCTTGGCATATTCCGTCCACCCGCCAGTCGAGGAGCCGTTCAGGCTGGCGATAATCGGAATGCGCACGGCCTGCTTCGCTTTCGCAATATGTTGCAGGTACTCCTCGGGCCCAAGACGAAACTCGTTGGGTGCCGGGAAGTAGGTCAGCGCCTCGGCGAAGCTCTCAGTGCCGTGCTCCAGGTGATGGTCCAGTTCCGCCTGCTCGCGGCGCAGTTGCTCCTCGAACACCGAATAGAGCACCACGGCCGCCGCCCCGGCATCCTCCATTTGCTTGATGCCGTCGATTTCTTCCGACAGCGGTGAAGCCGCAGGAACGAGCGGCGTGCGAAGTTTCAGTCCAAGATAGGTGGTCTTTAGATCCATAAGCCTGAGTCGTTACGCGTTAAGGTTGTTGGTCCACGGTGGTGGCGGGCTTGGGCTGCGAGGTCGCGCCATTGCCCGAGGCAGGCTTGAGTCCTGCCAGGTATTGGTAATAGGCCCAGCGCTTGTCGGCGTCGGTCTGCGCCTGGGCGAAGAACTTCTTGGCGTCCTCCGGTTTGCTCTTCGTGAGCATCTTGAACCGGTTTTCCGACAGCAGGTAATCCTGCACCTTCGCCTTGGCGGCGGCGGAATCGAGCTGGAGCGGGTTCTCGCCCTTCTCGGCGCGCCGCGGGTCGTAACGGTAAAGCAGCCACTGGCCCGAATCAACCGCCAGGCGCTGCTGCCGGGCGCCGGCCCCGCGGTCCAAATCAATGCCGTGAGCGATACAATGGCTGTAGGCGATGATGAGGGACGGGCCGGGGTAAGACTCGGCCTCGACAAATGCCTTGAGCGTGTGCTCGTCCTTGGCGCCCAGGGCCACACTGGCTACGTACACCGAGCCGTAACCCATGGCAATGAGACCGAGATCCTTCTTGCGCAGCGGTTTGCCGCCCGCTGCGAACTTCGCCACCGCGCCACGCGGCGTGGACTTCGAGCACTGGCCGCCGGTGTTGGAATATACCTCGGTGTCCAGCACCAGCACATTGACGTCCCGGCCGCTGGCCAGGACGTGGTCGAGGCCGCCGTAGCCGATGTCGTACGCCCAGCCGTCGCCGCCAAGTATCCACACGCTGCGGCGCACCAGGTTGTCGGCGATGGCAAGCAACATCCTGGCCTCGCTGCTCTGGTCGGCTGCGAGCTTCTGCTTCAGGGCGGCCACACGCTCGCGCTGGTCGTAGATGCCGGCCTCGTCGGTTTGGTTGGCGTTGATGAGGCTGTTGACCAGGTCATCACCCAGCCGGGGCGCCAGCTTGCGAAGCAACTCGCCAGCGAACTCCTTCTGCTTGTCAATCGAAACCCGGAAGCCAAGCCCGAATTCGGCATTGTCCTCGAACAGCGAGTTGTTCCATGTCGGCCCGCGCCCTTCCCTGTTCTTGGCATAGGGCGTGGTCGGCAGGTTGCCGCCATAGATGGATGAGCAGCCAGTGGCGTTGCCCGCAACAATGCGGTCGCCGAAAAGCTGCGTGAGCAGCTTCAGGTAGGGTGTCTCGCCGCACCCGCCGCAAGCACCGCTGAACTCGAAGAGCGGCTGCATAACCTGCTGCTGGCGAAGCTGGGTAACCTTGACCTTGCGCCGGTCCAACTCCGGCAGTTCGAGGAAGAAGTTGTAGTTGTCGCGCTCGCTGAAGCGGATCGGTGGCTGCGGGCGCATGTTGATGGCCTTGAGCCTGGCCTCGGCCTTGTTCTTGGCGGGGCAGACTTCAACGCACAGGTAGCAGCCGGTGCAATCTTCCGCGGCAACCTGGAGCGTCCACTTCATGCCCTTCCACTCGGGCGAGCGGGCGTCGGTGCTCTTGAAGGTCGCCGGCGCGCCTTGCAGATGCTTCGCGTCGTAAACCTTCATCCGGATGCACGCGTGCGGGCAGATTGCCACGCACTTGCCGCACTGGATGCAGGTCTTCTCGTCCCATACCGGAATTTCCAGTGCCAGATTCCGCTTCTCATAACGGGCCGTGCCGGTGGGGAAGGTGCCGTCGGCGCTGAAGGCACTGACCGGCAAGGACTCCCCGCGGTTGCCGTAAATCACGCCCAAAGTGTCGGCGATGGCCTCAGGGGCATCAGCAGTGAATGGCGGCGGAAGTTCCTTGGTGCTGGTGATCTGTGCCGGGACTCTTACTTCGTGCAGGTTGGCCAGAGTTTGCTCGACTGCAGCGATGTTCTTCTTCACGACTTCCTCACCCTTGCGGCCGTAAGTCTTCTTGATTGTGTACTTGATCTGCTCGATGGCCTCGTCGCGGGGGAGGACGCCGGAGAGCGCAAAGAAGCAGGTCTGCATGATGGTGTTGATGCGGGCGCCCATGCCAGTGGCTTTGGCAACACTGATCGCGTCAATCACATAGAACTTCGCCTTCTTCTTGATCAGGCCCTCCTGGACGGAGCGGGGAAGCTGATCCCAGACTTCGCTCGCGCTGTAATGTGTGTTGAGCAGGAACGTGCCGCCGGACACAAGGTCCTGGAGCATATCATAGCGGTCCAGGAATATCGGCTGGTGGCAGGCGACGAAGTTTGCCTTGGTGACAAGGTAGATCGAGCGAATGGGCTTCGGGCCGAACCGCAGGTGCGAGATGGTAACCGCACCCGCCTTCTTCGAGTCATACACAAAGTAGCCCTGCGCATAATTCTCGGTGTTCTCTCCGATGATCTTGATTGAGTTTTTATTCGCGCCAACCGTGCCGTCGGACCCCAGGCCATAGAACAAGGCACGTACTACCTTGTCCGACTCGGTGGAGAACTCCGGATCGTACTTCAGGCTGGTGTGAGTGACGTCGTCCTCGATGCCTACCGTAAAGTGGTTCTTCGGGGCCGCCGCCTGGAGGTTGTCCAGGACGGCCTTGACCATCGCCGGCGTGAAGTCCTTTGAAGATAAACCGTAACGGCCCGCGACCACCTTCGGCATGGTCTTGATCTTACCCCAGCCCTCGGCGATGCCCTCAATCAGAGCGGCCACAACATCCAGATAGAGGGGCTCGCCCAACGCACCGGGTTCCTTGGTCCGGTCCAGCACCGCAATGCTCTTGACGCTGGCCGGGAGCGCCTCCAGGAAACGCTTTCCGCAGAACGGCCGGTAAAGGCGCACTTTGACGATGCCCACCTTGACACCGCGCTCGCTAAAATACTCCACCGTTTCGTCCGCGGTCTCGCAGCCCGACCCCATCAAGACAACGACACGGTCCGCGTTGGGGTCGCCGACATACTGGAAGGGCTGGTATTGGCGACCAGTGATGGCGGCAAACTGATCCATCACTTTGGCAGTGATGTCGGCGCATTTGGCGTAAAACGGATTGCACGCCTCGCGTGCCTGGAAGAACACGTCCGGGTTCTGCGCCGTGCCGCGCAGCACCGGGTGGTCGGGGTTCATCGCCCGCTGCCGGTGCGCGATTACGAATTCCTGGTTGATCATCTGACGGATGATGTCCTCCCCCACCAGTTCAATCTTCGACACTTCATGCGACGTGCGGAAACCGTCGAAGAAGTGCAGGAATGGAACGCGGCTTTCCAGTGTGGCGGCTTGCGCAATCAGCGCGAAATCCATCGCCTCCTGCACACTGGCCGAACTCAGCAGCGCAAAACCGGTAGTGCGGGCGTGCATTACGTCGCTGTGATCGCCGAAGATGGACAGCGCGTGGGTGGCCAGGGTGCGGGCGGAGATGTGGAACACAGTGGGCGTCAACTCCCCTGCGATCTTGAACATGTTGGGCACCTTCAGCAGCAATCCTTGCGACGCCGTAAACGTGCAGGTTAGCGCGCCCGTTTGCAGCGCCCCGTGCACCGCGCCGGCGGCTCCGCCTTCGCTCTGCATCTCCACCACCGAAGGGATGGTGCCCCAGATGTTCTTAACTCCTTCCGACGCCCACTGGTCGCACCACTCGCCCATGTTCGAGGAGGGGGTGATAGGATAGATGCCCATCACTTCGTTGCACCGGTAGGCCACATAAGCTACCGCTTCATTGCCGTCAACTGTCGTGTAGGTTTTATTCATGTTGCTAGAGCACTAAATCGTTAAAGCCGTCATTGCAGATGCGGAAAGGGCCTGCTCTCCGCGGCTGAAACCCCGCCGGAATGGCCAATCCTTATCCGGTGACGCTGCACTGTGCCGGAACCCGCGTCCCGGCACTTCACCAGTGTTGGCAAACCCTCACCATATTTTGCACCCTGCACCCCCCGTTAGCCAACCACAAAAACCGCCATCCCGTTTCGGCGTCGGGGCCGACGGAGAGTGCCAGGGTGGCGGGGAAGGTCCCGTCAGCCAGAGGAAATGGAGGCCCCTATCCCGGCTATGCCGGCGCGAACCTGCGCAAGTACTTCACCGCCACGGTCAAATGCTTCGGCCAGGGTGCGGTGATAGTCAGCGGTTCGGCGGTAATCGGATGGGGCAAGGTCAGGGCTTCGTGGTGCACCGCGGCTTGGGTAATCAGCGGATGCTCGGTCTTGTTCGGTTTCAGCCGATAGTCCGGCTTCAATTGTGAGAGCAGCAGGAGCCTGCCTCCGTAGAGTTGATCGCCAAGCACAGGTAGCCCTGCCTTGCGCAGATGGACGCGAATTTGGTGCGGGCGATCCGTCACGGGCTTGCACTGCAAGAGGGTGAAGCCAGAGAATCTCTCCCGGACCTCGAAAAGAGTCAGCGACTTTTTGCCGCGCCTTGCATTAGCGCAAATCAGGCCAATCCGGGTTGGGTGAGGCGTGAGCTTTGCTTCGACCTGGAATTGCGTCTCTGCTGGCTTTCCCCGCACGAGGGCCACATGCTGCTTGTCGGGCTTGTCTGCGCCAAACAGGTTCAGCAGGGCGACGAGTACCGGCTTGCTTTTCGCCAGGAGCATTACACCGCTTGTCTCGGCATCCAGCCGATGCGTCACCATCAGGTAAGTCCGTCCGCCGCTCAAAGCCCACGGCGCGCCACGCTTGATACCGTCGTGCAAGAGCGTCAACAGGCTCGGGCGCTCCGGGTGGGCGCGGTCGGGCGAGGCGGGCACACCGCTCGGTTTGTCGAGCGCCAACACGTGCGCGTCTTCATAGAGAACCGGGATTTCCCAGAACTCGCGGGTGGCGGGCGATGAAAGCTTAATGGTATTCTTCATGACGCGTTGCGGCTAACATGAATTCTCCAGCGACAGCAGGCCAGAGAATCCAAAGACCGCACACCCCGACCGGGAAGCGGAAACCCACATCCGGCGCCACCCTGGCGATTGGATCGGAGACTAGGATTTCTTCTCGCTCGGTGCCTGGTTCATCGCCGGCGGCGGCTGTTGGCGGGCGAGCGGCGTGTCGCGCAGTCCCTTCTCGGCTTCCCGGCGGAACCAGTCGTTAAAGGCCTCATTTTGCCGGCTTTGGCGGACCGCATTAAGGAACGCAGGCATGCTCGCCGCTATCTTCGATTCGTCCAGCGGCAACTTGGCCTTCACATGAACTATAACACCCCCGTTGGGAGTCATCTGGAAGTTGCTGACCTTGCCTGGAGGCGTTGAGAACGCGATCTGCTTCAACTGATTGAGGTTGATGAGATTCTCCACCTCAGGCGCTTGGCGCGTAGCGAGTGAAAGCGGCGGCAAATCCACCAACCGGTGCCTGGCGGCGGCGCAAATATCTGCGGGCGTCTTGCCCTGCGACATCCCGTTGGTCAGCAACTGATAAAAATCCACCCCCGCCTGGCGCGCCAGGCCAAGCGCCTGGCTATGACGGTACTCCTCCACCACCTGCACGCGAATCTGGTCCAGCGGCGGAATCTCGCTCGGGATCTTCTTCTTCAAGGCGATGATGTATACAGCGTTGGAGCCCGGGATTGGTCCGACCAGCGGGTCTGACGGCGTACGGGCAAAGGCCTTTTGCGCGAAGTCGAGCGCCACACCCAGTTCCGCGGGCGGGGTCTCGCGGTCAAACGGCGCCGTAATTCCGACGGGGATTCCCTTCTCTTTGGCCAGATTCTCCAGGCTGTCTGCCGTTACCGGGTCCATGTCGAACAACGGGTTGGCAAAATGCACGGCATTGCTGCGGGCAAATTGATACTCGAACTGCCTGCGTCTGGCGTCGCGAATCTTCAGTTTGGCCTCCGCCACAGATTGCGCCCCGACTTCGAGCAGGAAATTGGTGCCGCCCTGGCGAAACGCCTCGTCAATCTCCAGGTCCAGGTTGGTCATGCGGGTAAGTTCCTGGCCGGCCGCTGCTGCGTAATCGGCTAGATCAAACTTCACGTAGCTCACTTGCACGCGGTCTGGCACGCGATACGTGGCCAGCCGATTGGAGTAGAACTGCGTAACCGCTTCCGGCAGCACCGTCACATTGGACAGGTAACTCGACGCAGAGAAAAACACCGCGGCAGTGGCCAACTCCTCGTGCTCCCGCTTGAAAAGGTCACGCGCCTCTTGGGGAGTAGTTAACTTCCCGGCAAGCCCGGCTGTCGAGATAAGTTCCTGCACGCCCAGGTAGTGCCGCACAAAACGCTCCAAGTCACCCAGCCCGAATCCGCGCGGCTGGAGTACACGCTGCACAAACATGTCGGGTGACGTGATGCCAGCCCGCTGGAACTGGCTTACCATCGCCCGGGCGGCCTGGGCAACCACGTCGGTGCTGACATGAATGCCAAGCTGCTTCTGCTTCTGGATGAGCAGCAGCCATTGATAGGTTTCCCGCTGGATTTCTTCGCCCCCCCTCCTCGCCTCATCGTCCGGCCAAGTGCCGGTCATGAAATAGTGGCGCATATACACCTCTCTCTGGGCGTGGATATACTGCTCCTGGCCAACACGCTCGCCATTGATCGAGCCCAAATTGACACGACCGCCCCGGGTGTCGTTCAGATTCGAGTAGGGCGAGAAGTAAATGACAAAGCTGATTACGATCACCGTGATAATGACTATCCAGAGCCATTTTTGATGCTTACGAATGGTCCCAAACATAATTTAGTGCGATTTAAGAAGGAGCACCGTAACCGCCCTTGTGCAGACGGGTCAAACATAAAATCTGTTTAACGGACGTGTGACCAGGCGTTTGGCTGGATGGGGCAGGCGTTCCGGCACGCTGCCCAAGAGGGCGTGCATCCGGGCCGCCCCCGTAGCACATGGCTCCCACATGGCTTAATAGATTTCCTATTAAGCCATGTGGGAGCCATGTGAGAGCCACCCTGTGACTCTCCAGAAGAAGGGCGGAACGAGGGACGGCGAGCCGACCTTCGGGCCTGGTTCGGACTTGCGCGCCCACAGCAGCGCTTGCCCCGTGGCGTTGGCGCTCTGCTGGGCCGTCCTTGTTACAAGCCTCTCCAGAACGGTGTTGGCAGTGTCTTTGCGCTGGCTGGCAAGGATCTCAACCCCGATTCCTCGGCTTGGGTTGCCAATACACGCAAAACACTCTCGAAAGCCCCAAACCTTAGCCTTGTGAACAGGAAAGGCATCAATTGGTGAGGAAGGTAT
>DAOPPX010000174.1:0-8090 GCA_035358715.1 Verrucomicrobiota bacterium
CCGACCCGGCCACAATCCAAATCCGCCCAAATCACTTTCTCGAATCCGGCGTGCGCTTCTCGCCGGGCCATTTCATTTGCTGTTGCCTGGCCCCCGGCTTGGAGATAGGATGGTTCGAGCTGGAAAGCGGCGGGCTTAGACTCGGATTTTCAGCGCGGCGTGTCCGGGCGCCAGCATGCGCCAGGGCGCGGCACTTGCAGCGCGCAGACAGAGGCAACCGTTATGAGCAAGACTGCGAACACTCTGCCGGGAAATAGGAAGAGACCTTCGCCGGGACGGTCTCGTTCCCCGGTTGGCAGGATTCATCCCGTCGTCATCTACCCTATTGTGCAGCCGCGAGATTACTCCGACTTGCAGGCCCTGTATCAACTCGTCCGGCGCCTGGCCGCGGACAAGAGCCGCTATGCCCGCCCCATCACGGTGCTGGATCGCAAGACGCATTATGCCATGCGCGGGGACAAGGCTTTCCTCGATTTCCGGCGGCACACCGTTTCGCGGTGTTCGGAGGTGCTGGACGTCTGGGCGGTGGACACCTGTCAAATGTGGTACAGCGGCCTGGGCGCGGCCTACGAACGGGGCGGGGAGCGCGACGTTTACTGGCTCATCCCGGGCGATTTCAACTACGGCACGAAGGTGGGCCGGCAAGTCCTCAACCGGCTGCACGACCTGCCGGAGATCATCCTCGAACTGGACCAGGACCTGTGCATCGGCGAGATCGCCACCGACCACAACAACCCAAAGCAGCTCATTGACACCTATGGCACCTTCGGCCTGCTCTACACCTGGTTCCCGGCCGAGGCCCAGGAAATCAGGCAATACACAGAGCGCCCCCGCTCGGAGTTTCTGGCCGTTCGCCACGGCTTTCTGGGTGAGGCGCTGTGCCAGCGGTGGTATCCCTACGAGCAAACGATGGTCATGCTTTTGCAGGCGATCTTCGGCAACAAAGGCATCACCCGGTTCTTTGTCGGGGACATCTCGGACCTGCCCGAGGGTAAGGAATCGCTGGCCTCGGCGATGCAGCAGGTCGAGCGGACCGAGCGGGTGCTCAAGACGGTTTGGCGCGAGCGCCACCAGGGCGACGCGGACTGGATCGAGCGCTACCGCGAGCTGGCGGGCGCGTCCGGACAGGTTCGCTACACCGCGATTTCCATCCTCCGTAACCTGCTGGCCTGAGCTATGCGCGCGTTTGCCTACCAGAAGCCCCTGCGGGCGATCAACTTCATCTGCCATGCGCCGGAGGCCAAGACTGTGAGCCTGGTGGGTGATTTCAATGAATGGAACCCGGCCGCGCTGCCGATGAAGCAAATGCCGGACCGCTCCTGGCTGCTGACGGTGGAGCTGAAGCATGGCCACCACCGCTACGCCTTTCTGGTGGACGGGGTCCTGACCCTCGACCCCAGCGCCCAGGGCATCACCCGGAACGACAAAGGCGAACGCGTCTGCCTGGTGCCGGTGAGTTAGACATGCCGGCGGCTCCACCAGTTGGAATTGGCCGCTCCAGGCCGCAGCCCAAAGAACTGGTTGCGGCCGGCAGCCGGCCAGAACACCCTTGCGCCATGAATCAAGTGCTTTGCCTGCTGGTTGTTCTGCTCAGCGTTCTTGCGGTGGCGGCCGCTGTCTCGGCGCCGGAACCGCCGGAAAAGAGCGGGACCCGCAACGACCAGGCGCTGGCGGATTACTTCCGCGCTGAAACCGCGAAGCTGGCCGAGCGTTGCCTGGCAGACATCCATTCGCGGCAGGATTGGGAAGCGCGGCGCGACGAATACCGGCGGCAGTTGCACGAGATGCTTGGGCTTTGGCCCGTGCCGGAGCGGACGGACCTCAAGCCGGTCGTCACAGGCCGGCTGGAGCAGCCGGGGTTCACGGTCGAGAAGCTGCACTTCCAGGCGTTGCCCGGGCTCTATGTGACGGCAAACCTCTACCTGCCCGGGAAGCTGGAGGATCCGGTGCCGGCCATTCTTTACGTGTGCGGCCACAGCCGGGTGGTAACCAACGGGGTGAGCTGCGGCAACAAAACGGGCTACCAGCATCACGGCGCCTGGTTTGCGCGCCACGGCTACGTCTGCCTGACGATTGACACACTGCAATACGGCGAGATTCAGGGGCAGCATCGCGGCACCTACAGCGACGGGCAGTGGTGGTGGAACTCGCGCGGCTTCACGCCGGCCGGGGTCGAGGCCTGGTTCGGCATCCGGGCGCTGGATTACCTGTGCTCGCGCCCGGAGGTGGATAAGGAGCGCATCGGCATGACCGGCCGGTCGGGCGGCGGGTCCTACACCTGGACGGTGGCGGCACTCGATGAGCGCGTCAAGGTGGCCGCGCCCGTCGCCGGAATTACCGACCTGCGCAACCAGGTCGTGGACGGCTGTGTCGAGGGGCACTGCGACTGCATGTTCTACGTGAACACTTACCGCTGGGACTTCCCCCAGGTGGCCGCTTTGCTGGCGCCGCGGCCGTTGCTCATCGCCAACTCGGACAAGGACAAGATCTTCCCGCTGGATGGCGTGGTGCGGCTCTATAACCAGACCCGGCGCATCTACGCACTCCACGGCAAGGCCAACCATCTCGGCCTGCTCATCACCGAAGGCCCCCACGAAGACACGCAGGATTTGCAGGTGCCGGTCTTCCGCTGGTTCAACCGGTTCCTCAAAGGCCAGCAGCCGCTCATCGAGGTGGCGGCGACGAAGTTCTTTGCGCCGGAACAACTCAGGGTCTTCGACAAGCCGCCCGCAGACGAGCTGAACACGACGATACAAGAGAGCTTCGTGCCCCGGGCGGCGGCGCGCCACTTCTCCTCCGCTGCGGCTGAGGCCGCTCAACAGCAAGCCGATTACAGGCAGGCTTTGCGCGAGAAGGTGTTTGGCGGTTGGCCGGCGAATAATGAGGCGCTGAAGCTGGAGTTAAAGGAGCTTGCGGAGAGAAGCGGCATCCGCATCGGGTACTATGACCTGGAAAGCCAGCCGTCGGTGAATCTACAGCTCTGGGTGCTGCAGGCCCCCAGGGTCCGGCGGCCCGACCAGGTGGTGTTGACCGTGCTCGATGCGGAGAGCTGGACCAATTCGCCGCTCAAGTGGCTATGGCTGGGCGGCGAAGAGCCGGAAGCTTGCGCCCGTTTGCGGCAGGAGATGCAGGCCGGGAAGCTGGCGCTGGCGTTCTTCGCGCCGCGCGAGGTGGAAGCCGCCAAGTGGCAGGCCGACTCGAAGAAGGCCAACCAGGTCCGGCGGCGTTACATGCTGTTGGGGCAGACGCTCGAAGGGATGAGGGTTTGGGACATTCGCCGCGCCGCACAGTCGGTCAAAGGGATGCCCGAGTTTGAGCGCGCGTCGCTGATTGTCTGCGCGAACCGGCAGATGGGCGTCAACGCCGCCTACGCGGCCCTGTTCGAGCCGGAGATTCAGAAGCTGAAGCTGGAAGGCCTGCCGGCGTCGCATCTCGAAGGGCCGGATTACCTCAACGTGCTGAAGGTGGGAGACATCCCCCAGGTGCTGGAATTGCTGGGCGAGCGGGTCGAGGCGTCCAGCCGCTGAGCTCCGCCGCGCAAGCCCCGCGGAGAAGGCTCTGTTTTTCCCGAGGCATGGGGCTTGACGAGCCGGGGCGCGTTCACTAAATTGGGCGTGATGTTAGTAAACATTCGGCAAGTTGCTTTGGTCCTGGTCGTCGTCGTAGCAGGCGACGCCGTTGGCGCTTGTCGAAGGTAAACTGAGTTTCGACAAGAACCCACGGCTGGCAGACGGTCGTGGGTTTTTTTGTGCACCTGCGGCTGCCAGTCGCAACCGCAAACACATATATGAGCAAGACAATTGAACAGACCAAGAGAGCGCCAGCCAGCAGGAGCGTGGAGCTCGGCCCCACCATGTCCGGCAGCGAAATCCTCGTCGCCTGCCTCGAACGCGAGGGTGTGGACACCATCTTCGCCTATCCGGGAGGGGCGAGCATGGAAATCCACCAGGCCCTGACCCGCTGCAAGGCGATTCGCACGGTGCTGCCGCGGCATGAGCAGGGCGGCGCGTTTGCCGCGGGCGGTTACGCGCGCGTCACCGGCCGGGCGGGGGTGTGCATGGCCACCAGCGGCCCGGGCGCAACCAACCTGGTCTCGGGCATCGCGGACGCCTACATGGACTCCGTGCCGCTCGTTGCCATTACCGGCCAGGTGGCCCAGGCGATGATTGGCAAGGGCGCGTTTCAAGAGACGGACATCTTCGGGATGACGCTGCCGGTGGTGAAGCACAGCTACCTGATTACCGACATCAATGACATTCCGCGCATCGTCAAAGAGGCGTTCTACATCGCGCAGAGCGGCCGGCCCGGCCCGGTGCTGATTGACCTGCCCAAGAGCGTGCAGCAGGCGCGCACACAGCCGGTCTTCCCGAAGAAGGTCAGCCTGCGCGGCTACCAGCCCGACCCGCGGGCCAGCGACCTGGAGCTCAACGAGATTATCGGGCTGATCCGGAAGTCCGAGCGCCCGGTGCTTTACGTCGGCGGCGGCATCGTCACCGGCAACGCAAGCCAGGAGCTGCGCCAGTTCGCCGAGGCGACGCAGATCCCCGTCACGACGACCCTGATGGGCTGCGGCGCGTTTCCCGAGACGCACCCGCTGTCGCTGCGCTGGCTGGGCATGCACGGGGCGGCGTTCGCGAACTGGGCGGTGAACGGGGAATACCAGCCCCGCAAGGACCCGGCGGAGCCGATGAAACTGATCGCGGCGGGCGCGGACCTGCTGCTGGCGTTTGGCGTGCGCTTTGACGACCGCGTGACGGGGAAGGTGGATAAGTTCTGCGAGAGGGGAACCATTGTCCACCTGGACATTGACCCGTCCGAAATCAACAAGAACAAGCCGGCCAACCTGCCGATCATCAGCGATGTGAAATTCGCCCTGGGCCGCCTGGCCGCCATGATCAAAGAGCGGCCGATCCAGAAGAAGTTCACGGCCTGGCACAAGCGGATCGAAGGCTGGAAAGCCAAAGCCCCCTTTGCTTACAGCGTGACCGAAGAGGTGATGAAATCGCAACACATGCGCGATCATCTCAAGGGCAGGGAAAGCGAAGTCATCCTGCCCCAGATGGCCATTGAGCTGCTCTATGAATTGTCCGGGGGCGAGGCGATCATCACGACGGGCGTGGGCCAGCACCAGATGTGGTCGGCGCAGTTCTACAAGTTCAAATACCCGCGCCAGTTGGTGACCAGCGGCGGCCTGGGCGCGATGGGCTTCGGTTATCCGGCCGCGCTGGGAGCCAAGGTGGCGTTTCCCGACCGGCAGGTGGTGGACATTGACGGCGACGGTTCGTTCCTGATGAACGTTCAGGAGCTGGCGACGGCGCACATCGAGAAGATTGCCGCCAAGGCGATCATCCTGAACAACCAGCACCTCGGAATGGTGATGCAGTGGGAAGACCGCTTCTACGCCGGCAACCGCGGCAACACCTACCTGGGCGACCCGGAGCAGCGCAAGCAGATCTATCCCGACTACACCGCCGTGTGCAAGAGCTTCGGCGTGCAGTGCGAGCGGGTCATGTACCGGAAAGATCTCCGGGCGGCAATGCAACGCATGCTCGACGCCCGGGAACCCTACGTGCTGGACATTGTGGTCCCCCACACCGAGCACGTGCTGCCGTTTATCCCGGCGGGCCGGACGGTCGCCGACATGATCTGGCAGGATTGAGCGGCGCCGCGTTGCGGCTGCAAGCCGGGGCTTACTTCGGGCGCGCCGGCTCCGCGGGCGGGGCCGGCTCGGCCTTTTGCCCCAGCAGCTTCTCCAGCTCCTTGACCCGGCGCAGCAGCTCGGGCAATTGCTGCAAGGCGATCATCTGCCGCTTGGCCTGCCGGTCGGGCTGGGCGGGCGTCCAAATCCACTTCTCGCCGTCGGGAATATTGTGCATCACGCCGGACTGGGCGGCGACCGAGACGCGGTTGCCGATCTTCAAATGTCCCGACAAGCCGGCCTGGCCGCCCAGAACCACGTAATTCCCGACCTTGGTGCTGCCCGCAATGCCCACTTGCGCCACGATGATGCAGTGCTCGCCGAGGGTCACGTTGTGCGCAATCTGAACCAGGTTATCCACCTTGGTGCCCTTGCCGATAATGGTCGGCCCGAGCGCGCCGCGGTCAACCGTCGCATTCGCGCCTAATTCCACATCGTCGCAAATGACGACGTTGCCAATCTGTGGCACCTTGCGGTGGGTGCCGTTGTCGAACACGTAGCCGAAGCCGTCCGAGCCCACCACGACGCCGGCGTGAATGCGCACCCGGTTGCCGACTTCGGTGCGGGGATACAGGGTGACATTGGGGAAAACGTTGACGTCCGCGCCGATCAGGCAATCGGCCCCGACGTGATCAAGCCCCTGCAGCACGGTGCGCGGCCCAATCCGCACCTTCTCGCCCAGCACGCAGTACGGCCCGACGTGGGCGGTGGCATCCACCTGGGCGCTCGCGGGCACCAGGGCCGTGGGATGGATGCCGGGAGCATGGGACGCTTCCGGGAAGAACAAGGGGAGCACCTTGGCAAAAGCAATGCGGGCGTGGGGCACGCGGATGAGCGTCTTGCGGCGCGAGGTGTAGGGGCCATCCACCAGAATGACCGACGCCGCGCTCTGCTCCGCCCGGGCGAAGTAATTCTCATTCTCGGCAAAGGTCAGGTCGCCCGGCTGGGCGCGGTCGGCCGGCGAAAACCCCTTCAAAACCAGGGTCCCGTCCCCCAGAACTTCGCCCCCTGTTAGTTTGGCAACATCAGCAACAGTATAAGCCATAAGGTATTGACTGGGACAACGGGCTTCATTATAAACGGCGCGGCAGCTAATTCAACCTTCAACTTTGAATATGGCTATAACACTAAGGGTCGGGATGATCGGCTATGGGTGCTCGGGAAAAGCCCACTCCAATGCATGGCGCCAGGCGCCCTTCGTTTTCCCGCTGAAAGCCAGAATCGAAATGCACACACTCTGCGGGCGCAACCCCGCCGGCGTGCAAACCGCGCGCGCCAAACTGGGCTGGCAATTCGCCACGACAAACTGGCGCGAGGTGGTCGAGTCGCCTTTGATTGACGCCGTTGATATCAACACTCACAACAACTCGCATGCCGAAATTGCCATCGCCGCCGCCAGGGCCGGCAAGCATGTGTTGTGCGAAAAGCCGCTGGCCCTCAATGTCAAGCAAGCCGAAGCCATGCTGGCGGCAGCCCAAAAGGCGAAGGTCGTCCACATGGTTTGCCACACCTGCCGCCGATTGCCGGCCATCGCGCAGGCCCGGAAGATCATCGCCGAGGGCGCGCTGGGCGAGATTCGCCATTATTACGCGCGCTACGCCCAGGACTGGCTGGCGGACCCGCAGGTGCCCCTGCGCTGGAAGCTGGATAAGGCCATCAGCGGCAGCGGCGCGCACGGCGACATCAACGTGCATCTGATTGACCTGGCGCGATACCTGGTGGGCGAGTTCAAGGAAGTCTGCGGAATGATGCGCACCTTCATCAAAGAGCGCCCGTTGCCGGGAGCCGCGGCGACCAATCCCCCGACGCCGTCGGCCAAGGCGAGGCACACAGCACGCAAAGCAGCCAAGAGCAAAGCCCGCACCTCCGCCCCGGCCGCGCCTCCCCCCCCTCCCCCGCCCTTGGGCAAAGTCACCGTGGATGACACCGCCGCGTTCATCGGCATCTTCGAGAATGGCGCGCTGGCCAACGTGGAGGCGACCCGCTACGCGCCCGGGCGCAAGAACCACCTGGCCTTCGAAATCAACGGCTCCCGGGGCTCTCTCTGCTTCGACTTCGAGGACATGAACCGCCTCAAGTTCTGTGAAACCGCCGGCCTCCTGGACCGCCAGGGCTTCCGCGACATTCTCGTGCTGCAGCCCGGCGGCACGAATGCTTGCGCCGGCCAAGGGGGATGGGCCGGATCCCCGCTCGGCTGCGAACATACCCTCGCCCTTACCCTCGCAGACTTCGTCAACGCCTGCGTGGACCGGAAGCCAGCGCAGCCGAGCTTCGAAGACGGCCTCAAGAACCAGCGCGTGCTGGAGGCGGTCGAAGAATCGGCCAGGAGCCGCGGCTGGCGCCGCGCCTCAAAAGTAACTGTTACCCTAGCGAAGCTCGGAAGTGTTCCGGT
>DAOPPX010000175.1:0-8073 GCA_035358715.1 Verrucomicrobiota bacterium
TACCTTCCTCACCAATTGATGCCTTTCCTGTTCACAAGGCTAAGGTTTGGGGAGGATGCCTCCTCGCGGCGAAGTCGCAAACGGTGCCGCACCGGAAGCTGCGCGGGTTGTGATCTGCCCCCGCCAGGCCAGCCATCCCGCGAGAATCTTGTTTCCGGGAGCATGCGGCGCTAGATTCCGTCTATACCAGCATGAAACCATATTACGCATTGTTTCTGTCCCCGATGCTCTGCCTCTCAATCATCACCGGCTACTCCGCCGAAACCAACTGCGCTGCCGCCCAGCCCGGGAAATCCCGGGTCGCCGCCGAAGCTCCCGCGCCCGGGAAAGAACTTGAGAAGGAAATGCTGGGCATCACTTTGGTCGCGGATAAGGGCCTGGACCGCATTGACCATTTCAGGACGCTCGGGATGAGCCGGGGATTCGGCAGCGACCAGCCCCTCTGCGACTTCATTGCCACCGAGAAGTGGGTGAGCAAACGGGGGACTTCGATCAAGGCCGGCGAGAGAATCAAGATCGGCAAAGCCACCGTCGTGGAGGCGACCGACGGGTTTGGGAACACAGGCACCAAGTTGATCCTGGACAGCGCCGAACCCAGGGAGGGGCTTGTCTTCTACTGCTACGCGTTCAATTCCAGCGAGAAAGCCTACTGGGCAATAGACAAGAAGCAGATCAAACAGGCGCTTTCAGGGTATTTCCGCATCGAAGAGTAAACCCCTCGAGCCGCCGGCGATCTGTGGTCACCACGTTCCCATCGCCTTGCCCTTCTCCTCCGCCGTGGGGGAGAGTGCCGGGGGAGAATTCCCCGGACCCCTTGCGCGCTCTGACTCCATGAACCAACCTGTCTCCCGGCCCCTTCTCCGGGCATGTTTGCTGGCATTCGCCCTAGACGCTGCCCGTAGGGTCCACGGATGCCGCAGAGTCAATATCTTCGGTGTTTGACAGAACATCCGGATGCACCAAAGCCGCGTAAACGCGGTAGGAAAGCCAACTCAACACCATGAGCACCAGCAGGCCCACGCCATGCCGGGGAGCCGAGCCATGCACCACCTTGGCGACGCCTGCGGACATGCCGGCGAACACCAAGGTCTGAATGAAACCTTGAAGGGACGACGCAAGCCCCCTTCGCGTTGGGAACAAGTCCAGTGCCTGGATGGTGGCTATGGGCGCCACCAGGGCGAAGCCGAATGTGTACACGGGCAGGGCAAGAACTGCCCAGGGAAGCCGCATGAGCCACAGGCTGATCGCCATGTTCAACAGCGCGCCAACTGCCATCAAAGAGAAACCCGCTGACACCAATCTCTGAGCCTTAACGCGATTGGCGAGTTTTGCGCTCAAAGCCGAGCCGGCAATCAGGCCGGAGACCATCGGCACGAAAACCCACCCAAACTGCGTTCCCGACAGCTTCAGGATGTTCAGCACCACGTCCGGAGCGGTAGCCACGTAGAGCAAGAACCCGCCTCCGCCCAGCCCAAGAGAAAGACAGATCATCAGAAAGCCGGGGTTACAGACAGCCTGTGCGTAGGACCGGATCAGCTTGCCGGCATGCAAAGAATGCCGCGACGCTTTAGCCAGCGTTTCAGGCAACCCCCAAAAGCACAGTGCCCACAAGGCCGCCCCCATGATCGCAAGAAAAATGAACGGCCCTCGCCATCCAAACCACAGGTGTATCCATCCGCCGGCAATCGGGGCGGCTATTGGACCGATGCCGCTCACGACCGTGACCTGGGCCATCGCTCCGTGAGCTTCCGCCCCGCTGAACGAATCGCGGATTATGGCGCGGCCGACTATCATCCCGGCTCCGGCGGCCAGCCCCTGAACCACTCGCAAGGCCAACAGCATCCAATACTGATCAACCAATCCGCACAGCCCGGCGCTGATGGTATAAACCACCAGGGCGGTTGCGATGACCGGACGCCGCCCGAAGCTGTCGGACAAGGCCCCATGAAAGAGATTCATGCCGGCCAGCGCTATCAGATAGAAACTCAGCGTCTGCTGAACGCGCAGCTCCGTGATCCGAAAATGCGCGGCAATGTCCGGAAATGACGCAAAATACGTATCTACGGAGAACGGCCCGATTATGGCCAGCGCGGCCAGTATGATAGAAAGACGGCGATACTTCACTCGAGGGGGAACGATGGATTGCCACGCGCGGTGAATGGTCCGATGTGAGGCAGCCCACTCCCCCGTTCACATTGCAGCCCAAAACCCCAGCATGTGTAAAGAAAAGACTGTAGTAGCAGCTTAATGTCCGCATTGGTTCGACGAACCGGGTGGCAGACCCGGCCCAAGCGGAAGAGCTGCAGCGCGTGGTTCAGGGGCGATCGTTTGATGAGGAGCCGATTCCGGGCTTGAACACGGAAGCACTGGGCTTCCGGTCCGCCTCCGAGTGTTTCGCATCACGGTGGAAGGTCTCCGAGGCCCAACCAACCTATGGTTTCGCCTCTGTCCCCCGACTACTTGCCCGGGGGTGTTCGTTTATCCTCATTGTCCCGCTGGCCTTCAATTTCTGCCCAGAACCTGGCGCGGGCCTCGGGAGTGAGACCTTTCAGGTAATCCTTCAATTCCTTGGCATCTGCAGCGATTCTCTCCTGCTGAATCTCCTCGGGGGTCTTCCGCCTTTGGTAGTGGAAGGGGAAGAACATTACTCGATCTTTCCCAAACCGTGATTCGTCTTCTTCATCTGCTGGTATTCTACGGGGCCGTTCTCGAAGGGCCATTACGAAACGCGCGTTGATTTGTAAGGTTGTGTTGAGCGCGGAAGCGGGACAACCGATCTGGAAGCCTGCGCAGCCGTAGGTCGGCGGTGGCGCGGGCCAGTCCGGCGCGGTCGGAGATTCGGGGCGAGCGGACCCGCCGGGAATTATTGGGGACGAGCCGGACTGATCGCTCTCGAAAGGCGCGCGGCGCTTACTAATCGGGTGACGCAGCCGCCGATCATCGCTAGGCCGATGGCTGCCAGGAGGATGACAACGATATCCCGGGACTCCTTGGAGGAGTGTGACACCATGTAGCCCAGCGCCAGGTACCACAGGCCCACTCCAATGCCCAGGCATAGGAACCAGCGGGGATGTCCCGGTCCGGTAATGGCCATGGGATAGCCGATGAGATAAGGCAGCAGCAAGAGACCCCACCACATGGAGTGGCCGGATGCGCCTCCGAAGCCCCCCCTGGCTGAAAGTCCCCACATGGCTCCCGCTCCGAGCACAATGAGAACGAACACCAACGTGCGGTACCGAATTAAGCGGGGCTCGCCCTGGCCGAGAAATGTGCCCAGGGCGGCCAGCCCGCTGCCGATAAGGATCAGGATCGAGCCTTCCAATGGGTCCAGGGCTCCGACCAGAAGGCCGATACTGCCGATGACGACCATGATTTTAGCCCATAAGGTGCGATTGCCTGTAGATGTCATGAGCATAGGATAGGTGGACATGCCGGGGCGTGGTAATCGAAAAAGCGGCGGGGAGGATTGATAATTTCGATGAGCCAGCGGGGCCAGGGCAGCCAAGTCCTGGCGGGGCTGTGTCACGGCTGCCGACAGGTGCGGGACCAGACGGTGAACCAGCCGCTGGGCAAGCCGGCGGCAATACTTCGCGGCGTGCGTGATTGAGGCATTGCGGTGCAATCCCGACTGGCCGGACCGGGCCACGCGGGCGAGTCCGCCAGCCATTCTTAGCCATCAAACGAGCGGCACGGGCCGGTCGCCGCTCTATCGGGAACTGGTTGCATGAGGGCGAGTTCCCTGTCGTGGGTGAAGGCAACTCCAGTGACGCCAGGCTCGATCTCCTGCTGTTCAAGCGCAAGAACTGCCTGATTTTACAGGGGGTGCAAGCGCTATTTTGACCTGCACGTCTTTTATCTTCTCCGGCTCGGGAGTTACCCGGTTTTTACCTGGACGTTGAGACTTCCGTTGAAGATCTCCGCCTCCGAGGTTGTCTTCCATGAAACTCAAGCCTACACCCGCGGAACCGCCGTATCGACCCCACAAATGCCCGCCAAACTGGGTGACGGTGGGACGGAGCATGAGGGGCGAAATGGTCGGCTCGAAGAGTTGTGCTCCGCTAAGGGTGTCCGGGTGGCGGCGCTCGACCTCCGGCACAGTTTCCAACCGCGATGGTAGCACAAAATCGGTGATGGACCAGACGCCGGCTAATCGGTTTTCAACCGGAGTTCTGGCGCAACGCCTGCCGGATGGCATCGGTCAACTCATGTCATGGAACTTCACTGCCGTTCATATGGAAGAATCAACATCCGAGGTTCACAGTCCGCAAGCCATCGTCAACCGCCTGGCAGACAGAGCGTTTCCGACGTGAAATTTCAGGTTCTCCCGGCTCGTGCTCGGCGCGGGGCAACGGTAACAGGATGGGGTGCGGGGTGAGGTGCGGACTTCGGTGCAGCACGGAACAGCCGCGGCCTGCGGCTGATCGTCGAAGAGGCTCAGTTCCTCAGCTCCAACCGAACCAACGCGCAATCCATGGCCGGCAGGACGCAGTTCCAGCCCGCAGCCTTGCCAAGCTAGTTACCCCTCGTATACCCCCTGTATACCCCTCGTATACCCCCTCTATTAAAAATACGAGGGGCATACGAGGGGTATACAGGGGGTATACGAGGGGTGTAGAGGGGGATATGGCGGATGGGACGAATGAGTGCGGAGTGCGGAGCGGGGAATGGGATGCATAGGACGGATGGGGCGGATGGCCGATGCCCAATCGCCCATTGGCTTCCCCAGCCGGTCACAAGATGGATGCCCCAGATCGGGAGAGCGCCTCGCGCTCCGTGGTGCCAAAGGGGGCGAGGCTGCCCGTTAGGGTTGGAGGAAGGACATGGCGTCGAGCAACACCGGAGGCGCGCTGCCGGACGAGGCGTTCAAGAAGATGATCTGGGAAATGAAGCGGGGAGCCTGCGCGGGTTGGAGCGGGATGCGGAAAAGGCGCCAGCTATCTCCAATCGCCGGGAGGGCAATGGTGAGCGAGGTGGCCGTGCCCCCTGAAGCGCTTTGAATGCCATCAAAGCTCATACACAGGTTGGTCACGGTGGAGACGGTCGCAGACTTGGCCGCAAATTCGAGCCAGGCATTGGTGGAGGGCTGATACTGCGAGGTGATAATGGCCAGCCCCGCATAGGCATTGATATTTGAGAGGAGCAGGCTGGCGCTGCCCGTATAGGCAGCGGCGGTGTGCGCCGAATTGGCCGCCAGGGCACCCCATGATTGCAGGAACCATTGGGCCCCGAGGAAATTCGTGGTCAATCCGTCGGTGTAGACCGGCTGAGGGACATAGACCGGGACTGGATCCAGGCTCGGGAAGACCGCGAACTGCGAGTTCGCAGTGTAGGGTTCACCCTGGTACATGGAGGTAATAGGAGGAAAGGTGACGACTTCACCGAACCGGCTGGTGACACGGACGTCCAACGGAAAACCCGCGGGGATGAAGTTGGGGTCGAGAAAAGTGAACTGGTTAAAACGATCGCGTGGCAGCTCAGTCCAATTGCCGCCGGTGCTGCCGGACGCCGGTCCGCGGATTTCCAACTTTGAAACCCCGGCGCGGTGATTGTAGACGAGCAGAACCATGTAGCAATTGTCCATCAGGTTGAGGGCGCTTGTGAGGGTCATTTTGACGTTTCCGGTCACCGGCGCCGGCACCAGGCGGTAAGTTGAAAGGCAACTCCCCGACCCATTCGCAGTCATCGCGTCATAGGCCGGGGATCCCATATCAAAGAAAGGCCGCTGGCTGGAGCACGCCCCGGCTGGAGGCGAGTCATTAAAGTCGCTGACGAGAACCGTGACGTTCCCCGCCGGCCCGGCAAACTCATAGCACTCGCCGGCTGCGGCGGCGAATTGGCCGCCGCGGTTGTAAAACTGCGAGCAGGGGGCCACGACATAGCCGTCGTGGAGCAGTTGTGGCTGCTCTGCATAGGGGATGGAACTATACCCCGCAGCGCCACCGTTGGTCAGGTAGGGGGAAGAATATGGGACGACGTCGGCGAGAGCCAGGCCAGAGGGGGTTTTGGAACGGAAGAAGGCCTGCGTGGATAGCGGCTCCGGGAGACGGGCAACGCATCTGCCATTGGCATCAGGCGTCGAGCAGGCTAGATGCGTCCAGCTATTGCTGTGGGTTAAACGGGGGGCGGTTTGAAAAGCCACGCCGGTTGGTTCAGTGCCTTGAGCCGCCAGGCCAAGGCCAAAGGTGACGGCAGGCGTGACGGTATTGGTGCCGCCAACCTGAGCCAGCCGATAGGCGGTGGCTTGCGGCGAACCATGCAGCCGCACAAGATTCGAATAGCCGTTTCCGGCGATCAGCACCCCGCTGGGCGCCCAGGAATTGCCGGTTTTATACTCGACTTCGTAAGTCGTTCCGGCTGGCAATGCAGCCTCCAGTGAAGGAACAGGCTCCAAGCCGACGGTCGCCGCCGGGGCGGACAAGGCCATTAAAGACGCGCAACTAAGGAACTGGAAAGCCAAACGGCTAAGGCAACGCATTGAGCGTGGAGCTAATCTTTTCAGACGGCACCGTCAAGCTGGAAGCGTGGGGCAGCGCGGCGACCCGAGGGACGAGTGGCAGCCGGGTGGGGTCGGCGGTTGGCCGGGGATTTTGGGGCGAGCGAACTTCGTAGGAAACTGCGAGCTGGGGCAAGCCTGATCGCCTTTCCGCCGTGCGGAAAGGGCGCGAAGCGCCGGCGGGAGATGGTGGCGCGCAGCCTCAGCGCGCAGGCACGTGTGGAGTGCAGGCCTGTCGGGTAGCGCATACGCCCGCGTGGGGCCGCAAGTGCCTCTTCCGCGAAGTTGCAGTTTGAGACTTACCGACCCCCGATAAACTGGGTCGCCTTGGTTTCGTCGTCCACGAGGATGGCGAAATGACCTCCGGGATAGCCGGGCGGCTTGTGGGTGTAGAAGAACTGCCAGGCCTTCTTGCGCGCGTCGAACTGGCCGGCCGTCAGGACGTAGTCCTCCAGCTTGATGCCCCTGGCCCGCGCAGCTTCTTCCGCGATGCTCCTGGCTGCCTCGCGCGCCAGTTTGTGCGGCCGATACACATCTCCGGTCAGGATATCGAACGCCACTACCTTGCCGGCGGGTGTGCCGTCGGCGAGCCTGATCGTGAACACGTACTCGTTCGAGTTGTCAATCTGCTGCCACTCGAGCAGTTCAAAGGCGGCGGCGCGGGTGATCGGATCATCCTCTGTCCTCCAGTGGAGGGGCGCTCCGAGGGCTTGGAGTTGGGCGGTGGTCCAGGATTTGAGATGTTTGTCGCCGAGGTAAAAGCGGAGCTCCACCTGTTTTTCGGGCGACTCGGAAGGTTCGAAAGGTCTGGCCATCACCGAGATGGCTCCGGCAATTGGGCTCCAGCCCAGCACGAGACCGTCGCGGCAGTACCACTCGTAGCGCGCGACACGCTCGTCCTTGTCCAACCGCACCCGGTAGACCTCCGTGAAGCCGGCCGAACCTGACTTGCCCGACGGAATGCAGCGGGCGTAAAAGACGCCTTGCTTCATGCTCTGGACGTAAGGCTGGTTGACCGCGACCTTCGCGGCGGCGCCCGGCGCGGGGCGGGAAAAAGCGACGACACAAACGAAGGCTGTCAGAGGAGCGATCAGGAGGTTCAGTTTCATGCATGATTAGACGGGGATGCACCCGAAATGCTCCCGGTGGCGGAAGTCCGAAGGACTTTCTAACCGCGGATCTCCCCAACCAGTTCGTAGAACAGCCGACGTTCAGCTTTCTGCTCTGCCGCAACGATCCTCTGAGGCTCTTCAGCGGCCACTCCGCGCTTGGGCTTTGGCTGGAAGGCCGGCCGGAGCTTGGGCGGCAGGACCGGTCAAGGAAGCCGGCCCATGCCAACCGCGAGGTTGTGTGCGCGGCGCAGAACAACGACTGACGAATTGGCTCCAGAGGCAGGGCTCGAACCTGCAACCCGCCGGTTAACAGCCGGCTGCTCTACCATTGAGCTACTCTGGATGCCAGACAGCCGCTTAATCTAGCGAGTGCAGGGCGCCACGTCAAACGGATATTGGCCCCAAGTAACGGCCGGAGCGCATCTTGCCACTACCACCGGGTTTTAGGTGCTCCCCCAGAGTTCGTCC
>DAOPPX010000176.1:0-7967 GCA_035358715.1 Verrucomicrobiota bacterium
AACTCATTTCCTCGCCGCCTCAAAACTATGCTCACGGGTCAGGAGGTGTGAGGCTCGCGACTTACCGGGGCCACGCGACAGCGCAACCAAGCCTACTCAGTTGCCAGCCAGCACACCACTTCGCGCGCAACGCACAGCTGCGCGCCCCCAAGTGTCAATATCCGGCCGCGAGCCTACTTCTTCTTTGGCGCAGGGACTGCCGAGGCGGGGGGTGCTGCGGTCGCGTCAGTGGGCGTGGCGGTTTGCAGGTTGTACTTGGCCAGCACCTGCGCAAAATCCGGATGAGTCCGCCCGTAATCAGTAACCTTCTTGACGAAATCATTCATCAAGGGCCCACTGACTTTCTGGTAGTCGGCGATCATCTTCGTGGCTTGCGGACGAATCGCCGCAAGATCCTTGCTCACAGTTCTCCATTGCCGCAAGAAGTAGATATTGAGCGTGCCACTGATCACGACTACCAGGATCAAAAGGGATACGACCAAATGCTGCAACGCGGCATATTGAGCCTGCACGCTGTTCATCTCTGCTTGCCCGGGGGATTGATTGTCAAGGGTGTCCATATGCGACTACTTGGTTGCGGGTTTGACTGCGGCCGGAACATTGGATTTCGCCGGCTTCAAGCCGACCGACTCAAGGATTGGGTCAATCGCCGGGTTCTTCTTGCTGTACTCCAGCGTGTCATTGGCCAGCGCGGTCATAACAGTCCGGTTATTGTTAATGATGTTCGCCTGGCCCTGGAGCGAACGCAGTTGGCGCGTGTCAGAAATATAAAGCCAGCACAACACGACCGAGGCAAGCGCACTGACAACCAGCACGCCGAGCAGGACTCTAGTCAAAGGATTGGTTTTCATAACAGTGGGTGACTCTATCGGTTTCCCCCAACTTGTCCAACCTGATTTTTGGCCTTAGAAGTCGCTTGATTCTCATCCGCAGAGGATGCAGGATTGCGAATACTGGAAGGCCTGCAGCGGCCAGACAAGCGAAGAGCAGTGCTTTTTGCCGAAGTCGGCAGGCGATGTCAGTTAAGTTAGAGGCTTTTTTTGCGTGGCGAAGGAAGAACCAATCGAGTTAACCGGCTCAGTAACACAGGTATTACCTGGCACAATGTTCCGCGTGGCTTTGCCCAATGGCCATGAAGTGCTAGCCCATATTTCTGGCAAGATGCGCAAACACTTCATTCGCATCAGCGTCGGGGACAAGGTCAACGTCGAAATGTCCCCCTACGATCTGGGCAAAGCGCGAATCACCTTCCGTCATAGCTGACTGCCCCGCGCAAAGGGCGCGGGCACCACCGGCGGGTTGTTCTTGCGGCTGGCTGATTCAGGTTTGGCTCGACTTTCCTGCCCAGCAACCCATCTTCTGCGCTATGCGAATTCATTTTTTCGGCGCCACTCGCACGACAACCGGCTCCCTCTACCTCTTCGAGCTGAATGGTCAAAGCCTTCTGCTGGAGTGCGGCTTATTTCAAGGTCGGCGCGGTGAATCCATCGAACGCAACCGCACTTTCCCCTTTGATCCGAGGCAAATTGATGCGGTTGTTCTGAGCCACGCGCATATTGATCACTGCGGCAACCTGCCGAACCTCTGCCGACAGGGATTCGAGGGAAACATCTACTGCACCTTTGCCACCCGCGACCTGGCGAGTATTATGCTCGAGGACTCGGCTCAGATTCAGCGTGATGACGCTGCCTTTGTTTCTAAGAAGCGCGCCAAGCAGGGCCTCCCGCCTGTGGACCCACTCTACACTGCCGCAGATGCAGACCGGGCGGTCAAGCAGTTTGTCAGCATAAACTACGACCGCCCATTCCCGATTTCCGACGGCATTACGGTCACTTTTCGCGATGCAGGTCACATCCTCGGCGCGGCACAAGTGGTATTCGACATCAGTGAGGGCGGCCGCAAGTATCGGTATCTCTTCAGCGGCGACATCGGACGCGGCGATGACGACATTCTCCGGGACCCCGAACGGGTGGAAAACGTGGACTATTTTCAGGTGGAAAGCACTTACGGCGGGCGCACGCACACGCCTAGAGCCAGTGCCGAGGCCGACGTTGGCAAGATGGTGCTCGAAACTCTTGGTGGCAGAGGCAAGGTCATTATTCCATCGTTCTCTGTAGGCCGGACACAGCAGGTCGTCTTTACGCTACACCAATTGACTCTGGCTGGGCAGTTGCCTCGGGTCCCCATCTTTGTGGATAGCCCCCTCAGTGTGAATGCGACCGAAGTCTATCGGCTGCATCCCGAGTGCTTCAACGAGACCATCTACAAGTTCTTGCGCGAAAAGCAGAATCCGTTCGGAATGGAGAATCTAACCTATATTCGCGAGGTGGCACATTCGATGAAACTCAATGATCTAAAGGAGCCCGCCATCATCATCAGCGCCTCGGGGATGGCCGAAGCCGGCCGCATTCGCCACCACTTGTCGAACCACATCGGCAATCCGGCGAACCTGATTCTCTTCGTTGGCTATTGCGCCGAACATACCCTGGGCGCGCAGATCCTGTCCGGCCAGAACCCGGTGAACATCTTCGGTGAGCCGCACGAGGTCCGCGCTCGCATCGCCTCACTCGACTCATTCTCCGGGCATGCGGACAAAAACGAGCTTCGCCGCTACGTCGAGGGGATTACGGGCGATCTCAAGAAGATCTCTGTCGTGCATGGTGAAGAGGCGCAAGCCCTGGCCTTCGGCGAGACCTTGCGGCAAATGCTTCCCACAGCGGAGGTCCTTGTGCCGGAATACCAACAGGTGCTCGAGATTTGATACCCCCTCCGGCTCTCCTCGACGGCTGGGACGGGCTTGCCGACCTGAGGCCATTGCCGCTTCCAGCGCCGATGGCCTTAGACCTTCAGTTTTCCCTGCAATACCGCGACAAGCAGCGCCGCATAATTCGGTGCGCTGTAGAAATCCTTCTCCCCGATCAGCCTCCGAACGCCTCGGTCATAGAGGATCAAATCCACGCCGGCTTCGCGTTGGGCGTTCGCGCCGATAGCCGGCACGGCCCCAGCCGCAAGAAAGCACCACATGCGGTTGGTGAATCGGGCCACTGAAGGTGACAGGCTCGCCAGCAACTCGAGATTCCCGGCCTCGTAACCTGTTTCTTCGAGCAATTCGCGGCGAGCCGCCTGTTCCGGCGTTTCGCCTGGGTCTATGTGGCCTGCGGGCAACTCCAGCGTGACCGCGCCCGCTGCCACCCGGAACTGGCGCACCAATAGGATTTGATCCTGTAGTGTCAGCGCCACGATCACTACAAAGTCCAGCCCCTGAATGACATAATGGGGCTGGCCCCCGCCTTGGGCCTGGTCGGCCAGGACTTGGAACCACGGCGTAGAGAACACAGTCTCCCGGCTCTGATTCAGCCCTTTCATGATGTCGAGTCTAATCGCAAAACTGCGCGCGGTTCTGGTTGACGAACGACTCAGCCTGCCGCAGCGATTCGGGCGTCCCAATATCGAGGAACGGCGCATTCGCCGCGCAGACTTTGAGCGCAAGACCGCGGGCAAGCAACCCCGGAAACACGTCTTGCTCGAAACTCAGCGGGACCTTGTTGGGGAATTGGCGCACCAGTGAATCTCGCAGGAGGTAAATCCCGGCGTTGATTACTCCCCTTCCGGGCTGCTTCTCCGCAAACCCTCGCAATTCTCCTGCCGGCCCGATCACCAGCGTACCGTAGCGCGCGGCATCCGGCACTGCGCACCCCACCACCGCACCGGCGACAGCACAACTGCTCAACTCCATGGCTGCGTCCGTCAGATTGGCGAAAACCAGAGAGTCACCATTCACGACCAGCCAGGCTGGCGGTGCCTCCGCAGACAATCGCGCTGCGTTCAGGAAGCCTCCTGCGGTCCCCAGTGGCCGGTTCTCAGCAACACAGCGCGTTGATACTCCTGCGACGGGCTGGGACCTAAAATGCAACTCAACCACCTCTGCGAGGTGGCCGGTGGAAAGGACGACCTTCCGAATCCCCTGCCGCGCCAGCCAGCGCACCACCCATTCGAGAAACGGCTTGCCTGACACCTGCACCATCGGTTTTGGCACGCCCGGCAGCAGGTGCGCCACCCTGGTCCCGAACCCGCCCGCCAGCACCACCGCTACTGTCTGGCTCAGCTCCAAACTCATACCCGCCCTCAGACGTTGGAGTACAGGCTGTTCCGCAGGATGGTGAACCCCTTGATCAGCTCACGGATGCCCCGGTCAAGGTCCCACTCAGGCTTGAAGCCCGCCGCAGCAATGCGCGCATTAGAAACGATGTAGTCCCGCTTGTCCGGATCTTCGCCGATCGGCGCTTCCAGAAAGACGAACTTCGGCAGATGCTTCTGAATCACGGCACACAACTCGAGCTTCGAGAGGTTGGCGTCGTCGAGCCCGACATTGTATGCCTTCCCTTTCATCGCCTCAAATCGGGTGAGAGCGTGAACGAATACGCGCGCAACATCGCGGACATGGATGTAGTTGCGCTTGAAGTGCCCCTCGAAGATAACCACCGCCCGGTCATTTACGGCCCGGTGAACAAAATCATTCACCAACAGGTCAATCCGCATCCGCGGCGAGACGCCGAAAACAGTGGCAAGGCGGAAGCTGATGCTGTTCTCACGCTGCAGAATAACCTCTTCAGCCTGCACTTTCGTTATGCCATACAATGAGATGGGCCGCAGCGGCGTTTCTTCGGTGCAGAACTTGCCCTTCTCCCCGACGCCATAGCCACTGTTGGTCACCGGCATGAGGATGCGTTGGGAAGCTGAAGCAATGCGGCAGAGCATGGCCACCGCCTCGAAGTTAGTCGTGCGCGCGGCTACCGGATCACGATCGCACATGGGCGCCCCCACCAGCGCAGCCAGCGGAATGATGACATCCGCTCCGGCAACCAACTGCGTCATCAGCGCCGCATCCCGGCAATCTCCGCGCACCACCCGGAACCCCTCGCAATGGCAGCAATCGGTCAGGCTGCTCTGCCGAAACAGGAAGTTATCCACCACCGTGACTTCGTGTCCCAACCCCAGCAGGGTCGGAGCCAGCACTGAACCCAGATAGCCTGCGCCGCCAGTAATTAGAATCTTCATATTGATGAAACGAGCATTAAGTAGAGCAACTCAGCGCTCCCTGGCAACCAGATTTGCGATTTCCTCGCCAATCGCCAGCGCAGCCGTCGCCGCCGGACTGGGCGCATTCAGCACGTGCAGCGCCTGCGGCCGACTCAACAGGCAGAAGTCCTGAACTAGGGTGCCGTCTGGTGACATCGCCTGCGCGCGCACGCCGGCGCCTCCCGGCATCAGGTCAGCCTCCTGAATTTCCGGCACCAGCCGTTGCAGCGAGGCGCAGAACAACCGCTTGCTGAAAGAGCGTCGCAACTCGTCCCAACTCATGCGTTTGTGCCTCGCCATGAAACGCCACAAGCCAGAAAACGTCAGTGCGTCCCACACGTCGGCGAGCTTCACGTCCGTTTTCCGGTAGCCCTCGCGGGCAAGAGCCAGCACCGCGTTGGGCCCGGCTTCCCTGCCTCCGTGAATAAGCCTCGTGAAATGCACACCCAGGAAGGGAAACTGCGGATCCGGCACAGGGTAGATCAGGTTGCGCACCAAGTACGCCCGCTCCGGCTTGATGGCGTAATACTCGCCGCGGAAAGGCACGATGCGCACCTCGCGCTTCTCGCCGGCGAGCATGCTCAATTGGTCGCACTGCAGCCCGGCGCAGTTTATCAAAAAGTCCGCCGGCCAATCCCCTTTCGTGCTGCCAATCCGCCACTCACCGTTCCGGAGCTGCAGCCCCGTGACCTTGGCCCCCAGCACAACTGATCCCCCGCTGCCTTCGATCTCCTTCTGGAGAGCCTCACAGACTTTCCCATAGTCCACGATGCCTTCCTGGGGAACGCGTAAGGCGGCAACGCCGCCCACGTGTGGCTCGACCTCACGCATCTGCTCGCGATCGAGCAGGCGCAGCCCCTCCAGGCCGTTCTGTAGGCCGCGCTCCTGCAGGCCATGCAACCGGGGCATCTCGGCTTCGTCCGCTGCCACCACCAGCTTGCCGCAAAGTTCGTGCGGCACCGAATGCTTCTGGCAAAAGGCCACCATCTCGCGAATCCCCGTCACCGCCAGCCTCGCTTTCAGCGAACCCGGCTTGTAGTACAGCCCGGAATGCAGGACGCCGCTGTTGTGCCCGCTCTGATGCGCACAAACACGGCCTTCCTTCTCCAGCACGGTGATGCGCACCCCCGGACAACGCGCCGCCAGCTTATGCGCCGTGGCCAGCCCCACAATGCCCGCACCGACAACAACGACCCGTTTGGATGCCATAGCTGTGCCCCGATGCGGTGTCAGCCGAACCGTTTCAGAAAGTCCTCGTAGGCCAGGCGAATGCCTGCCTCGAGACTGACCTGGGGCCTCCAGCCGAGCGCGAACAGGCGCGAACTGTCCATCAGCTTGCGTGGCATGCCGTCCGGTTTGCTCGTGTCCCAGACGATCTTGCCGGCATACCCGACCACCCGCCCGACCGTTTCGGTCAACTCTCGAACCGACACCTCAGAGCCGGACCCTACGTTGATGAACTGCTCCTCGCTGTAACGCTCGAGCAGGAACACACAAGCCCGGGCGAGGTCATCCGCATAAAGGAACTCCCGGAACGGCGATCCTGTGCCCCAGCAGGTCACCGTTGTCGCGTTGCCCGCCTTGGCCTCGTGGAACCTGCGGATCAGAGCAGGCAGCACATGCGAGTTCTGCGGGTCATAATTGTCGTTCGGCCCGTACATGTTGGTGGGCATGGCGCTGATAAAATCACAGCCGTATTGGCGCCGATAGGCCTGGCACATTTTAATGCCGGCGATCTTTGCCACCGCATACCACTCATTGGTAGGTTCGAGTGGCCCGGTAAGAAGATACTCCTCCTTCATTGGCTGCGAAGCCAACCGCGGGTAAATACAGGAACTGCCCAGGAACAGCAACTTGCGCACTCCAGCCACGTAAGCGCCGTGAATTAGGTTGTTCTGGATTTGCAGATTCTGGAAGATGAACTCCGCCGGGTGCCGGTCGTTGGCCAGGATGCCGCCCACCTTGGCCGCCGCGTCCACAACGTATTCGGGCTTTTCCAGCGCGTAGAACCTGCTGACGGCAGCCCCGTCCAGCAGATCCAGTTCGCCATGAGTGCGGCCGATCAGGCCCGTGAAGCCGCGCCGCTGCAGTTCACGCCAGATCGCGCTACCAACCAAGCCACGGTGACCAGCCACATAAATCCGAGCATCTCGGGCAATGTCCATCTGTTTAGCAGTAACCCAGTCGCGGGTCCGAGACAAGCACCGACCGCCCTGCGCGTCGAGGCAGGACCCACCTTTTCAAGTTGGGGAGCGCCAGGAAACAGGAGATTTGGCGAACATCCGCGCATGCAGGCGGTTGGGGCCACCATCGGCGCGGCTGAAGCGCTGCCGGAATTTGCGAATGGTCACGCGGCTCTTGGGGTTGCGCTTCCGGCATTGGGCTGCCCAGACCTGGGCGAAGCTGACTACGCCCCGCCGAAACAAGCTCAGGACGAACCCTGCCTTGGGATGGCGCGCTCGGCTGTGAGTTTGATCTGCATTTGACCCAGCACGGTTTGCTCGTCCGCACTGGGCCGACGAAAAGGAACCTTACGTTGTGCCATGCGCCAAACGCCACAGGAGTGGCGGGCAGATGTTCCGACAAAAGTGTCAGAACCTTTGTGGCGCAAGGGGTTAGGCTCCAGAACGGGTGCGTCCTATTCAGGCGCTCGCCCCGCCCACCCCCACCCTCACCAGCCGCCGCAGCGCCCCCAATAAGCCGTGTACAAGGGGTGTACCTGGGATGCTCGCCGGGTGCCCACGCTTCAGCCCCTCGTACTCCTGCCGTGCATCCCCTGTGCTCCCCTTGTACACGCTTCGGCGAAGCGGCGAAATAACCTTGGCGGGGGCGAAGGCGGTCTCCGGGGCGGACGGGGCTTTGGATTTCGCAACTCTTGTCTTTCCAGT
>DAOPPX010000177.1:0-7734 GCA_035358715.1 Verrucomicrobiota bacterium
GTGCGTCGTGGCCACAGTTTGGGTCACTCCGCGCGTTCGCTAAGGATTCGGGTAGTGAAACAACTAATAGCATTTGACTTGCGGCAGGGCCGTCGCCTGCTATAATGATGCTGGTCCATCGGGACTATGAAAGCGAACCACCGAAGTCTCCAGACACAGGTTTTGATCCTTTCGCTGGCACTCACCGGGAGCGGCCCCTCAATTTCAGCCCGGGCGGAGACTGCTCCAGGGCCGCCAGCGGACCTCCAGCGGGTTGACGCGTCGGCCATTCCGCCGACGGTGTGCAACTACTATTCGCTCCAGAGGTTCACAACCTGGCCGCCGACGCCATGCAACGTGCTTAGCGATTTCAACGTCCCCCTCTACCTATCGCCCTCGTGGGGCACGAATGTGGTGTTTATGGGAGACCTCGACATTGACTACGCCCAACTGGCCGCGCAGCGACAGGTGCTGCGGCTGGCCAGGCAGGCTGCCGAGGAGTTGCCCGCGCCGGAGGGTGGGGGCGGAGGCGCCAACGCTGCGCCCGGCAGCAGGGGCGGCGCGCAGGCCAGCTTCGGTTACCCGACCAACGACCTCTGGTTTGAAGGGGTGTGGGCGACCAATGAGCTGAACGGCACTGCGGCCACGCTGGCCCTCCAGGCGCCGGAACCCGGCGTCTTCGACCTCTTCTACGCCCCGGGGCTCCCATCGCCAGGCAGCCAGGGCTGGTATTGGGTGGCTCGAGGTCTGTTTGGCCAGAGCAGTTTCACCCTCACCAACCTTCAGGGCGGCGCCGGCTTTTTCATCCTCGGGACCACCAACGGAATGGACGCCCAAGGCATCACGGATGCGTGCCGGTCCTTGGCGGGAGAAACCAACGCGCTGTCGAATGACCTCAACGGCAACACCATTCCGGACCACTGGGAGGTGACCTTCCTGGGCGGGTTGATGCCCGCCTCGACCGATTACGATGGGGACGGGGTGCCCCTTCTGACCGAGTGGCAGAACGGCATTGACCCGAATAAAATCCGCTTCCGCGCCCTGTTCGACAACCTCCGAGTGAACGCTGCCGCCCCCGCTGCATTGACCGTCCTCGGAGGTGTGCCGTCCCAAGTCGCGGTGTTGCGCGACAGCACCAACTTCGCCGCTGCCACGTGGACCGCCTATAGTCCCACGGTGCCGGTGGACCTGGGTTCGAGTGAAGGCCCACACGACGTATGGATTGGCCTCAAGGGCAGGGCTTCGGCCTCGCGGGCCACCTGGGTCGGCTTTCGGCTCCTCCGCGACACTGCCGCCCCGGCGGTTTTTATCACCAGCCCGTCGAATTCCACCGTCTCGCAGCCGGTGCTGCAACTGCAAGGTTACAGCACCGAACCGCTAGCCAGCGTGCGCTACGATCTAGCCAATAACGCCGGCACCCTCACGAACCTGGAAGGCTATGTGACCGGGCAATGGTTTGCCACCAACCTGCTCGCCTTTACCACCAACTGGTTCGAGTGCCTGGATGTCCCGCTGACCAACGGCGTCAACACCATCACCCTCCATGCCACCGACCTGGCCGGCAACGTCTCCACCACGGTCACTAACTACACCCTGGATTACTCCGGCGTCACCAATCCGCCCGCCCTGACGCTGTACTGGCCACAGGATGGCGCGCAGGTGAGCGGGAGCAGCTTCACCCTGCGGGGCCTGCTGGATGACCCGACGGCGACCGTCACGGCGCAGATCACTGACACCAACGGCCTGACCAGCGAGGCCAGCGGCCTGGTAGAGCGCAACGGGCTGTTGTGGGTGGAGCGCTTGCCGCTGGCGCCCGGCACGAATACGTTAGTGCTGACGATGAACAATGCCGCGGGCCTGACCAACGTGATGAGCCTGGCCGTAGTCCAGAGCGACGTCACGATCACGATTGACGACCTGTCGAGCACGGACCTCAACCCGCCGTTCATTTCGGTCAGCGGGAGCTTCAGCGCCGGCGGCTACGCGGTGTGGGTAAACGGAGTGCAAGCCACCGTCAGCGGCGACGGAACCTGGGGTGTGGACCAGGTGCCGGTCAACCAAGGTGGCACCGCGGTCATTCAAGCGCGCGCGATCCCGAACGGCGCGCCCTTCAGCGGCGGAGGCGGAGGCACCAACTGCACCCTGGCCGATCCGGGCAACCCGTCCTCGCCCCAAGCCCGGGAGGTGGAGGCCGACGCGGACAAGCCCCCGGTGGTGGTGCAGGTCCACTACGACAAGAGTCTGGTGGACGATTTTGAGACCAGCGACGGGGTTTACGGCGAGACTTGGACGGAGAGCGTTTGCTGGGAGCTGAACGAACCGGGGAGTGGGTTTGAGAGTCTGTGCTGGGGTGAGGCCGATGATCAGTATTACGGCTGGAACTTGGCTCTTTGGGATGCGGACGGGGCCGGGATAGAGTGTGGCGACTTGCAGCGGGGCGCGAACATTTGCGGGATCAGGGGCGAGGGGGTATGCGCGAATTGCGTGGCCGGTACGACGTGGCCCGGGGAATTCTGCGAGGTCAGTCCAAGCCGGGAGGTCTGTGACGGCTCGCAGGTCATTGGCCGGGACGCCCGCCAGCGGAGCGCTCACACGGTCTATGTGCTGCGGACCAACGGCAAACAGGTCGCCCCTCGCAACAGCCTGCTACAGTTGACCGCCACAGCCCGGGGCGTGGGCGACTACTTCTGGCCGGAGATGGATTACGAGGACCCTGACGGGTATGAGATTGCCCCGACAGACATTCGTCTCGGCGGCCTTGGCCCGTTGGGCAACGACGGGCGGTTGTTCAAAGCGCTGCCGGGCGGGAAGACCCTCATCGTGACCCCGAGGGTCTTGGGCAATCCCTATTACACGATGACCCAACCCTCGGCCACCAGGCACAAACTTCGTCTGTGGGCGTCCACGGCGATGCTGGAGCCGGGCCGGGTGGTCTCGGATGCGAAGTTCTGCGTCGGGCAATTCATTCCCTTCTTGGCAACGTGGGCTCAGCCGCCCGCATACGCCGGCGCCCCGCCCGGTGTGAGGAGCAGTTCCTACGACTGGGTGATGTCCGCAAAATACGTCAACCGCCAGTTCCCATCCAACAGCGCTGGCTGCGTTACCTACGATGTGGATCCAAGCGTGCTAACGCAGGCGATGCCAACCGCGTGGTACGTCTCGGGCGGTGACAAGAATGTGCGATTGTGTCTCGAGATGTTCTTCAACAACGGGCAGAGCGCCAAGCTCACAGAATGGGGTAAGTTCAAGGTGTTCCGGCCGAGCGTTGTGATGGTAAACCCTGCGTTCCATGGTCCTCCGACAAACATCTGGCTGACGCCTTGGAACCATCTGTGTTTTGGCGCAATCGGGCTGGGAAACCACCAGACAAACAACATGTCTTACAAGGTGCAAGTTCTGTCACCACATTTCCCTGGGGAAGCGGAGATCACGCAGATTTGCACGATTGATGCTACAGCCTTGCCACCCATCAACATAAGTAATGAGCTTGACAACAGCAACCCCTACCCTAACACTTGGGTTTTCGTTCTGACGAATTCGGTCAACCCCTTCAACGGCCAACTCAATAATATCATCTGGCTTGACGATGCGCCCAACAACGGGTGGGTTAGCTCATTCCATATGAATGCGAGCTTCGTGGATTACGTCATGTTTAACCCAAGGCTCTCTGGAAGCATTTTCGTGCCGCTCGGCAAGCTGACCTGGAGCACCTCATTCGGTGCCTCGTCCCCCAGCACGAATATCAGTCCTAATTCGGTCACGGGCCCTACCGGGCCGGATAGTTCCTCCGATTGGCCCGTTTGGACCCATGTGTTTTCGAATCCAAATTAGTCATAGTAGAGGATCACGTCCGTGAAAACTTCAAGCATTCTTCTCTTGGCAGTCTGGTCCGGCGCCGTGGCAAACGCTTTTGCGCTGGGCTTATCTGAAACCAATCATGGTATTTACGTCGTTGTCGCCTCTTGGGACCACCGGTCGCTTGGCTACAAAGCGAACCCTTTTTCTTCTGTTGAACCGTTCCGCTTTGACAACGAGCTTATGTGGAGTCCTTTTTGTGAGAGCGGAAAGGTGGAACTCTGCTATCCTGGCCCCCCACAACTGGCAAGACTCCATATGACTGGTCCCGACGGAAAGGCGGTCCCAAAGACAAGGTTAGGGGAAACGTTCGGCACCAAATTTGATCGCATCCGGTATGAGGATACTGTGCATGGTTGGAGCAGGGCAAACATTGAGGCGCAAGGGCCGTACGATAGCCGGGGCGGCGGCTTTACCGGTCCGATACTTCCGGCACCTGCAAAGCTCTTCCAGATGAAGAAGCCCGGCGTTTACACACTGGAGGTCCAAATGCAGCTCCTTCGCGCCGTTTGGGTGACGAATCACTGGACGTATCCAGTTGTTCGTTTTTCTCCCATCAGGATAAAAGTTGAGAAGCCGTCGGACACCCAGTCTGGCAGGAACGGCTAGAGTAATTGTGACGCGCGCTGTGCCCTACTGCTTCAGCTAGATTGGCCTCAAGGGCAGGGCTTCGGTCTCGCGGGCCACCTGGATCGGCTTTCGGCTCCTCCGCGACCCTGCCGCCCCGGCGGTTTTTGTCACCAGCCCATCGAATTCCACCGTCTCGCAGCCGGTGCTGCAACTGCAAGGTTACAGCACCGAACCGCTAGCCAGCGTGCGCTACGATCTAGCCAATAACGCCGGCACCCTCACGAACCTGGAAGGCTATGTGACCGGGCAATGGTTTGCCACCAACCTGCTCGCCTTTACCACCAACTGGTTCGAGTGCCTGGATGTCCCGCTGACCAACGGCGTCAACACCATCACCCTCCACGCCACCGACCTGGCCGGCAACGTCTCCACCACGGTCACTAAAAGGTGTCGGTCAATGACATTGTGCACTCTTCGGTCTTGACGCTTTTTCACGAGCGGAATTAGCTCTCTGGCGGTTTATGGCCCGCAAGCTGCGCATTCAATACGCCGGGGCGGTTTACCATGTCATGTCCCGGGGCAACCGCCGGGAGAAGATTTTTCAAGGCATCCGATAGCAGCGCCCTGCCTTCGCGGCAGGGCCAGCCGCACAACACTTGCGCACCTTCTATGCGCTCAAGCTCCACCCTCTCGCCATCGTCCGCTCCCCGCCCTGTCTCGGGTGCCTTTGCCCGGAGAAGGCCGCTCAAACGCTGAGATGCGCCCTTGGGCGACTTCGCCCTTGCTATCTGCCATTCCCTCGGCCTCACTGGGTCGTGAAACGAGCGCCAAAGTGGAATGGGGCGCGCGGAATGCGCGCTTGTTACCGCAGTAACACGCTTTGTGGACCTATACAGGGTGGAATGAAAACGAACATGAGTTGCGATTCCAGACCGCTCGCCAGCCATTAGGACCCTAACGGGTGACACTGGTTGGACTTCAGACAAGCAGAGAAAGAAGTCAGGGTTGGTTGGCTGAAGACACCTGAAAGGTGGCCGACATCAAAGGCTGGCTTGCGCAACAGGCCTGAGTTAAGTTGACCTCTATGAACGGAACAAGTCCAATCGCCACCGCCTACCGCTATATCACCCGCCAACCGGGAGTCCGCGGCGGCAATGCCATCATCGAGGACACGCGCATCGGTGTCCACGACGTGATCGGTCTGCTCCAAAATGGCGAGACGGTGGAGAGCATCGTCACCCGGTGCTTGCCAAACGTCACTCGGGCCCAGGTCTATGAATGCCTGGCGTATTACGAGGATCACCGGGGGGAGATTGACGTGCTGGTGGCCCGCCAGATGGCCGCGCCCACGCCGTGAAGTTCCTTCTGGACCACGACGTGCCCGACGACGTTGCCTTCTCCCTGGAGGCGCTGGGCCACGAGGTGATCAAGCTGCGCGAGGCTCTTTCCGTCCGCACGCCGGATGACGAGGTGCTGAGCCAGGCGACCCAGAGACAATGCCTGCTCATTACCTGCAACCGGGATGACTTCCGCGCGGCAGCGGAGCGCGTGCCTCACTGCGGAATCATTATCCTAATCCGCCGCCGGTCCCGCGCCCTGGAGCGAGCTGCCTTGGTCCATCTTTTGGACACCGCCGGAGAGGGCGGACTGCGCGGCAATATCAATTTCGCGTAAGCGGGCGGCGCGGGCCGAACACGCTGCGGTCAGATGGCGCGGCAGCTTCATGCCGTCGCTAACAGCGCAGCACCCTGACCGCGTGTTCGACGGCGCTCAATGCCTTCTTGACTTCGACCGTCGTGCTTGCCGTGTCCAGCGAGAGGCGGATCATTTGGCGGGAAGCTGCGGAATCTGGCTTCATTGCCTTCACTACATGGGAAGGTTGGTCGGAATCAGCCAGGCAAGCGGAGCCCGAGGAGGCGCAGATGCCTTCCTTATCCAACAGAATCAGCAGGGCCTCGGATTCAAGGCCGCGGAAGGTGATGTTGGTCGTGTTGGCCAACCGCTGAGTCTTGTGGCCATTCAACTCAGTATTGGGAATAGAGCGGAGGATGCCTTCCTCCAGCGCATCCCGCAGTGGACGAATCTTTTTGTCGTAGCCCGGCACCCGTTTCCACGCCAGTTCCGCCGCCTTCCCGAGCCCAGCTATCAAGGGCACGCACTCGGTGCCGCCGCGCAGGTTCCGTTCCTGGTGCCCGCCGTGAAGGAGCGGTGAGAAGGGCGCTTTGCGACGCACATAGAGGGCACCGATGCCTTTGGGCGCATGAAACTTGTGGCCCGTGAGCGAAAGGTAGTCGGCCTGCATCCCAGTTTCCAGCGACAGGTCAATTTCTACCTTGCCCGCAGCCTGGACAGCGTCGCAGTGGTAGAGCACTCCCCGCGCGCGGCAAAGCTCGGCAATCTGCTTCACTGGAAACAACACACCCGTCTCGTTGTTAGCCCACATCAGCGATACGACGGCGGTCTGGTCCGTAACTGCGCTTTCCAGGTCGGCGAGGTTCAGAAGCCCATCCCGGTCCACCGGCAGATACGTCACACGGCAGCCATCCTTCTCCAGCGCCTTGCAGTAATTCAGCACTGAGGAATGTTCCACCGCCGAGGTAACAATGTGGCGCTTGCCGGAATGGGCCTTCAGCGCCGCATGAATGGCCGCGTTGTTGCTCTCCGTGGCGCACGACGTGAAAATGATCTCTCGCGGATGCGCCCCGATCAATTCCGCGACCTGCGCCCGCGCTGTCTCGATCACGCCCTTGAGCTTTGAGCCGAACCTATATGCGCTCGACGGATTGCCCCACTCCTCGCAAAAATAGGGCCGCATCGCCTCGAGAACCTCAGGCCAGACGGGCGTGGTGGCATTGTGGTCGAGATAGATCATTGCATTGGAGTGTATCGCCTGCCGGGCCGCATTAAAGCGCCAGATGAGGAATCAGGGCATGGCATCCGGGGGCACGAGTCCCATTTGCTTTGCCATGCCCAGGCTGAGGAGCATCCCATTCGGTAGCCTGACGGTCGCGAAGCTATCAATGAGATCCCGGCGGCACAGGCCGGGCTCGGAATGTTGGTGCAGGCGCAGGGCGCGTTCGATCTCGGTCGCTTTGTTGCCGACGGTGGTCTTGTTGGCCTGAAACCAGCCGTAAATTGTATCGAAGGTGAGGTGGACGGGCTGGCTGCGGTCGAACAGGAAGTTCATGCGCGCGATGACGTGGACCACGGAGGCGGCCCATATTGCGGGCTTCCCTCGCCGGCAGTCTGTCGTCTGGCGGCGGCATAGCCGCCGCCACTGGAGTTTGGACATTCTGGAAGGCGCGACTTGGGCGAAAGGGTTTGGGTTTT
>DAOPPX010000178.1:0-7611 GCA_035358715.1 Verrucomicrobiota bacterium
ACAAGTGGTCACTTCCGCTCCCGCGGAAGTGACAAATTTAAACCAGGACTTGACCCGTCGCTTCTGCTGGTACGAGATGTCTGAGCCTGGCTGACAGGTCGGATGGTCCGTCCCGGAACAAGGATTCCGGACACATCAACCCGGCGCATGGGCCTGCCTACGCGAATTGCAGGTGGGTGGTCGCCGCCTCCGGGTCCCAGCCGCGCGTGGGCTGGCTGGTAATGGAGGACACGTCCTTAATTGAAATCTGTCTTCCGCGCGTTTTCGGGCCCTTCACATCCACCTCGGCCGGCTTGCAGGTCTGCTGGTTGATCTTCTGGTAGGGCGCCGGCTTGTAGCGGATGAAAAGCTCGGGCGGGGTGTCCGGCTCGAAGAACAGCACCCGCGACTTGGGCGGGATGCAGTGATACACCTTGTTCAGGATCGTGCCGCCGAAGGTGAAGCGCTTGAGGTAGGTGGCCTCACGGTTGGTGTAGGCGCAGGTGAACACCCGGTCGCGCTCCGGCAGGCCGCAATAGAACAGGTCCGGGCCCACAAAGAGCTTCTCCGGCAGCTCCGTCACCCGGTAATGGCCGTCCTTGAAGACCAGGATGATCTTGTCGAACTTGGTGCACTCGACGTGGAACTCTTCGCCGGAGACCTTGTAGCCGACGTAGCCGGACTCGCGGTCGTAGGCGACCTTGAAGGCCTTGAAGGCGACTTCTTTGGCGTCCACCTCGTCATAGCGACTTGACCGGGTAAGCCGCGGATACAGCGGCCCGTATTTGGCGAGCAAGGCTTCGAGGTGGCCCACGACGTATCGGGTGAGGTTCTTCAGGTTCTTGCGCGTCTCGGCAAGCGAGTCCTTCACCTGCTCCATTTCCTCGCGGTGCTTGTTAATGTCGAAGAGCGAGATGCGGCGGATGCGGATGGCGAGGAGCCGCTCGATGTCGGGCTCCGTCAGCTCGCGAACCATCTGCCGCCGGAAGGGTTTGAAGCCGCTGCGGACGGCAGCCAGGACGGCTTCATTGGTCTTGCACTGCTCGATCTTCTTGTAGAGGCGCTCCTCGATGAAGATGCGCTCCAGCGTGCGGAAATGCAGCTCGTCCTGCAGTTTGGTTTCTTTCAGCTCCAGCTCGCGCTTGAGAATCTCCACCAACTGCGCCGTGTTCTCCCGCAGGACCTCGGACACGGTCAGCTCGACCGGCCGGTTGTTCCGGATGACGACGATGCGGCTGGAGATGGTGACTTCGCAATCGGTAAACGCATAGAGCGCGTCCGCCAACTGCTCCGCGCTCACGCCGCTCGGCGCCTTCACCTCAATCTCCACCTCCTCGGAGGTGAAGTCGTTGATGCTCTTGACCTTGATCTTGCCTTTGCGCGAGGCGTCTTCGATGGAGTCAATGAGCGAATCCGTGGTGGTGGTGGGCGGAATCTCCTTGATGACGATCGTGGAGTCGTCCTTGACCTTCAGCTTGGCGCGGACCTTGATCTCGCCCGTGCCGTCCTTGTAGCCGCGGGCGTCCATGAGGCCGCCGGTCTGGAAATCGGGCAGGCACTTGAACGGCTGCTTCTTGAGGATGGCGATCTGCGCTTCGAGCAGCTCGGGGAAGTTGTGCGGCAGGATGCGCGAGGACATGCCCACGGCGATGCCTTCGGTGCCGAGCATCAGCAGCAGCGGCAGCTTGCTGGGCAGCGCCACGGGCTCCTTGTTGCGGCCGTCGTAGCTGGGCACCAGCTCGGTAATCTCGTCGTTGAACAGCTCGGTGCGCGCCAGCTCAGTCAGCCGGCACTCGATGTAGCGCGGCGCGGCGGCGAGGTCGCCGGTGAAGAGGTTGCCGAAGTTGCCCTGGCCCTCGATCAGGTAGCGCTTATTGGCCAGCACCACCAGCGCGTCGCCGATGGACGCGTCGCCGTGCGGATGGTATTGCATGGCGTGGCCGACGACGTTGGCGACCTTGATGAAGCGCCCGTCGTCCTTGTCGTGCAGCGCCCAGAGGATGCGCCGCTGGACGGGCTTGAGGCCGTCCGCCAGGTTGGGAATGGCGCGGTCGCGAATGACGTAGGACGCATAGTCAAGGAAGCCGCGATTGACCCGGCGGTGCAGTGGCAGCTCGATCTTGCCGGGCACAAAGGGCCGCGTCGGGGCCGGCAGAACGACATTCTCGGCCAGCACGTGCGTGGCCCCGTTGCCGCCCTTGGCGCGCTTGCGCTTCGGGGGCTCGCCGTTGCCACCTTTCGGCATGGGCGCGGCGTTCACGATGCCCGGTGTGTTATCCGGAAGCTCCTGGATGGGCAGTTCTGGCTGGTTGGGGTTGTTCTTGCGTTTGGCAGACATGGGAAGATTCGGGCTTACTCCTCCACCGGCACCACGAGGTTCTCCATGATGTAGTCTTTGCGCTCGGGGGTGTTCTTGCCCATGTAGAAGCTCAGGATGCCGGCGGCGTCGTGTTTCGGGGCATACTCGACTTGGCTCAGGCGCATGTTCTTGCCGATGAACTGCTTGAACTCCGCCGGGTTGATCTCGCCCAGGCCCTTGAAGCGCGTGATCTCGCAGCTCGCACCCAGCTTTTGCGCCGCCGCATCCCGCTCGGCCTCGGAGTAGCAGTAGAGGGTCTGCTCCTTGTTGCGCGCGCGGAACAGCGGCGTCTCCAGCACGAACAGGTGGCCGTCGCGCACGAGCTGGTCGAAGAAGCGGAAGAAGTAAGTGATCATCAGGTTGCGAATGTGCAGGCCGTCCACGTCGGCGTCCGTGGCGAGGATGACCTTCTCGTAGCGGAGGCCCTCGAGATTGTCTTCGATATCCAGGCTGCGCATCAGGTTGTAGAGCTCGTCGTTCTTATAGACGACATCCCGTTTCAAGTCCCAGACATTCAGCGGCTTGCCCCGGAGGACAAAAATGGCCTGCGTCTCGACCTCGCGGCAGCTCACGATCGAGCCGGCGGCTGACTGCCCTTCGGTGATGAACACCATCGTCCCCTTGCCCTTGCCTTTGCCTTTGTTGTAGTGCTCCTTGCAGTCCCTGAGCTGCGGGATGCGAATGGTGATGGCCTTGGCCCGCTCCCGTGCCAGCTTCTTCACCTCTTGGAGCTCTTTGCGGAGCTGGCGCGTGTCCTGGACCTTGGCGACAATCTTCTCGACGATGTCCTTGTTGCGGTTGAAGAACTGCAAGAGCTCCTCGCGCACCCGGTTGACCAGTTCGGTGCGGATCTCCGTGTTGCCCAGCTTGTTCTTGGTCTGCGACTCGAACACGGGATCCTTGAGCCGGATGGACACTGCACCCACCATGCTCTCGCGCACGTCGTCGCCGTCGAACTTCTCCTGCGCGTATTCGTTGACCGCCTTAAGCAGCCCCTCGCGGAAGGCGCTCAAGTGCGTGCCGCCGTCGCTGGTGTACTGCCCGTTCACGAACGAATAGAACGTCTCGCCGTAGCGGCTGTTGCTATGGGTGAAACAGAACTCCAGCGTCTTCTCGGCGTAATGCAGCGGCGGGTAAATCGGCTCGCTGCCGTCGGCCTGCAGGTCCTCCATGACCAGGTCGAACAGCCCGTTGCGGGACTGAAAGGTCTTGCCGTTATACAGCAGCTTGAGCCCCGAGTTCAGGTAGCTGTAATGCCGCAGCCGCCGCTCCACGTGCTCGGGCCGGAACGTGACCTCCTTGAACACCTCCGGGTCGGGCTCGAACTCGATGAGCGTTCCATCCGCCTCCCTGGGCGCTTTGCCGTTGGTCTCCTTCTTGAGTTTGCCCTGCTTGAACGAGGCCTCGGCGAACTGTCCCTCGCGGAAGCTGCACACCCGGAAGACCTTCGAGAGCGCATTGACCGCCTTGGTGCCGACGCCGTTCAACCCGACGCTGAACTGGAACACGTCATCGTTGTACTTTGCCCCCGTGTTGATCTTGGAAACGCAGTCCACCACCTTGCCCAGGGGAATGCCCCGCCCGAAATCCCGCACCGACACCGCCCGGTCCTGGATATTGATCTGCACCTCCTTGCCGTAGCCCATGATGAACTCATCAATGGCGTTATCCACCACCTCTTTGAGCAGGATGTAGCACCCGTCGTCGTAGTGCGAGCCGTCGCCGATGCGGCCAATGTACATGCCGGTGCGCAGCCGGATGTGCTCCAGCGAGGAGAGCGTCTTGATCTTGCTCTCGTCATAGACGTGTTTCTTGTCGTCGGCCATAGATTTAACCGCCTCGATACTAAAATTCGTGGGCCGCTTGCCAATAAGAAACGTGGCCTGGCGCGCAAACACCTAATCGGGAACCCACCCCCACCGGCCATTCCCGCCCGCCCTCCGGGGCGTCCGTCGTTCTACCTGCGTTCATATTGCCGAGGGACAACGGAGGCAAGACGGAGGCACCTGCACGCGGCTCGGCAGGGCTCACGAATCCTCCGATGTTAGGGAACGACGAATCGGCGTTGTGACTGGGACCGGGGGGCCTGACGCGTAATGGACGGGGGCTTGGGCGAAGCCCGCATCTCGCGGCGCGATGAGTCCCGGGGCTTGCTTATTTCAGCGAGGCCATGTCAATGACGAAGCGGTAGCGCACATCGTTCTTGAGCAGGCGCTCGTAGGCTTGGTTGACGGATTGGATGGGCACCACCTCGACGTCGCTGACGATGTTATGCGCGGCGCAGAAATCAATCATCTCCTGGGTTTCCGGCATGCCGCCGATGACCGAGCCGGCGAGGCGGCGGCGATCACTGATGAGGTTATGGCCTTGGAGGGGCGGTTCGAGCGCAGTCAGCGCCCCAACTAACACCATTGTAGCGTCGCGCTTCAGCAGCGCCAGGTAAGGATTGAGATCGTGCGGATTGGGAATGGTGTTGAGCAGGAAATGGAAGCTCTTGGCTTGTTTAGCCATCGCGGCCGAGTCCTTTGAGACGAGTACCTCACTGGCGCCGAGGCGGAGGGCATCCTTGCCCTTGGCCGGGGAGGTGGTGATCATCACCACCTGCGCGCCGAAGGCCTTGGCAAATTTAACGCCCATGTGGCCCAACCCGCCCAGGCCGATCACGCCGACCCGCTGGCCTTTGCCGACGTGCCAGTGGCGCAGCGGCGAATACGTCGTGATGCCTGCGCACAGCAGCGGGGCGACGGCCTGCAAGTCGAGGCTGGCGGGGATTTTGACCACGAACCGCTCCTCGACCACGACGCGCTCGGAATAGCCGCCGAAGGTTAATTGCTCGCTGCCGCGTTCTTTGGCATTGTAGGTCCAGGTCGGTCCTTCCTCACAATACTGTTCGAGGCCCTCGTGGCAAGCCGGGCAGCGGCGGCAGGAATCCACCATGCAGCCGACGCCTGCATAGTCGTCGGGTTTGACCTTGGTGACCTGCGCGCCGACGTGAGTGACGCGGCCGACGATCTCATGGCCTGGCACCATCGGGTACATCGAGCCGCCCCAATCATTGCGGGCCTGGTGCAGATCGGTATGGCAGATGCCGCAATAGAGGATTTCGATCTGGACGTCGTGTGGGCCGGGTTCACGCCGCTCGAAGGAAAAGGGCGTCAGCGGGGAGGTGGGGTCATGGACGGCGTAACCGCGGGTCTTAATCATAATCGCGTTTTGGTTGTCTGTTTGTATGCGAGCGTGCGCAAGCCAGTTCGCGGCATGCCAGCATTTCCAGCCACTGCTTATTCTCCTCTCCCCGGCCCTGTGCGTCAAGCAGGGGACCGGGAGGCGGAAAGCGACCTCCAATCGGCCGAGGCCGATTTAACGAGAGTTCCTTGCCCGGGCGTTAGTTGGCTGCCCGGCCGCTGATGCCTTTGGTGCCGGCAGCGATCATGCGCGCGGGCTCCTTGGGGCGGAGCGCGCGGACGGCTTTGCCGGCCTGCCACATCTCCGAGTTGCCAATCGCCGCAAGTTCCTTGCCCAACTGCTTCTGGTAGTCGGGTTTGCCGCACGCCGAGAGCACGCGGGCGCATTCCTTGCCGCTCTTGACGCGCTCATACAGTTCCTTGAAGACCGGCAGCACGGCCTTCTTGAACCTCGGTTTCCAATCCAGCGCGCCGCGCTGAGCGGTGGCGGAGCAGTTTGAATACATCCAGTCCATGCCGTTCTCGTCCACCAGCCGGATGAGGCTCTGGGTGAGTTCCTCGACCGTCTCGTTGAAGGCTTCGCTGGGGGTGTGCTTGTGCGCGCGGAGCACGTCGTACTGCGCCTCCATGATGCCCGCCAGCGCTCCCATAAGCACTCCGCGCTCGCCGGTCAGGTCGCTGAACACCTCGTGCTTGAACGAGGTCGGGAACAGGTAGCCGGAGCCGATGCCGATGCCGACCGCCAGGCAGCGCTCCTTGGCGCGGCCGGTTGCGTCCTGCTCGATGGCGAAGCTCGAATTGATGCCCGCGCCCGTGAGGAAATTTCGGCGCACGGAGGTGCCGGAGCCCTTGGGGGCAACCATGATCACGTCCACGTTCTTGGGCGGAATCACGCCGGTCTGCTTCTGGTAGGCGATGGAGAAGCCGTGCGAGAAGTACAGCGCGTCGCCGGGCTTGAGATTCTTCTTCACCACGGGCCAGATGGCGCGTTGGGCGGCGTCGGAGACGAGCATCTGGATGATGGTGCCGCGGCGGACCGCCTCATCAATCTCGAACAGGGTCTTCCCGGGCACCCAGCCGTCGGCGATGGCGCGGTTCCAGTCGCGTTTGAAGCCGCTGGCCTGGCCGATGATGACCTTGAAGCCGTTGTCGCGAAGGTTGAGGGATTGGGCCGGCCCCTGCACGCCATAACCGATGATGGCGATGGTCTCGCCCTTGAGAACCTTGCGCGCTTTGGCCATGGGAAACTCTTTCCGAGTAATGACCTGTTCTTTCGTTCCGCCGAAGTTGATAGTTGCCATATTTGTCCTAATCTATTGTTTGTGTTGTTGCCATATTAACCGCCTTTGCGTGCAGGTCAAGGTGGTTGCCGGTTGGTCACTTCCGCCTTGCTTGCACAGGGCCGTGGGCGCGCGGGCTTTCGGCCGGCGAGCCTTGTCCCGCCGACTTGGGTAGGCGGGACGCGAGGCTGAGGCGCTAGCTCCGCGGCAGGGCGACCTTGCCGGTGCGGGTCAGCTCCATGATCCCGAACGTATTCAAGAGGCTCAGGAGTTTCTCGACCTTGCCTTCGTCGCCCGTCACCTCAATCGTCAGGCTCTTGGGCTGAACATCTACAATCTTGGCGCGGAAGATGTCGGTGATTTGCATCACCTCGGCCCGGCTCCTGGAATCCACGCTCACCTTCACCAGCGCCAGCTCCCGGTCCACGTATTCCCCCTCGCGAAAGTCCTGGACATTGATGACGTTAACCAGCTTGTTAAGCTGTTTGACGATTTGGTCCACCGTGGCATCGTCGCCGCGCGTGACGATGGTCATGCGCGACACCGTCGCGTCCTGGGTCGGGGCGACGTTGAGCGAGTCAATGTTGTAACCCCGGCCGCTGAACAAGCCAGCCACACGGGTGAGCACGCCGAATTTGTTTTCCACCAGCACTGAGATAGTGTGTCGCATAAAACCCCGTCTAAACGGGGAGCGAAAGCTACCAGCCCCCGCCGCCGGGGGTCAACTGCAAACCTGGCCGGAGGCCTTTTCCACCACGCCGGATTCGAGAAAGTGATTTGGGCGGATTTGGATTGTGGCCGGGTCGGC
>DAOPPX010000179.1:0-7603 GCA_035358715.1 Verrucomicrobiota bacterium
ACCGGAACACTTCCGAGCTTCGCTAGGGTAACAGTTACTTTTGAGGCGCGGCGCGGGGCAAATTCGCCCGCTCAGCCGTACCAGGGGCGGGTGCGCCTGGAGTCGGGGCTGGTGGCCGCCGCAATAACCCGGCGGGCCAGCTTGGCGTCCTCCTCGATTTGCCAGTCGAACATGCCTACCAGGATGAAGTCCGCCCCGTTGTTAAAGGCATAAGGGAAAGCCGCGCGGGGGTGAATGGCGCCGGCGGCGAGGATTTTGAAGGCAATCCAGGGCTTCTTGACGTTCGCCATGAAGTCAATCACCGCCTGGGGGTCACTGCACCAGGAGTTGTCATTGGCGCCCATCGCGTCCTTTTCCCCGGGGCGAGGGGCGGTGTAGTAATCGTGCGAGTGAAAGGTCTTCTGGTAGAAGTCCACGTCCAGGCCGGCCTTCTCACACTCGACGATGACCCGCAGATCGTGGGCGGCGACACCGGCAGCGCGCTTCTTCGATTTGATCAACTCAACCGTCTCGCCCACCTTCTCGAACTTGCCCGACGCGAGAAGCGATTCAGCGGTGTCGCCCGTGATGTGCACGCCTGCGGCCCCCTCGTCAATCGCCCGGGTGATCTGGGAATAGCCGCCGCCCGCGTCCAGTCGGACCTGGGCAATCCACTTCATTTTGCCGCCGCGTTTCCAGTGGTTGAAGAGGTGGGAGTTCTCCTGCATGACCCAGGTGTTGATGGCGGTAATGCCGTTGGCTTCGGCCAGCTCGAAGGTCTCGCGTATCTTGGCTTCGGTGTTGTAGCGGCGCGCCAGGGTGGAGACGTAAGCGAGATCGCGGGAATGCGACCACCCGCCGATGAGGTTACCGCCGAGCATCAGGCGGCTGAATTCCTGGTTGGCGATTCTCCCCGTCGGCAGCGTCGGCTGCGGGGCGGCGGCGGGGGCGCCGGGTGCGGCCGAAGTTGTGGGAGCCGGGCTGGGTTGGCCGCGCAAAGCCAGCGGAATGGCGGCAGAGGCAATCAGGGAGGACTTGACGAACCCTCGCCGTGAGATCGGATGTGTCATAGCGAAACAAATAGTGGCATTGGCGCCCGGCGTCAAGCAGACAAAGCGGGCTGTCGGCAGGCGCCGGGACCCGCCAGCGGTCAAGCCGGGCCAGCGCCGCCCGCCGATGCAAGCCCGGCATCGCTGCAAAGCGGCTGTGCTTGTAAGGCTTTTGCTTACAAGAATTTCCGTATTGTTTCCTAGCGACAAGCCCGGGCGTTCATGTTAGTAGATGGGCGTTCGAGCCGTGTTGGCGCGGCGGTTGAGGCTCAAGGCATCAAGGCAACCCGACACGGCATGATTGAGCCGGCACACTGGCAAGGCCGGGGCCGGCAAGCGAGCAATGATTGAGATGGGGATTGAAAACGACCGCTTTGACCGGGCGCTGCGCGAAGATTGGCTGCGCCAACGGCTGATGGCGGAGTATGCCTGGAAAAGCAAGGCGTGCGGCTGCGCGGCGATCCTGCAAGGAGGAATCGCCCTCGTTCTATACTTGATCCCGAGCACGCGGCCGGCGCATGTCGCGTTTATATGCGTGGCGCTGGGCTTTCTCATGCTTTGCTTTCGGTTGCGCTCCGACCGGAAGCGGCTGCAATGTGCCGGCCAGCGCCCGGACTGCCGTCCTCCCGCTGTCTCGTAGGTTCTGCTCCGGGGCCCCTCCTCCGGCCCTCTTGACACGCCGCCAGGGATACTTTCAACTCTGAGGCAACACACTCGATCGGCGTTCATGCGGAAACTTGTGTCCACTCTCACCGGCCTCGAATATCCCTTCGAGCGGCTGGAGGAATTTGCCGAGAATGGCGAGGCGCTGGAGGTTGTCCTGCCCGGCGTCGAGCGGGCGCGGCCTCGGCCCGGCCTTCGCCTGTGGGAGCGGTTTGCGGAGTTTCTCCCGTTCAAGCAAATGGAGCCGCGCGCCTCGCTGGGTGAGGGCGGCACCCCGCTGGTGGAAGCGGGGGCCCAGCTCGCCGCGTTCAGCGGCCTCGAACGTCTGTTGCTGAAGAACGAGACGCAGAATCCCACCTGGAGTTTCAAGGATCGCGGCTCGCTGGCCTGTGTGTTCATGGCGCAGGAATTGGGCGAGCCGACCCTGGCGACTATCTCGACGGGCAACATGGGCCATTCCATCGCCGCCTACGCCGCCCGGGCCGACCTCAAGGCGCTGGTCTTCGTGCCGGAGTTTGCGCCGCGCGAGAAGCTCCTGGCCATGACCATCCACGGCGCCGCCGTGGTCAGAGTCCGCGCGCCGGATTACGCTTTGATGAAGCAGGCCGTGCTCGGTCTGGCAAAGGAATTCAACCTGCGCATCGTCTCCGGCAACGGCCCCATCCGCGTCGAGGGCTACAAACTGACGGCCTTCGAGCTGTATGAACAGACCCGCGGCGACCTGCCGGATTACATCGCCGTGCCGACCTCGGCTTGCGGACACATTCGCGGGTTGTTCAAAGGCTTCCGCGAACTCCGGGCCGCGGGACTTATCCGCCGCCTGCCGCGCATGATTGTCGTGCAGGCGGCCAACAACAGCCCCATCGTCAGCGCCATCAAACAGGGGGCAGAACACGTCATCCCGTTTACGAACTTCCATACGGTCGCCGAGGCCATCACCAGCGGCAACCCGATGGGCGGCGACGAGATCATCGCCAAAGCCCGCGCCCACAGCTGGCTGGCCGGGGATGCGACGGAGGCGGAGATACTCGAAGCGCGGCGCCAGTTGGCGCAGGCAGGCTGGTTTGTCGAGCCGGCCAGCGCCACCACCTTGTGCGCTGTCCGGAAGCTGCGCGAGGCCGGCAAAATCGCCGCGGGAGAATCCGTCCTGCTCATGCTGACCGGCGCCGGCCTCAAAGACCTCGGCGACCTCCAACACCAGCCTGCCACCGTCATTGAAAGCAGCCTCGACACCCTGCGCCGGGATTTGGAGCGCGCACATCCCCGTTCGCTTTGGCGCTGACCCCTGAACCTGGTAGGGACGCGTTCCACCGCGTCCCCATCTAATTCAGGGACGCGGTGGAACGCGTCCCTACCAGGTTCAGGTGGAATGCGCGAATTCGTTCGGAGCTATCTGCCTCCGGCGCGGACACGCCGGGGCACGCGCCGGCACACGCAAGGCGCGTTCCTCCGCCCCGCGCCTTCTGCGCGATTGCCAAACCTGGCGCTGTGGGGTTAGCTGAGGCCCATGAATGCTGAGACGGTTCTGATCACCGGCGCATCGTCAGGCATTGGGCTGGCATTGGCGCGGTGCTTCGCGGCGGATGGCTGCCGGCTGGTGCTCGTCGCGCGCAAGGGGGACGCGCTCGAAGCGCTGGCGACGGAGTTGCGCAAGGCCCACAAGATCCAGGCGCAGGTCATCACTGCCGACCTCGCCCGCCCGGAAGCCCCGATCCGTCTGCTGGCGCATCTGCAGGCGGCGGGCCTCAAGGTGGACGTGCTGGTGAACAACGCCGGGTTCGGCGCGCAGGGAAGGTTCGCCGCACTGCCCTTGGCCCGGCAGCTTGAGATGCTCCAGCTCAACATCACCAGCCTCACCCATCTCACCGGCCTGTTGCTGCCCGGCATGATCGAGCGCCGGCGCGGCGGCGTCCTCAACGTCGCTTCGACGGCCGCCTTCCAGCCCGGACCCGGCATGGCCGTTTACTACGCGACGAAAGCCTACGTGCTTTCCTTCACCGAAGCCCTGGCCGAGGAACTGGCGGGAACGGGCGTCACCGTCACCGCGGTGTGCCCGGGCCCGACGGCGACGAACTTCGGCCGGACGGCCAATATGCGCACGCTGGGATTGGTAAAGAGGATTTCCATGTCGGCCGAAGCGGTCGCCCGGCAGGGCCATCGCGGCTTTCGCCGCGGCCGGGTCGTGGTCATCAACGGCTTCCGCAATCAGCTCCCGGCCTTTCTGGTCCGCTTGGTCCCGCGGGCCGCCGTCCGCAAGATCACCAAGCGCCTGAACAACGTGAAATACGCCTGACACCGCCATGAAGCGCCGCCTCGCACAATGGCTCGGGATTCTTGCCGCCGGAACCGTGGCCGCGGCTGAGTTGGCCCCCGCCCCGCCCACGCCAAAGGCCCCCGCTGCCAAAAAGTCGAGCCGCGCCGCAGCCGAGAAACAGGGATGCGTCAAGAACCTGAAGGCGATCTACGCGGCCATCCAGGCCTTTCAAGCCGATCACCACGACCTGCCCAACTGGCTGTCGGACCTGGTGCCGCGCTACCTCGACGATGTGAACGTGCTCGTCTGCCCTGCTTGCCGGCGCACGGGCCGGGTTGAATCGCCGCCCCTGGCGGATCCCAAGCTGCCGAGTTCCTACGTGTTCGAGTTTTGCCCGGCGCCGCTGGGCGGCGCGGCCACCAACACGCCGGTCCGGACGCGCCGCGAGTGGAAGCGCCGCCAGATGGGACTGGTGGGTTCGGACGTGCCGGTGGTCCGGTGCCGCCATCACAAGCCGATGTTGAACCTGGCGTTTGACGGCAGGGTTTATGAAAGCTCGGGGTCCTGGGAACTGCTGTTCACCAACCGGGTCAACGCGGTTGATTTGACTCCCGCCCGAATCTTCGCCGACGAACCCCCGCGGGCGCGCCCGGCCGCCAAGGCTGTCAAGAAGACTGGCGGAAAAGCATCGCCACGGGCGGGAACACCGACCAAAGGAGATTGACCGGAGCGCGATTCACGGCGCCACCGCCACCGCCTTGAAGAACGTGTAGCTGAAGGTGCCATCGGGTCCGGCGCTCGCCTCCAGGTCGGCAATGCCCTTGTCCCAGGCCGGGCGGTCAATCAGCCCCGCGGCCAGCGCCTGGTCGCGCGCGCCTTCCACCATCGCGATGTAGGTGTTGCGCGTGAAGCCCGCCACCCAGGTCGGCCGGCTCGAATCCGCATAGACGAAGCGGGGCGACACCGCAACCTCCCGGAACCCGGCGCGGCGCACCAGCGGGTAAAGCTCCCGCCCGATCAGCGCGTTCCCGCCCATCGCCGCCTGCACGTCAATCAGGCATTGAATAGTCCGCCACGCCGCGGCGCTGCGCGGATGGAAGAACGTCGAGCCGTGGTCGCCCTCAATCACGGTCAGGCTCCCGCCCGGCTTCAGCACCGCCCGCAGCCGCCGCAGCGCCGCTTCCGGCTGCCGCAGGTGCTCCAGCACAAAGCAGACGAAGACATGGTCAAAGCTGGCCTCGGGGAAGGGCAACCGAAGGATGTCGGCCACCTGGAAGGTCACATTACGCAGGCCCGCGCTTGCGACCGCCGCTTGCGCCGTCGCAATCGAGGACGGCGAAGCGTCTATCGCAGTGAACCGCGCCTGCGGGCTGTTCCTGGCGAGAATGACCGTCTGGGCGCCGACGCCGCAGCCCGCCTCCAGCACCCGGCTGCCCGCAGGGTAAGCAGTATCGTGGTGCAACAGGTCCGCCAGCGTTTGGGATTGGTCTCGCAGCCGCTGGTGCTCTCGCGCCGAGTAGCCGTGAACGTAGTCGTTGTCAGTCATCGCGGGCCTTAGCATAGCGAAGGGCCGAAGAGGAATGAACCGCGTAATTCGCGGTTTGGACATTGGCCTCACCCCGCGCTAGACTGCAATTTCATGTTAACTCTGTCCGGCATCACCAAGGCCTACGGCGAACGCGTGTTGTTCGCCGACGCCACGCTGCAGGTGAACCGCCAGGACCGCATCGGGCTGGTCGGCCCAAACGGGGCCGGCAAGACCACCCTGTTCACGATCATCCTCGGACACGAATCCGCCGACGCCGGCCAGTTCTCCTGCGAACGCGGCGTCTCCATTGGCTACCTGCCCCAGGAGAACGCGCCGGTCGCCGACGAGACCGTCATCGAGCTGGCCACCGCCATCACGCCCGAATACACCCGGCTCCGCCGCATCCTCAAGGCGTGGGAAGCCGATCACCCGGTCGAGGCCTTGCATTCCGAGGACGTCCACGACGATGTGCATGACCGGTTCAACGAGCTGGGGGGCTATCGCCTGGAGGCCAAGGCCAAGCAAATCCTGGCCGGCCTGAGCTTTCGGGAGAAAGACTTCGAGCGCCCGGCGCGCGAGATGAGCGGCGGCTGGGTGATGCGGGCCCACCTGGCGCGGTTGCTGACCCAGGAGCCGGACCTGCTGCTGCTGGACGAGCCCACCAACCACCTCGACCTCGAAGCGCTGCTCTGGTTCCAGGAATACCTCAAGAGCTATCCGGGCGCCATCCTCGTCATCTCGCACGACCGCGAGTTCCTCAACCAGCTTGTCGGCAGCATCATCGAGATTCGCCAGAGCCGGTTGATCCGCTACCGGGGCGGCTACGACGAATACCTCGAGCAGCGCGAGGCTTATGAGCAGCAACAGCTCGCCGCCTACAAACACCAGGAACGCGAGATCGCCCGCCTGATGGAGTTCGTCAACCGCTTCCGCGCCAAGAACACCAAGGCCACCCAGGCCCAAAGCAAGCTCAAGCAGATCGAGCGCATGGACAAGATTGCGGCGCCGGAGGGCGAGGAGCGCAAGCTCGAGTTCCAATTCCCGCAGCCGCGCCGCAGCGGGCTCCGCGCCATCAGGCTCGAAGGCATCCACCACGCCTATGGCGAGAACGTCGTCTATCGCGGCATGGACTTCGAGGCCGAACGCGGCCAGCGGACCGTGCTGGTCGGGCCGAATGGCGCGGGCAAATCCACTTTGCTGAAGATTCTGGCGGGCGTGGTCACCCCGCAAGCCGGCACGCGCACCCCCGGCCACAACGTCAAGGTCGGCTACTACTCCCAGTACCGCGTGGAGATGCTGCATCCCGAGCGCACCGTGCTGGAAGAGGCGTTCGACACGCCCCAGCGCCTTACGGAGCAATTCGTCCGCACCCTGCTCGGCTGTTTTCTGTTCAGCGGCGACGATGTCTTCAAGCGGGTCGAGGTGCTCAGCGGCGGCGAGAAGAGCCGCCTGGCCCTGGTGAAGTTGCTGCTGGACCCGCCGAACCTCCTGCTGATGGACGAGCCGACCACGCACCTGGACCTGTCGAGCGTGGACGCCCTGGCCTACGCGCTCGACCAGTTCGAGGGCACGCTCCTCTTCATCAGCCACGATGTCTATTTCATCCGCGCGCTGGCCAACCACGTTGTCCATGTGAACGCCGGCCGCCTGACCCACTACCCCGGCGGCTACCAGTATTACCTCGACAAGACCAGGGCCGAATCGGCGCGCGCCGGCCTCACTGCGACTGGCGGGAGGGCGAGCGTCCCCGCGAGCCCAAATAGTCAGGGCTCGCGAGGTCGCTCGCCCTCCCCGCCGATGGATAGGAAAGAACAAAAGCGCGTCGAAGCCGAACAGCGCCAGGCGCGCTCGCGCCAGCGCAAGGCCCAGCAGCAGGTCGTGCACCGCCTCGAGAAAGAGATTCAGGCCCTGGAAGCCCGCCAGGCGGAGATCATCGCCGAGTTGGAGAAGCCGGAGACCTATGAGCAGCCCGGTCGCGCCCAGGAGATCAATCGCGAGCTGATGGACATTCAACGCCGCCTGGCGGAGCTGAATCCGGCGTGGGAACAGGAAGCCACCCGCCTGGCGGTGCTGGATCGGCGCCGCGCCTCAAAAGTAACTGTTACCCTAGCGAAGCTCGGAAGTGTTCCG
>DAOPPX010000180.1:0-7597 GCA_035358715.1 Verrucomicrobiota bacterium
ACCCCCCCGCGTCCTGCGCCACTCCAAAAAACACGCGTTTCCGGCCAGGCACTAAGTAGGCCTGCTGTCCCTCCTCCACGATGCGCACTTTCGGATCATGCCCCGGCAGGTTGATCGCGTTGCTTTCGCGCGCATAGGGGCGGGCGCCGCTGCAGTACACGTTGCCCCCCGTTTGCAGCGGATACTGCCGCGCGTCGTACCCCGCCAACCCGAATTCTCCCGGCGCCCCGGCGCCCTTGCCAGCGAGGATGTTGTTATAGAAACGGTTGTCGCCGCCTTTAATGTCCACCAAACCGGCAACCGTCGTCGAATGCGCCAGGTGGTAAGGCGTGACACGGTTCGGCTCGGGACGGCTGTGGATTTGGCCGGTGAACAGGTTGTGCGCATAGGCCCCGCCTTCGGACATGTCCGACAGGCTGATCGGGGACAGGAACAGGTTGTTGTCCACGAGAAACGGCCCATGATCCACCTCGACGAACAGGTCGAACGTGGTGTTCTCGTAGCACAGGTTGCCCGTGATGCGTGTGCCCTGGGCCATCCAATCCATCCAGATGCCCAGGCCGGCATGGTGAATCCGGTTGTGCTCGATGCGGGTGTCAATGGCGGCGTGAATCTTGATGCCCGCCATCTCGGCGCCGGTGAACAGCCGCCGCGCCCAGATGTTGTAGATGTGGTTGCTCACGATCTGGCTGAACACCGCCCCCAGGCTGCCGCAAATGCCGGTCTGCTCGCAATCGTGGATCGTGTTGTTGCGGACCACATGGTGGCCGATCGTCTCCCTGTTCCAGCCGTTGGTGAGGGCGCGCTCGATCGTCTTCACGTACCCCTCGGCGGTGTCGGCGGACGTGTTGTCCCACTGGTCGCCGTACTTCCCGAGCGTCAGGCCCGAACACCGCGAATGGCTGATCTCGTTGTTCTCGATGATCCACCCCTTGCTCCAGTGCGTGCCGATCAGCCCGACCTGCTCGGCGGTGGGCGGCGCCCACGGCGTGGCCGCGTGCCGCAGCGCCAAACCCCGCACCGTGATGTAGTTGATGCCCGGCCGGTCCGGGTAAAACACCGTCCGGCGCGCGTTGATCTCCACCAACTGCACGTTGGGATCAACCCCCTTGAACTGCGCCCAAAGGGTGGTCTGGCCCTGCTCCACCCGGCCGAACCAGAGCGGGACGGCGCCCGCGGGTTTCAAGACATCGTCCAACCTGGCCGCTTCAGACAGCCAGTCGCCGTTGAGATAAATGGCGCCGCTGTGATGCTCGCGGCCCATGGGATTGAACCAGTCGCCGCGGATCAAGTCGCTGTAGGGATTGAACCCCCCAAAGAAGGAATCAGGCAGGGTCACCTTCCAGACGTCGTCCTGCACCTTCACCCAGCCCTTCACGACCTCCGATCCCTTGATCTCGGCCCTTTCACCCGGCGCGGCCTGGTAAACGATGCGCTTGCGATCAGACCTGCCCCCGCGGGGCGGCGCGACGCGCTCGCGATAGACGCCTTGATGGATGGTGATGACGTCACCCGGTTGCGCCACGCGCGCGGCGGCGGAGATGGTCCGGAAGGGCTTTGCCGCCGAGCCCCGGTCCCGGTCGTTGCCGGTGGTGGCGACATGGAACTCCTTGGCTGAAATTGGCTGCGCGCCTAACGCAACCAGCAGAAGCACGATCGTGCGTTTCATAGCTCAAACAGGAAGAATGTGCTGTTCAGAACGCCTTCAGTTTACTGAGTCAGCGCGAACGCATCAAGCGACGAGTCCGGCGCCCGGGTTAACCTCGACGGGTTCCACCGCGTCCCCATAGCCCGGTTAGCCGGGACATTTCACACCCGCGAAGTCGGCGCGCGGGCATCTTGCGCGCTCACGCGGTCCGAACGGCCAAAGCGGGCAAGATGCCCGCGCGCCGGACGGTTGGCGGTTCGTGCGGGACATGAAGTATCCGGCTTAGGGACGCGGTGGAACGCGTCCCTACCAGATTTGCAGGATTCGCGGGGGTTGAGGCGGGGCGCGTTAAGTTCTGACAGGCGAGGGCGGGTCAGTCGGTGTCCTGTTGCGTCCGGACGGCCCAAGCCGGGTAGGCCGCTTGGGAGCCTTTCATGGCGTGCCACAGGATGCGGTTGAGCAGGTCCTCGGGGCATTGGTCAATCTGATCGAGGGGCAGACGCGCGGAGGCGTAGGCGTGCTTGCGCAGCAGCGGGTCGGAAACCTGCTTCGGATCCGGGTTCATCTGGTCGAGAGGAATGTTGCTGGGAACCGCCGTGAAGGGGGCGAAGTCGGGCGTGTTGGTGAAGCAATCCGTCATGGGGGTGGCGGTGGCGTCGAGCTGGTTCATCGGGGGCAGGCCGAGCATGAGCTCCATCGTGCGCAGGAGGCTCGTCTGGTTGTACTGGGTGCTGACGGTCGCGCCGCGGCGCGTGTAAGGGCTGGCGACGTAAGCGGTGGTGCGAAAGCCGCTGACGTGGTCCCAGCCGTTCTGCGGGTCGTCTTCGATAACGAGGACACATGTCTCGGGCCAGAACCGGCTGCGGCTGATCGCCTCCACAATCTGGCCCAGGGCCAGGTCGTTGTCGGCCACCTGCGCGTCGGGTGTCGGGGAGCCCGGCCGGGTGCCGCTGGTGTGGTCGTTGGGCAGACAGATGATGCTGAGGTTGGGGAAATCTCCGCGCGCCTCGAATTGTTTGAGCTCGCCGATGAACTGCGCGGCGCGGAAGACATCTGGGATGTCCATGTCCCAACCCACCGTGTTGGTAACCAGGCAGGAGCGGAGCGACTCGATGGCCGGGCGGCTCCCAATCCGAGTGGCGCCGGCCTGGTTGACGAAATCGCGGTAGTAATCGAGGAAACCGGGCGCGCCTTTCCGCGCCGGGTCCGACCACCCCGCCTCAGTGATGGCGAATTCGCCATAGTCGCGCACGGTCTTGCCGTGGGCAATCGCGTTATCCCAGATAAACCCGGCCGGCGAATAAGCCAGCGCGTCCACATCGCTGTCCTCCATTCCATCCGGGTAACTGCGCGGGAAACCGGCGAAGGATCGCTCCATGTAATCGGTGGCGATAGCCGTGTCGGCCCACTGGTGGCCGTCGGCGCTGAGCAGGCCGGAGCAGTAGGTGTTGTCGAGCAGGACAAACTCGCGCGCCAGCTTGTGCTGGTTGGGAGTGATCCGCTCCCCGAAAATGCAGAGCGAGGGATCGCCATTGCCCTCCTTCATGTCGCCCAGCACCTGGTCATACGTGCGGTTCTCCTTGATGATATAGACGACGTGCTTGAAGACGCTCGGCTCGCCCGCCCGCTCAGGAACAGGGCGGGGCGGCTGGCCGGGGCGCGGCGGCCGGGCGGCCTGGCGCAGCAACGGGTAACGCAGGTTCTCCAGCGCAACGCGGGTGTGCGCCGCCAGCTCGCGCGCCGAAGGCAGGTCCACCAGCGACAGGCTGCCGCGATACTGATGGCTGTTGTGGCCGGTATTCTTCGCAGCGTCCAGTGTCTCGGTGGTGGCGACGCCTTTGATGTTGGCGACGTAGAGTTTCCGGCGCTGCGGGTCATGAACGACGGCGCCGGGGAACCAGCCGACCGGAATCAGGCCCAGCAGCCGCGAGTTGCCGGGGGCGAAGTCGAAGACCGCAACGGCATTCTGGGTCCCGTTGCAGACGAAGAGCCGTTTGCCCGATGAATCGAACGCCAGGGCGTTGGGCTGCGCGCCGAACAAATCAGAGGGATTCTGCCGGGCACAGACCGTCTCGACCAACCGGTCGCTGCCGGTGTCTATCACGCTGAGCGTATCGCTGCCGGCGTTGGCGATGACGAGCCAGCGCCCGTTCGGGGAAAGGGCCATGGCGCAGGCGTGCAGGCCGGTTAGAATCTCTGCCTTCGGCTTCCCGCCGCCGGAGTCGCCGGCGTTCTCGCTCAGGTCAATGACCGATACCGAGCCCTCGCTGGCGATAAAGCGCACCGGGTCCACGCGCACCAGCGTGCCGCGCCCGGCAGGTCCGGTGACACTGTTGGCATCAGGCCGCCGCCCGCCCCAGTTGCTCACATACGCCTTGTGCCCGGCAAGCGCCACGTCGTAGGGGGCAACGCCGACCTCCCAAAGGCGCAAAACCTTGCCGGTGACGGCGTCCAGCTCCGCCAGGCGGTTCGAGAGGTTGAGCGCCACATAGAGCCGCTTGCCGTCGCGTGATACGGCGAGCCCCGCGGGAATCTCCGCCTCGCGTCGTGGCGCCGCGGCGGGCGGCAGCGGCATTGTGAACAAGCCTTCCACCTTGCCGCCTTGCTCGCCGAAGACCTTGATGCTGCCATCCACATTCGCCAGATAGATGCGCCTGCCATCCGGGGAAAACGCCAGCCCGGTAAAGCTGATTTGCCCGTCTTTATCCGGCTGGAGGATGTGGTCGGAAACCGGGTTGGGCGTTGGGTCCCGATCCTTTTCGGAAGGCAGCGGCACCCGCTGGAGCACCTGGCCTGAACCCGGCTCCAGCACGACCAGGTCATGCGTCTTGCCCGCAGTTACCAGGAATCGCCCGTCCGGACTGAGCGCCAACGCCTGGGGCCTCATGCCCGGCAACTCGATCTGCAACCCCGCCGGCGTGAGCACCTGGTTGGCCGGGGTGTGGTAGCGGTTCGGACCGACGCGGCCGACGTTGTCGCGAGTGCCGACCTGCGCGGGGGGCGACATTCCGCAGCCAGCCAGCAAGCCCGCGAGCAGCAGGCAGGCCCCCAGCCGGCAGATCGGGGCGACAGGTGATTGAACGAAGCTCCGCCTGCAATAAAGCTGGAGGCGGGCGGCGAGCGCGAGCACGTTGGTGGTGGCAATTGTATTCAAACGACTCCCCGGCTTTAGCCTTTCCGGCCCGGTGACACAAGCCTAAAGAAGGGCACAAGCAAGTTCCACAATCGCGAAGGAGCGCCTCGCTTGACACGGCAGGCGGCGTGCGCCACTCTGGGCGCGCGGTGAGCCGAAAACAGTTCATAGCTCTTAACCTCGTGGGCGGCGCTTGTGGCCTTCTCATCCTGTGCAGCATGGTGTTGGCCGTGCTTAATGGACGCCTCAACCAGTCGGTCGCCGCGACCCAGAACCAGTTCAGCCAGGGGCGGCAGCTCCAGACCACCCTGCAGAACCTGGCGGCGCGCGTCGCCCAGGGCGGGCAGACTGATCCGGCCTTGCGTGACTTGCTGGCCAGGCACGATCTTGTGGTAAACCTCAATACCAACCGCCCGGCCAGGCAATCGCCATGAACCCCAACAAGGACAAGAGGCTGGCGGAGGCGTCTGGCTATAACCCGTTCTGGATTTGCTTCACGGTGTTTCTTCTTCTTGCCGGCGACTACGGGCTCCGGTTTGTAGGGCTCCTGAACCAGCGGGATCAGCTCAACCAGGCCCGCCTGATCCAGACGCAGAACCTCGAGGTGTTGACACAAGCGCGGCAACTTGAAGCCCGCCTCGAAGCGTTCTCGCTCGAGTTGCTCCAACTTGCCAGAACCAATGCCGCCGCCAGCCAGGTCGTCCAGGAGTTCAATATCCAGTGGACCCCAGGTCCAGGCGCGCCCGCGCCCGCGACCGCCCGGACTAATCCGATAAGATGAGCACACACGGCAGCCCAGCAGTCACTCCCGAATGCCCCGGCAGGCGTAGCCAGGGGGACACCGGCTTTCCTTTAACCCCGGCCCTTCCCGGAGGAAAGGACTGGAAGCAGGCCGCCCGTTGTTCCATGCCGCTCGAATCGGCACGCCGCGCTCTTGTCAATGGCCGTCGGGGGGCCGTCTGGCCGCGCATCGCCCTGCTGGCGCTGGCGCTGTTCTTCTTCCCCATGCCGGGCTTCGGCGCGGAGAGCGACTCGGCGGCAGCCGCCACGGTGAGCGCTGAGGAGACCAATGCGCACGAAACGCTGCGCGCTTTCCTCCAACTCCAGGAACAACTCCACGCCACCGAGTTAGCCATCGAGCGCAACCGCAAGGCAGCCGAGGAATCCGCGGCGGAAACGGCCAAAGCGTTCGGGGCCCGGTTGGAGGAGATTGAAGAAGCCCTGATCCGGCAGCGCGCGCAGGAACTCGAGGCCATGCAAAGCGCGAACCGGATCATGCTCATTGTGGCCGGCTCGTTTGCGGCCCTTGGGCTCCTGGCGATGTTGTTCATGGCCTACTTCCAATGGCGCACCATCAACCGGTTGGCGGAGTTCTCCGCGGCTTTGCCCATCGCGCAAGCGCTGGGGCCGGGCACCTCCTTGCCAGCCCTGGAAGCGGGCGATGCCCGCGTGGTCGCCGATGGCCCGGCGGAGCATTCCAACCAGCGGCTGCTCGGCGCCCTGGAGCGGCTCGAACAACGCATTTGCCGGCTGGAGCAAACCTCCCCTCCGTCGCTGCAGGACGGCAGCTTGCCGGATCTCAAGACAGCCAATGGCGCGCCCCTGCCCAACGGAGCCGAGCCGAGCCCGGAGACGGCGCACCTCACCATGCTGCTGGGCAAGGGCCAATCCCTGTTGAATCTCGACCAGGCCGGAGAGGCACTGGTTTGCTTCGACCAGGTCCTGGCGCTGGATCCGAACCACGCGGAGGCGCTGGTCAGAAAGGGCGCCGCGCTGGAACGGCTGCGGAAGCTGGACGAAGCCATCGCCTGCTACGATCGGGCCATCGCCGCCGACACTTCCCTGACCGTTGCCTATCTCTACAAGGGCGGGCTTTACAATCGCATGGAACGCTTCAACGAAGCGCTGGAGTGCTACGAGCAAGCCCTCCGCACGCAGGAAAGCCGGCGCAGCTAGATCAGGTTGACTTGGGCGGGGCCGCCTCGCCGCGGCGCGCCTACCAGAGGTAAGACCGCTGCTCGCCCAGCAACTGGTCGCCCTCCCACAACGTCACACGCCAGGCTGTGATACTGCCAAAATCCTCATACTCCCTGCCGACCAGGGCAAACCACGTCCACTGACTGAACCAACCGCGCCGCTTCACGGGCGATTCCAGCGTCAGTTGCCGCGGGAAGTCACCGCGGGCGATGCCGCGCACTTCAAGCCGCAGCTTGAGCGGCGCCGCCGGCTGGCCCTTGGTCTTCCATTGCACGTTGAACCGCATCCCGGAACACTCGTTGGTATGGTCGCGCAAATAGGCCTGATACGTGTCGCGCTCCTGAAGGCTGGGGGTGAGCGAGTTGCGCCCCTTCAGATCGAGGAACTGCGGTAGCACCTTAATGACGCGCCCGGTGGCTGCTTGCGCGCACACCGCCGTCGCCAGCCACACCGCCGCCAATAGCCCCATGCACAACCGTCGCATGCAGGACAAATAGCCTCCCCGCGCGCCAAACTCAACACTCATTTCGCCGCCAGTGCCAGCCTGGTGCCGGTGGGCGGATTGGCCGGCCAGGCCCCCAAGCCAGGGCGAGGCCCCTGCCGGAAGCCTCCTGGAGGCATTTGTAACATGGCCGGGTTACCGGCGGCACCAGCCAGACGCGGTACTCTCCGCTGCGGGCACGCCAGGCCCGGGACGAAGGCTTTCCCGGCAACCTCGGCTCCCCTCGTATAGATTCCGCACCCTCCGGTCACCTGCCCCAGCCCTCTTCTCCCCGTCCCAATACCGTCCCAATACCGTAGTACCTCACCACTATTTACAAGTTAGTAAATATGGGGTT
>DAOPPX010000181.1:0-7510 GCA_035358715.1 Verrucomicrobiota bacterium
TCGGATGAGGAACCGTTTCACATCCCCATTATGGTGGTAGTGTCAAGATGCGCCCATCGTAAGGCCGGGTTTTGATGGCCGCACCGGTCTTTGGCCGAAGGGGCGTCGTTAGCCGCCGACGCCGGTGGGCGGGTTTATGCGCTGGTGATCTGGCGCATGGCCTCGTGGAAAGACAGACCCAGCACTTGGACGTGGAAGTCAATGGCGTTGCTGGCCAGGTTGCGTTGGGGCCAGCGCCAATAGCTGTCCTTGACGATGAGGCCGGGAAAGGCGGGCGATAGGAAGTTGCCCGTCTCCTGTGGGACCAGTTGGAGTGAGCGGTTTTGGAGCAGCGGCACCAACGGGGCCAGCCGGGCCGCTCGGATTTGGTCACGCGACCAGCGGGGTTGCGGGGAGCGGGTTGTCATAGTCTTTGCGCCAATGGGGTTGGATGAGGACGCGGTTGACGTGTTTGAGGTCCACGACGCGGGTCTGGTCGCGCACGGCTTCCAGGAGCGAGCCCAGGCAGAGGTTGCGGGTGCGGCGCAGGAGTCCTTCACCGGAGCGGACGATGAGGGCCAGCGCCTCCTGGGTGAAGGTGTTGTGGCCCAGGCCGGCGCGGTCGAGTTGGTCGAGGAGGAACTGTTGGACCGCCTCGGGGCCCAAGCGGGGCAGCAGGACCGAGTAGGTCACCCGGGAGCGGATTTCCTCGTTGATGGACAAACAGAGCGACTGGAGCAGCGGCGGCTGGCCGATAAGCACCAGGTTGTGGGAGCGGGGAAAGTCCTCGCAGAGCAGGCGCAATTTGCGCAGGCAGTCGGCGGGCATGAGGTGGGCGTCGTCAATGATGGGGACCAGCATCTTGCCGGCGCGATGGACGCTGAAGGCTTGCTGGACCAGCAAGCGTTCGCAGTGATGGTCGCGGCCTTGGAACTCGATCTGGAAGGCTTCGCAGAGGATGCGCAGGGTGTTGTGGTAAGTGTGGAGGGTGCGGTTGACGACGGGCGTGATCAGGCGTTTGGGGTCGTGCTGGAGCAGGGCCACTTTGAGCACACCCTTGCCGGTGCCCGGTTCGCCCAGCACCAGGCACAGGCCGCCCTGCTGGGCGTGGACGCGGAGGATGCCGAAGATTTCCTGCTGGTGGGGCAGCAGCGTCACGGCTTCGGGGTCGAAGGGATTGCGTTGCAGTCCAAAATGCGAGCGGATCATATTTGCGTGGAGGGTTGAGGGTTGCAGGTTGATGGGGTCGTAAGTGGCTTCCGATCATTGCCAATGGCGTCGAGCCGGCGGGCTTCGCCCATGCGTTGGCCTTTGTAATAGACCACCACGCGACGGGTGGGCTGGGAGCGTTGGAAGCGGATGTGGATGGTGCGGTCAGGCAGATGGCGCGGCGCCTCGAAACGGAGGGCTTTGAACGAGAAGGTATTGTCGGCCCGCACCTGGCGTTCTTCCTCCACGAAGAACAGTTCATCGTTGGCTTCATTGGGTGGCAGGAAGCGCAGCCATTGGCGATCCAGCGCGAAGCGGTCGAGCGGACTCATGCCCAGGACCGAGTGGGTTTGGGCATTGTACTGTTCCTCGACCCAGTGGGTAAACCGGCGGTTGAGGCTCTCCAGGGAACTCAAGTCCAGCTCGCGGGCCAGGAACTGGTCGCGCACGGTTCGGGAAAAGCGTTCGACCTTGCCTTTGGTCCAGGCTGTCCCGGGAGCGCACTGCCAGGACCTGGTCGGCAGACCCTGTCCCGTCTTACCCGCAGGGTATCCTCCAGCATCGCCGCAGACGCAAACCTGTTCCTGCGCCCTTCATTCCTGTTCTCTTACAAGACATGCTGTCTGAAAAGCCTCCAGCGCAAGGCAGAAAACTCTGGAATGTCTCATAACACGCGGCTTCGCAGCGTGCCCCGGATATAGGCGGGAAGCCTGCAAACGTGGAAGGATAACCAAGTCTGCGCCTGTAATGTGCCTCATTCATTGGCATGTGCCGCATCCGCCTCCGGCTCTGCAGGCAGCCCCGGGTGAGTTGGCAGACTTTATGCGTCGTGCGAAGCAGCATATGTCGTATTCAACATCTTCTCTCTACAGGGGACGCGCGGCCCTGGTCAGTCTATTCTGCGGCTTTCTCTGTGCCCTCACACCGCTGTCTTCCCTCGCCGCCGGGAGCGTTACGCTCGCCTGGGACGCAAGCACAAGCCCCAACATCGCCAACTACAAGATCTACTATGGCGTGGTCAGCGCCACGTATACCAACAGCGTTTCGGCCGGCGCGAACCTCACCGTGTCCATCTCCAATCTGGTTGCGGGTAAGACGTACTTTTTCGCCGCCACGGCCACGGATACCGACGGGTTGGAGAGCGACTTCTCGACCGAGATCTCGGCCCTGATACCCGTCAAGCTAACCAATCAACCGCCCACTCTTAACGCGCTGGCGAACGTCACAGTTGACGAGAATGCCGGTCTTCGAATCATCACCCTCTCCGGCATTACTCCGGGCGCTACCAACGAGTCGCAGACGCTCACTGTCACCGCCGCCTCCAGCAACACGGGCTTGATCCCGAACCCGGCGGTAACCTACACCAGCCCCAACACAACCGGCTCCATCAGCTTCACTCCCGTTGCGTATGCCTACGGCTCGGCCATCGTCAGCGTGACGGTCAATGACGGCTGCGCGAGCAACAACATCACTTCCCGGTCATTTATGGTCACGGTCAGACCAGTCAACCAGGCGCCCACGCTCAATGCGCTGGGCAACCTCACCATTGACGAAAATGCCAGCCAGCAGACCGTTAACCTGTCAGGCATTGGCTCGGGCGCCGCCAACGAATCTCAGACACTCACCGTCACTGCCGCTTCAGGCAATACGGGCTTGATCCCGACGCCAACCGTCACCTACACGAGCCCCAACGCCACCGGTTCCCTCAGATTCACCCCGATTGCCTCTGCGTCCGGCTCCGCCACCATCACCGTCACGGTCAATGACGGCGGCGCCAGCAATAACATCGTCTCCCGGGCGTTCACGGTAACGGTCAACAAGGTCAACCAATCGCCGACTATCTCCGTCATTACCAACCGCGTTATCGCGGCGAGCACCTCAACCCCGGCAATCCCATTCAGCATCAGCGACCCCGAGACCGCCGCATCGAGCCTGACGGTATCCGGCAGTTCGGGCAACCCGACCCTTGTGCCGGTTTCAGGCATCGTATTCGGGGGCAACGCCGGCAACCGGACCGTCAGAATCACGCCACAATCGGGACAAACCGGCAGCGCCAACATCACCATTACCGTCAGCGATGGCACTGCCAGCGTCAGCAGGGTGTTCCTGCTGACGGTTCGGCAGCGGCCCGGAGCCCCTGCAGGATTCCGTATCGTCAGCACCGGGTCCTAGCAACTCGGCCTAAATCCTCCACACCGGCACCCCCGGCAGCGACACAGCGCCGGGGGTTGCCATTTTGCCCTCTGGCCTTGGGCTGCTTGACCTGGCGTCTCGCAAAGTCGCAGTGCCCTCTTCACCTCTCAGACCACGTCCTGCCAGACCGGCGTCATGGCTCATGCGGCCCCGGAGAACCCCCGGGGCGGAGTGGGTGACCCTCCCAGCTCGGTATCCGTAGTCGCCGTTATTGTCTTCGGCCCGCAGAACTGCTAATTGTGGTAGCCACGATAGAGCGGTTCAGACCGCGGAACTATGAATGATGTCGCGAGCACGTTAGCGTCGAGTGCAAATCTCCTCCAGCGGGACAACAAACTAGGAGTTGCCCGGAGGGAGACGACGGCGCTTAATGCTCCCGTGGATTCGCAGCGTTCACAGATCAACCGCCGGAGACTTCCAGAAAACACGGGAGGGATCGGGCCATGAGGACGCTGCTGGTTCTGGGCGAACATCCGGATTTGGCCGAAGCAATTCGCGCCGCTACCAATCCCGAGCGGTACCGGGTCCTGGAAGGAGCGAACCTCGATGAGGCGGAGCCGTTCCTGGCGCACGGCCTGGCGGAAGCCTGTATCGTGGATTTTGAACTGACCGGCGTTCAGGGGATCTGGCTGCTGGAGAAGCTGCGTCGCAAAGCGCCCAGGTGCCCCATCATTATTTACGCCGGCGCCAAGCAGCCGGAGTGGGAGGAGGAAGCGTATCTTCAAGGCGCAGCCCACATACTGACCAAGCCCGTGCGCGGGCGCCTTCTCGTGGCGCTGCTGGACCGGCTTTGGCCGGCGCCCGCCACAGCGCGGCCGGTCCCGCCGCCGCCGCCGCAAATGCCGGAGGCCATGAGGCCAGACGAAAAGGTCGCGGCGACGGGCACGGTCCAGACACTGGGCATCCTCCGGAATTTCTCGGGAATCCTGACGCACTCGCTGAACACCGAAGGAATGCTGAAGCAATTCCTCCAGTTGCTGCGTGAGATTCTCGGCATCAACCGCGCCGCAATATTCCTTCGACAACCTCTCGCTGCCTTTGGCAATGCCCCGGCGGTGACGGAAAGCCGGCGATTGCACGCGGCCGCCTCCCTTGGATTATCAAGCGGTTTGCTGCAGCACTTCGAGCTGTCCTTCGAGGGAGGCATCGGCGGACACCTCCACCGGCTCGGGCGCATCCTGCGGCGCAACGGAGAAGCAGCGCGCAATGACCCCGAGACACAGAATGAATTCGAGTTGCTGGGGGCGCAGGTCGCCGTGCCTATCCTGGACCGGGACACCGTGCTGGGGGTGGCGGTCTTCGACGGGCGCATCACGGGCGAATCCCTCGTGAATGCTGAACTGGAGCTTATCTTCCATTTCCTCGAACAGTTGGGGCTGGCCATCAAGAACATCTGGCTCCACGACCAGTTGGCGTCCAACCACGAAATGATGGCTGAAATCCTCCGGGAGCTCAGCAGTGCGTGCGTTGTTGTCAGCCGTGACCTGACCATTCTCCACGCCAACAAGACGGCGTGCCGGTATTTCAGCCGCGCGGCGCGCCGGAGCGGCGAACTCGAGTTCAGCGACCTGCCGCAACCCCTCAGCGCCAAGGTCTATCAAGTCTTGAGGACCGGCTCGGCAATCTCCAGCTTCAAGTACGAGCGGCAGGATTCGCCGCGCACCGTCTACCGCGTCAACATTGTTCCCTTCCAAAGGCAGCAAGCCAGCCTGCCGGCTTCGGCGCTACTGATGGCCGAGGACCTGACCCAAAGCGAACAACTGCAGCATCTGGAAATCGAGGCCGCCAAGCTTCGCCTGGTCAAGACGATGGCTGATCGCCTGACACATGAGGTCGGCAACGCGATGGTCCCGCTTTCCACTCACCAGCAATTGCTCATGGATAAGTGGAAAGACCCCGAATTCCGCGCCTCCCTCAATGTGGCAATGGCCGACGGGGTTAGCCGTGTGACGCGTCTGCTCAACCAGATGCGGTTTCTGTCCCGCGACACGCTGGGGTCGCAGGAAGCCTTCCCCCTCGCCCCTTTGGTTAAGGAGGCCTATCAAGAGGCCTGCAAGTACCTGCCCGCGAAAGCGGCGCAGCTAAAGCACGACCATGGCAGCACCCCCATCATTCTCACCGGCGACCGCTCGGCGCTCAGGCACGCGCTGGCCGAGGTAATGCTCAACGCCCTCCAGGCCAACCCGGGCAACCCCGGGGTTGAGGTGCGCTCACGAATGGAGGCCGGTGGCAATGGGCTCCAGGGGCTGCAGATCGCCGTGCATGACAACGGCGCCGGATTCACGCCCGATGCCGCACAGGGCGCCACGGCCCCGTTCTTTACGACGCGCCAGGTCGGTCTTGGTCTCGGTTTGACCGTGAGCCGCAAGATCATTGAAACCCATCACGGCAAGCTGGAAGTTGTCGGGCCGGAATCCGGCCAAGCAGGCTTCGTGCGGATCTTCCTGCCCCTCTTTGCCTCGACGCCCACGCAATCCTGAGCGGGCTGACCTGCCTGGCCGGATCAAGCCTCGTGCGCCAGCCAGGGTTTTTGGCGAACTGATCTTGCTGCAACCCCCAGCCGTTGTCAGGGCAAGCTGCGCACTCGATCCCACCCCGGCACGCTGCCGTGTCATGAGACGGGCCACACCCCTGACGGCCCGAAGATATCATCCAGGAAGGCATCCAGCCATCCAGCGCGCGCGACCAGATCAAGCCCCATGAACCGGCGGCGGATGCACGACGCCTGCCCGTAGGTCTGCCGCAATCGCTGCCGTGTGATACCGATCTGCTCCGGCTCGGTTGGGGCCCCGACATCCTGCAGCATCCGGCGCAAGGCGGGCAGCGGCAGCAGTTGCGCGTGTATTCGCTCGCGCAGCTCAGGCCAGATCGCTTTAAACCGTCTGAGCTGCTCGCCTAATTGCGCCGCCGTGCAATGCTTGGCGCGCATCTCCCCCGCCGCCGCCACCGCCATTGCGCCTTCGCCAAGCAAGTCGCGCGCGCGCGCATCCAATAACTTCTCATCCGGCCAGGCGGCACAGCAGGCTTCCACGTCCAGCTTATCCACATCAGTTGCCAGCAGGCGTTCGTAGAGCGCCGTCACCGCCAGCGTGCCGATGGCGACCTTGAACCCGTGAGAGGGGACCCGGCCGTTGTGAGTGTGATGCTGCATATCCCACATGTGGCTGAACAAGTGCTCCGCGCCCGAAGCCGCCCGGGTGGATTTCGACGACTGAATGGCAAATCCCCCCAGCATCAGCCCCTCAACTAGGCCGCGGATGGCCGCCGGCTTTCGGCTGCGAACCCGTGCGGGATCGGCCATTAGCTCGCGCAGCCGGCCCTGGACAATCGCCCACGCCGTCGGATGAATCGGCTCGACACCCAGCGCGTCGGCCACGATCCAGTCCGCGCCCGCGGGAAACTTGGCCATGAGATCGGCATAGCCCCATGCGTTCATTTCCCCCGGGGCGGCGCAAATCACGTCCAAGTCGGCCACCACAGCCACCGGCGCCGGGCAGAAGAAGGTCTGCTTGGCACCCTGATAAGTGACCGAGGCGCCGTACGCGGTATAGCCGTCCATCGAGGCCGCGGTCGCAACACACAGATAGCGTCGTTCGACGCGGTGAGACGCCAGCTTGGTCAGGTCGTTAATGGTGCCCGAGCCGACAGCGACCGCAATCGCCGCGTGGGTGCGCAGCGAGGACTCCAATTCCGCCACAAACCGTTCTTCCGCGTGGAGGTCCGGCGCGCGGAATATAAACGGCTCCAGCATCGGATGGCCCGCAGCCCGGAAGGCGTCAGCCACCGCCCGACCCGCCGCAGGATACGTGTTCAGGTCGGCGATTATGACTGCGGGACGCTCGCCGAAGTGCTGGCGAAAAACGCGGGGCGTGACACTCGTTACCCCCGCGCCTATTTCCAGCGAGCGTGTCTCGCACGCCGCGCCCAGGGCTTCGGCCAGGCTGTAAGTCTTCGTTGTTGCTGTCATGGGTGTGGAACAAATAGTTCTAACGGATAATTCTCTCTCGCACTAGCCTCCATACCTACCAATGGGGGATAGCAAAGTCAATCCGATCCCAGCCCGCATAGTTCGCACCTCACGCCGGATTCGAGAAAGTGATTTGGGCGGATTTGGATTGTGGCCGGGTCG
>DAOPPX010000182.1:0-7486 GCA_035358715.1 Verrucomicrobiota bacterium
GGTGCGTCGTGGCCACAGTTTGGGTCACTCCGCGCGTTCGCTAAGGATTCGGGCCTTCGGGATCTCCCGCGATTGGTGGTTGCCACCCTCCATGGAATGGGGTATAGTAGTCTTCAAAGATCATTGGATCGGTTTTGGACGGCGGTTAGCGGCACAATTCAAGTCTCGGTTCCTCACCAATTAGTTGTGCTCCGACAACGGGTGTGCGCTGTATATTGTGGTTTTTGTCCTTTACTCGACAGGGCTGTTTTGCTTGTTTTTATCAAGACCATGTATCTAAAGAACTTAACTGTCCTGGGATTCAAATCCTTTGCAGACAAGACTGCGTTGAACTTTGAACCCGGCGTGACGGCGATCGTCGGCCCCAATGGGTGTGGTAAGTCGAATGTGTCGGACGCAATCCGTTGGGTACTGGGCGAACAATCCGCCAAGGCTCTGCGGGGCGGTGAGATGGCGGACGTGATTTTCAACGGGACTGACGGTCGCAAGCCGCTCGGCATGGCGGAGGTCTCGCTGACGATTGGCGGGGTGGACGAAGCGCATCTTACCGCGGCGGGGGTGCCAATGGCGTATAACGAGGTCACTGTGACACGCCGCGTTTTCCGCGATGGCGGGAGCGAGTATTTCATCAACAAGACGCCATGCCGGCTAAAGGATATCCAGCAACTGTTCATGGGCACCGGCGTGGGCCGGACCAGTTACAGCATCATGGCGCAGGGCAACATCACCCAGATCCTGTCGAGCAAACCGGAGGACCGCCGGATGATCTTCGAGGAGGCCGCCGGGATCACCAAGTACAAGGCGCAGAAGAAGGAGGCCCTGCGCAAGCTCGAATATACCGAGCAGAATCTCCTGCGCGTCGCCGACCTCGTCCGGGAAGTCAAGCGCCAGATCGGCTCGCTCCAGCGCCAGGCGGGCAAAGCCCGCCGCTACAAGCAACTCTCTGCTGAACTCCAGCACCTGGATACCCAGCTCGCGCGGCATCAGTTCGACCAGTTGCAGGCCGAGATTGCCGAACGCCAAACGTCAGCCGAGAACCTCCGCAACGAGCTGGAGAGCAGCTCAGCCGGCGTGTTGCGCTGCGAAGACGAGATTAGCCATTTGCGCGAGCGGCTATCCGAGCTGGAACACGAGATTAGCGGCCAGCAGCAGCGCGGACTGGAGATCAAGGGCGAAGTTGACCGGCACGAGAGCCGGATTCATTTCAACGAGGAGCGGCTGCGAGAGTTCGCCGCGCAGAATACCAAGGCCATGGCCGACCTGACCCAGGCCGAGGAACGGCGCCGCGCCGCCGGAGAGGATCTCACGACGGTCACCGGTCATCTGACCGCCAGCGGGACCGCCCTCGAGCAACATCGGCAGACGCTCGCCGCCCGGCAGGAGGCGCTGCGGCAGGTGGACGACGAGTTGCGCCGGCAACAGGAGGCGCTGCGCCAGGCGCAGGCCGAGGCGTTCGCCGCCGCGCAGGATTTGACACGGGTGCGCAATGAGATTACCGCGCTCGATTTGCAGAAACAGGGGAACCTGGCGCGGCTGGAAAAGCTGTCCGCCGAGAAGATTCAGCTCGAGGAGGAGCGGACGCGGTTGGAGACACGCTTGCATGAATTCGAGGCCAATGTCGCGGCGGAGAAGCTCAGCGCGCAGACGCAGCGCGGCACCGTCGAGGAGCGCCAAAAGCGGCTGCGCCGAATCCAGGAAGAACTGGAACGGGCCACCCAGGAGCAGGACCACGCGTTGGAGCAGCAGGCGGGGAAACGCTCGCGCCTGCACGTGCTGGAGCAGCTACAGGCCGACCATGAAGGCTTCAGTGTCGGACCGCTGGCGGCCCTGCGGCAGTCGAAGCATGTGCTCGGGTCGCTGGCGGACAAGCTTCGGGTGCCGGACCAATACGTCACTGCAGTCGAGGCGGCGCTGGGGCATCACCTGCAACTGGTGCTGACGGAGCAGCCCGAGTCGGCCCGCCAGATTCTAGCCGACCTCAACACGAACAAGACCGGCCGCGCGAGCATTGCGCCACTGGCCTGGGTTGGCAACGGCCAAGCGGGAGGCGGCAGCGTCGGAAACGCGGCCGCGGTCGAACTGAATGGCAAGCCCGTGCCCGCGCTGGCCGTCGTCGAGAGCGAAAGCTCGATTCGCCCGCTGGTCGAGCGCCTGCTGGGCGCCACGCGGCTGGTGCGTGACCTGGAAGCGGCCACGGCGGCCTGGCGCGAGAGCCCCGGTCAGTTTCATTATGTGACGCTCGGCGGCGAACTGTTGAGCTGCCACGGCGTTTACACCGGCGGTTACAACAACGGGAACGGCGACGGCCAGGCGCCGGCCTCAATCCTGGGCCGGAAGAATCAGATTGCCGAGCTTCGGTCCGGCTTGACGGCGTTGCAGGATCAGGTGGCTGAAATCAGCCGCAACAAGGGCGCGCTCAAGGGCGAACAAGCGGAACTCGAGGCCAGCGTGCAGCAGGCGCAAACCGAGCTGCGCGCGCAGGAGGTCGCCATCGCCACGCACGAAGGCGAGTTCAACGCGCTGGGCAATTCGCAGCGGCTGCTGCACCAGAAGATTGATACGGTCGTCTATGAGGTGCAAAGCTTGGCCGCCCAGGAACAGGAAGGCCAGCAGAAGCGCGCGGGATTGGCGGCCCAGGCCGCGGAGGGGGAAACGCGCGAGCAGAAAAGCCAGTCGCTGCTGGCGGAGCTGACCACCCGGCTCGAAGGCTTGCGGGGGCAGCGCGATGCCGCGAACACCGGTTTGAGCGATAGCCGGGTGGCGCTCGCTGCCGAAGAGCAGGTCTGCGCTTCGTTCCAGCAGCAGCGCCAAGCTCTGGAACAGCGCATCCGCGAGCTGACACAGGTTATCGAGCAGCGGCGCACGGAACTCTCTTCCTTCGTCGGCCGCAAGGAGCAGGCGGAGTCCGAAATCCAGGAATCGCGCGGCCTGATGGAATCGCTCCGGCACGACCGCGAGCAGGTGAACGCGCAGGCGGCTGAGCTGACGGCGCAGCAACAGGCGCAGGAGGCGGAAGTGGCATCGCGCGAAGAAGCGTTGCGCGAGCAGCGGCGGCGGCTAACGGGCTTACAGGAGCAGCGCGGGGCGCTCGAAGTCGAGCTGGCGCAGAAGAACATGTCGGTCCAGAACCTGCGCGAGCGGGTCCAGCAGAAGTATCATGTCCGTCCCGACGACATCCGCAGCGAGTGCATTACGATCACCTACGCGGACGAGGGGCCGGCGCGGGTTCACGTGCTGACACCGGCGGAGATGGCCTCGGCGGGCGCGGCGACGGATTGGAGCGCCGTGGCGCAGCAGGTCGAGGCGTTGCAGGCGCGCATTGATGAGATGGGGCCGGTGAACCTGGTGGCCATCGAGGAATACGAGGAAACCGAGGAGCGCTACCAGTTCCTCAGCAAGCAACACGACGACCTGGTCCAGGCCAAGGCGCAACTCCTCGAACTCATCAACCGCATCAATGTCCAGACCCGCGAGATGTTCCGCGAGACCTTCGAGAAGATCCGCGAGAGCTTCCGGGCCATGTTCGTTGAGGTTTTCGGCGGGGGCAGAGCGGATCTGGTGCTGATGGATGAAAATGACCTGCTCGAAAGCGGCATTGATATTGTTGCGCGCCCGCCAGGCAAACAGTTGCAGACCATTTCGCTCCTGTCGGGCGGAGAGCAGACGATGACGGCTGTGGCTCTGCTGTTCTCGATCTACGAGGTTAAGCCCAGCCCGTTCTGCGTGCTGGACGAACTGGACGCGCCGCTGGATGAGGCCAACATCAACCGCTTCGTGCGCGTCCTGCAGCGGTTCCTAACACGTTCGCAGTTCATCGTCATCACGCATAACAAGCGCACCATTGGCATGGCCGACGTCCTCTACGGTATCACGATGCAAGAGCACGGGGTGAGCAAGATCGTCAGCGTCCGATTCCACAAGGCTAACGAGGAGGTGACCGGGCATCAGGCGGCCTCTCTGGAGACGCCGACTACCCCCCCACCGATCGTTGCTGAGGAAGCCACACCGCACACGCGTGACGAGACGCTCCAAGTAGTGATGGCCAAGTAGCCGCGAAGCGCGGAGGCAATCTACCTCTCAGTGCGGATCAGGCGAAAAGAATGGCAGGAATCGCCGCGATTTATTCACCTGCCGAATGCGTTAGAAGCGCATTCGGTCTGTTGATGACGTTGGCAGGAGAATACCCCACCCCGGAATACTCCAGCCCGCATGAAGCGCGGGAGCCGCTATGTCATCTGGCTGGCACAGCGCTTTCGGGCCGCAGACTTCAACCGTTGGCCAGTTCCCACTGCTCGCGGAGCAGCTTGGCGGCAGCGGGGATTGCTTTGACGGGGTCTCCCTTGCAGCCGCACTCGAAGCTGACGAAGCCCTGGTAGCCGATTAACTTGAGTCCTTTGAAGCCGTCCACGTAATTATCCCCATCGTCCTCGCCAGGCACCTTCCGGTCCTTGCGGCTGGCAATGTGGACGTGGTGGAGGTACTTGCCGGCGGCAAGAAAGGCGGCCATATCGCTGGTCTCCTCCCAGGTCATGTGCCAGAAATCACCCATGACACCGACGCCGGGGTTGTTGACGTCGCGGCAGATAGCGGCGGCGTCGGCGACCTGGCGCAGGAAGTGACATTCGCGGCGGTTGAGCGGTTCGAGCAATACGCGCGTGCCAGCCTGCTGCGCATGATCGCCCAACGTTGCCAGCAGCTTGACCAACAGTTCACGAGATTCCTGGTGACCGAGCTTGGTCTGGTTATGAAAGGCGGGCACCATGATCATGCCCGTTGACTTCAGCGCGCCTGCCGCCGTCAGGATCTCCTTCATGGAATCGAGCGCTTTCTGACGGACGGTTTCTTGCTCGGAGATAAGCACGCCCTCAAAGCCGGCGCAGATGGCGCTGACCTTGATCTTTCTTGCTGCGAGCGCCTTTTGGAGTTCTTCGACGCGCCCTGCCAGGCCACGGCCGCCCAGTTCGAGGCCTTCAAAGCCATTCGCCTCCAGGAAGTCCAGTTTTTCGGCCAGGGACTTGCCGGGGGTCAATCCTTCCTGGCAGGAGAGGCGCAGCCGCGCTTTCTGGGGCGGGTCGGGCAGGGTGAAAGCTTGGGCTGCGGGCGCGACGGCGCCCGCCACTCCGGTCACAGCGGATACAGTCAGGAATTCACGGCGATTCAGTTTCATGCTTCTGGAGCTTACGGGATGGGACGCTCTTGGCGAGATTAAATGGCAGGACTACCGCAGGGCCGAGGTTCGCATCTGCATCCAGGCGACGTCGGGATTGTTAGGCGATGAGACGTTGAGTGGCAGAGTGTTGTCGTACTTCACGGGCGGCATGGTGCGCGGGTCTTTCCACTTGTGAATCTCCGAATGGCCATCGGCGAAGGCGATCCCGCACGCGTTGGCGTGGAAACTGGCGGGGTAGTCAATGATCCTGGCGTTGGCGTTGGTCCAGGCGCATTCAACCGCCAAACCGGCGTCGTTGATGCTGTCGGGGTGCTCATCAGTAATTACCCAAAGCATGTCAGGCGATGGCCGGATAATGTCTGTCATCTTGCCGAATTTACGCCATGGTTCCGATAGCTGGGGCTGGCCATTGTCGCCGCCCAGCCAGGGTGCAACGACCGGTCGCAGCGGCGGGGTGCGCATGGTGCCAACTGCCTGGCTCATCGCGACGCTGCGGACGCGGTTGAAGGTCTGGCCGCCCATGCTGACGGTGCTGCGGTCGGCGGGACACTTGTAAATGCCCGGTGCTTTAGTATAGGCCCCCAGCTTGCCATACTTGGGATCAATGAGGAACATAACACTGTAGTTGGCAATGTTGGCTCCATCAAAGTCCATTTTCCCCCCGGACCAGTTACCGTTGTCGGTATTGTCTTCATTAGGCGGCAGCCACTCGGCGTGGTCCCCAGCGTAGATGTGCCAGGCAAGCATGATCTGGCGGGTGTTGTTCATGCACCAGATGCCTTGGGCTCGGGTTTTGGCGTGACTTAACGCGGGCAGAAGCAGGGCCGCCAGAATGGCAATGATGGCAATGACGACCAGCAATTCGATAAGGGTAAAGCCTGCTTTAGACTCCCCGGGGGACGGCTGCGGGTGCTTGACTGCCGCCGAAGTGTTCATTGCCAAATACTTGGTCTGGTACCAGACACAGCTTCAGTAACTTCTGCATGCACAATACCGCGCCAATGGCCCGCCGGTCAAGCGAAGAACGGCCTACTGGAACAGAGCTCTATAAAACTGATACCGGCGATCGCCGGTAAAAAGAGTAACGCTGGCCGGGGCGCGGTTGGTTGAAACGGCGGCCCAGTTAACCAGGTTGGCCGAGGCCTGGATGACGTAATTCATGTTAGTCGCTCCATTAAGGAAGAACTGAACCTGGCCCTGGTAGACGGGGACGGTTAGCACGGGTACATCGTGGTAGGGCTGGGTTTGGACCGCGCGGTAGAAACGGCGGTTGCTGGCAGCGGGAACGGCTACTTGTGTCGGCGCGACATAGGTGCCGACGAAAGTCCATTTAACCAGGTCGGTCGAGGACTCGATGATGTAGGTGGCGTCGGCAGTGCCGTTGAGCCAGAACTGGAAGTGGCTGTAACTAAACCCGCTCAAGACGGGCACGACATTGATGGGCACGATCTGGATCGCGTTGAGCGGCCCGCGCGGATGGTTGTCTGAGGCGTATTCGCCCGTAGCCGTGAGTGTAAAACTGGTGCCGCGGACATTTGGGAAACGGCAATAATTGCCGGCGGGAGTCGTAGGGCCGCCGGTAGTGGAGTCCGCCTCAATGTAACCGCCCGCGAAATCGGTGTCACCAGCGTCGAGCACGTACTTGGTGGCGCTGCCGCTGGGAGCGGCGAGGGCATATTTCCCAACGCGCGTGGCGCTGCCGTTCTCGCCGTCGCCATAGACGATCACGTCGTAGAGCGGGAATTTGACGCCATTGACAGTAACGGTGGTGGTGGAGCTGTCAGTGGTGTCGAGGTAGCCCAGCATCAGGGCGAAGTTGGCCGGTGAGTTTCCCATGGTCGAGAACTCGTGCGTGCCGCCGGGAGCGGCCCAGGTGGCTGTCATGCCGGCTTCGAGGGCGACATTGACGCCATTACCGCCTGCGGTAAGATTGATCCAGCCTCTCTGCGGCACCACGCCGGCATAACCGTAGCCGCAGACCGGGAAGCTATCGTCGGTGGTGCCGGGATGGATGAAGTTGAGGCCGACTGGCATGAGCGCTTCCGCAACGCTGTTGGGCCAGGTGTGGCGCTGGGCAACGGCTTCGTCGAGATCGGCCAGGATGTCGGCTTTGAAGTAGTCAGAGGGGCCATTGATATTCCAATCGTCGTAGCCGTCCGGCCATTGGTACATGTTGAAACAGCGGTAGACCGGCTTGCCGGTAGCGATGGCAGTCTGGTTGTAGCGGCTCATTTCGGCATAGACTTCCTGCATCCAGCCGGGCCACGGCTGATTCAAGAAAAGCAGTAAGCCTTAATGCGGGTTGGAAGGAGCGTT
>DAOPPX010000183.1:0-7415 GCA_035358715.1 Verrucomicrobiota bacterium
TCATCTCAGTTAACTAGAACCAGCCAAGCTTCGCTTGGCGCTTTCCTAAACACGCTAAGCACACTAAACGAATCCAGAACGACTAACTTGCTGGGATGACTCTGCCTCTTGGCGCATCTACCTGTCCCGGTTTTCGCGTCCGTTGGCGTGTTTAGCGGGCTGACTCTTATATGAGGATACGCACTGCCCTCCACGCTGTAATGATTGCCAATTTGCTTTTCGCCAGCGCGCAGGCCGAATGGACCAACACCCTCAAAGCGCCGGGGAAGCCCGCCGCCAGGATCAAGGTGGTGAAGTCCGGCAAGCCTCAGGGCGGCATTCAGCTCCCGGAGCACCCCACGCCGCAGGAAACTAAAGCTGCCGTTGAACTCCAACACTGGATCAAGGAGATGACCGGCACGACGCTGGGCATCCACGCCGGCAAGGCGCGGGGCAGCCGTATCGCCATCCGCACCGATGCCTCGCTGGGCGACGAGGGCTATGCCATCGCCGTCCGCCGCGGCCAACTTGTCCTCTCGGGCGGCAAGACCCGCGGGGTCATGAACGCCGTCTATGCCCTGTTAGAGGAAGACCTTGGCTGCCGTTTCTATGCCAACGACTCCATCCGCCTGCCCCGGACCAACACACTGGTCGTCGCCCCGGTTGCGCGCCGCTACGTGCCACGCTTGAAGATACGCGATCCTTTCTACGCCTGCGCCTTCGACCCGGTCTGGTCGCTGCGCAACCGCGCCAACGCGCCCTCGGCCGCCGTTCCCGAGGAACAGGGCGGCCGCGTGGACTACGACGGCATGTTCGTGCACACCCACGGGCAGATTCTTCCGCCGGACAAGTATTTCAAGGAGCACCCCGACTACTTCGCGCAGGCAGCCGACGGCAAACGCACCGCCGCCCAGCTCTGCCCGACGCATCCGGAGGTGGTGAAGATCGCGACGGAATACGTGCGCCAGGTGCTCGCGGACAATCCCCACACTGAGATCGTCAGTGTCTCCAAGAATGACGTTCAGCTAAGCTGCCTCTGCGAGCGCTGCAAGAAGCTGCGCGACGCTGAAGGCTCCGACATGGCCAACCAGTTGTTCCTCGTCAACCAGGTCGCCGCCGCCATCGAGCAGGAACACCCGGACGTGCTCATTGACACGCTGGCCTACCTGGAGACGATCCAGGTGCCGAAGACGGCGCGTCCGCGCAGGAATGTCACCATTCGCCTGTGCAACGACTCCGTGGGCGCATGGTCGAGACCTTTCACGCCGGCCGCACAGTGCGACGTGGCAAAGCTGGTCACCGCCTGGGGCGCTGTCCATAACCGCATCTGTATCTGGGATTACAACGTCAACTTCAGCCATTACCTGGCGCCGATGCCCAACCTGGACGTGATGGTCTCCAATATTCGCTTCTGGATTCAGAACCAGGCCGAGGGTGTGATGCTCCAGGGCGGTTACCAGGGGCCGGCCGAGCGGGACCAAATGAAGTGCTGGGTGACGGCGAAGATCATGTGGAATCCGTCCTGGGACGAGAAGGCTCTGGCGCGGGATTTTGTTCTCGGCCACTACGGCAAAGCCGCCCCGGCCATGGAGGAGTATGAAGCGTTGCTGGAGAAGATGAAGGCCGACTACGCAAAGGACCTGGCATCGCCCCCGGGCGGCATCCGTTACCCGATGGACGCGCCGTTCTTCACCAGGGACTTCGTGACGCAGGCGACGGCTATCTTTGCCCGGGCCAAGGAATCGGCCCGGGGCGACGACGATCTGATGCGGCGCGTCGAACGCGCCGAACTGCCGATCCTTTACGTGCAGTGCGTGCGCGGGCCGGGCTTTGTGGGAGACGGCTACGCGCAGGTGGTTGCCGAGTTCGAGCGCATTGCCCGCCGTGAGAACATCCGGTTCCTGCAGGAAGGCGACACGGATTTCGAGGCCAAGCTGGCCGGCTACAAGAACCAGATTCCGAAACCCGCCGCCAGGCCCTGAGTTATCCGCTCGGTGAGGGAACTCCTTGCCGGCCATTTTTCCGGCGGCGCCCCCGTGGTAAAGGTCAGCGCCCGCTGACTTCCGTAATCAGGGCTTATAGTCGGGATTGGGCGTTGGCATCTGCGCATCCACGGACCGGCGCCAGTTGTGCAAGAGAGTGCGCAACTCGGCGGCTTTCTCGGGCTTTTCTTTGGCCAGGTCGCGCGCCTCGCCGAGGTCATCCTTCAAGTTGTAGAGTTCCACGCGCATATCCTCGTAAAACTCGATCAGCTTCCAGTCGCCGGCGCGCACGGCGCCATAAGGCCGCACGCGGTTGCGGTTCCAGTAATGCGGGTAGTGCCAGAACAGGGCTTGGCGTTCGAGCGTGCCGCGTTGCTTGAGCAGCGGCACCAGGCTGCGCCCATCCACCGGACCCGGCAGCTTCGCGCCCGCTATTTCGACCAGGGTCGGGAAGAAATCAATACTGCTGACCGGCACATGGCACGTCGTGCCCGGTTGGGCCGCTCCGGGCCACTTGATGATCAGCGGTTCCCGGATGCCGCCCTCGTAGGGATAGGCCTTGCCCGCGCGCAACGGGGCGTTCGAGGTGGATCGCGGCCACAGCCCGCCGTTGTCGGACATGAAGACCACCACGGTGTTGTCGGCGATGCCCAGCGCCTCGAGCCGGCGCAGGATGCGGCCCACGCTGTCATCCACGCTCTCAATCATGGCGGCATAGACGGCGTTGGTCTGTTCACCAGGCGCAGGCCGGCTGCTGTACTTGCCGGCGACGGCCGGCTTGGCCTGCAGCGGCGTGTGCACTGCGTAGTGCGCCAGGTAGAGAAGGAAAGGGCCGGCCTTGGTCTGGTCAATGAAGCGCTCGGCCGCATCGGTGAGCCGGTCCGTGAGGTACTCGCCGGCGCGGCCGCCCGCCTTGAGCCCGGGCACGTTGTTCCTGGTCCCTTCGTAAGGCCAGAAGTACGAGGCTGGATGGCCAATGTTACCGCCGGCGACGTTCAGATCGAAGCCCTGGTGCTGGGGATAGAATTCGGGCGGGCCAAGATGCCACTTGCCGATGCTGGCGCACGTGTAGCCTGCCGGCTTGAGCGCTTCCGCGATGGTGACTTCCTCCAGCGGCAGGAACTTGCGCCACTTCGGCACGAGCAAGGCATGGGTCGGGGAATCGCCCTCGCCCGCAATCCAATCCGTCAGGTGCAGCCGCGCCGGGTACTTGCCGGTCATGATGCTGGCCCGCGTCGGCGAGCAAACCGCGCATGCGGCGTAGGCGTCCGTGAATCGCATTCCCTGCCTTGCCAGCTTGTCAATATTTGGCGTCTGGTAGAACTTGCTGCCGAAGCACCCGACATCCGCCCAGCCCAGGTCATCAATCAGTATGAAGATGATGTTGGGGCGCCTGGGCTCGGCTGCGCGGCTGGTCACGCAATGACCCGATACCAGCGCCGCAATCCCGAGAGCCAAACCGGTCAGAATCTTGCGCGCAATGTTCATCTCGGCGACTGTATCCGGGCGCCCCCCGGCCGACGAGTGCTTTCACCCACTTCCAGATCGGCGAGGTGTGTTTGTGCGAGGAAACTCGGCAGCCAGGAAACCTCCTTCGCGGCTTGGGCCGATTGAGATTGACCGGGGCCTGCAAACCTGCTCAGGTAGGTGTGGTTGGTTGAGTCCGTAGGCAAGAGATGATGAGCCAATGAAGCGCAAGCAGACAGCTATCATCCTCGTCAGCGTCGGCGTGCTCGGCCTGCTGGCGCTGGCCGCGCTCCGGGTTTTTGAGCCGGCCCGTGGCGAGCGCAAAGCGAGGTTGACAGGTGCGCCGATGGCGAGCCCCCGCAGCATTTCTCCAGCCGGTGTCTCGGGAGCGTCGGAGACTAATGCTCCCGCCAACGCCGAGACATTACTGGCGCGGCATCGGTCGCTGATTCTGAGCAGCCGCTACGGCACAGCGCCGATTCGGGAGGTGCTGCGCGAGTTAAGCGAGGCGACGGGCGGGCCGGACGTCCAATTGATCTTCCAGGCATTGGCCTTGCGAAAGAACGAAGCGCTGCCGGTGGTAAAGGAGCGGCTGCGCGCGGGAGCTATGTATGAGAAGCACTTGCTGACCAAGTTTCTGCGCCTGTGTCCCTGGCCGGAGACCAAGCCGGAACTGCTGGCTCTGGCCGGGGAACGCGGCGAACAATGGTTGCCGCGGCAGGGGGCGCTATATGCCCTGGGCGCGCTTGGAGACGTGTCGGTCGGTCCGGAAGTAGTCGGGATTCTCCGTGATCCGGCGTGCCCCAACGGGGTGAGGCTGGTCTCCATCGCCACCCTGGCTCGCATCGGATACCGGGAGGGCGCGGCGGCAATCCGCCCTTGCACGGAAGACCCGGACCTGCATCTGCGCCTGTTCGCCTGGCGCGCGCTGGCTGAGTTGGGAGAGCCCGTGAACCGCGATTTCCTGTTGGCCGCCTTGCAGAATGAAGAGTATCTCATACGCCAGGAAGCTTGCGAAGCGCTGGCCGCCGCGGGGGGCGCCGGCCTTTCGGAAAGACTCCAGTCCATGGCGCGGAACGATCCCCATGAGGCGGTGCGGGACGCCGCCGCGCAAGCCCTGCTGCAACAGGAGATTCGCGACCTCACGCCCGCTCAGAAGCTGGCTCTGCTGGGGCGAAGGCTCGAAGGGGCTGAACGCCACAACGCGCTGTGGATTATCCAGACGATCCTGGCGCAGTGCGGGGCGGAAGGCCGGGCGTTTGTCGGCACGCTTGCCTCGGAGAACAGCCGCCTCGGAGAGCGGGCATCCGCTCTTCTGATTCTGTCAGCGAACACTCTATAGGAGCAATGAAACCTGAGGACACCCCATGAAGATAAACCGCACTGAAGGCTGCCAGCTTGCAGCGTCATCACGCCGACTCCTTGTGTTACTGGTAGCGGCCGCCGCCCTTGGCCCAGGCCCGCTCTGCCCGACCGCGCGGGCGCAAGGCACCCCGAAACACGCCAGCGCGCCGACGCACCAGACCCTCATGGACTACGCAGTTGCCAAGGCGGGCGAACTGACGCCGCCGCTGACGATCCCGGGCACGCCGAGCGCGCGGTTGCGGGAAGCGGCCTACGACGAGGACAATCCGGTAACGCGCTCACTCAACCACGCTTTCAATCCGCTGACGGACGGCAAGTTCGCGGGGGCGAGCATGACCGCCCGGGACGCGGCGCTGGAGTACTGGAACAGCATGGCGGCGGCTTTTGTGAGCGGCGATCGCGACGGCGGCGACGGCTCGGGAGCGTGGCATTTCCTGGGGCGCACCTCGCATCTGCTGCAGGACATGACATCGCCGCTGCATGCATTCGCGCTATGGCACACTGGCGTAACGGAACCGGTCTGCCAGTACGAGGGGTATTGGGAGAACAATGACTCGAGCCTGCGCTCGATCCTGGCGTCCATCGGCGCCCCGTTGCTCAGCAGCGCCCTGGATGCGAAAGCCAGCGAGAAGCTCGACGCCTTCACCAGCCAGCGGTTGACCTACCGGTTCAACAACAGTTGCCCCCACCAGAACAGCGAGGATGTCCGCGGCTATCTTGAAGTGCTGGCCTGGATGACCTATTTCCGGGCAAGCTTCTGGGGCCAGGTCTCCTTTGGCAGCAGCGGCAGCAGCGGCGCCGCGACCACGGCTTCAACCACCGCCACCAGCTTTGCCGACGGCACGGTGAACGCGCAGCCCAACACCCTGCACACGATGTTCAACGGCCAGATCCAGTGGATCGCGGGGTTTCTGGACAACTACTACGAAATCATCGACCGGAACGGCTACGTGTTCCGCTGGATGAGTTGGACGGACATTGACGACTGGAGCGCCTGCGGCCGGTCCTGGGCTGACGGCTACCAGGACGGCTCCAAGCGGCCGTTGGGTAACGATGATGACAGCCGCGGCGCGCGAATCACCGGCAGGTTCTGGTTTGATGTGCGCGAGCTGGGAAAGGACACCTCGGGCAGCTACAACCGTTATTGCTACCCGCACTACCACCCGGACGGCACCGCGATGACCGACCACCTGCACCAGTACTATGGGAGGCATTTGTATCCGCTCACGGTTCGCTATAATGCGGGGCTCCTCGGGTTGGCGAACCGGCGGGTCACGGTCAAGACCGCGGATGCGACGCCGGGGAATGGTTTCGCCTGGGGCCGGCCGGACAACTTCGGGAACGGCCCAACGTTCAATACCGCCTCCAACGGCCAGCACTTCTACTTCGCCGCGAAGAGCCCGGTGACGCTCACCGCCCCCGCCGTGAACGCGGGCGGCTGGGTGTTTCTCCGGTGGCTGCGGGAGGGTGCCGCGTTCGCCGGCAACGCGAGCCGCACCATCACCCTCAACGATAGCCCCCAGCCGATCGGGGCAGGCGGCGTCACCTACACGGCGGAGTACGCCGGCGCCGGCGGCGTGCAACTCACCGCGCCGGGCATGAGCAATCAAGTATTCGGTTTCGTCCTGAACGGCCCCGTTGGAAGCAACTACGTTATCAAGGTGTCCACGAACCTGGTCAACTGGTCGCCGCTCTCAACCAACGCGATTCCCGTTGCCGGTTGGGTGGCCGTCGCCGACCTGGCAACCACCAACGTGCCGTGCCAATTCTACCGGGCGGTGGCTCCTTAAACAAACGGAAGGGGTGGCTGGCGCGTCGCGCCCAAACAGACGCCGCGGGAGAAGCGAGCGAGCTTTGCGCTTCGTTGGAGGTGCTTCCGATCCAGGCGTTGGACGCATCTGCTGTCCCGGGCGGTGTGCCGGGGACTGCTTGCGGCCCGTCCCGGTTCGGCGCTGCCGGGCCCTGGTCGCAGTTGCAGGATGCAGCCAGGCTCCGGGCAGTTTGGCCGGTCAATTGTCGGGGCGCATCTCAATTTCTGGCAACTTCCCAAGGCTTGGGGGGCCTGCGGCAACGGTTCCCGGCACCTCCAAAGCGGGCTGCGGCACCGACTCCGGGCCCCGGACGCCCCCCCCCAGCCCAAGCCAGCCAGGCCCCGCCGGGAACCTATCCGCGCCCTTGCGCCCCGCATTGGGCTAACCGCCTGTCCGCACGGCACTTCCGCCCATTCTCCGCCCCCGCGCCCCACCCTCCGCTCATCGTCCGCCCCCCGTCCCGCTACCGTAGTACCTCTAACCCCGGGTTAGAGGTACTACGGTAGCGGGACGGGGAGCGGACGGCGGGCCTGCCCATCCCTGGCGGGGGTGCCGTGCTTGGAAGATGGGGTCGGGAGGGGACAATGCCACACCGTGGTTGCTCAACGGCTGCGCTGGGGCGTTTGCCCGGAAATGGCCGCTCAGAAACTGAGCTGCGGTGCGCCAGGAAGGACGTCACCTCTGAGGGTGAAAGACCCTCAAGTTTGGCATGAAACGAACATGACAAAGTTCAGAACGAAAGAACTGAATGGAAAGGCCTAACCCCTATCAAGCCCGCGCCGTCAATAGGGAACAGTATTTTTCTGCGGAA
>DAOPPX010000184.1:0-7334 GCA_035358715.1 Verrucomicrobiota bacterium
ACCCTGTCCGCGCCTGTCACGCTCACTGCTCTCACCGGCCCTTTCCCCCCCGGCCGGTGGCAGTGCGCGCGCCAGGCGCTCCCGCATCCTTCACGCCAGCCCCGAACTCCGCTGGTCTAGTCAGTCACGCGCGCGCGGAAAGGAAAGATCACTCCGCTCCGCTTCGTTTCCGGCGAGGCTTCGCCACGCCAGCGCGAGCTCCGCTCGATTCGTGTCCATCTGTGGAATCCGTGTCTGTTGTCAGGTCTCTTTCCCGCCGCTCCAAGCGGCTCTCACTGCATCAGTCCAGTCTATCGCCCTCACCCGCCCGCTCCAACCAGCAGGGGGCCCGAGCGTGGTGCCCTCCGTAGATTCCTCCCACGCGCCGCCCTGCTGCGCGGGCTCTTCCGGGTGAAGGGCGATAGACCGGACTGAACGCAACTTCAGCGACGCCAGCCTCTATATCCTGCTTTTCAATAGCAAAAATACGCTGATTTTACAGGGGTGCAAGCACTATTTTGCGGTGCACGTCATTTAGCTTTTCCGACTCGGAGGTTACTCGGTGTTGACTCGGACGTTGAAACTTTCGTTGAAGGTCTTCAACTGCGATCGAGAGTTGAGACACAGCGAACCGGGTTTCCGTGGGGGCTCTGTTAAAAGGCCGATCCGCGCTTCTGGTACCGTGTCACAGAGATAGTATGAAGGCGCACAAGTCCTTAAGGTCTTGCGGTGTCAAGGTTGAGGTTTTGCCATGGCGGTCGCGGGGGTTGCGGACGGTTAGAACGTCCTGCACCGTGGCGGCCGAGCCATCGTGCAGATAGGGGGCGGTGCGCCAGATCTCGACCAGGGTTGGCGTGTCGAACCTGTCCGCTGGTTTATCTATCGGACGGCGGCCCGTGCCGACGTTGTATTGGTGGAGATCCGTGAACAGCGGCGGCGGATGACACTCGGCACAGCCGGCACGCGAAAACACTTTCTCCCCACGCCTAGCGGCTTCGGAAATCTTGGCTTGAACCAGATGGGGGCTCAGCACGGGCTTGAGTGATTTGAGATAGGCGTCAATGGCTGACGCAACGTCTTCGGGCTGCGATGTGAAAAGAATGTGCTTGATCCCGGCCCGCACGGCGGTCTCCGCCGTTTCCCGCACGGCCAGCCACATGGCGGGCGGCGTTCGGTGGGCGAGCAGGAGACTCTTGGTGTTTTTAGGATTGCGGAGGCCGTCGTTGAGCAGGTCCCAGTTCAGGCCGTCGGCGCGGGCATCACCAGGATGGCAACTGGAGCAGCTTTGCCAGCCCTGGAAGCAAATGGTTGCGTCATGGAAATAGAACTCGCCTTTCCGAACTGGATCAGGCTCGGTTCTGGGGTCTCGAGACCCGTGGCGTGATAACGCGATGGACTCGGGTGTTGAGTTAGTATTGCTGAGGTCAATGGCGGTGAGAGTGTCGGAGAAGTAATTGGCGGTGTAGGCGGTGTTCTCCACGACCACGATGGCGCGCGGACCGAGGTCGCCTTCGGGGAGTTTCACGCGCCGGCGTGGGCCGGGAAAGTAAGGCACATAGCCTCCAAACTCCATTTCTTCCTGGGTAGCGGTGGCAGGGTCGGCGGCCTTGAGAGGGTCAACCGGGGCTGGCAGGTCAAGCAGCCGCTTGAGGAACTCAGGGAAGTCAATAACGCTGACTTCGTGGGTGCCGGAATGTGCCACAACCAGTATCGTACCGTCAGGCGACCAAGCCAGGCCCCAGGGATTGGCCGCGCCCTTTGCCCGGTCATCCAACAATACGCTGCCGAGAATCTCCAGCTTCTTAATTCCAATAACTGTCAGGGCATTGCCATTCATCCAGTCGGGAAACGGGCGAATCGCCGGGCGCTTGAAGTTGGCCACCAGATGCGTCACCGCCGCATACTTGCCGTCCGGGCTTACGCGAATGTCCTTCAAGGACCCGCTGCCGTTGGGCAGGCGCAGTTCCTTCACAACCTTGCCGGCGGTGGTGTCGACCACGCTGACGACCGCGCCGCAGTAGCCGCCGTCTGCCCGCCCCACCAGCAGGTGGTTGGCGACCAGCAGGAATTTGCCGTCCTTGGTGAGATCGGCGGCCACTGGCTCACGCTGGACCGGGACACGCCACACCTCAGTTTGTGTGGCCACTTCAATCGCGCTCACGCTGTTATCAAAGCGGGTGCATGTGTAGACCTTCTTTCCGTCGCGGCTGACCACCGGGGCAACCGCCCCATCGCTGGCAGGCAGTTCTTCGGCTACGCTCCCGGTCGCAGTAACAGGCTTCGCGCTTGAGACAGCCAACGTGCCCAGCGTCCCAGGCACCGGCATCTGGCCTACGACCCTCCGCGTGGCAGTATCGAAGCGCAGCACAACGTTGGAGGCGGCGCAGGTGATGAGCAGGTCAGCCGAAGACCTGGACAAAGTGACGCCGGACGGGTAGAAGCGTGGGGCCTGAGGGGGAAGGGGGCCGGCAGGACCCTCGGTGGCCAGGGAAACAGCCGCAGCAACCGCAAGCCGCAAGAATTTGGTGCCCATTCCCAATATGTAGGACTGCGCCGGCATCTTGATACCAAGCCCTCTTCCACTGATTCCAGGATTCACTCGTAGTACAACTAGCGCGACTCTATTCTGGCGCAACTGTGCCCGCGTCTCCAGGGCACAGAAACAGGAATGTAATGACATCGAGCAAGTGTCTTCCCCAGTGTACCTCGTACTCCATCTTCCACTGGGAAAGGACCACATCCTCACTCTTTCCACCCCGCTCCAGCACGTTGAGCCCACCTTTTAGTGCATGGTAAATGTCGCCGAGCGAATCTCGCAGGGAAGAAGCACACATGGATTCCTGATCCAAGGGATCGAAGACAACGTGAAACACAAGATCGTCAGGAACGAAGTCCAAAGCCTTCGGCAATGCAACTTCCTCGCTCAGATTTTCGTCCGACAAGCGCATCGAACATCGGGCCAAGCTGTCGGCACAGTACAACAGCCTGATAAGTGCGGAAAGCAACGGTCGCGTGTTATCGAGCCGAAGGCGCTCGATTGCGCCACATACCACTCGCGCACTTTCAACGAAGTCCGTAAATACGGATCTAGGCACTGCGTCATTCATCCTAATTTCCAGGTTGTTGCGGGCAGGCCTTGAGGACCTTTTCGGCAGCTTCCTTCAATCTCTGCCAGTTCTCAATCTCGCTCTTCCAGTGGCCGACATCACGACTAGTGGGATTGTCTGCAATTTTCTGGAGGTGTTGTCTGATTAATTTGTCGAAGGACCGTATGGACCTCTGTAGCGACTTCGCCCCGTCCTTTGCACCCTGTTTTATCATCGCCTGCACCGCCTTTGCCATTTTCTCTCTAGCACGCTGAGCAGCAGCTCTCGCAATCTCCCCGGCAGTGCGCGTGTCAAGCGCGGTGAGATTCTCTGGGTTCAGTGATCCAGGCCCTAAGCCGGCAGGGCAATCGGCCAAGCCCAATGGGTCGATTGTGCTGACCGGGTTATTAGCCAGTGTCGTGTAGAGGTTCCGGTTAACCTGTATCCAAACCCCCTGCAACTGATCTTCGGTTGATTCATCTACATCGGCGTCTTTGTTCCACGGTGCTGTGCCGATAGTCTGATAAACCAAACTGCCAGTGTCGGCGAGTGGATCTCTGGTCAGCCACCTCTGGGTTCCGGGATCGTAGTGGGCCGAAGCGCTGTCGGCAGCGAGCAGGAGAAGAGGAAGCAGCGCAGCCAGAATGATGTTGTTGTTTCGGTTCATGGTATTTCTTTTTGCGGTGCGTTGAGCTTGGGGACGGGCTCGGCGCGTGAGTCTGGTTTGTGCGAAGCAGGCCGACCCAGCATCTCGGGCGGCAGACCCGAGTTGCGAAGATCTGGCGGCTGGGAGTCCAGCGGTAAAGGTGAGGCTAGAGTTGCCGACAGCGTTTCAGCCAGGAGGAGGCGGTAGGCTCTTGATCTGGGCGCTAACTCAGCAGCCGCCCGATAGGCAGATGCCGCCTCTTGTGCTCTTCCCGCTTCCCTCAGGCAGTGGCCCCGCAGAGAGAGGAACACCGCCAGTTCCTCAGCCGGCGTCAGGGACTTGAGGTAGCCATCGGCCTTGATCTCGTCCTCTGTCACCGGAAAGGGCCACTGCTTAAAATGCTCGTCGTCGTACCGGTTCATGCCTCTGCCCGTAGCCTCCATGTCGAAGCGCTCGTTTGGACTGTCCCATCTGAGGAATAAATGGGCCTTCGTCGTCACCAGCTTGAGCGGGTAGCCCAGCCGGCGGCCGATGGCAACGTACAGGACCGGCATCGCACTGCACGTTCCAAGACGCGGGTGAGGGTTGAGAGTTGAGGGTTGAGGGTCGCGAATCGGATCGAGAAGGCCATGGAGGAAGATGTCCCGCGACTCGGCAAAGAAATGGTCGTTGGCATGAATATCAGCCGGGGCGCTTATCCGGTCTGGGTTGTAGCGCACGCCGAAATCCTCGTAGAGCACGACGGACATTATGAGCATCCGAAAATAGGCTTCTGAGTGGTCGAATTCGGACGGATTCGCTTTATACCTGTAGAGATGGCGCGCGGTTTCGGACCTAATATGGTCCGCCCACTGGTCGAGTGTTGCAAGACACTGGGCGTGGTTGACGTCTTCAGCCCCAGGCAGGCCTTGGGCGCAGAGGAGGTTCATGAGAGCGATGTCGCACACCGCGATCGCACCAGCTCCTGACTGCAACAACTCAAGGAGGGGTGCAGGCTTTTGGAGGGCGGGACCAGCAGCAAGGCTTGCTTGGTGGGCCTCACGTGTCGAGAAGGTGTAGACGATGATAATTGCCGCTACGAGGGTGACCCCCACACTGGCCGCAGCTAGTGCGCGGCGTTGTGCGTGAGGGATACCATGTGAGGCTTCAGGGCGCATTGTCATGTCGTAGGAAGCACAAGACGTTGTTTCGGAGAGTCTAAACTCGAAGAAGCCCCCCCGGTACTAGCTCATGATAGGTGGTCTCGTGCATGCTGTCTGACTGCCGTTTGCTTGCAACACCGCCGAACTCGCAGCCCTCACTGCTTTAGCAGTTCCTTCCCTGGTCAGCCTCAACAAGGCGCGCCTGATTCGCGCTTGCTGGCTGGCGGAGGATCTGGCAAAAGCCTTGCCAAGACCACCGACTGCCTCGACTCGGGCTGCGGGATGTTTGGCATCTTTTGCCGCGGTAAGAAGCGGCACAAGTGATTCGCGGAGGCTCCAATGTTCTCCCAGAAGGTCGGCAGCCATCCAGCAGGCTAGCGCGTCGTCTCCTTCCGTGTGCATCAGATAAGTTTTCACGAGCAGCAGCACGGATTTTCTGGTAGGCTTAAGAGCTTTAAAATATTGAACTTGGTCCAGGTAGCACATTAGTGAGAAATGCACTTCTGCAGTTGACTTAGGCCGTTTTGTTCTTAAAGACCATTTCAATATCTGCATTGACGCAGGAAGCAGGGCGACGAGAAGTTTCGCTGCCGCGACTCGTGTCGGCTCGTGGTTTCTGAGCGTGGGAGTGGTGATCACTTTTCTGCACCACGCAAGCGCCTGGATCCTTGACTGGGAGTTCCAAGCAGCCACGCGAGCCAGGACTTCTGGAAAATCGCTTCGGTAGCAAGCTGCAGCTTTCCGCCGGTTCTCACTTGGAGATCGTTGCAGAGCGGTGCTCCATAGAAGGTCAGGCACAATAATAAACGTATGATGCCGCGTGGAACTTGAACTGTCGCACCAACAACCAATTCGTGCAGACCTTCCGAGACTGGGCACTCACACTGCGATTCCCAGTGAAGGTATAGAGATTGGCACCACCGTGCTCATGGATTGGATCGCGGTTCAGCCATCTCTGGGTTGATGGATCGTAGTAGGCCGAGGCGTGGTTTGGCCACAACAGGAGGGAAAGCGTCACTGCCAGGAGTGCGTTTTTCAGTGTGGTCATAGTGGGAGAGTAGTTAAGCGACGCTGTTCGCAGCCATTGGTGAAATTGCCTGGATGTGGGCGGTCCGTGACGTGGGTCGTCCGGGGGAGTGGATGAGAGGAGGCACCTGCAGATGCAACAAGGCCCTGAACTTCAAGAAACAGCGCCGGCGCTGTTTAAAATAGGTGGCATTGACCATGGTGTTGGTTGCCGTTCATTTCACTTCAGATCACTGAGAATCTCACTTGCTTCCCTTCCAGATTTTCAATATGCCAAAGTCGAGCAATTCGGCCCTTTACATCAAAGATGAGCATTACCGAGTCATCCCTCGCATTGCTAAGATCGGAAGGTCCGGGCTCAGCGAGCCCAACAGGATGGGAATGAAATGTCCCCACGATTTCTCGTTTACACGCCTCGGCTCTCTTCTGAATGGATCGCACTTCATTAAAGTAGAACGAAAAGCCGCCCGCACTCTTCCTCTTGTTTCTAACTTGCAGCAGCTCAAAGAATGATCCATTGTCAAGAATCAGCCCACAAATTTCGCCCCCATTCGTGTCAGCGATCCGTTTAGCCTCTTTTCGGAGGTTCTCTAACTGAGACCTCAAGAATCTTACGCGCCGCATATTCAATTCATGAGCAGTCTTTTTCCTTCTGCTTTCTTATTCTCCGTGCGCGTTCCTTCTGGCTGGGCGTTGATTTCGGATCCCTCTCTATGGCCTTGAGTTGATCTGGACTAAGATCCCAGAATGGATCATCACCGCGTCCTTTTTCCCACCCGCGCTCCCCCTTCCCCATATTGCAGACGAAAATCTCCGGACTGTTCACAATACTGAGACCTACCGGAGGCGCTGTAGAACCGGTGACCGGGTGGGTTATCAGATAGGCCGGAAGAACCACGGCTCCCACGCCGACCAAGACTATGCCGCCAGCGCTACAGAAGCCTGCCAGACTTACAGATTCACCCGCGACAAACCACAAGGACAAGGTCGCCCCTCCAGTGCATGGGTCATCGCCATAGCGGTCGATACGGTTTAGAGGATTGCTATTTGCGAGGCGGTACAGGTTGATCCCGCCCGCCTCTTCGATCGGGTCGCGATTGAGCCACCTCTGCGTTCCGGGATCGTAGTAGGCGCGGGCGTGCTGCGGCCACAATAGGAGGGAAAGCGTCACGGCCAGGAGTGCGTTTTTCAGTGTGGTCATAGCGGGGGAGTAATTAAGGCGAGGCGTTGGGCTGGACCAGACTGAGGGTGCCACGCTGGCGGTGGCTGTAATTGTAGCTGACGGTGTCGGCGGCCCAGGGGCCATCCTCGCCGGCCAACAGGTTGCCATCGGTCCAGGTGAAGCCGGTCGCGCCGAGAGCGTCGGACATATTGGTCAGCCGGTTGAGCGAGTCGTAGCCGTATTTAGTTCGATACTCCGGGCCCTGGCCGGTGGCAGAGTGAGTCAAACAGCTA
>DAOPPX010000185.1:0-7167 GCA_035358715.1 Verrucomicrobiota bacterium
AGGTTTTATGTCATCCAGGGACGTGAGTCCAGCAGAAAATGTCCAAACTCCAGGCTACCGTAGTACCTCTAACCCCGGGTTAGAGGTACTACGGTAGCGGGACGGGGTGGAGAGGGTGGGGCGCGGGCGAAGAGAGCACGCGGAAGTGCCTTTCGGAGAGGCGGTTGTGAATGTTTGGGGCGAAATGCCGCGGATTGGCTCCAAATTTGGCCTGAGCGGCTCTGGCTTGGGAAGGCGTCCAAGAAGCGGTCGTCCGCGTCGCGATTGAGCGATTTCCCACCGCCACACCTTGGACTCTAGTTTCCTTGTCTACTCCGGAGCGGATTATCCAAACACTCCCGCACAACCTTGGCGAGATCGGGGCGCGTGTAGGGCTTCTGCAAGAACAGCGCGCCGTGCCGCTGGAAGAATTCCGTGTCCGATTCCTCCATGTTATAGCCGCTGGTGAAGATCATCTTGAGTTGAGGGCGGCTGGCCTTGAGTTTCACCGCCAGTTCCAGACCTGACATGCCACCCGGCATGACCATGTCGGTAACCACCAGGTCAATGCCGGCAGAATGGCGCTCCCAGACCTGCAGGGCTTCGGCCCCCGACCCCGCCACCAGCACCCGGTAGCCGCAATCGCGCAGAATTAGATGGGCCAGATCGCGCAGCACCTGCTCGTCCTCCACGACCAGAATGGACTCGTGCCCGCCGCGCACAGCGGCCGCCTCGACCACCTGCGACACCCGCGCCTGACCCGGCTCGCTGCTGGCGGGCAAGAACACGGCGAACGTGGTGCCTTTCCCGACTTCGCTGTTGACCTCGACCCAGCCTTCGTGCTGCTTGATGATGCCATAGACGGTGGCCAAACCCAGACCGGTTCCTTTGCCAACCTCTTTGGTGGTGAAGAATGGCTCAAAAATGCGGGTCACCGTCGCCATATCCATCCCGCACCCGGTATCGCTGACTTGCAGGCAGACAAACGCGCCCGGCCGCGCTTGGGGGTGGGTCTGTACGAAGCTCTCGTTCAGTTCGACCAGGGTGGTGCTGATCGTCAATGTGCCACCTTTCGGCATCGCATCGCGCGCATTGACGGCGAGGTTCATGATGACCTGCTCGATCATGCCCGCGTCCGCCTGGACCGCGGGCAGTTCCGCCGGCGGATTGAATTGGAGCGCGATCGTCTCACCCAGCAGACGCTTGAGCATCTTGGACAGGTTGCCGACTACATCCCGCAAGTCGAGCGCCTTGGGCTGCATTACGTTCTTGCGGCTGAACATGAGCAACTGACGGGTCAGCGTGGCCGCCCGTTCAGCGGCAAAGTAGATGGCTTGCGCCGAATCGAGCAGTTCGGCCGCAAGGCCGGTGTTGGCCATCATCATTCCCGAATGCCCCTGGATTACCGTGAGCATGTTGTTGAAATCGTGCGCCACGCCCGCGGCGAGCTGGCCGATGGACTCCATCTTCTGCGACTGGAGCAATTGGGCTTCGAGGTTCAGCCGGTCGGTAATGTCTTCGACGTAGCAGTGCACGATGTGGCTGGAGGCCACGGGATGAAACGACCAGCTCAGGGAGCGCTTCTCGATCACGGTTTGGAGATCGAGCACACTGCGCCCCGCTTTCAGGCAGTTCTGGACGATCTCCTGCACGTTGTCCGGCAACAACTCACGCGGATGGTCCCGTCCGACCGACCGCCCCAGCATCAGCGCAGCGTTATTGAAATAGGTGATAGCACCGTCGCTGGTCAGTTCCAAGGCAGGGTTGGGATTCAATTGGGCAAAAGCCGCCAGTTTCTGCAGTTCCGTCTCGACCCGGATCCTCTCCACCGCCATTGCCAGCACCGTTGCCAGAGAAAACAGGAAATGGACCTCGTCCTCGGTAAAAGTCCGTTGGTGCTTCGTGTATGCTCCAAGCACCCCAAAGGCCTGCCCATGACCGGCGACGGCGACGGTGATGCCGCTCGCGACATTGTGATTGGCCAGCAACGACGACCCGCGAAACCGCGGCTCCTTAGCCAGCGAGTCAAATGCCACCGCTTCCTTCGCCGTGAGCGCGAATCCTGTCTCCGTCTGCGGGTCTGCCGGGATGACGACCTTCCCGACCCCCCCATCCTTCCAGCCGACACCCGCTCGCATCAGGAGGAACTTGCCTCCGGGCTGCACCTCCAGCACATGGCAAAACTCCACCTCCAGGGTTTGGGCCGCCAACGTAACCACATGGCTCAACAGAGCCGAGGTCTCGCTGGTTTCGAGCGCAAATTGGCCCAGTGCTGCCACGACTGTTTGCTGCATGGAGCGGTGCACTAATGCCCGTTTCACTCGCTCGCCCTCGGTCGCCCGCTCCTCCAATCTTGCAGCCATGGAATCGAACGCGCGCGCCAACTCGCCCAGTTCGCCCCGCTCCCGGGACAATCCGGTCCGGCTTGTTAGGTCGCCCGCACTCAGTTTCCCCGCCGCTTGGGACAGAATCCGAACCTGCCGGATAATGTGACGTTCCCCGCCGAACCACGCCGCGCCCAGAGCCAGGAGTCCTACCAGGAACTCCGTCCAAGGCAGTTGCGCGCCATAATGGGCAGCATAGTACTTGTTTCCGAAGTACAGCAGCACCGAAGCCGGAGCGACGGCCAAGAACACTGTTCCCACCAACCGAAACCGCAAGCTGGACATGCTGGTCATAGGCTCTGCAGGACTTTACTTGTTTTCCAGAATAGCCCTCCTGCCCCCCCCAACGCAAAGTGAATTCTGAAACTTGCTCATTCTTAAGCTTGCCAAAAGTACCACCATCTCTAGATTAAGCGCTTTATTTCACTATATATGAGTCTATTTAGTCCTCGCGCCCTTCTGGCGTTGGCGCCACCAGCGCAGCAATCGGGGCAGTCGGCACCGCCGGCGTGGGTCAATATGGTGCCGCTGGCCTTGCTGGTCGTCGTGTTCTATTTCGTTCTCATCCGGCCACAGCAGAAGAAGGCCAAAGACCACGCGGCGCTGCTCAAAGCCATCCGCCCCGGCGACAAGATTGTTACCAGCAGCGGCATCGTGGCCGTCGTGGTCACCGTCAAAGAAAAGACCCTGTCCATCCGCTCCGCGGATGCCAAGTTTGAGATTACCAAGTCCGCCGTTGCGGAAATCACCGAGCGTGGCGGCGAATCCCACGAATCCTAATCTGCTCTCATGAACCGAAATAACTTCTGGCGATCTATTCTGGTTGCTCTCGTTGTCCTGTGGTCGCTCTATGAGCTTTATCCGCCCAAGGGGCGCGACCTGGTGCAGTACTTCCGCGAGAAGGCGGTGGCCCGTGATCCCGCCTTCACTGCCATCTTCACCAACGCGCTGGCCCTGCAAAGAGCCATGCCGGAGAAGCCCTACGAGAACCTGCTCAATGCCATTGGCACCAACGACATCACCCGTTACTTTCCCTCGTTCGGGGCCAAGGAGCAACTGCACCCGACCACTTACATCCTCAACCGCCTGCAGCGCCAGGCGGCGGGCCGAATCCGGTTGGGCCTGGACCTGCAAGGCGGCACTTCCTTTCTTGTCAGCATGGATACCAACCAACTGGCCCAGGCCGCTGGCGCCGAGACCGCCCTCACTCACGCCGTCGAAGTTTTGCGCAAGCGCGTTGACAAATTCGGCGTCGCCGAGCCCTTGATCCAGCCACAGGGCAATAACCGCATTTTAGTCCAACTGCCCGGCTTGTCTGCCGCTGACCAGGAAAGCGCCAAAGCCGCCATTCAAAGGGCGGCCTTTCTGGAATTCCGCCTGGTGTGCCCCACCAGCGACCAGGACATTAAAGAGGGCATCGTTCAACCCGGCTACGAAATTCTCAAGCGCAAGCAACGCACGCGCGACGGGCGCGAGCAGATCGAAGAGGTCGAGGTCAGGAAACGCGCGGAGATGGATGGCAGCGGGCTCAAGAGCGCCATGGTGGTGCGCGGAAACCTGGGTGAACCGGAAATCCACTTCACCCTTGATTCCAAAGGGGCCCAACGCTTCGCCGAAATCACCCGCGAGAACGTCGGTCAGCGGCTCGCCATCATCCTGGATAAGGAACTGTATTCCGCGCCGGTCATTCAAAGCCCCATCGAGACCGGCAGCGGCCAAATCACCGGCCAATTCGACAACCGCGAGGCCTTCGAACTGGCCAACGTGTTGGAGAACCCGCTCCGGGCGCCGCTCCGCATTGACGAATCCCGCGAGGTGGATCCCACGCTAGGCAAAGACTCGATCCGCAGCGGCATCAGCGCAGCCATCTACGGCACGCTGGCGGTGGCTGTGTTCATGATCATTTATTACTTCACGGCCGGCGTCGTGGCCAACGTTGCCCTCATCGCCAACATTGTGATTCTCCTGGGCGTCATGTGCTCCATCGGCACCACTCTCACTTTGCCGGGCATCGCGGGCATCGTGCTGACCGTTGGCATGGCCGTGGACGCGAATGTGCTTATTTACGAACGCATCCGCGAGGAGAGCGCCAAAGGCAAGTCCTTGCGCGGAGCTATCGCCGCCGGCTACTCCCGTGCCTTCACCACCATCTTTGACTCGAACCTGACGACCCTCATCTCGTCGGTGATCCTAATCTACATGGGCACCGGGCCCATCAAGGGCTTCGGCGTCACCCTTACCATTGGTATTCTGGCCAGTATGGTCACCGCGCTGATCGTCACCCGGTTGATCTTCGATTTCCTGGTGGATCGCGGCTGGATCAAATCGCTGCCCATGCTTCATCTTGTCCGGGCCGAGAAGATAGACTTCATGAAGCTGGCGCCCTACACCTTCGCCATCACCTGGGTTATCGTTCTGCTGGGGATAATCTACACGGTACGGCGGGGAGAAGGCGCCTTCGGCACCGAGTTCCGCGGTGGGGATACTGTCCTGTTGGCTTTCGAACAAAAGCCGGGGGAAGCCGCCGTGCGAAATGCCCTTGCCAAGGCCGGCATCAAGGACCCGCGCATCCAATTTCAGAAGGATGTAACCACCCGGCGTGAAACCCTGCGCGTGGATTCCTCCCCCGGGACAGCCGAGCAAGTCAAATCCACACTGGCGGGGATGTCCTCGGCCAAGTTCCATTTGCTGGGTCAGGACCGCATCGGCGCAACGATCGGGAAGGAAATTCAGAAGTCAGCCGCGATCGCCCTGTTGCTCTCTTTGTTTGGCATTCTGATCTACGTTGCGGTGCGCTACGAGTTCTCGTTTGCGGTTGGCGCTGTGATCGCGTTAATCCATGACGTGCTTATAACCCTGGGCTTGTACTGTTTCTCCGGTCGCGAGTTTAACTCGGCCACTCTCGCGGCTATCCTGACCATCATCGGCTTCTCCATTAATGACACCATCGTCATCTTTGACCGCATCCGCGAAGACCTCAAACTGGGTATTAGAGGTTCCTTCCGCGAAGTGATGAACAAGGCGCTTAACCAGACCCTCAGCCGCACGATCATCACCTCCGGCACTGTTTTCCTGTCAACCCTCTCGCTCTATATCTTCGGTGGCGGCGCCATCAACGACTTCGCCTTTGCGTTCCTCATCGGTATTCTTGTGGGCACCTACTCCACTATCTACATCGCCAGCAGCGTCGTCCTCTGGTGGCATAAGGGACAGCGGCCGCACATCGGCGCCGGAGCGCAAGCTGCCATGCAGAACGCGACGGCGGCGGCCCTGAAGTAGCGGCACGTATTCATGAACGGATCAGCAGGGGATTCCTTCTTCTGTTCCCGAATCGGGCGGGGAAGGTGTCCGTTTTTCTTGAGCCGTTGTTCCGCGCGCCGCATCGCCCTTACCCCTGATCGGCGACTGCGCTTGAAGGTGCCGCTTTTGGGGCTCGAGTGCCGGGACTAATCCTATGTTCGGCCTGATGGACATCACGTACTGGCACTGGGGTGGTTTTGTCGGCTGCGTGTTGGTCTTTCTGGCCCTCGACCTCGGCCTGTTTCATCGCAAAGCCCATGTAGTCAAGTTCCGGGAGGCGCTGGGCTGGACGTCCGCCTGGTTTTCCCTGGCGATGCTCTTCGCCCTGGCCTTGAAACCCCTCCGCGGCAAAGAAGAGGCCTTGGAATTTCTGACCGGTTATCTCATCGAGCTGTCACTCTCGATGGACAACGTCTTTGTCATAGCTCTCATCTTCGCCTATTTTCAAATCCCCGGCCAATACCAGCATCGCGTGTTATTCTGGGGCATCGTCGGCGCGTTGGTTATGCGTGGAATCATGATCGGCGCAGGCACCGCCCTGATCACATGGCTGCATTGGATTCTCTACGTGCTGGGAGCATTTGTCCTCTTCACCGGTATCAAGATGCTCTTTGTCAAGACCGAGGTGCACCCGGAAAAGAACCGTGTCGTCAAATGGGTGCGCAAGCTTTACCCGGTTGCGCCGCACCTGGACGGACAGAGGTTTTTTACCACCTGGAAAGGCCGCAGGGCGCTAACCCCGCTGGCCCTCGTGCTCCTGATGGTGGAAACTACGGATCTCATCTTCGCTTTGGATTCCATTCCAGCCATTTTCGCCGTAACCACCAAGCCCTTCATTGTTTTCACCTCCAATGTGTTTGCAATTCTTGGGCTGCGTTCCCTCTACTTCGTCCTGGCGGGCGCCCTTGAGTATTTCCGCTACCTGAAAGTCGGCCTGGCCCTGGTGCTCGTCTTCATCGGCTTCAAGATGCTGCTCGATCCACACGGCGGCCACCCGCACTGGTTCCAGGTGAAAATCCCCATCTCAGTTTCGCTGCTCGTCGTCGGAGCGATAATTGTCATTTCCATCGTCCTCTCCCTCACCATCGGCCGCCGGAAGCAGCGGCGTGCGGGGCAATGAAGTTCCGGTGGTCTCTCGCGCCGCCCCAACCCGCTCTCGCGGGCCAATTGGCCGACACGCTGAGCCTCCCGCCCCTGCTTGCTCAATGCCTGCTTAACCGCGGATTGACCAAGCCGGCTGCCGCCGCGGCTTTTCTCCACCCCAGGCTCAGGCAACTGGCCGATCCGTTCCTGCTCCCCAGCATGCGCATCGCCGTCGAGCGGCTTCTGCAGGCTCGTCAGCGCGACGAGCCGCTCGTCATCTTTGGGGATTATGATGTGGACGGCGTTACCTCCAGCGCTTTGTTGCTCGATGTGCTTCGCCCGCTTGGGTGGCGAACCCAGTGCTATCCCGCCTTTCGCTACTGGCGGGTGGTTGAATGCGTAAGTGCCTGGTAATACGCTG
>DAOPPX010000186.1:0-7137 GCA_035358715.1 Verrucomicrobiota bacterium
CCATCTGCTGACGGGTGATCACCGCGCCGAAACGCTCCCGAAAAATCCGTTCTAAAGTGTAATAGGCCAATCTTGTCTCACACCCTTCCGGACGCGCCTCGGATTGGGGCCGGCAGATGTCAGGCTATTGGCGGGAGCCACGCCGGGTTCAGTTGTCGGACAGCGTTGAGCATGAACTGCATTGCCACCGCCGCCAGGAGCAGCCCCATAATGCGGGCTGTGATCCTCATAGCGATGGGGCTAAGCCAGCCGGCGCTGCGCGCGGAGACACGCAGGATCAGGTAGCTCACGAGGCAGACGGCCAGGATGCAGACGTACAGGGCCACACACTGGCCGAGGTTGGCGGCCTGGTTGTGGAGCAGAATGGCAGTCGAAATTGCGCCGGGCCCGGCCAGCATGGGGATGGCGAGCGGTGTCACGGCAATGTCTGTCTTCTCGATGCCTGCTGCCGTTTCCTCATCGGTCTCCTGCACCCGCGAACGCTGCGCCCGCAACATGTCGAGCGCCACCAACAGCAGCACGATACTGGCGGCGAACTGAAAAGCGGGCATGGTGATGCCAAGGAACTTGAAAATCCATTTGCCGGCGAGTGCAAAAGCCAGCAGCACCCCGGCCGACACGCAACACGCCAGCCGCGCCATCCTGGTCCGCTGTTCCGGCGAGTCGGTGGGTGTCATGGCAAGAAAAGCCGGCACCGCTGCCAGCGGGTCCACAATGACGAAGAGCGAGCTGGCTGCCAGGAAGATGTACTCGGACAGGCTCATAGCGAACAGGGGGCGAGGATGGCTTCTTTCATGCCGTGAATGATCTTCTTGTCAGCCGGGCAAATGGTCGCGAGCACGCCGCCCAGTTCGGCGCGCGCGGCGTCGGCATCGCCCGTGACGAAGTAGTATGGGCAGATCCGCATGCGCCCCTTCATGTGCACGAGCTCCTTGCGCTGGAAGTCGAACCATTGCGCCTGGACCAGCTCCGGCTTGTGATAACGCTGGAGGACGCGCGGCGACTGGGCGAAGCTCGCGAGGGCTCTATCGACCGCCTCGGCCCAGTCTCTGCGCGGGAGGTCGCTGCCGAGACGGACCCCGCGTGCCCCCCAGGCGTCGGGGGAGAATCCGGAAACCTTGAGGATCAGGTCGCGCTCCTTTTGGGAGAGATCCTTGAGCTGGCGCCAGTCGGTGAGGTTCAGCTCCGGAATGGCGGCGTGTGGAGGCAGGGGAGCTGGATCAACGAGCCAGGTGTAGGGAACCAGTTGCAGCAACCGGCGGAAAAAGCTCTCGCCCAGTTCTTGCCGCCAGAAGCCGCGCAGGTTTCCGTTCCACAGCAGCGCGAAGAGCATCTTCTCCTCGAAGATGGGTTTGGGTGGTGGGGTAAGGTGGATCCGCCTTGCTGCCGCCAGGTCGAAGAGGACTCTAGCGCTCGGCAGGTTGGCCACGTCGAACAGCTCGAAAAAGCGATAGACCGCGTCACCGTCGGCAAACGCGCTGAACTGCGCGTTATGGACTTTGAACCTGGAAGCGTCCAGTTGGGCGGCCAGCCATACCATTTCAGGGCGGTAGGCGGCCGCCTCCTCCGAGACAATGATATGTATGGTGGGGGCGTCCCCGAAAATGCTGGCGAAGCCGCGCAGCATCCCCTGTGGCCCGCCGAGGACCTGAGCGCCTGCGGCTGAGTACGTCTGGTTGAGCCAGCCTGTGAGGCCAATGCCGCCGGGCACGGAATCAAGTTCCGTCACGCTCAGACCGTGTTCGGTGATCAGCAGGTCCGGGCGGATGACGCGAGGCAGCGCGCTCTTCAGGGCCGGAGAACGTTGGAGCTTGATGAGTTCGGACGGCTTGCCGAGGTCTAGCCACTGAGCGACCCATGCTGGCTGGGTGCCTTCCGCGCTCTTTCGGTAAAGCAGATTGACCGCGCGATAGAACTGCAGCAGGACCCGCCCGAGTGATTCGAGTTCCTTCGCCAGGGCGGGACCAAGAGGGCAGGGGGCAGGTGAGATTCGCCAGTGTTGATCCGCGAACAGCCCTTCAGGCGGCAGGCACTCTCTAACAAAGCGCGCCTGGTCGGCGGGGTCGGCGAGGGCGGGGGGCGGAGTTGCGAGACTCATGAGTGGCCTGCCTTCTGAAGCCAGGGGACAATGACATGTTCTGCTCCCATGGGTGTCCACTGGTGTGGCCGGTCTCACGCGCGCACCTGGCCGGTGCCGATCCCGATCCACTTGTAGCTCGTCAGCTCGGCCAGGCCCATCGGGCCACGGGCGCCGACCTTGTCTGTGCTGATGCCGATCTCTGCACCCATGCCGAACTCGCCACCGTCGGTGAAGCGGGTCGAGGCGTTCCAATACACCGTGGCTGAATCCACCTCGCCCAGGAATTGCTGTGCACGGGCTTCATCCCGTGTCACGATGCTGTCGGAGTGGGCCGAGCCATAATGATTGATATGGTCAATCGCCTGCCGGACCCCGTCCACCACTCGCACGTTAAGGATGTAATCGTTGTATTCAGTGAACCAATCCTGCTCGGTGGCCCGACGAATCTCGGATTGCGGACTGCGGAGTGCGGACTTCAGGATCGCCTCGGCCTCGGCGTCGGCGCGCAATTGGACCTTCTTCTCCCCCAGCCGCTGCGCCACCGCCGGCAGGAACACGTCAGCCACCTTGCGGTCCACCAACAGCGTCTCCATCGCATTGCACACTGCGGGCCGCTGCACCTTCGCGTTCATGGCAATCTCCTCCGCCATCCTCAAATCAGCCGCGCCATCCACATAGACGTGGCAAACACCCTTGTAGTGCTTGATGACGGGAACTTTCGAGCACTCGGCGACGGCGCGGATCAGGCCCTCTCCGCCGCGCGGCATGCACAGGTCCACGTATTGCGTCAGGGACAGCAACTCCTTTATGGCTTCGCGGTCAGGGGTAGGCACCACCTGGATGGCATATTCGGGAAAAGCCGGCAGCGTGCACCTGCCTGCCTCGAACATGATCCGGGCAATCGTCAGATTCGAGTTGAGTGCCTCTTTGCCCCCGCGCAGGATCGTTGCGTTGCCGGACTTGAAGCACAGGCTGGCCGCGTCGGCCGTCACATTCGGGCGGGACTCATAGATAATCACCACCACGCCAATCGGCGTGCTGACCTTCCGCAGCTTGAGTCCGTTGGGGCGGACACGCTCGTCGAGCACACGTCCGACGGGATCGGGCAGCGCGGCGACCTCGCGCAAGCCCTTCGCCATGCCAGCGATGCGCTTGTCGTCGAGCCTCAACCTGTCAAGCATGGCGGAAGAGAGGCCCAACTTCGCCCCGACCTGCATATCGAGCGCGTTGGCGTCCTTGATGGTCGCGCCGTTCTGTTCGAGTGCGTCAGCCATCGCGACTAGGCAGGCGTTCTTGTCGCCGGTGGTCAGCCGCGACAGTTCGCGCGAAGCGGCTTTGGCCTGCTGCGCCAGGTGGGTCATCTGCTCGGTCAACGTCATGCAGGCAAACTAATCCAATTCCGGCAACTTGGAAGCTGAAACTCCCGGCGAGTGAACCCATCTGTCCACAGGAGCCAGTCCGGAGCGCGACGGCCACGACACAATGGCGTGGTCCCATTCGGCCGGACCGGCTACAGCAGGAGTTTGACGCGGCAGTTCTGTGCCGCTTTGCAGATGGCCTGGTCTCGGGATGCCAGCGGGAGCCTCCGCCGCACTGCCAACTCAAGATACGTGGCATCATACACCGACAAGCCATGTTCGCCGGCCAATGCGGATATTCGTCCCAGCACAAGCCTCGGGCCCTCCTCGTCCATCAGCAGTGGCAGCCGAGCCAACGCCGCGAGCGCCCGGTCACGCTCTGGCGCAAGGATCCTCTTTCGCCGGAGCAAGACCAGGAGGGCATTCGCGACTTCCAAAGGCCACAACATTGGCACGACCAGAGGCGTGCCGACGGCGACCGCATCCAGCAGGTTGTCTGTGGCGCTGCTGGCTTGGGAAGGCACCGTCCAGGCGACACCCACCGAGGAGTCGGCAATGAATCCTTCGCTCACGGACGTCCTTGCTCAATGGACTTCTTGATCTCCCGGTCGGTCAGCGGCCTGGACCGCCAGCGCCGGGCGATGCGTGCGCGGCCCGCTCGGAGTTCCGCCACGGCTTGGCGGGTATCCTCCAGGCTCGTCCCGCCTTCCGGCACCAACCGTGCCACCGCCTTCTCGTGGCGGGTGATGACGATTTCTTCGCCCCGAACCACCCGATCGAGCAGCTCGCCAAACCGAGTCTTTGCCTGGAATGCTGTCACAGTTGCCATAAGCGTCTAATCAAATTGGCCAGTCGTTGACTAGTCTAACACCAGCCCATGCGGCTGACAAGTCCCGTGCAGTCTCCTGCGAGGCGCGGCCTGCTGGGCGCCTCCCCCGCCACAGACCACTACCCCCCCACGGACGCAGTCCAAGGGGCACCGGGGCAAGGTGATGACGGCCTGCCAGTTTCGCCAGTTGGTCATCTGCTCGGTCAACGTCATGCAGGCAAACCAATCCAACGCTGGCAACCTGGAAGCCGAAACTCCCGGCGACCGAACCCATTTGTCCCCGGGAGCCAGTCCGAAGCGCGACGGCCACGACACTATGGCGTGGCCCCATTCAGCCGGACCAGCTACAGCACTCGCCCTTCAATGCACGCTCGTAGCCCTTGCGCCCCGCGGGTGGCAGCGCAAGCGCAATCCCGGTTCCTGACGGCTGACTCTTCCGCCACTGCCAGCCCGCAAGTTCGCAGGTGCAAACCCAAATGTCCTGCTGTACAGTCGGGGCATGAATCGCATCACGATGGACCCTGAGCAATGCGGCGGCCGGCCCTGCATCAGAGGCATGCGCATACGGGTAGTTGACGTGCTCGACCTCCTGGCAAACGGCTTGACCCCGTCGCAGGTACTGGAAGAGCTTCCCGACCTTGAGGCGGAGGACATTCAGGCCTGCCTGCAGTACGCCAGCCGTAAGCTAAACCATCCTGTCTTAGTCGCCGCATGATCTGGGTGGATGCCCACATCTCCCCGGCCGTAGCTAAGTGGGCCTCCGCCGAGCTTGGTCACCCTGCCTGCTCGATACGCGATCTCGGACTTCGCAATGCCAAGGACAAGGACATCTTTGCCGCCGCCCGCCGGGCCAATGTGGTCTCTATGACCAAGGATGCGGACTTCGCCGAAATGGTGGAACGCCTCGGCCCGCCGCCCTCGGTAATCTGGCTTACCTGCGGCAACACCAGTAACGCGGCCCTGCGCGGCTTTTCGAAAACAACCCTGCCACGGGCGATGGACCTCATTGGCAAAGGTGACAAGCTGGTTGAAATATCCGGCAAGACCTGACCTGGCAGCCTGCACCGCAACGCGAGCCTGGCAGCCTGTTGGACTTAGGAAGAGGTAATGTTGATTTGATGGAACGGTTGGGCGGGTTTAATGTCAATCAACATATACCTGCCAGATTCGTCACGATTGACTATGATGCGTCGTGGATTCCGACCCCGAACCTGCGAGACCGGGTGCCGACTGATTGCTCTTGTGCGCCCGCATGCACTGAGCGCTGCGCGGGTGAGAGTCCGGCGGCTGCGCAAAGCCGCGTTCGAGAGAGTCAGCGGCGCGAGAGTTGACAGAGAGTGCTGTGAACCACAGCGGTAGTGACAGTGGCCAGAGTTTCATGGTCATGTTTCCTCACGGATGCACTGCGCTCATGTGTTCCTTCAGCAACCGGAGATAGACGCCATACTCCTCGAGCGAGACACCTGGCGGCGTCTGGTGGTCCACGCTTGGGATGAATCCGCCCGTCTTCATCAGCGGCGCCAGCCGTTCGAACTCCGCGCGCATCGCCGCCTCGCCCCGGTTCATGGTCATCTTGTCGAAGTGACCGATCATCCGCAGCCTGGGATAGCGCCGGCGCAACTGCATCCCGTCCACGCCAGCCTGGCGCTCCAGCGGCAGGAAACCATCCACGCCCAGTTCCTCGAACCACGGCACCAGCAGCGTGATATCCCCGTCCGTATCAATGAACGGCATGATCTCCCGCTCCCGCAGGCGCGGCAGGAGCCGCCGATAATACGGCGCGATGAACTCCTCGAAGGTCTGCTTCGAGATCATCGGCCCATGGTTGTAGGACATATCCTCCGCAACCGTCATGAAGGTCGGCACGCACACCTTGAGGATCTGGTCGAGCAGGCCCAGGTTGAACTGGAGCAGGTCGCTGTTGATCTGGTGCATCAGCTCCGGCTGATCCACGAAGGCGAACATGAGCTTCTCGAAGCCCATCAACGTGCGCGGGAACCAGAAGAACCCCTCGAGAGTACACCACACCACCGCCTCGCCCTGCCGCTGCCGCTCCGCCCAGGCGGCCATCCCCGCAATCGCCGCGTCGTGCCGCGGGAACAACCGGGGCCGCACCCGCAGGTAATCGTCCATATTCGCGACGATCCCTTCGACATGATGCTGCGTGGCCTCGATGGTGGGGTCGGTTGTGCTGAACCAATACTGCTGGTAAGGATCGAGGCCGCAGTGTCGCGCGATCTCGAAGACCTGGCTGAACTTGAGTTCGACCGGCAATCCCTCGGTGTGCCAGCGGCGGATGGTCTCATCCCACCACATCGCCCATTCCCAGCACGGCAGGCGGTCCACCGGCTGGAAATTCATTACGGCCCGGAAACGTTCAACGTGGTTCATGAGCACGCTGCGATTGGTAGGCAATGGCTGGCTGTTGGTCAAGTCATTCAGGGCACCAGGAACGCCCGGGAGAGCCGTTGCGGCCGCGCCGACGCCTTGCCGTCCGGCACTCAGAGGCAGCGGAGGTTGGGTGGCGGCGGCGGCAGCGACCCGAACTAGCCCGGCAATGACGGAGCGGGACCTGCTGCTGGAGCTGATGAGAATGTGCTTTTTGCGCGCCCGCATGTACTCATGCGCTGCGCGGGGCATCCAATGGCTGCCAGCTTACAACCCGGCATCATCGAGAAAGATCTTCTCCTGCCGGTTGCCGCGGGACATGACGTGGTACATGGCCCTGGGATATTGAACGCGGAGTTGGCGAGGCATGGGCGGAGCCTGCCGAAACGCTGGCGTGTTAGCAACCCAAAGATGAACCAATCTATGGGTGACCCGAATCCTTAGCGAACGCGCGGAGTGACCCAAACTGTGGCCACGACGCA
>DAOPPX010000187.1:0-6911 GCA_035358715.1 Verrucomicrobiota bacterium
CCTTCCTCACCAATTGATGCCTTTCCTGTTCACAAGGCTAAGGTTTGGGGCGGTCGAGCAATAGACGCTTACGCTGGCCGTTGACTTGGCCGGTCCTCGAAGTTGGCGAAGCGCAGGAGGCGAGAAGCAGGAGCGCACTGGCGAGCCAAACCAATGGAACCAACGTTGTTTTCATCTCGGTAACTTCAACCCTTGGCTAACACGGAAGTTGCGGCCGAAAGTTGCGACCCAGCGCGAGCGCTCAGTCACCGCGCGCCACTGACACCCAGGATGGAACAGAACCACCATCGCGCCGTTGCCTGGAGCGCCATGTTGAGCAGTTGTTCATAGCAAGTGTGCTACTACCCAGACGAAGAAGAAGCAAGCGAAAACCAAGCTGGGCACCAGCCCAAACAGAATGGTAATTGCCGCGGGCCTGTGCCTGTGCATAAGGAACTGAGCCAGCGCACCGCATAGCAAAACCGGGCCGCAACAGGCGAAGATTCCAAGAAGGACCTGCGCCGTGGGGTCCATTACCGTTGTGTTATTCCCGATATATGTAAGGAGCGGCTTTGGGAAGAACACCCGGAACAGAAAATACAAGGGAACGGCGAAGACAACAAACGCCTTGAGCGGTAACAAAACGAACCCGATGCAAGACTCTTTCTGCTTCACGGTCATGGGATACGGCAGCTCTAGCGCAAAGGTCAGCGACGCGAGCCAGCTGCCCCTGACGTTCGATTCGTCTGTGAGCGAATCGGCTGGCTCCCGTTAGATGCACCGCTGTCGTTAGCATTTCGGCCTGCGTGCACTAGGGTGGATAGATAGCACCATTCACTCCATCCTGCCATCGAGGGAAAACCAGAGTCGTCAGTCCTCGGTCCGGACTCCCATTGGAGCTTGGACTTGGCCAGTAACTTAGAACTGGCCTGAAACTCGTACACAGTAGCTTTCCCTTTCTTCCAGACCGACTCGAAACCACACCTGGCAGCCGATTCCTGCCGGATAGCGCGCCGAATGGGCTCACCCCGGATAAGGGTGCATGAGAGCGGAGCGTCATTTTCACCGCGGAGATCCAAATAAACGTAATCGTTCTCATAATCGAAAACGACCTGAAATTGCGTCATTGCTTCGTTCGTGGAGGCGCACAAGACGACGATCCAGGGTCTGTCGCGTAGGTCCTTCAAGCCAACCTCATAAGAAGTCCAGAAAGCAAATGCGCCCACTGAAAACATGAGCAACAGAATTATCGCAATTAGCCGGCGTATGATCATGTTAAGTGATTAGATAGACTGGTCCATCTTCCCGTTTTGGGATGATAGGCCAACGGCTCCCTGCCGCCGATGAATCCGTTCGCTTCACGCCGCCACCCTTACTCCCCCGGGTTCGTGATGTAAAGGCCTCGTTTCGAGTCTGGAAGCCATGGCCAATGGAGGCGAGGCCGCATTTCACTTTCTTCGGGTGAGGCTGGGGGAGCGCGCACATTCTTGTCCGCTCCGTGCTCAACAGGCCGCTCGGCGGACAGAAATGGCCGCGCTCCAGGGGCCGTGGGAGCATTCTCAGGACTGAGATTGTGCCCTTGGTCGGTGGTGCTGGCTGTCCGCTTGGACGTTCCCTGGCCGTCCAGTGACCATCCCGTGGCCGTTCTAGAGCCGCTGCCGACCCGTCCATCCGAGGCTCAAGCTGCTTGGAGGAGGCGCTGGGGACAGCGTTCCCTTCCTGTACCCTTTCGTTCCAGCGGTTAAAACCGTTGAAGCGGCGGGGCGGTTCGGGCATGCTGCGGCCGGATGAATCGCATTGTTGAACGATTCGCCCGCCTCACGCGGGAGCGCCAGAAAGGCTTTATCGTCTATCTCGGCGCAGGCGACCCGAACCTCGACGCCACACACCAGTTGGCGCTCGCGTTCGACCGGCTGGGCGTGGATGTGCTGGAACTGGGCGTGCCCTTCAGCGACCCGCTCGCGGACGGTTTGGTCAACCAGCTTGCAGCCCAGCGTGGCTTGGAGTCGGGCACCACGCCGCCGAAGGTTCTCAAGACGGTCGCGGCCATCCGGCGCGAGTCGCAAATTCCCATCGTACTCTACATCTACTGCAATCTCGTCCATCGGTACGGCGTCGAGCGGTTTATCCGGGACGCCGCTCAGGCGGGGGTGGATGGCCTGCTGGTGCTGGATTTGCCCCCCGAGGAGAGCGACAGCTATGAGGCGCTCATGCGCCAAGCCGGGCTGTGCAATATATACCTCGTGGCGCCGACCACGCCGGACGAGCGCATCGAACTGATCGTCAGGCGCGGCGAGGGTTTTATATATTACGTTTCGCGCGAGGGCGTCACCGGCATGCAGGCCAAAGTCGCCGATACGGTAGCGCAGATGACCGCCAAGATTCGAGCGCACACTGACTTGCCGGTTGCCGTCGGCTTCGGTATCTCGACGCCGGAGCAGGCGACTAGCGTGGCACAGAGCGCCCAGGCGGTGGTTGTGGGCAGCGCCATTGTGAACCAGGTTGCCCAGTGTGGTGCAGCGCCGGAGTTAGTCGAGCGGGTCATCGCTTTCACCAGACGCCTCCTCCAGGCAGTGAAGAAACCATGAACCTCAAACGGTAGGGACGCCGCATTGAGGCATGGCGCGCCTGCAGAAACCAGTGAAACAAGCATGAAAGCCAAACCAAAAACCAACGAACGTTTCGTAATCATCATGGCGGGCGGGCGCGGCGAACGCTTCTGGCCAGTCAGCCGCGAGAAGCGGCCCAAGCAACTCCTCACGCTACTGGGCGGCCGGTCATTCCTCCAGCAGGCCGTTGATCGCGTGCTGCCACTGGTGCCCATCAAAAACATCCTAATCATCACCAACGAGGTCCAGGCACCCGAGGTGCGCAAACAATTGCCGAAGTTGCCGAAGGAGAATGTCATCGCCGAGCCAATTGGCCGCGATACCTGCGCGGCGGTGACGCTAGGGGCCGCGCTGGTTGGGGCGCGCTCGACCACTGGCGTTATGGCGGTGCTTCCGGCCGACCACGTCATTCCTGAGGAAAAGAAGTTCCAACAGGTTCTGGGGGACGCCTTTGACCTTGCGAGCCGTGGGCAGGCCATCATCACCATTGGCATCAAGCCCTCCGAGCCGGCAACGGGCTACGGCTACATCCGCGTCGGGGACACGCTGCCGCCAGCCGCGGGCGTGAAACCCTATAAAACCCCCTTCCACCGCGCCGAGCAGTTTGTCGAGAAGCCCCACTTCGACAAGGCGCTCGAGTACGTCAACAGTGGCCAATATCGCTGGAACGCGGGCATGTTCATCTGGTCCTTCGTTACCATCACGGAAGGCCTGCAAAAGCACCAGCCGGAGATGTACGCGGCCTGCCAGCGCTGGTTCAAAGTCGCAACCCAGCCCGCCAAACTCAACAAGGTGCTCGCAAAGGAATATCCCGAGTTCAAGAAGATCTCGATTGACTACGCCCTGATGGAGCACGCCCACAATGTCGTCGTGGCCGACGGCGCCTTTGAATGGGACGACCTCGGCTCCTGGACCGCCCTCGGCCGGCACCTCAAGCCCGACCCGGAGGGCAACTGCGCTGTCGCTCATTTCATTCACGTTGACGGAGCGCGAAACATCATCTTCGACGCCCGCAGCAAAGAACGCCGCACCCCCATCGCGGTGGTCGGCCTGCGCGACTCAATTCTCGTTCAGACCGACGACGCCACCCTGCTCGCGCACAAAAGCCAGGCTCAGAAAGTCAAGGAACTCGTCAAGCGCCTCGCCGCAGACCCGAAGTTGAAGAGGCTTATATGAGCAGGACAAATACGGTTGCACTCAGAGGACTCTTGGCGGCGACCTTCTCGCCTTTCAAGGCGGATGGCTCCCTTAACCTGCCCGCCGCCTTTGCCCGCGGAGATATGGAGGCGGCCCGCCGCGAGCAAATGCGCTGCGTGCGGCTCATCCGGACCCTGGCCGGCATCGGCTTCTTCGATTGGGTAAGCGCCCAGGCAAATTGACCCCAGCCTGATGCGTCTGGACTGACGCGCCGCGCCGGCCTCCATCGGCGCGCCTCGCAGCCGGACGTGATCCCCTTCGGGCTGCGTTCAGCGCATGCCGCGCGCCCCAAGCCACTTCACGACCACATCCGGGAAGTCGGTGAAGAAGCCGTCCACCCTGGCTTCGGCAAAAAGGACCTCTATGGCATCGTCCATCGAGTCGGCAAACTTCGGCAAGTCATCCGCGCGCAGGGTGTAGGGGTGCACCGTCAGCTTTGCCGCGTGAGCGTCATTAACGAAGTCAGTGACCTTGCGGCTGGCCTTGGATTTGCCGGACACAATGGCCCCAAGCTCGGGGCCAATGCCGTCGGCCACCTTCGCCAGTTCCTTCATGCCCGCGGGCGTGAACCAGGCCTCCGCGCTCGTGCCGTCCGGGTGCTTCCGGTTCGCCGAGAGCAACAGCAGAAGGTGCCCTTCCCAGCCCAGCTCGGTGCGGATGCGCTTCACTTCGTCCGGCTCGAAGCACTGGACCCAGCACGGGTCCTGTTTGGTCGCGTAGCCGTAACGCCGCAGGATGGGCAGCACAATCCGGCTGATGTCATGGCCCGCCTTGCGGTGCCAGGCCGGCTGCTTGATTTCGGGGTAAATGCCCACCACGCGGCGGCAGGTCTTGTTGAGCCCCTGGATGAGCTGCAGTTCCTCCTCCAGCGTCGAAATCTGGAACGACGCCTTGCCTGCCGGAAAGCGGTCCGGATAGACGGCCTGGCCGGTCTTGGCGTTGACGCGTTCATTGGCGCGCAACTGCTTGATCTCCGCGAGCGTGAAATCCAGCGCGTAGTAATGGCCGTTGGCCCGTTTGCGATCGGGGAACCGCTGGGCGACGTCGCTGATGGTCTCCAACTGGGTGTCGTGCATCACGATGGGCACGTCATCCTTCGTGAGCACCACATCCTGTTCCAGGAAGTCCGCGCCCATCGCGTGGGCCAGCACCTTGGCCGCGACCGTGTGCTCGGGCAGGTAGCCGCTGGCGCCGCGATGCGCGATAACGGCAGGCTTGGCAGGTTGGGCAACCACCGGCAGGGCCAGGGCGCACAGGAAGGCAATGAGCAAGTTTTTCATCATGATCTTTGATGTCGCGCCATAAGACAACTGTCGCGCGGCACTTCGTCAAGCCGGAAAGACCCAGCCATGAATCTGCCTGACATGTCTTGACGGAACGCGTAGTCTTTCAAGCGCTCATGAAAGTCGCCTGTCAACGATTCGCCGCGCTGGTCCTGCTGGCGGCGTGCGGGTGTGCCGGCCATTCTCCGGCGCCGCGCGCGTTTCCGGACGCGGCCAGCCTGCCCCCGCAAACGGCTATGCCCGACCCGCTGGTGAAGCTGGACGGCAGCAGGGTTGAATCGCGCGAGGACTGGTTCCGGCAGCGCCGGCCGGAATTGAAGGAAATGTTCGCCCATTACATGTATGGGCCCATCCCGCCGAAGCCGGCGCGGATCAAGGCCACCGTGACCGGCGAGCATTGCGACTTCCTGGGCGGCAAGGCCACGCTCCGCCTGGTAAGGCTGGACATGGCGCCCGGGGAGCCGAACGCGCCGCGCATTGACTTGATGCTCGTTGTGCCCAACCAGCGCCCGGGGCCCGCCCCAGTCTTCCTGGCGCTGAACTTCTGGGGCAACCAGGCGATCAGCCCCGATCCGCGCATCCCGCTCACGCGCGGCTGGCTGCGCGACAACTGCCGCGGATGCACCAACAACGCCGCAACCGATGCCGCGCGCGGCACGCAAAGCGAGGACTGGCCGCTGGAGGAGATCGTCAGCCGCGGGTATGCTCTTGCCACCTTCTGCAACGCGGATCTCGATGCCGACCGGCCAGACGCCAGCACGGGCCTGTATGCCTGGCTGGCCGGGAACGATCCCGACCGCAATAACCCCACCAACCGCGGAACCATCGCCGCCTGGGCCTGGGGCTTTCACCGTTGCGTGGACTACCTGGTCACCGACCGGGACATTGACGCGAAGCGCATCGCCACGCTCGGGCATTCGCGCAACGGCAAGACGGCGCTGCTGGCGGCGGCCTTCGATGAGCGCATCGCGATGGCTTTCCCGCACCAGGCCGGGTGCGGCGGCTCTGCCCCCAGCCGGGGAAAGACGGGTGAATCCGTCAAGGCCATTAACGACCGGTTCCCGCATTGGTTCAACGCCCGGTTCAAGACGTTTAACGACAACCCGGAACGGTTGCCGTTCGACCAAAACGCCCTGGTCGCCCTGTGCGCGCCGCGCCCCGTGCTCTTCTCGGCGGCGGAAGGGGACCAGTGGGCGAACCCCGCCGGGCAATTCGAGGTGTTGAAAGCCGCCGATCCGGTCTATCGGTTCCTCGGCTCGCCCGGACTGGCGGCCGGGGAAATGCCCCCGTTGGGCAAACTGATCGCCTCGCCCCTTGGCTACTATATTCGCGAGGGCAAACACTCCATGACCGCCGCCGATTGGCGCGTGTTTCTGGACTTCGCCGACCGGCAGTTTAGGCGGTAACCGTGGCTGCCCTCAGACCGTCTATTGTCAGGTCGCTGACAACTGAAGTCGGCCCTATTCTTGCCGTGGAAGGCATGGGTCAGCCGGTGCTGACGCCCCTGCCCGGCATTCTGCGCAGACCGAGCGAACATCCGGATTGCGCGTATCCGTGAGAGACTGATGATGAATATTGTGGTATGCCGAGCCTGGCGCCGGGACGCCGTTGTTGCCGCCCTGACGCTTCTGAGTGCGATGCCCGTGGCCGTCGGGCAGCAACGCCCGGAGCGAAAGCCCGGCGACGATGTCAAGGACGCCCGCGTGCGGGAAGCCGCCGGGCTGCTGCCCAATGAAAACCTGCTGTTCAATGGCTGGGGCGTCACTCCGGCCGGCGTGCATGTGCGGATTAGGAAAGCGCCAAGCGAAGCTTGGCTGGTTCTAGTTAACTGAGATGAGTTAAT
>DAOPPX010000188.1:0-6781 GCA_035358715.1 Verrucomicrobiota bacterium
CTCCATCATGGACGCCTCTCTACTCTACCGGGAAGCCAACTGCATGGATACGGCTAACCGGGATTCGGCTCAAACACGACTCAGTTCCTGCCACAGATGCGCGCTCATGAGCTGACCCTTGGCGAAGCAACCCAGGTCGAACTTCTCGTTGGGCGAGTGGGCGTTGTCGTCGGGAAGGGACAGGCCAAGCAGGAGCGCGTCGGCGCGGAGGATCTTCTTGAAGTCGTTAACGATGGGGATTGAGCCGCCCTCGCGGACGAGCACCGGTTCGCGGCCAAAGGCGAGCTTCAGGGCGCGCAAGGCGGCTTGCGCCTGCGGGCCGGTAGGGGAAACCAGGTAGGGTTCCGCGTGCGAGCGCTCTTTGAGCTCCAGGCGGACCGACGGCGGACAGAGCTTCGCCAGATGGCGGCGAATGCAGCGCAGGACATGGACCGGGTCCTGGTCCGGCACCAGCCGGATGGTGACCTTGGCGCGCGCCCAGGCCGGCACAATGGTCTTGCTGCCTTCGCCCTGGTAGCCGCTGGTCAGGCCGTTGATCTCGAAGGTCGGCCGCGCGGAGCGCTGTTCGATCGGGGTGAACCCCTGTTCGCCAAAGAGCTTTGGCACGCCCAGGAGCCGCCGATAATCCCGCGCGTTGAAGGGCACCCGCGCGAACTGTTTGCGCTCGTAGGCCGACAACGGCCGGACGCCGTCGTAGAATCCCGGGATGGCGACGCGGCCTTTGGCGTCGCGCAGCTTGCCCAGCAGTTGGCACAGCGCCATCGCCGGGTTGTCCACCGTGCCGCCGAATATGCCCGAGTGCAAATCCTGCGACGGGCCGTGCAGGATAATCTCGAACCCGGCGATGCCCCGCAGCGCGTAGGTGAGCCCTGGGTGTTTGGGCGAGGGCATGCCCGTGTCGGAAATCACGATTGCATCGCAGGCCAGCTCGGCCCGGTGCTGTTGCAGGAAGGCGGTGAGGCTGCTGCTGCCGACTTCTTCTTCGCCTTCGATGACGAATGTGAGGTCGCAGGGCAGGGGAGTGCCGGTTTTCAGGTAGGCTTCCACTGCCTTGAGATGGGCCAGGTTCTGGCCCTTGTTGTCGCTCGCGCCGCGGCCGAAGACCGCGCCGCGGGCGACGCGCGGCTCGAACGGCGGCGAGGTCCAGAGGTCCAGCGGTTCGGGTGGCTGCACGTCATAATGCCCGTACACCACGAAATGCGGGCGCCGCGCGCCGGGCGACTTGGCCCGCGGGGTCTTGGCGACCACTACGGGGTGGCCGGCGGTGGGGCAGAGCCGGGCTTGCAGGCCGATGGCGCGGCAATGTTTCACCACCCACTCCGCGCAGGCCCGCAAATCGGCCCGATGCTGCGGCTGGGCGGACACGCTCGGGAAACGCACGTAGTCGCAGAGTTCCTTGATTGCGCGGGACTGATGCTGCTTGAGATAGTCAATAACGGCTTGCATGCGAAGAAGGCTAGAGGCTAAAGGCTGAAGGCTAAAGACAAATTTGGGCCTTTAGCCTTTGGCCTTTAGCCTTTAGCCTTTCCCAATGCAACCGTTGCCAACTGTCCTGCTCAAACCGGGTGAAGCCGACCGGATCCTGGCCGGCCATCCGTGGGTCTATCACGGCTCCGTGCTCCGGCTTACCCAGCCGGCTGCGGAGGGCGCGCTCGTTCAGGTCAAAGACCATCGGCAGCGATTTCTGGGGACGGGTTTCTACAATCCCAAGTCAAAGATCGCCGTCCGGGTGCTGGCGCCCGAGCGGATCGAGGCCAACCAGGCCTTCTTCGAGGAGCGCATCCGCGCGGCGCTGGCCGTCCGGCAGAAGCATCTGCCGGGCGCCACCTCTTTCCGCGTCGTCAACGCCGAGAGCGACTTTCTCAGTGGCCTGATCGTTGACAAGTACGAGGACGTGCTGGTGGTCCAGATTTCCTCGCTCGGCATGGACCAGCGGAAACCAATGATTGTGGCGGCGCTGCAGGCGATCTTCTCGCCGCGGGCCATTGTCGAACGCAGCGAAGTCTCGTCGCGCAAGTTCGAGGGGTTGCCGGAGGCGAATGGGGTGCTGGCGGGAACCCTTGAGGGGCCGGTGCCGATCAAGCTCAACGGGCTGCGCTTCGAGGTGGACGTGGTCGGCGGGCACAAGACGGGTTTATATCTCGACCAGCAGGTCAATTACCAGCGCGTGGCCGAGTTGGCCAAAGGCGCGCAGGTTCTGGATTGCTTCAGCTTTCTGGGCGGCTTCGGCTTGCACGCGGCGCGCGCGGGGGCTGCCCACGTGCACTTGCTCGACCAGAGCGCCGAGATCATCGCTGCTGGCACGCGCAACGCAGCGGCCAATGGCCTGGCGGAGAAGTGCTCCTTCGAGGCGGTTAACGTCTTTGACTGGCTCAAGGCCCAGACCACGACCCAGCCCCACGAGACGGCGGTGCCCCGTTGGGATTTGATCGTGCTCGACCCGCCCTCTTTCACCCGGAACCGCGCCTCCGTGCCCGATGCCCTGCGGGGCTACAAGGAGATTCACCTGCGCGCACTCAAGCTCCTGAGGCGTGGCGGGACGCTGGCGACCTTCTGCTGCTCGCACCACGTGAATGGCGGGTTGTTCCAGGACACCGTCCTGTCCGCCGCGTTTGACGCCCGCCGAATCCTGCGGCGCATCGCCACTTATTCGCAGTCGCCCGACCACCCAATTATCCCGATGATCCCCGAGACCGAGTACCTGAAGGGTTTTGCATTCGAGGTGGTGAGGTAGCAAGCGTGTCTCGGGAGGGCGAGCGTCCGCGCGAGCCCTGATGTCCTGGCCGCTCTGGGAATAGCTTGGGCTCGCGCGGACGCTCGCCCTCCCTACGCCTTCAGCAATTCACGCTGCCAACTCATCAACTCGGGGGCGTGCCGGTCCCAGTCGCGCGCCAGTTGCGAGAGCATGGCGCGGCTGGCAATCAGGGTCGGGTCAAGGCCGAGCCCGGCGGCACGGGTGTCGCGGCGCTTCTGTATCTCGTCAAACCGCCGCTTTTCTGCCTCGCTGGCCCGGTGGTTGACGCGGCGGAGGGGGTGGGGATGATGTTCGGGGGCCACGCGCAGTCCGTGCTCGATGGCTTCCATCAGGCTGCCTCGGCGGCGGGCGGAAATGCGCGGCGGCAGGAACGGCTCGGTTGGTTGGGCGGCTGTTGCGGCGGAGGCGATCTGGACCAGCGCGTCATGGCTCATCACGAAGAACGGAGGCCGGTTGGCGGCCCGGGCTTCCCTTTCGCGCCAATGCCACAACTCCCGCAAGACCGCCAGGGCCGGCCGCTCCAGCGTCTGACTCCCCTTGATGCGCCAGATCGAGTCCGGTTCGGGCGGCGCCTCCGTCGCGGTGTCCCGGATCAGTCGGGCGCAGGATTCCTGGTGCCAGGCCAGCCGCCCCGTGGCATCCAGTTCCGACCGGAGGCGGTCGGCCAGCGGCTTGAGGTGGCGGGTATCGTTTCGGGCGTAACGCTCCATTCGCTCTGTGAGCGGTCGAATCGCCCAATTGGCCTTCTGTGCTCCCTTCTCCAACCTGATGCCTAGGTATTGCTCTACCAAATGGCTGAGGCCGAACTGGCGCAGGCCGAGCAGGCGCGCTGCCAGCATGGTGTCGAAGATGGCGCTTGGCACAAACTCGTGGTGCTTGCGCAGCAGGCGCAGGTCGTAATCCGCGCCGTGCATGATCAGCTCGTGGCCGGTCAAGGCTTCGAGCAGCGGATCGAGATCGAGGCGAGCCAGCGGGTCCACGAGCCGGTCGCCGGAGACCGTGCTGATCTGAATCAGGCAGACCTTCTCGGGGTAAGCGTGCAAGCTGTCCGCCTCCGTGTCCACGGCCACCCAGGTCGCCGCCCGCAGCACAGGCAGGTAAGCCTCCAGCTCTCGTTCGGTATCAATCACGCGGCCAATATATTGAGACGGCGCGAAAGGGCGATAGTTAAGTCGTATGGGTGGAACGCGGACATTCCCATGCACCGGCCGGATTATGTGCAAGACTGGCGGACAGGAGTGCCCAATGCCGCCAGGATTTGGGGCTTGGTCGGAAGCGTGTCAGAGGCATTTTGGCCCCAGCGACAGGTCGGTGGCCCTGTTCCCCTCACCCCAGCCCTCTCCCGTGGGGAGAGGGAGCCCCGCCCTCCGTCGTGAACATTTCTGAGGCGTTAGCTTCGCGGACGGGCTGCCGACGATCCTCCCTCTCCCCAAGGGAGAGGGTCGGGGTGAGGGGGAAGGGCGCGATCGGCCTGCTTTGACGCGCGAAAACGAGCCTGGTGCCCTCCAGACAAAGTTCCAATTCCTGGGGGCATTGGACAGGAGTGTCCGCGCCGCGCTGCGACGGCCCCTCTAAAAAGCGGAGGCACCTGCGCGCGCGCAGGTGCCTCGCTTTAGCTCTTAGTTTCGGTGATCAGTTCCGGCGGATGCGATAGAACTGAGTGGTGCCGGCAACAGCCCGCACCGCCTGGAACTGGCCCGGGCCGGTGCTGGTGATGGTGGCCGAGACATCGGCAGGCGTGGTGCCGAGGTTGGCCGTGGCCTGCAGCGTGAAGCCCGTCGGGCTGTCGCCAGTGCCGGCGCTGAAGCTGATCTGCACTTCTGCGCCGCTATTGATCAACTGGATGTCGGTGATGAGGATGTCGGTGGGGGCCGTCAGGGTCATGACCTTGAGGTTATCCACCAGTCCGAAGGACATGGCGGGAACGTCGGACACGGACCCGCCGGCCCAGATGTCCTGGTAGCCGACGAACACGTTCGTGCTGAACGCCAGGGTCGTGTTAGTTACCGTGGCAAGGGTAATGCCGTCCATCACCCAGGTCACCACATCACCCTCCTTCGTGATCACGACGGTGTGCCAGGCCATGCCCGCGTTGCCGATGTTCGCGGTCCCGGTTTGGTTCGGATACGACGCCAGTTGCGCCGCCGGCGCCGCCTGGCCGCCCCACAACGAGTAATACTCATTGGAGGCATCGCGAATGCCGCTGTCCGGCGTGCCTGTGCCCGCGGCGTAAACGCCAGAGTCATCATTCAGGAGCGTCGGCCCGATCATCGCGTTGTAATCGCCAACCGCGTAGCCGGACGCGCCGTCGCCCGAGACGGTGAACCACACGCTGTCGGGGGCGAGTGCCCAGAGCCAGACTGCGGCCTGGCCGGAAGTGCCAACGCCGGCATCGAAGTTCTGTGTCGAGCCCGGGCCGCCATCGTACATCGGGCCATTGTAGTTAATCCACATGTCGAACTTGAGGCGGTAATCGCCGGTGAAGTTCTTGCCCAGCGGCGAGACGCTCAACCCATCCAGGATGGACTGGGTGTTGCCGCAGCGCATGCGCAGACCTTTGGTGCCTCCCCCAGCCGGGGCGGCGGGAACGCTCACCGTGCTGTAATCCCACGCGAAGTCAACAAAGGCGTCGGTCGGATCATACAGATTAACCGTCCACAGGGCCGAACTGTCGGTGTCGAAGTCATCACTGAACAGGATCGTGCCCGGCGGGGGGTCATCGTTCACTACAGTTGCGGAAATCGAGCTGGGGGTTCCGATACCGTAGCCGGTTCCGGCGGCGACATTGGCGGTGGCGGTCTCATCGCCCTCGTAAGCCTGGTCGTTGATCGGGGTCAGGACGAGGTTGGCGGTAGCCGCGCCCGCCGCAACGGTGACGTTTGTCGCGCCTTTGAAGTCGGCATCTCGCGCGGCGGTGCCGGAATAGGTGACGTTGACCGTCAGCGCGGACGTCAGCAAGCCCTTGCGGACCAACTGGTGAGTCACTTTGGACGGCGCGTAGCTCTCCAACAGCTTCTTGGGCGCCGCCTCGGCAAAGGAGATTTCCGGGTTTTCATTATCCAGAATGGAAATGGTGGCAGTGAATGGCAGGACGACCGAATACGTCGGGTCCGTCGAAAGAGTCAGAATCACGGTCTCGCTCAGCTCGGCCTCCGCATCCTCGAGCGGTGACAGGGCCACATTCACCGAACTGGAGTCGGCGGGGATGACTGCGGAGCCAGACAGTGTGGTGAAGTCTGTCCCGTTGGCCGCAGTACTACCGCTGAGGGAGTAGTAAACGGTGAGCGCCGAGGCGGTGCTGCCCACGCGCGAGATGGTGAAGTTGACCGAAGGCCCGGCCTCGGAGACCGTCGCCTGGCTGGCCGTCACACTTACCTGTGCCGGGGGCCGGGTAACCTGGAACGTTGTTTGCGAGCCGTCAAAGGTTGTGGTGGCCACCGTGTAGCCGCCCGGCGACCAGAAGCGGGCTTGCTCGCCACCGTTATCCACGACGACCATGTTGCCGGCGGCGTCAAAGGCCAGATCACGCCCACGGGGTCCCGTATCGAACTCTTCTATAAACGCACCGGTCCCCATGTCAAAAATGCGCACATAGCCGTTGTCGTATGCCGTATACGCCACGATCCCAGCCTCCTCATTGATGTCTATGCCGTCAGGGCTGGCGGCGTAGGCGCTGGATGCCGACCATACAACGTCGTCATCCAAGGGGTAGGCGCCGTCTCCATCAAGCTTCACAATCGGCGAGGCTTGACCTGCGGTAGATCGGTACGAACTGAGGTACCAGTCGTTGGTGCTGTCCCGGGCCACGTCCTTGCCATAGTAGTTGTTGAAAAGAGGTGCCGCGGTGACAACCTGGGTGCCTTGGTCACTCGCTGCGGCATTTGCGCCGAGGTTATACTCGATGAGCCCTTTTCGGGCCGAGGCGTTGTTGCCGTCAACCAGGTAGATCTTCCGGTCGCCGCCCGCCTGCGTCACGCCGGATTCGAGAAAGTGATTTGGGCGGATTTGGATTGTGGCCGGGTCGGC
>DAOPPX010000189.1:0-6550 GCA_035358715.1 Verrucomicrobiota bacterium
CAACTGGCGTGGCATGGGCCAACCTTAAGCTAACACCCGGACGCCAATCCACCCAAATTATGCACTAATCTATGGGTTGACCCCTTTTCCAACGGAGCGAGCCCGGCGAGCGAAGTCGTCCTCCGGGTTGGCCACTCCGCCACGGGCGGAGTGGCTGACGTTCCTCCGGCGGGGCGAGCCTGACGAGCGGAGCCGTCCACCTGGTTAGCCACACCGCCACGGGCGGTGTGGCTGGCGTTACCCCCATAGACCACTAGAAGTGTAGTCTGTCGATTCCATTAGAAGAGAGGCCAGTGCTGTTGGCGAGGGGCAACTTCTCTTCGACCTGCTCGCGGGTGGATATGCCGATCCTAACCAAATCTCCCTATGGGTGGCCGTAGCGTCGATGCACATGGTCTCTCTGTCTGCAATTTGCAACTACTTGTTCTGCGGAGAGCAGCGAGTTCGTTTCTATCGCGGCGAACCAGACGCGTGCGCGTTCTGCATAGAGTTGGGCTTCCGCCTTGCTGCCTATCTCTTGGAACAAAAGAGCTAGCCTTGCACAAAGAAACATGCGGACCGCGAATTCTTCGCGATCCATTGAAGGCGTTGGTCCCTCTGCGCCGAGGAACGAACACAGATTAGTCCCCTCCCAAAGTGCGATCTGTGGTGGCTGGGCCTCGTAGGCGGTTCGAAACCTGCCGAAAAGATAAGCCTTTTCTCCCTGAGAGACTATCTGGAGGCTCTGCAACGCGATCCGAGACTCCGTGTAGGACCCCAGCGCCCAACCAGCTAGACCGCTGACCGCAGCAGTAGCGCCCAAAACAATGGCGCCGAAGAGTTTTGATTTCCGTTTCATAATAGCGTTCGTGTGCCGCAAACGGTAGCGCATCAAGCTATGAACTACCATTCAATCGGAGGCGCGGTCGGCGTGAAGGGGAGTGACGCCGGCGCCCCCGTCACTGGGAGGTCGATCGCACCCTTAATCAGGGTGCCCTGCCACGGAAATGTCGCCGGAGGGACAAAGTTAGCGCCCTTCTGACATTCCTCAATCATCTTCTTAGCCTCCTTCATGCAGAGAGCAATCGCCTCCATCCTTATGGTCGCCCACTCTGCCCAGTCCCAAGCGTTACCCTCTTCCGGCTCCTTCGGTATTGCATCCTTGCATTTCTTCGCCCATTTGTTGACCTTGGAAATGCATCTTTTCATTGCGCACCACCTGAAAAAGCCAAACCCTCCCCAGGAGAGGCCAGAGCGGTCAACACGTTGAGTCGGGCTATTCCGTACAAAGGCGTATAGGTTCGGTCCGTCACCGAACAGGTCCGGCTCACGACCTCTCACAAGTTCGAAGCCCGGTTCTCCGAGCGGGTCTGTATTTAGCCACCTCTGCACACCAGGGTCGTAATACGCAAAAGCAGTCTGGTGCGAAAGGAGTGTGAAGAGCAGTGGTGCCAAGTTGGCTATCAGTTTCTTGCGGGTTGGGCTCATACTCATGCTTTCTTGCGGGATTCATTGTTGCCGAATCTTGAGGAGCGGATTGGGGTCGAGAGGAACGCCGGGCTGCGGGGTGACGGTGGTCGAGGGTGGTGGTGGAAGCAGCGGTGCGGCTTGGGCATAGGCTGGGGGAAGGCCGGCGCGCGAGACGCGCCCGGCATTCCCAGGCGGGGCGCCCGCGCTACGGTCCGGGTGCTGCGCGTCCGCTGGCAGAAGGCGATAGGGCCTGGAGCCGGGCCCCATCCGCACGGCCTGGGCGTAGCAGGCGGTTGCCTCCGGCATCCCTCTTGCCTCCTTCAGGCAATGGCTACGCAGGGAAAGGAAGAGGGCCAGTTCCTCGGCCGGCGCAAGCGATTTCAGGTAGCCGTGGGCCCGGATCTCCTCGTCGCTGACCGGGAAGGGCCACGGCTTGATTCCAAGAGGCTTAGCTTTCATCTCTCCGCGGCCGGTCGATTCAGGCGAGCATCTATCTCCGCAATGGTTTGCTGTGTCATTCGCGCACTTCGCTCGTCCTGGCAGCAATCGTAGGCCTTCTCGTAACAGCGTTTTGCTTCGACCAGGTTGCCTCGCGCTGCATTAAGGTAGCCCAGCATCGCGTGAAGCTTGGGCATGCGTGGAGCCAGGTGGATGGCCCTCGCCAGGAAACGCTCGGCTCGTGTGAACTTGGCCTCCTGAAAGGCCAAGACGGCCTGAGCGTAATAAGTCATTGGCCCCCGCGGCTCCAGCCGCCGCATCAGACGCAGCCGCTCGCCTGCTTCTACCCACCGACGCTCACCTGCCAATTTGTCAAACAGGCTCGCCTGGACGACGGCTAGGGTGGGAGCCAGTTTGCAGGCTATCTGACAGGCTGCGGGGCAATCCACCATCCCCGATAAGAAAACGCCAGCTGCCTGTAAATCGTCCAGCACGGTAAACCTCTTGTGAGGAACCCCGAACCGCGAATACGCCGGGTCAACCAGGAAGGCTTTGCCGCCGATGAAGACTGCCGCGCAGGCATGGTAATTCCATGCTCCGTAGCAGTCTTGTTCGACAAATACAGTGTAAGCTTTCAGATGCACTGCACGAGCCAACGCTACATACACATAGGTCAGCTCCTGGCACAGAAAGGACTCTCCTGGCATGTCCCACGCTGCAAAGACCTCCTGAGCCGTACGGTACTGGCGGCCGTGCACTGGCTTCATAGCCACCCGGGTTGCCATCAAATCGTAAAGCGTTCTGGCCCGGCGCAAGTCATTTGTCGCGGCGGCTGTTAGCTCGCGCCCCCAGCGGTTCATCTCGGGAGTGGCCGCGACCGGGTTGACGACCAGTGACACCTCCTCCGGTTTAAGCGTCGCCTGTAACGCTGCAACCAGGGCTGTTGCGGTGTAGTCTCTCGGTGCCGTGGCCGTTGAACTTACTGGCGAAGGTTCGGCCGGACGTTTGTCGGTCTGCCAAGCGCAGGTAATTCTCGGGGCTTGTTGTGGTCGTTGGTCCTGGCCAAAGCTGGACCCCGACAGAGCCGCCCAGGCCAGAAGAGCTACCAGTCTCGCGGAGAGAAGGAGTGGCCTGCGCGCGACAGCAACCTCGTGTCTTGATCTCATCCAGGCCCGGATTACAGCGTCAATGATCTGAGTAGTGGCGTAGGCCATTCTATCTGGAGGGGAGGGTCGGATTTGTTGGAGACGGGATAGCCGGCGGTGGGTTTGTCGGATGCGGAAGTGTTGGTGGCGGGTTGGTGGACGGGGGCAGGGTTGGTCGCGCGACCCGCGGCGGTGGGTTCGTTGTGGGTGGATTGGTTATTACCGGGCCGGTAATGGGCGGATTAACAACATTCCCACACCAAGTGGGGTACTGCCCCGGCGGCGGATAGCCAGGCGGGTCATGCGGCGACGGCTTCGAGGGCTGGTTCCATGGCCAGTTCCACAAGCCCTCTGTGTCCACAAAACTCATCGGGCTATTGCCGATGAATTGATAGAGGTTCGTTCCTCCTGCCTCTTGCATTGGGTCCCGGTTTATCCAGCGCTGCACACTTGGGTCGTAATAGGCGGAGGCGGACAAGGATGGCAATAGGGCGCTTAGCAGGAGCAGCCGTAACAGGTGATTCCCTGGAGACTGTTTCATCAATAGCGATAACAGCAGTCGGCTGGGCGGTTTCCAAGAGAAAACAGCTACCAAAACGCGACGTTCTTGAGAGGGGTGGTTAGGGCCGGTGTCATTTTGCGGGTTCAAATCGCTCCCTGCTGAGCCTGGGCGAGAAGCAGGCGGTAAGGTCTGGAACCGGGAGCCAGCCGAACGGACTCGGCGTAACTGGCAATTGCCTCCGGCATCCGCCCTGCCTCCTTTAGGCAATGGCCGCGCAGGGAAAGGAATAACGCGAGTTCCTCGACCGGCGTCAGCGACTTGAGGTAGCCGTCCGCGCGGATTTCCTCCTCGGTCACAGGAAAGGGCCACTGCTTGAAGTGCTCGTCACCGTATCTGTTCATGCCTTTGGCGGTGGCCTCCAGGTCGAACCGCTCGCCAGCGCCTTCCCAGCGGAGAAACACGTGCGCCTTGGTGGTGGTCAGCCTCAGCGGGTAGCCCAGGCGCCGTCCAATGGCGACATAGAGGACCGGCATGGAGCTGCAGGTGCCGAGGCGGAGGTTGAGAGTTGATGATTGAGGTTTGAGAGGCGATTGCAGGAGGCCGTGGATGAAGATGTCGCGTGAGTTGGCAAAGAAATGGTCGTTGGGGTCCAGATTGGCGGGCGTGGTGATCAGCTCCGGGTTGTAGCGGATGGAGAAGTCCTCATACAGCACCACCGCCATCATCAGCATCCGGAAGTAGCCCTCGGATGACTCGAACTCTCCGGGGTTTGCCCTGTACCGATAAAGGTGCCGCTCCGTTTCGGACCTGACGCGCTCAGCCCACCGGTCTAGCGTGGCGACGCACTCTTGCGGACTCAGGTTTTCTGCGCCCGGGAGCCCCTGGGCACAGAGGAGATTTAGAAGCGCAGTGTCGGAGCGGCTGATTAGGGCGGGGGAGGACGCGAGGAGTTCGCTCAAGCTCGTGGGAGTTCGGACATCAGCCTGTGGCTTTGGGATAATACCCGCTCCTCCAAAGTGGCCCGCAAGCTGGCACCAGCCCCAACCGAGCAGCAGCACTGCTGGCAACAACGCCTAGAGAAAGCACTTCGTCTTTGTTTTCATAAGCAAGCAGGCGGCCTGCGGGTACCTCTATTTGATCACCAATAGAACCCTGCCGCTTATCTGATCGCCGCTCACCAAACCCAATTGTCTTGAATCAAGCGCATTGGTTGAGTCGCCTAGCAGGTAATAATAGCCTGCGGGTATGGTGGTTAGGCCATTAGTCTCCGAGGCACCAGGCACACGATCGCCTGGCACTGCAGCAATTCTGCGAATTGTCGGGATACGCCGGCCGAGAATGTTGAGGTTTACTACCACGAGAGTGCCCCGGCGCCGCACATCCCAAAGAGCGCTCGCGACCAAAGCGAGATCGCCTTGGTGGATCGAAACCCCCTTCATGGGGTTGCTTGGCTCCATGCTCGTGCTGGTCATGCTGACGAGACGCAGTTGACCCGCTACGATTGCAAGCCCCATGAGTGTGACAATGGCGAACATAAAGCCAAGTGACATAAACAGGATGCGTCGCGAACTTGTCATCTGAAGACCCTGGCGGTCAATACCCGACCAGTGGATTGTTAGCATTGGGTGGCTCTGCCGGGCAGTGAGCCCGTGGCGCTACTACATAAGTAACGGTCCTGGGCACGGAACCGATTTCATCACTGTACCCGCCTGGAACGCAGCTATAGGTGCAGATAGTCGCGTTGGGACCATAATCGGCGTTCGTCGTGCACTTCTTGATGAGCCTACAGGAATGCGGTACGTATGGTCCACCGAGTTCCTTCTTCGGGAAGAGGCGTGGAACAATAATCCTGATAGGGATTGTGATTTGGGTCCCGTCAGGGTCGATTGATGTAGTGGGATAGTTTTCAACAAAGACATAACGGTTAGGACCGTCGCCCAGAACGGACTGCTGTTGGTGCCGGAGCAACTCGACCCCCCATTCGCCATATGGGTCTCTATTTATCCACCGCTGCATGCCCGGGTCGTAGTAGGCCGAGGCGAGGCTGGGGGCGGAAAGCAGGACCGCTAGGGCCAATAACCGGATCATCCGGTTCAGTTGTGTGTTCATAACAACGTCAATGCACTAGTGTTTTGCGCTTCAAGAACGAATCAAAGAGGAATATCGAGGGCACAAGCATGCAGAGTGCAGCAATGGCGGATACCTTATAGTATTTCATCAGTATGTCCGTAGCCTCAGGACTACCGACACCAACGTTAGCTAAGGCGTGCCCAGTCCGGTAGGCGGCCACCAGAATGACCGCCACCAAGACCACGATGGCGAGGCGAACGAAGCAGGCGAACATATTACCAACCTCCAACCCTCCCGCCGATTATCGGATTTATCCCAATCTTGATTAACAAGAACCTTCCCGCTCCCCATAGGCCACAGCGGAGCCCCTTTTGAGCGGCGTCTGAGAGCAGCTCGGTGCATTCCTGGCCACGATTCTTTCTACACCACTCCACCGCCTGATCCTCGGGCAATCGTTTAGCCGCCTGTTCGTTAATTTGCCGGACCCTTTCCATGCACTTGAAATACTCGTTCAGCTCATACGCCCCAATCAGACAGTTCCCGATTGCCAATCCGCCAATGATTATGGGGAGCGGCGCTATCAACCCGTCGGTGTCGTAGGTGTTAATCGGACTGTTGTGCACAAAGCCGTAAAGCTGGGTTGCCTCACTAGCCAGAAGTGCATTTTCTCTTCCAAGCACTGCATCGTATGGGAATGCCGTCTTCAGCTCTGCGAAGAACGGGTCACGATTTATCCACCGCTGCACGCCCGGGTCGTAGTAGGCCGAGGCGAGGTTGGGGGCGGAGAACAAGGTCAGCAGTGTCAGGAACCAGATCGTGGGCTTCATTCGTGTCTTCATAACATGCTCGATGCGCTTCTGGGTTTCAACGGGCGAATCGGAACCAAAGCCCGCTATATTGCAATCTCGATTCTGCTGAAGAACCCCCTGCTTTTGCCCAAAGACAG
>DAOPPX010000190.1:0-6499 GCA_035358715.1 Verrucomicrobiota bacterium
CGGAACACTTCCGAGCTTCGCTAGGGTAACAGTTACTTTTGAGGCGCGGCGGCTGTCGCCGCTGCGGATCACGCACGCTTTGCGCTTGACTTGCGGCAGCGGCAAGACCAGAATGCCGTCGGTTGAATGAGGCTGCGGCTGGCCCGGCGCGGATTGAACTCACTGCGCCAGGCCGGGAGCCAGCAGGTTGCGCCGGAGGAATGGCGCGGCTGCTGGTTTGAACAACCCGAGTTCAGGAAAGGTCAGTGACGTATGGCAAAGCAAATCGAGACTTCCATGAGGCAGACGTTTCGGTTCTCCGCCCCGGGAGCCATGAGCGTGTTGTTGGTTGGTGACTTTACCCATTGGCAGCAAGGCGGCATTCCGATGCGAAAGGGCAAGGGCGGCATTTGGACCGCCACGGTGTCGTTGGCGCCCGGGAAACACAACTACCGCTTCATGGTGGATGGCGAGTGGCGGGATGACCCCGAGTGCACACTGCGCGTCGGCAATCCCTACGGCACCCAGAACATGGTGCGCGAGGTTGGCTGACACGCTCCCGGGCCAGTCGCCCTGTGGGCATTTCGCGGCGGGTCAGGAGACATCGGCAGGCTCCCCTGGCGGGCCAAGCCTCCCGCGCGGCGGGTGCAGGCGCCCGAGGCTGTTCGCCAATTCCGGCAGGGCCTTTTTTCTCTCTTTGGGCCTTGTGTGGGTTGCATCAGGAGCCTATGGAATTCTATCAACCGTGATGATAGGCACCTTTGGGTCGCCGACGGGCAAGCCGACGCCTGCATCCGGGGGACTCTTCGCTTCCGGGCAAGTCTCCGCCGGTGGCGCCGTGATCCGGCATGGGTTTCCACTTGCATCTGAGAGTTCTGGCAGTAGGTTGCGCGCCGTATGTCTAATCAAATGATTTCATTGCTGCTGCTGCCCGGGCTGCTGATGGTGTGTGTCGGCATGGCCGAGCCGGCCAATCCAGCCGACCGGTTGAAGGAGTTCCGGGGGCGCGCCGCCGCCTTCGGTTCGGTTATCACCCTGCCGGAGTTCGAGACGACGACCAACCAAGTTCGCCTTAACCTCCGCGAAACCATTACGCGCGGCAACGCCGCCCTGGACCGTCTTGGCGCCCTTGCGCCCGGCGAGGTCACCTTCGAGAACACCGTGCGCGCCCTGGACGACATCGGCTATGAGATCAATCTCACCGGCGACCGGTTCGGGCTGCTCAAGGAGACCAGCACGAACGCCGCCCTGCGCGAGGCAACGACCGACGCGCTCAAGGAGCTGCAGGAGTGGGCCGTCGGCCTGGACTACCGCGAGGACGTTTATAAAGCGATCAAGGCCTACGCGGACCGCCAGCCAAAGCTGGAAGGCGAAGAGGCCAAGCTGCTCTTCGAGACTCTGCGCGACTACCGCCGGGCCGGATTGGACTTGCCCAAGCCCCAGCGCGACGAGGTCGAACGGATGCGCAAAGAGCTGACGCGCCTGATGACTGATTACGATTCCAACATCACCAAGGCGCAGAAGGCCGTGAAGTTCACCCAGGCGGAATTGGAGGGCGTGCCCGAGAGCTTCCTGGCGCAGGCCAAGACCGGTGAAGATGAATACACCGTCAAGGCCAACGTGACCTGGCACCTCCTGAGCGTGATGGACAACGCCCGCCGCGAGGAAACCCGCAAGAAGCTCCTGTTCGAGCGCGACAATCTCGCCCGGGAAGCGAACCTGCCGTTGCTCCAGAAGATACTGCCGCTGCGGGATAACATCGCCCGAAAGCTCGGCTACCAGACCTGGGCGGATTACCGGATCGAGGTCAAAATGGCCACCAACGCGACTACGGCCATGAATTTTCTCGAGAAACTCAAGACCGGTCTGCAGCCCAAGTTCGACGCTGAACTGGCCGAATTCCGGCGGATCAAGATCAAGGAGACCGGCGATGCCAACGCGCGGGTCAATATCTGGGACTGGCGCTACCTCAGCAACCAGTTGAAGAAGGAAAAGTACAACGTGGACGCCGAGCAACTCCGCGTCTATTTCCCCTACCAACGTGTCCTGGACGGCATGTTCCAAATCTACCAGACGATCTTCGGCCTCAAATTCGAGCCGGTCGAGCCGCCCTACAAGTGGATAAGCGACCTCCAGCTTTACGCCGTCTCGGACGCCAAAACGGGCGAGCCGTTGGGCTTGTTCTACCTCGACATGTTTCCGCGCGAAGGCAAGTACCATCACTTCGCCCAGTTCCACCTGGTTGGCGGAAAACTGCTTGCCCAGGGAAGATACCAAAGGCCCACGGTCGCGCTGATCTGCAACTTCCCGTCGCCGTCGCCGGACAAGCCTTCGCTGCTTTCCCACAGCGACGTTGAGACCATCTTTCACGAGTTCGGCCACGCCATGCACTCGATTATGACCCGCGCCAGGTATTGCCGCTTCGCGGGCACCAGCGTGCCGGGCGATTTCGTGGAGGCCCCCTCGCAAATGCTGGAAAACTGGGTGTGGGACAAGAAAGTGCTGGATGGCTTCGCTGCCGATTACCGCGATCCCACCAAAAAGATTCCGGCTGACATCCTGGCCAAGCTCCGGGAAGCCAAGCTCGCCACCGAGGGCACCCGTTACCGGCGGCAGCTCTCGTTTGGGTTGACGGACCTGACCCTGCACACGCAAATCCGCGAAGGCAACGCCGCGCAAGCCCTGCCGCTGGCAAACAAGGTTCTCAGCGAGGTCTTCCTGCCCCTGATGCCGGACACGGCGTTTGTGGCCTATTTCGGGCATCTCATGGGCTACGACGCCGGGTATTACGGCTACGCCTGGGCGGACGCCATCGCGGCGGACATGGCGACAGTCTTCGAGCGAGCGCCGAAGGGGTACTTCGACTCCGCCGCCGGCCGTCGGCTGCGCACTGAAATCTACGAGCCGGGCAATTCCCGCGACGTGAACGTGTCCATCGAGAGGTTTCTGGGCCGCAAGCCCTCGATCGAGCCATTCCTGCGGAAGATCGGGATCGAGCAGAAGTAAGGCGCGGCCCGAAGCCCGGCAGGTCGGTCGCCGGCGGCGGGCTCAAGCTGCGGGCGGATTGGCCGGCAGCAGAGCGGCAAAACGCAGGCCGCGAGTGCTGATGCGCAGCTCGCGGAAGCCGCATTCCCCCATCACCGCCTCGTAAATGGCCGCGCCCATGAGGATGATGTCGGCGCGGTTTGGCGGCAGGCCGGCGATTTGCTTGCGCTGTTCGAGCGGCAGCCCCCATAGCCGCTCCAGATGCCAGGACACCCGCACGGCGCTCAGGCGTGTCGCCTCCAGCCGCGCGCGGTCAAATGTGGTCAACTCCGCCTCCATGCACCCCAGAATGCTGGCCGTTCCGCCGACGCCCACCAATTGCGCCGTGCCTGCCGTCTTGTCCCTCCGCGCCTCCATGGCGGCCGCCAGCCGGGGCCTGACCTCTGCTTGAAGGAAACGCCTGAGCCAGAGGCGCGCGGCAGCCAGTTCCTCCGCCCGGGGCGGATCGCTGCACGGAAGGGTCTCCAGCAGCCGCACTGCGCCCAGCGCGAAGCTCTGACGGTAAAGCCTCTTTCCACCCGCCCCGAACACAAATTGGGTGCTGCCGCCGCCGACGTCCATGATCAACAGGGGCGCTTGCCCGAGTCGCTGATCAGTGGTCACTCCCTGAAACCCCAGGTCCGCCTCCTGGTCGCCCGAGATGACTTCCACCTTCAGGCCGGAGGCCCGCTCAATGGCGGTGGATAGCTCCTCGCGATTGGCCGCTTCGCGCGCGGCGCTGGTGGCGATAACGCGAATCGAGACAGCCTGCGCCTCGCGGGCCGCAGCCGCGAACGCGGCGACGGCGCTGGCAGTGGCGGCGATGGCGTCGGCCTGCAGACGATGCGTCTCGTAGAAGCCGCGTCCGAGGCGGGTTTGTCTGCTCTGCTCGCGGACCGGCCGAATCTCACGGCCAGCCAGGTCGGCCACCAGAAGCTTCACGGAGTTGGTGCCGACATCAATGACCGCGCGGCGGAGGGGTTGCATGCGAAAGCGGGGAGCCTTGGCGCTAACTGCCGGTTAATTCAGGATCACAAGCAGGTGGATTTGCCGCACCGCGCAGTCGGGACGATCGGTCAGCGTGTCTCGCGTCGCGACTGCCCTCCGCCCTGCGAAAGGGGAGGGCCGCGCTGAGCGGGACCCGGGCGTGCGACCCGGGAGCCTCGCTGGCTTGAATGGCGCTGTGCATGCCGCAAACTCTAGCCGACGACAGCGGCTGAGGCAACGGCGTCCAGTCAGCGCTCCTCGATATCCCTCCCGGCAGGGTTGCCACCCCATCGCGGTTGGCTAGCACCTCCGTCCTTCCTCCGTTCCTCCTCCGTTCCACCTCCTATCGCCAACCGGAGAGAGAGTTGACAAGTGAGGGGTGCCCGTGGTAATCTTCTCCCATGACTACAAAACATACAGTAGCGACGGGGCCGAAGCTGGCATACAGCTATCGGCGGTTCAGTAGTAAACAGCAGGAAGATGGCTCTTCCTTGCAGCGCCAATCCGAACTGGCACGGGCTGTCTGCGAGGAGCAGGGCTGGCAGCTTGTGGACCTGCCCCCCGATGAAGGGGTTTCCGCTTTCAAGGTCAAGGGCGATGAGCGGCTCGCGGCCAACATGCACAAAGGCAACCTGGGGGCGTTCCTGGCCAAGGCGAAGGCGGGCGAGGTCAAGCCGGGGAGCGTGCTCATCATTGAGAAGCTAGACCGGTTTTCGCGCAACTACTTTGACATCGTTTTCCCCGTCTGGTTGAACCTCCTGCAAAGCGGGATCGAGATTTATTCGTGCGTGTCGCGCGTCCATTATACCCTCACAAGTATTAGGGCCAATCCCGCGTTGGCTGGCATGGCCTTGCTTGAAATGAGTGCAGCGAATGAATACAGCGCCACCCTGTCTTACCGGGTGCGCCGAGCGCATGGATTGCGGCTCGCGGCGGCGGCGAAGGGGGGCATCTACGCAATGGGAAGCTGGGCTCCGGCCTGGGTGAAATTCATCGGCAAGAAGGGCGAGCCTGGGGTTTACGAGTTCAACGAACATGCGGACACGGTGCGGCGGGTGGTGCGGGAGTATCTGGACGGGCAGAGCATGTATTCCATCTCGCGGGGACTGGTTCGGGACAAGGTGAAGAGCCTCAAAAAGGGAACGTGGACCCAAGGGACTGTCGGCCACCTGCTTCATTCCCCGGCGCTGGGGGGCGATGCCTTGGTCAAAGGGACGAAGTTGGCAGGCTATTTCCCGGCAGTAATCAGCAAGGCAGACCACCAGAGATTGCTCGGGAAGCTGGCAGAGCACAGCGGGCGCAAGGGCGGTGATCGGGCCGGGCAGCGGATCGTGAACCTGTTTCGCAACCGCGTGAAATGCGCCCACTGTGGCAAGACCATCGCCACCTGCAATTCGCAGTTCTACATCTGCAAAAACCGAACCGGGGGCGGGGACTGCGAGGCAAAAGGGTGCGTGACGGTCAGGCGCGTTGAGGATGACTTCTTCGCGCTGGTGCTCATGGAACATCCGGCGCTGCTGCTGGGCAGGGCGACCATCAAGCGGAACGGCACTGTGGCGGCGCTCAGAGCGCGTATCAGGGACCTGGACAAGGCTTTGGACGATGCCGCTGACCTGATCGGGCAACTTCCCCTGGCGGCGGTGCAGCGCAAATTGACGGCGCTTGCAAAGCAGCGTGAGACTGCCGGGCAAGAACTGGAGCGGGCAAGCGCGGAGATGCTGTCTGCGGAGTCTGCGCCAGCGGCTTTCGAGAACCTAAAGGCCACGCTGGCGGGGTTTGCCAAGCTCGGGGAGGGGTACGCGGGCACCAAGCAAGAGGCGGCGCTAGCTAAGGCGTGGCTGGAACTACGGCGACAACTGGCCGATGGCGAGATTCGCCAGCGGCTTCTGAACATCATTCCGGCTCTGGTGAACCACTTGGAACTGGACATTCCCGGCAAGCGGTATCGGGTAGTGAACCACGCGGGCGAGCGGTCCGGCTGGCGGTCTGTGGCGGGCCGATAAGGGGGTAGCCATGAATGACAAGAGCATGATGCACGGTCGAGACTACGCCGGCCAGGACGTGTCCGGCTGGCTGGTCAGTGAGAAGTTTGACGGGTGCCGCGCCTATTGGGATGGTTCGCGGCTCTGGTCAAGGGGCGGGCATGTCATCAAAGCCCCGGCCTGGTTCACTGAGGGCCTGCCCGGCTGGCCCCTGGACTGTGAACTGTGGGCAGGCTACGGGGACCGGCAGACGGCCCGGCTGGCCTGCCAATATGGGCGCTTCACGCGAGCCTGCCGCCTGTGGGTGTTTGACTGCCCGCAGGCTACCGGGGATTGGGCAGCCCGCATAGGGACTGCCCCCTGCACGGGCTACGCTGCCGCTGTGGCCTTTGAAGTGTGCCGGGGCAGGCAGGACATGGCAGCGCAACTCCAAGCCGTCCTAGCCAAAGGCGGCGAGGGTCTGGTGCTCCGCAAACCGGGGTGCGCCTACACCATCGGCAGGGTCAACACCATGCTCAAGGTCAAGG
>DAOPPX010000191.1:0-6364 GCA_035358715.1 Verrucomicrobiota bacterium
TACTCGACCATCTTCTCCTCGCCCGGGTAACAATCTTTTTGAGTCAAATCGCCCTGCAAAACCCCTCAAATAAGAGCTTGCGTATCCCCCCATGATGCCGGAGACTATTGGTAAGCTCTGCGGCTATCTTGAGGAACTGACGGAAAGCCACCTCATCCTAACTTCACCGCCCCGGTTTTGAAGCAAACCCACGGCTTTCCGTAGGAAGGTCTCTCTTTGGATCATTTTTCAAATTCCGGGCAGTCGCCCCCAGATCGGGTGCTCTGTCCAAACATGCGCAAGCTCATTCGCTCCAAAGCGACCCAGGCTTTTCTCACCGCAGACGGTCAATGGACGGACCAGATCCAGGCGGCCGCAGACTTCCCCGGGCTCCTGGCGCGCGACGCCATGCGGGATTTCCAACTCAGAGACCTCGAAGTCTATTACTCGTTCTGCAATACCGCCGCCACCTCGTACGACTTCACAGTCAGCTTGGACTAGCCCGCTCATCGCCCCATCAGCTTCCCCTGTGTCACCGTCCGCGCCCTCCTGACGACGAGGTAGCGCGAGGAGCCGGCGGCATCATCGCCGCCGAAGCCATCCTTGAGGGACTTCCACCCTCGGAGCAGCCAGACTTCACCTTGGCGCTCAGGAATTTGCTTTGTGCGCGTCCGCCCGTACTGAGCGCTGCGCGGGTGAGGGAGAATTGGCTTCCGGGCTCACCAAGCATGGGGCGAGCTTCTCGGGGGCGAGGCCGGTTGCCAATAGCTGATTTTCTGCCAGAGCGAGTGCGTCTTCGAGGTTTCCCGGGCCGGATTGGACTTGGGAAGCGAGGCGAGAGGGCAAGTGGGGGCCGCGGCGCACTGCCGGCTGGCGCACCTCACCCGGGGGAGCCTGAGCTGGGGAGCCGGCCCTGGTCAGTCGGTTAGCACATTCTGTGATTGCAGTCATGCGCCCTGCTCTTCTCCAGCCTCTGGCCAAGCTCTGCCAGCGCCTTGCCGGGCTTCCGATTCATGCGAGAGACTGCCGGAGTCACGCTCGTATAATGCCCCATCTCTAACCGTTCCGCCATCCAGCGCAAGGACACGGTCGTTTGCTTCCGCAGCCACCAGGCCAGCGCCTCCTTGTACGGCGCCCGCTTCCCCAGTTGCTCAAGCTCCGATGCCTTCAGGCCCAATGCCCCCAGCGCAACCATCGGCCAGCGCTCCGCCGCCAGCCCGTCGTGCTTCTCCCGCGCCCCGCCGCTGTGGGATTCCCGCTGCCTTCCCGCCAACGGCTTGTCCAGCCATGGCTCCAACCTCGCCAGGTTAAGACGGATGCAGGTGCTGACAAACTGGACCTGCCGCGCATCGGCGGCATCCATGATCAGCGCCTTGCAGCGTCCCGTTTACTTTCAGACCTGTGTTTCGCCCGCGTGGTCGCTTGGCCCCACTGGACAACCGCGCCTGCTTCTGGCATCGTGCGCGCGAAGCGCTTGGAAGACGACATTGATGACATTGGATACTAAGCCATGGCACGTATAAGGACTATTGCAGTGGCCGACGCTTTCATGGATGAAAGCTACTACCGGGCTTGTTTTGCCAAGCACCCCGAGTTCAGTCTGGAGAAGGTCATCTTTTTCGGCGAGCCCGACCGTATCAACATGCGCGGCCCGGTTCATCGCATTGAGCGCGGCGGCCCCGAGGCCGTCGAACCGCCCGAGGATCTCTACGGGCTGGTTGCGGATGCCGAGGCCATCATGGTTCACCTCTGCCCCGTCAACAGGCAGGTGATCCAATGCGCCCGGAACCTGAGGCTCATCCTTTCCAACCGCGGCGGCCTCGAGAACATTGATGTTGCGGCTGCAACCCAACGCGGCATTCCGGTGCTGCACAATCCCGCCCACAACGCCAACGCGGTGGCGGAACTCACGATCGGACTGATGGTCGCCGAAATGCGCAATCTCGCCCGCACCCATGCCAGCATGAAACAGGGGGTCTGGCGGGAAAAGTTTCCCAACAGCGGCAGGGTTTATGAGATTGTCGGCAAGACCGTGGGGATCATCGGCTTTGGCAATATCGGGCGTCGCGTGGCTCGCAAGCTCACGGTCTTCGACTGCCGGGTCCTGGTTTGTGATCCGTTTATTCCGAGCGATGATCCAGACCTGGCGCGCTACCACTGCAAGCTTGTGGATCTGCCCGCCTTGTTGTCGCAGTCGGACATTGTCTCGCTGCATGTGCGAACCGATTCGCCAATCCCCGTTCTCGGACGCGCGGAATTCGAGCTGATGCAGCCCCACTCTTACTTTATCAACACCGCCCGCCCACACCTGATAGACAACACCGCCCTGTACGAGCGGCTCCGGGACGGAAAGATTCTGGGCGCCGCGTTTGATGTCTTCATGAGTGAACCGGTCAAACCCGATGAGCCGTATCTGACATTGGACAATGTGACCCTCTCCAACCATCGCGGCGGCGACACGGTGAACTGCTACTCGGACAGTCCCGCCATGCTGCTGACTGAGGCGCTGAAACTCCTTTCGGGCGGCGAACCGAAGTTCTTTGCCAACAAGAGCGAACTTCACCCGAACATCGGTCAGGCGCCTGAAGCCACCCGCTCCCGGAAACCGCCGCAACAAGCGAAGAACTAACCAACCAAGAACAACGTATGTTTATCGTCGAATCCTATCCGCTCGCAGTCGTCATGTGCATTGTCACCATGCTGTGTTGGGGCTCATGGGCCAACACCCAAAAGCTCGCCAGCAAGGAATGGCGCTTCCAGCTTTTCTACTGGGACTACGCCGTCGGCGTGCTGCTGCTCTCGCTCATCCTGGCATTCACCATGGGCAGTTCCGGCAGCGGCGGACGCGGCTTCCTTGCCGATCTCCAACAAGCCGACGGCAAATGGCTCGGCTCGGCCTTTCTGGGCGGGGTGATCTTCAACCTGTCCAACATCCTGCTTGTGGCGGCCATAGACATCGCCGGGCTGGCGGTAGCCTTCCCGGTGGGCGTGGGCCTGGCGCTGGTGCTCGGCGTCATCACCACCTACCTGGCCACCCAGCAAGGCAACGTCCCCATGCTCGCCTTCGGCGTCGCCGCGGTCGTGGTTGCGATCATCCTCGATGGCCTGGCCTACAAACGGCTCGCCAGCGGCGGTCAGAAGACTCCCACCAAGGGCATTGTCATCTCCGTAGCCGCGGGCCTGCTGATGGGCTGGTTTTACAGCTTTGTCGCCCAGGCGATGGGGAACATTGACCCCGCCACCAAAACGCTGGAACCGGGCAAGCTCAGCCCCTACACGGCCATTGTCCTGTTCTCGGCCGGCTTGCTGCTCTCCAACTTCATCTGGAACAGCATCATGATGGTCAAACCGCTCTCGGGCGCCCCGGTGGCGTTTGGCGACTATTTCACCAAAGGCAACGCCCGCCTTCACTTCATCGGCATACTCGGCGGCATGATCTGGAGCATCGGCATGGCCTTCAGCATCATCGCCAGCACCAAGGCCGGCGCCGCGCTGGCCTACGGCCTGGGCCAGGGAGCAACCATGATCGGCGCCTTCTGGGGCGTGTTCATCTGGAAGGAATTCAAGGGCGCGCCTCCAGGCACCAACAAGTACCTGGCGGCTATGTTCGGCTTCTACCTCCTCGGGCTCGCCATCCTCATCGCCTCGAAACTCTGAACCGCTCCAGCTCGCACTCAGCCAAATCACTTCTCCTATGGCCAAGCTTCCCATTCTCGTCGTCGGCAGCTCCAACACCGACATGATCATCAAAGTCAAGCGCATCCCCAAACCGGGCGAAACCATCCTCGGCGGGGAGTTTGCCATGGCCGCGGGCGGCAAAGGGGCCAACCAAGCCGTCGGCGCCGCGCGCGCCGGTGGCGCCGTCACCTTCATCGCCCGCCTCGGCCAGGACATGTTTGGAGACAAGGCGCTCGCCGGGTTTATCGCGGACGGCATCAACGTGGATCACGTCGTGCGCGACCGCACCGCGCCCTCGGGCGTGGCTTTGATCTTCGTCGCCCAGAACGGCGAAAACAGCATCGCCGTCGCCTCGGGGGCCAATTCCAGGCTGCTGCCGGCCGATCTCACGAATGCCAGGCGCGCCTTTCAGCGCTCCGGAGTCGTCGTCCTGCAACTGGAAACGCCGCTCAAAACCGTCGCCGCGGCCGTCAAACTCGCCGCCAACGCCGGCGCGCGAGTCATCCTCAACCCTGCCCCCGCCCAACCCTTGCCCAACGACCTGCTCCGGCGCGTGTACCTTCTCACCCCCAACGAGAGCGAAGCGCAGTTGCTCACCGGCATGCCGGTAAACAACGAAACGGCAGCCGCCAGGGCAGCCGATGCGCTTCTGGCTCGCGGCGTGCAGAATGTGATCATCACCCTCGGCGCGCGTGGCGCTTTCGTGGCCGGAAAACAGGCCCGCGGCCTCGTCCCCGGCTTCAAGGTCAACCCCGTGGATACCACCGGCGCCGGCGACATGTTCAACGGCACCCTTGCCGTCGCGCTCTCCGAAGGCAAGTCGTTGCTGGATGCCGCGCGGTTTGCCAGCGCGGCGGCCGCAATCTCAGTGACTCGCCTCGGCGCTCAAACCTCGGCGCCCACGCGCAAGGAGATTGACCGGTTGCTCGCCGCCCGCCGCCCTAAGTGAGCGGCAGCGGCACCTCCTGCCGCTGGCGCCGGGTAAAGCGGCAGCACTGCGTGTAGCCGGCGCCCCGGGCCAGTTGGACCGCCTCGGCAAAGTTCAGCCCAACCTCGCCCGCCGCGTGGGCATCGGACCCAAAGGTGATGGGGATGCCGCTCCGGGCGGCGAGTTGCACCAGGCGGGGACTGGGATAGATCTCTCTACATTCCTTGCGGAGACCGGCGGTGTTGATTTCGATGGCCACGCCGCCGCGCTTGACGGCCTCCATGAACCGGTTGAACAACGGCGTGCAATCCTCCCGCGGGTAAATGGCGAACTTCTTGCACAGGTCCACATGCCCGATGATATCGAAGAGGCCCGATTCAGCCGCCAAAGTCAGGCGCTCGAAGTAGGCGGTCCATACTTCCAGCGGCTCGCGGCCCTTCCATTGCGCCAGTTGTGCCGGATTATCAATCGCCCAGGACTCGGAGATGTAATGAACGGATCCGATGAGGTAGTCCCAGGGGTGGCGGCTGGCCAGGTCTCGAACCCAGTCTTCGTATCCCGGCAGGTAGTCCACTTCCAGCGCGAGCTTGATGACCAGGTTCGGATAGTCGCGCCGTGCCTGCTCAACGCGCGCCACATATTCGTCCAGCTCGGCGGCCTTCATGCGCCAGTCGTCAAAATCGTCCCGCGGCATCGGGTTGTGATCAGCGAAACCGATTTCCGGAATCCCCAGCCGCAGAGCCTGCGCGGCCAGGTCCCCCGGCTCGCCCGCGGCGTGGCGACATAGCGGGGTGTGCATGTGATAGTCTGCGGGCAAAGCCATGCGCGAATTTAGCCCGGACATTTCACACCTGCAAGGCCGGCGCACGGGCCGGCGCGCACCGGCATCCTGCCCGCTTACACGCTCCGAATGGCCTAAGCCGTGCCTATGCAGTTGCACGGGTTGTTCTCCCTCCCCTACCCTTCTCCCACAGCGAGGGAATTCCTTTAGGCCGGTCGGGATCTATCACTGGACAGTGAACCTTTCCCAGCGCAGCCGGCAATGCCCCCCATGAACCGGGGGAACATCCAACATCCAACCTCGAACGCCCAACATCCAATAGCGGCCCAAAACTCGGCCCTTGGATGTTGGATGTTGGATGTTCCCCCGGTTCATGGAAAGGGGGCGCACGTCAATTCCTTGGCTTGTCCCGGCCCAGGCGCGCGGCTCAGGAGTTCTGAGGCTTGGGGGGCCTGCATCAACGGTTTCCGGCCCCTCGAAAGCGCGCTGCGGCCAGAACTCGCGGGCCCGGACGCCTTCCCCCAACCCAAGCCAGCCAGGCCGCGCCGGGAACCTATCCGTGCCCCTGCGCCCCGAACTGGGGTAACCAACTGTCCGCACGGCACTTCCGCCCATTCGCTACCCCCGCGCCCCACCCTCCGCCCACCGTCCGCTCCCCGTCCCAATACCGTAGTACCTCTAACCCCGGGTTAGAGGTACTACGGTATTGGGACGGGGAGGGGACGGCGGGCCTGCCCAGCCTTGGCGGCGGGGTGGCCGTGCCTGGAAGATGGGGTCGGGAGGGGTCAATGCCACGCCGTGGTTGCTCAGCCGCTGCGCTGGCGTCTTTGCCAGGAAAACCCCGCTCAAAAACTGAGATGCGCAGCGCCAATTCGTGGTGATCAATAATCTCCTGTAGATTCAGGGGGTAGGCGCCGTTTTTTGAACACCGCCCCGCTGACTTTTGGCAAGCGCGCTATGGGCATCCGGTGCTGATCGTGGAAACCTTTGTCGATCCC
>DAOPPX010000192.1:0-6232 GCA_035358715.1 Verrucomicrobiota bacterium
TGCGTCGTGGCCACAGTTTGGGTCACTCCGCGCGTTCGCTAAGGATTCGGGTCACTATGACTCCTCTACAAAACAGCCTTTACTTCCGTGAGTGGGGCCGGGTGCGAGCCACCTGCAAACAACACGGCTTCCACGTCCCGGATCGCCACGCCCTGCACGTCAAAGCCCTTGGCCTGGACAAGTCCCACCTGGACTTCACCAACGATGACTTTGACCGCGTGCTCGCTGAATTCCGGGCCATCAGCAGCCCGGAGGACCTGGACGGCCAGCTCCGCCAGCAAGACCAGCCCCGGCGCCGGCTGCTATATAGTATATGCCGGCTGGCCCCGGAGCCCTACTGGCGGGCCATCGCCCGAGACAAGTTCGGCACTGCCGACGAAACCCGTCTCGACCTGGAGCAGCTCCGCCAGCTCCGAATCACCCTGGCTGCCCGCAGCCGATCCAAGCAGCGCCAGGCGGCCGCTGCCGGCTGATCTCCCGCCAGCCTCCCCAAAGCGCCGGCCCGGCTCGACCTGGTCGGCGCTTTTCTTTGCCCCGGATCCGCTCGCCCCCCTTCCGTCCGCCGCCCCGCCCAGGGCCGGCCGAGGCAAACCTCCCGCGACTGGAGAATTGACCTTGCCGTTGACTCCGCTGCCAGGGTGTAGCCGGACCTTAAGGGGCCTTTAAGCCCCCCTTTCCGCCAAGCGAATCGGGCTCAAAAACGGGGGTGTCGATTTCTGACAACTGCCGAAAATGGCCGAAAACCGTGTTGCATGTTGCATGCTCCGGCTTCGCGCATAAGTTGTCCGTTCTTCCAGTTCCAACGCCGCAGTATCAGGCACTTACGAGCGGAACTCGGCCCCGGACGAAAACGGACACCCCTCAGAAAAGCGGACAAATAGCCCCGCAGATTTCGGCCTCGTTTCTCTGCGTAAAGCCCTGTATTTCGTCATGTTCCACCCTATTTCGCTCTAATTCGTTGAAACGGACAACTTATGCGCGAAGACTCACCGCTCTTCACCAGTGGTGCCGATGGAGGGGGTCGAACCCACACACTCTCACGAGTACCAGATTTTGAGTCTAGCGCGTCTGCCAATTCCGCCACATCGGCCACCAGAATTCAGCACAATATGAAGCCGCCGCCCCAAATGTAAAGCAGAAGAGTGCTTGAGAAACGACAGGGGTTCTACGATGGTTTGCTCGTGTACCAACCCGATCCATTCGACGACCTGCTCACCTGCCGCCTGAGTGAAGGACGTAAGGCGGTCGAGCCCTGCTCCATCGTCATCTTCGGCGCGAGCGGGGACCTGACGGCGCGCAAGCTTGTGCCCGCCCTCTACCACCTGTTCCGCGAAAAGCAAATGCCCCCGGCTTTCTGCGTCGTCGGCGTGGCGCGGCGCGAGAAGACGGATGCGTCCTGGCGCGCTGAGCTGCGGTCGGCACTGGACCGCTTCTCCCGCACTAAGCCGGTGGGTGAAACGGCATGGCAGGATTTCTCGCAACACCTCGTTTACTGCAAAGGTGATTTGACTGCCGCGGCAACCTACGAAGCGTTGGGAAAGCGGCTGGCCGCTTCGGGCAGCGAGCCGCTCCGGCACAACCTGCTCCTTTACCTGGCGACCTCGCCCAGCCAGTTTGGCGAAGTTGTAGAGCAGGTGTATCGCGCCGGGTTGTTGCATAAGGAAGGCGGAGAAGGTTGGCAGCGCGTGGTCATTGAAAAGCCTTTCGGCCACGACCTGGCCTCGGCCCGGCAGTTGAACCAGGAGCTGACGCGCTTCGCCAGCGAGCACCAGGTGTTCCGCATTGACCATTACCTGGGCAAAGAGACCGTGCAGAACATCATGATGTTCCGCTTCTCGAATGCCGTGTTCGAACGGCTGTGGAACCGGGAGTCCATTGATCACTTCCAGATCACGGTCAGCGAAAAGCTCGGCGTCGGCCAGCGCGGCGGGTATTACGAGGAGGCGGGCGCCCTGCGCGACATGGTCCAGAACCACTTGCTGCAAGTTCTGTCGCTGGTGGCGATGGAGCCGCCGGTGTCGCTCGCGGCCGAGTCTATCCGCGACGAAAAGGTCAAGCTGCTCAAGTCAATCCGGCCCATGAGCGCGGGGGACATGGCGCGGCAGGTGGTGCGGGGCCAGTATAGCGCGGGCACTGTCGCCGGCCAGGCGCGGCCCGGCTACCGCCAGGAGCCCAAGGTCAATCCGGATTCCAACGTCGAAACCTACGTGGCCCTCAAGCTCCTGATTGATAACTGGCGCTGGTCCGGCGTCCCATTCTACCTGCGCACCGGCAAGAACCTCCCGCTCAGCACCAGCGAGGTGCGTGTTCAGTTCCGGCCAACGCCCCATGTGCTGTTCGCCGCGCAGTGCGGCCAGCGCCTCGACCCGAACGCCCTGACCCTCCACCTCCAGCCCCACGAAGGCATCTCGCTCCGGTTCAACGGCAAAGTGCCCGGGACGAGCGTCGCCGTGCGCCCGGTGCGCATGCACTTCAGCTATGACGCCGAGTTCGGCGCTTACACGCCCGAAGCTTACGAACGCCTGCTGCTCGAAGCAATGGCCGGCGACGCCACGCTCTTCATCCGCCGCGATGAAGTGGAGGCGGCCTGGCAATTCGTAGATGAAATTCGCCGGGGATGGGAAAACAAGCCGCTGTCCGAGCGTGAGTTCTACGCGGCGGGCACTTGGGGACCCGTGGCAAGCGACGATTTGCTGGCGCCGAGCGGCCATGCCTGGCGCGAGCCCCTGACGCTCAACGGGGCCGCCACCGCCCCCTCAACCCGTCCGGGTTGACAGACGGCAGCCAGTGGTCGGCTGGGGAAAAAAGGACCGACCACCGGAAACTGCACGGGCAGGAATTGCGGATAGACGTTCCGGACGGATTCCAGTAAAGACGAGTATGCCCTTACATTCGTTCAAGATGAATTGCGCAGCCGCCCTGCTCGCAAGCGCCTTCCCGCTGCTTGCTGCCGAGTCCGGCGCGGCAGTCACCAGCACCTGGCCTCGCGAGTACTCGGTTCAAAGAGATAATGCCACCGGCCTTTTGACCCTCAGCACTCCCTATTACACCGTGCAGCATGATCTAAAGCGGGGCGGCGCGATTGCTCTGATCCGGATCACGCACGGCCGGGCGACAAACCTGCTGGTGCAACCGGTCGCAACCCGAATCCAAAATGAAAAGGGCGACGTGTTCACAGACTTAAAGGACTCGAACCCCCGCGTATCGCTCCGCAAGGACGGTTTGACGGAAGTCGTTACCGTTGAATGCCGGCTTCTCGATGACCAGCAGCGCGCCGCGGGCATCGGGGCAAAGACCGTGTTCGAGTATCATTGGGGCTACATCAAGATTCGCAAGGAGTTGACCGGCACCGCCAGCCCCTTCCCCGCACGCGAGGTGTGCCCTTTTGCGGTCGTCCTGTCGCCCACGCTCTCCGATTACGGTTATCGCGCAGGGGAGACCGAACAGGAGGGCGCGGCACCCTTTGCGATGGGCAGCAATCGCTGGGGAAAGCTGCGACGGCAGACGGCATCCGACCCTTTTGTGAGCACGCCTTTCATGCCGCGTTCCATGCTGTTTGCCGATGCCGGAATCGAGGGACTCGAGTGGTTTGCGGGCTCTGATCTCTCGCAATGGGATCTGCAATTGACCCCGCGCCGAGGCGAGGGGCTCTGCCTCTTGAAAGCCAATCCCGACTCCCCGGGGTTCGCGCTGTCCATTTCTCCCCTGTTCCGCACCAACACCGCGCTCGCGTTACCGAAGAGCTGCGCGTTCAACTTCTACCTCGGCGTTCCCTTGATCGAAGGTCATGCGTTGCGGCCCTGGCTGCACTCAACATTCAACCGTAACCGGGGTAATTGGGTCACTCCCGGACAAATTCGGGCCTGGGCTGCCGAGGGCATCCAAACCGTCCACTGCCACAACGACGGGGACTACTACGAGGACGGCCTGTTCTGGCGCGACGGCTCCTACCCGCCGTATCCAGACATGGACAAGTACGACAAAGTCATCGCGGATTGCCACGAGGCCGGGCTGCGCGTCGCCACCTACTTTTCAAACAAGGAGCTGCATCCAAGCACCCCCGAGTTCCAGGCGCATGGAACAGAGTGGGGCCGCATGAGCCGCGCGGGAAAGCTCCAACACAACTTCTTCCGCGGCACCAACGAATTTGGAGCGCAGATGTGCCTCCGCTCGGGCTGGCTGGATTACCTGAAGCTTTCGATTGACCGCGTGCTCAAGAACCATCCGCTCGATGGGGTCTATTACGACTGGAACACCGCCCTCTATTGCTGTAACGGCCGGCATGAGGGCAAGAAGGCGGGCGAAGCGGCGTTGGGCCATTGGGATATTGACGAGCTTCTGGATCTAATGGAATGGACGCGGCGCCGCGTGGGACCCGGCGGACTGGTGATCGTCCATGACACCACCACACCCATGTTCGCCACGGAAAACTTCGCCGATTGCGTGGTGGCGAACGAATGGGGTTATGGGAAGTGGGAAGGAGAAGGGCCGGCTTTGGATGCTCTTCCGCTGGAGTGGTCATTGGTTGGCGCGCGGGCGCGGGGAGTCATCAGCTACGGGCAATTGAATGCGCAATCCCCGAAGCGGCTGTATCGCATGTTCGCCCTGCAAGCGCTCGTCAGCGGGGTCACGCCCTGGCCGGCTCTGCCAGAGGTCTCCGAGGTTGTCTCCATTCTCAAGCCGGCGGGCGATCTTACGACGTATCGCTTCGCCGACTGGCGGAACAAGGCCGTCACGCTGGAGAATCGCCGTTGCGCTTCAGCGATCTACAGCCGCCCCGGCGAATCGTATGTGCTCCTGGCCAACCTGCACAAAGACCCGCTGGACACCCGATGCGTCGTGCACGCGGGCAAGCTGCCGCATCCGCTCTCCAAACCCGCCTCCGCAACCCTGACCGGCAGCGGCCGGAATGCTGTCAAACAGCCGCTGAATGCCGGCCAGTTGATCAATGAAGGCCTGACCATCCACATCCCCGCGGACGATGCGGTTCTGCTTCATATCCAGTGACACGCGGCCGGACCATTTGAGCGATGCTCGATCCGGGGCACTGCAATCACAGCGCATTGGCGCGATTCGCCCCCCGGACTATCCCGTGGCAGCCCCTGCCCGACATTTAGCCAGCGCGCCTGCCGCGTCCGCGCCGGCACTTCCCCCCCCTGACCAGCCGCCAGCACTGGATCGGAGATAGGACGAGGCGCGCGGCTTTCCGCACCCTCGCGAGCCCTGATACCAACTCCTGCTTGCGATTGCACCATTCGCTGCCGGCAACTCCCCCTCGCCCCTTCCGAAGGGGAGAGGGCAGGGGTGAGGGGACTGCCCAGTCGTAGAATCATGCAGCTCCAATCTGGAAGTGGTATGACTCCCGACCCTGTTTGGGCTCTCGGGGACGCTCGCCCGGTTACCCACTCGGAGCGCCGTGTGAGGGCACGCGGCCTACAGTGAAAGGGGGGAGGCCTGTAGGCCGCTCGCCCTCACGCGGCGTTGGGTGTCAGATATGTGCGCTAGCGTCGTTTCACATGTTTCGCGGCCAGCCAACTCCATGAACACGCCTCAGGCGCGCGCTGCGGCCAACCCGAACCGCCACAGCCCCCCCAGCCGCCGCAGCGCTCCCAACAAGCTGTGTACAACGGGTGTACAAGGGATGCTCACCGGGTGCACACGCTCCAGTCCATTGTGCTCCCCTTGTGCTTCCGGTGTACTCCCCTTGTACACGCTTCGAGGTAACGAAGAAGAGACTTGGACACGGGCGGTGGCGGACTCTGGGGCTGCCGAAGACTTCGCTTTCGTAACTTTTGTCCTTTCAGTTACTTGCTGGTTCTTTGACTCGGGCGGCGGCGGGACTATGGCGCTGAACACGCTATCCACCCCTTTCCAACCGTCCTTTGTCTGGATGGTTACTATGAATACCTTCTGACCCGGGGTCGGCTGCCCAAACCGGGCCGTGTAGAGTGCTGTGATGTCGCATTGGCCATTGCTGGCCGGTCCCAACAGGCCCAGGTAATAGACCCGACGGTGTTTCATCCGGCCCGCGCTGCATGGCGGCTGCCCAAACACCATGATGTCTTCAGTGACCGTCCCGACGTTCAGCAACAGCCGGACACCCTCTTCCGCGTCGTTGGCGATCTCCAGCCCGGTGACCGGGTTGGGGGCGAACACGACCGGGGCCGGGGGTTCGGTCACCGGCGCCTGGCCGATGCAGCGCAGGGTGCTGTTGATTTGGACGCAGAATTGC
>DAOPPX010000193.1:0-6155 GCA_035358715.1 Verrucomicrobiota bacterium
CCGACCCGGCCACAATCCAAATCCGCCCAAATCACTTTCTCGAATCCGGCGTGCGTTTTAGGGTCGCACAGGAGAAAGATGCTGGCTATTTGCCTTGGAAACTGGTATAGGAAGAGAATACTGACAACTTGAGAAGCTACGTAGCAAGAGCCTGTATCGTGTTTCTGGCCTTATGGGGCTTGGCCGCTTGCGCCCAGACTTCCCCTGCCGCCAAAGCGCCCAAGAGCCGGGGCCCTGTGTTCATGGACGTGGAAGGCCTAATGCCGCTCCCGGGGGCGCCCGTATCAGCTCCCGCAGCGGCTATCGTCCATACTAACTTGGCGGCCGACAGCGGTGTTGCCACAGTGAGTAATGCCGCGCCGACAACACTGCCTACCCTGACGGGTTATGTGCCGGACGACAAATACAAGCTTCGGGTCGGGGACAAGGTCAGTTTCCAGATAATAGAGGACCGTGATGCGCCCAGAAGCCTGGTAGTGGCAGATTCCGGCGAGCTGTACGTGCCCTACATCGGCCGAGTGCCGGCGGCAGACAAGACCTGCAAACAACTGGCGGATGAGCTGAAAGCGCAACTCGAAAAGGAGTACTATTATCGGGCCACTGTGATTATCGCGTTGGACATCGCGAACAAGCTCTTGGGCCGGATCTATGTGTGGGGCCAGGTGCGCGCGCAAGGGCCGATGGATATCACCGTAAATGAGAATTTGACGGTGGGCAAGGCTATCCTGCGCGCCGGCGGCTTCGCCGATTTTGCGAACAAGAAGAAGGTGAAGTTGGTCCGGGCCACAGGCGAGGACGGCGCCGTCAGGCAGGCCTTTGAGTTAAACATGGTTGACATCCTGGAAAAGGGAGCAGCCGAAAAGGACATGGTCCTTCAGCCGGACGATTTCATCATTGTTCCTTCCCGGTTGATCAGCTTCTGAAGCCAATTGTGCCCCGAATGAATGACCAGCCTGTCCATGCCACCCATGACCGGTCCAGCTCGACCGCCCGTTTTCATGCACGGCTGGCCCGCGTCCGGAACCTCCTCCGTGAGAAATGGTGGGTGTTGGTTCTGGGCGCGCTGGCGGGAGCGATAATCAAGGCTGGCATGGCTTGGAATGCGCCCCCGACATTCGTCTCGGTCGGGCGGATGATTGTCAGCATCAAGCTGGCCATTCAGCCGGCTTCACTTTATTCCGAGGAACTGAGTAACTTCCTGGGAACCCAGGCCGCCTTGATGCAGTGCGGGGTGGTGATTAACCGCGCGCACGAGCGCGTTCGCGCGCAGAGGCCGGAGATAGGAATGCACCCTGTGGGGTTAAGCGTCTCGGTGCTGCCCAAGACGACTATTTTCGTGTTGCAGGCCTCGGGCAGCGACCGGGATTACACGCAGGCGTTCTTGCAGGCGTGCATGGACGAGTACATCGCGCTGAAGAAGGAAATGCGGAACCAGACCTCCGATACGACGGTTGCCGGATTGACAGAGCAGGTGATGCGGCTCGAGAAGGATCTGCGCAGAGCGGAGGAGGAGGTGGTTGAGTTTCAGAGCACCAACAGCATTGTGCTGTCTCAAGAGCAGGGCAATAGCCCGGCCAATTACCTCGCGGCGTTGTATCAACGGCTGGCGGCACAAAAGTCAGAGTACTCGTTGCTGCAGAGGCTCACACTTGATCAGAACCTTGCTCGCCAGCAGGCGGCGGGTGGGACCTCCCCATCGGTGAATCCGCTGCTGGTTAACGGAAGCGCTTCACGGCCCGACACCAATACCGCTTCGATTTCGGCGGGTGGCGCCGTTGGTCAGGGTTCCTCCACGACCGGGGGGGACCGAACGGACGTGGCCTACCTCCAGGCGCAGCAGCAGTTGCTTCTGCTCAAGGCCGAACAGCAGGAGTTGGGGCGTTACCTGCGAACCAATCACCCCAAGATGATCTCCATGCAGGAGGACATTGGCCGCCGGGAAGAACTGCTGAAGATTCTGCGCGATCAAAGCGAGGAACAACTCAAGAGCCGGAAGGAGTTTCTGGCGGTGGAGATCGAGATTCTCGAGAATGACTTGAAGGCGTGGGATGACAAGAGTTTGGAGTTCCAGCATAAGACGGCGGAATACCAGACGCTCAAGGCCAACGTGCAGAGAATCCGGGAGCTCTACGACAAGTTGTTGGCTACGATGCAGACGCTTGATGTCAACAAGGAGATAAGTCCGGAGAGCGTCGAGACCATAGAGAAAGCGTCACCGGCCTATACGGCCCGGCCTGAACTGTTGAAGAAATTGGCCGGCGGCGCTTTGGTGGGTCTTGTGGCAGCCCTCGGGTTGTTGCTGCTGCTGGACCGGTTGGATGATCGGATGGGATCCTTCACGGAACTGCAGGAGTTGTTCGATGAGAACATTTTGGGCCAGGTTCCCCGGGATAAGTTAATCGCCGCAAAGAAGCAAACGAGCCTGATCGAGCCCGGTGATACGCGGCATTCATTCGCCGAAGCCTACCGGAACCTCCGTTCCTCCCTGTTGTACATGGCCGAGGCGGGTGATCGTCCCAAGACCATACTGGTCACCAGTTCGGTGCCGAACGATGGCAAGTCCGTCACCGCAGCGAATCTGGCCATCACCATGGCCAGCGCCGGCTCCCGCGTGCTGTTGGTTGACGCAGATTTGCGCAAGGGGACGACTCACCGGCTCTTTGGCACCCCGGCCGAGCCTGGGTTGTCGGACGTGCTGGCAGGAAGAGCCGCTTGGGAAGCGGCTGTTTGCGCCACTAAGTACAGCAATTTGTTTATTCTCCCCGCGGGCGCGTTCACGGTGCAATCGAGCGAGTTGTTTATTAGCGAGGCGACCAAACGGTTCCTGCAGGATGCCGCCAGTCAGTACGACTTTGTGGTATTCGACACGGTGCCCGTGATGGCGGCAGACGATGTAACCAGCCTTGCGCCGCAGGTAGATGGCGTGGTTTTCGTGATCCGCGCGGCATTTACATCAGGCCGCGTGGCTCGTGCCTCTCTCGAATCGCTGTACCAACGCCAAGCCCGGGTGCTTGGACTCGTTTTCAACGCGGTTCGGCCAGGCTCCGAGGATTACTACTACTACCGCTATAAGGATTACTATCGGCCATATCCTGCTGCCGGCGCCAAACCTGCGGAGACAGAGCGGAAGGAGAAAGTCTGACCTGATCCAGCTTCCTGGCGTGAAGCGCGAGCGCAGGATCGCGGGAATGATTCAAGCGCCCGAACAACCTTCCCCTGGCTGGAAGCGGCACCAGTTGCACATTTCATCGCAAGGCGGGGCGTGGGGTCAAAGCTGCGCCCAAGCCACCAGATGCCAAACAGGCCCTGAAAAGTCGCGCACGGGTTGCAAGACCGATGCTGCGCAGTCCCGCTCAGCTCGTAAGGCCAGCCCTACACCTCACCCGCGGGCCGGTTTCATTCGACCAGTCAGCCGTCGTTGTTCCGCTGTGCGAGTGCTGTGCTTCTACGGGCGGTGGGAGTGGGCGTAGGCGCAGAGGGCGCAGAGGTTTTCGGCTGGGGTGTCGCGAGGAACTTCGCAGCCAGCGCCAACGATGAACCGAGGGCCGGCCTGGCGGTGACATTCCGCAACGGCAGCGGTAACGCCTGCCGGGTCGCCATTCCGCAGCACTGTCACCGGGTTCAGGTTACCAAGGAGGAATCTTTCCGTGCCCATCTTCTGGCGGGCTTCGGAGATCGGGGCCAGGGAGTCCAGGTCTATGATGTCACAACCTAGCCTGCCCATGCCTTCGAGGATGCGCCGTGTATTGCCACAGATGTGCAGCCGGACTTTGCCGCCGAGGGCCTGGATGCCATCCACCAGTTGCTTCTCGTAAGGCCAGACGAACTCGTCGTAAATCTGGGGGCCGACGAGCGACGCGGCGGCGTCGCCGACGCCGATGATGTCCGCGCCGGCCCTGATCTGCTCGCGGGCAAAGCGCAGCTCCATCTCGATAACGAAGGCGAAGAGGTCGCGCACAAAGGCCGGGTCATCAAAGAAATCCATCATCAGGGTGTTAATGCCGCGCAGGTCGGCGGCCTCCGCAATGGGCCCCTCGACCCAGCCCTCGATGATCTTCTCCTTCCCGACACGCGCTTTGTGCAGGTCCAGCGCCTTGAGCCCGTTGTGCATGCGGCCGCCGCCGAGCGGGTCAGGGACCTTCAGCGAAGCCAGCCTGGTCTTGTCGGCCAACAGGGCCTGGTCTTCCACGAGCGCGACCGGCTGGTGGTCGAAATACTCCACTGGGGCGCCGCAATCCGCCGCTTCGCGTGCCGGATCTGACATGGTGTTGACGTAGTCAAAGCCGAAGGCTTCTGCGGTGCGGATTTGCCCTTCGACCAGCACGCGGTAGTCGGTGCAGTAATCGCGGTAGCGCGCGCCGATTTGCCCGCAGGCGAACATCATGGTGATGGGCATGAGCGGCAGCCGGTCAACCGGCTGGCCGGCCAAGTGAGCCAGAACTCGCTCGCGACTGTTCATAGGCGGTCAGTGACCGCGCACAACTTGGCTAACGGCGGCGATGAACTCAGGCCGCGTGCCGCAGCAGCCGCCAACAAAGCTGGCGCCGGCTTTAATCAGAGCCGGGATGTAACCGGCAAACTCCGCGGGTGTGGTGGTGTATCGGGGGAGGCCGGCAACCATAATCGGCAACCCCGCGTTGGGCTTCATCCATATCGGTCGGTCAGTGGCCGCGCGCATTCGCTGGCAGATGACACCAAAGCCGGCAACACCCTGCCCGCAGTTGGCGCCGATAACGTCCGCGCCCGCCCCGGCGAGCGCCTTGACGGCTTGCTCGGGCGTGTTCCCCATCATGGTCCTGTCTTTCTCTTTGCCGCTGTCAAAGACCATGCAGGCCACGACCGGCAGGCCAGTTTCGCGGGCCGCGCTGACGGCCACTTCCGCTTCCGCCAGATCGGACATCGTCTCGACGACCAGCGCGTCAGCTCGGGCATCGGCCAAGGCGCGGGCTTGCTCGCGGAAGGCCGCCCGCAGCTCATCTTCGGTGACATCACCGTTCATGAGGAGTTTGCCGGTCGGGCCGATCGAGGCGAACACCCGGGCGCGCCCGGCGGCGGCCTTAAGCGAAATCTCAACCCCGCGCGCGTTGATCTCGGTCGTTTGATCTCCGGCAGCCTGTTCGCTGAGGCGGATGCGATTGGCCCCGAAGGTGTTGGTGAGGATCACCTGGCTGCCGGCGGCAACATAGGCCGCGGCAACCTCACCCACGAGCTCGGGATGCGTCAGGTTCCATAGATCCGGAGACTCGCCCGCCCCCAGGCCGCGCGCCTGCAATTCGGTGCCCCACGCGCCATCGGTAATCACCGGCCCTTGGGAAAGGAGTTGCTGGATGAGCGGGTGCATGGTTGGCAAGGCGGCTGAGCCGCGAACTCTAGGCTGCCCCCACGGCCCTCTTGGCCAGGGCCACCGCGCCAACGGCGTTCTCGCTATAGCCGTCTGCGCCGATTTCGTCGGCGTATTTCTGGGTGATGGGCGCACCGCCGATCAGGACCTTGACCTTACTTCGCACGCCGGCCTCTTTAAGCGCGTCAATAGTGGTCTTCATGGAGGGCATGGTGGTGGTCAACAGGGCGGACATGGCAACGATGTTGGCCTGCTTCGTATTGACCGTCTCGATGAACTTCTCCGGGCTCACGTTGACGCCGAGGTCAATGACCTCGAAGCCGCCGCCTTCGAGCAGGGAAGCGACGAGGTTCTTGCCGATGTCGTGCAAATCGCCTTTGACCGTGCCGATGGCCACGCGGCCAACCGGCTTGTCGCCGCGAGCGATCAGGAGCGGGCGGATGAGTTCGAGGGCGGCCTTCATGGCGCGGGCGGAGATGAGCAGTTCGGGCACGAAATACTCATTGGCCTCGAAGCGCCGGCCGACCTCGTCCATGGCGGGCACCATGTGCTCATTGACCAGCTTAAGCGGGTCAACCCCTGCGGCCAGGGCTTCTTTGGTGATTATCTGAGTGGCCTTCGCGTCGCCGCTTACCACCGAGTCGTAGAGCTGTGTCAGATCTGGCATGAGGGTCCTTTTATTACGGTTTGCAGATGTCGTGCGGGCAGACTAGGCGGGGAGGCCGGTTTGAGTCAACCATGAATTGCGGGTTTTGGCGTCCCGTCCACGCCGGATTCGAGAAAGTGATTTGGGCGGATTTGGATTGTGGCCGGG
>DAOPPX010000194.1:0-6150 GCA_035358715.1 Verrucomicrobiota bacterium
CGGATGAGGAACCGTTTCACATCCCCATTATGGTGGTAGTGTCAAGATGCGCCCGGTTCTCAAGCCCGGCTACGTCTATCTGCTCCCGGATTTGCCGATCGAATTCTTCGCAGGTGTGGTCCAGCACCTCAAACGCCGCGGCTGGAATCGTTTCCTGAGCCATGGGGTAGAGGATGTTGTCCTCCTTTTGAATGTGGCTCAGCAGCAAGGGCACGAACCGGCTGGCGTAATCCACCACGCTTGCCCGTTCGCCCTCGCTGAGCGGCCCTGCGCCGGCGCCGATTTCGAGCAAGCCGCGCACCTCCTGCCGGCCCGCGTCGTGTTCCGCCAGCATTACGGCAATGGGGCCGCGGTCCCGGGGCAATCCCGCCTCGACCATCTTGACGAAAAGCCGGTCTTCCTCTTTGCCGTGGTGGCATTTGTCGGCGAAATCGCGAAAGAACCGGCCAAAGTCGGCTACGTCCTCGCGGGGGACCGTGTCCCCCGCCGCCAGCTTGTCGGCCATCGCTTGCAGCGAACCCAGCACTCCCACAATCAACTGGTGTTCCCGCATCATTATTTCAATAGACTTGTTCATGCCGTTAAGCTAACCCGGCGCCGCGGCAGTTGCTTTGATCGCGGTCAAGGAAACCAGGAAGAACCAATCTGTGAAATTGTCCGATTTCCTTCGTCTGTTTGTCGGCGCGGCTGTCGCTGCTACAATGCACCAACTTGCGTCGGACGATGCGCTCTTCCGCCCCGGTGAAAACATCGCGCGGCAAAGCGTGCTCGCTCTCGCCCAACCCGGATTACCGCTCTTGCACCGATCCCGTCCAGCTTACCGACGGCGTTTACACCACGAGCTATTTCTGGACCCAGGCCAGCACCGTCGGCTGGCAAGGCAGCAATCCGATGCGGCGGCTTGTTCCTTACAGCTACATTCGCCTGCAGGCCTGGTCGTGCTGGCAATGGGGCGCGCAGAGTTCCTACTTCTGGGCCTTCAGAGATTCGGGAGGCGGTTTGTCCTGGAACGAATACGTCTCGGCCGGCCCTACACACCGTTCTTCCTGGACAAGACCTCCGTCACGGACGGCAAGCACATGGAAGCCCTGCGCGAGAGCGCCGAGGACTACGAATACCTCGTCATGCTGCGCGAACAAGCCGGTGCCGCCCGCCAGCGCGGCAAACACGGCCCAACCCTTGAGCGGGCCCGCAAACTCCTCGACGAAGCCGCCAGCCGCGTTTGTGAGGCCAAAGGCGCTTCAGCCCTGGCGTGGGCGTCGGCCAAGGACCGCGGCCTCGCCGACCAGGTCCGGCTCGAAATCCTGGAGACGCTCGTGGAACTGAGCCGCGGCGACAAGCCCTGACCGGCAGGCGCAGCGCCCGCCTTCCACCGGCCGCCAAACCGTCTTGTCACCGGGCGCGCCCCCCATATATTGAACCCCGTGAACACGCCCAAGTTCAGCATGCCGCGAATCATCCTCGGTGCATTTCTGCTTTCGCTTGCCGTGCTCCCGGCTTGCACAAGGACGGAACGGCCCGACGCCAGGGTGGTTGTAACAACGGCTTCGTGCGATCAACTCCTCAAGGAATCAACCAAACCCATTGTTCTGGACTTCTGGGCGCCCTGGTGCGGGCCATGCAAGAAGATGGACCCAATCTTTGCCGAGGCCGCCCTGGAGAGGCCAGATGTCGTTTTTGGCAAGGTGAACGTTGACCAGGAGCCCGAGCTCGCGCGCAAGTATGAAGTCCGCGCCATACCGACGCTGGTGGTCCTTGTTGACGGCAAGGTCGTGAACACGAGCGTTGGATTCGTCGCGAAACCGGCGTTACTGGAGCTGGTGGATGCGGCCCTCGAAAAGAAGCCCCAGCCCTGAAGCCGCCGTCCCGGCACGGCACCGCCCATAAGATCACCCCCGCCACGGAAACCAGCTTGGTGGCCTGCGTCCCCATCTCCCGTGTAGAGCCCAACGGTAGCTCCCACCTGGCTGGATAGAATCGCCATTAACCCTGGCAAGAGCCGCCATCACCATAGCACTGCCGTCGATCCTCCGTTCCACCTCCCGTTCCACGGGGAGAGGGATGGGGTGAGAATTCCCCGACCAGAACCTCTCGCGCTTTGAACCCCTGAACCACCGAGAGGGAGCATCCAACATCCAAGCGCCGAGTTTTGGGCTGCTATTGGATGTTGGGCGTTCGAGGTTGGATGTTGGATGTTCCCCCGATTCATGGGGGGGCCGGTACTGGCAGGGGCAGGGATGAGGAACAACCCTCATCCTCTGCTCCTATCCGTGGCGGCGGAGCTCCGCCGGCAGCCAGCGGGCCAGCAGGTCCTGACAGTTGACGACCTTTTCCGCCAGGTCCACCGGCACGTAGTAATACTGGTTGGAAGCCTCGAAGCCGATCCGCGAGTCGGCGCTCTGAATGGCGTGCAGGCGCTGCGCCAAGCTCATCTCCGCCCGCAGCAACCCTGTGAGTTCTGTGCCGGCCGATTGCGCGTCAGCCACAGACGTGGCTGCTTGCAGGCGCCGGCGCGCGATGACGAAGCGGGCCTGGTTGGCGGTGCTGCGGAAATGAATGGCAGCGGCCTCGCCCACGTTCAGCTCCTGCAATGCGGCGGCGGTCTGCGCCGGGGTCAACCGGCTCCGGCACGCCTGGAAGGCCGCGGCCAGGCTCGTGTGCGCGCGCTCGAAGCCGGTCGCCACTTTCTCGAACTGTCCAACGAAGACTTCCGGCGGATAGACGGCGCGCCAGGCGTCGAGGTCGTCGTAGGGGAACCCGACCATCGAGGCGTGGTAGCCGGCCGGCTCCCCCCAGAGCGGGTTGGCCGGGCCGACTTGCATCGGCGCGTTATAGACCAGGCTGCCGTGAAAGGGGAATTCGCTGAACGCCGTGCTGTAGTCCTGCCATGCTTGCACCACCGGCGGGGCGAGCTCTCTTCCAAAACGACGCTCCGCCACCCGCGCCAGCGCGCCGTCCGGCTCGGCGGCAGGGCTGCCGGCGGGCGCGGCGCCCAGTTCGGCGGCCACTTCGAGGTTGGGCGACGGATACCCGCCCAGCGTCCAGCCGAGCATGATTCCATTGACGCCCTGTTGGCGGAGGTTGGCGATGTGGCGGGCGATGTTGGCCAGCGCGGGGACGTAGGGGACCGCGGAGAGTTCCCAGGTGTTGCCACACTGCGTCTTGGCCACCGTGCGCAGACCGCGGGCGCGGGCCAGTTCCCAGTGACGCCGGGCGCGCTCGCCGGGGCCGATGGTCGAGATCGAGTATTCGCCGATGGCCGTGGCCACGCCGCCGCGCTGGATGGGCATGCCCCACTCGCTGACACTCATGAAGGCGACCTCGGGGGGAAGCTGCGCGATGATCTTCTCCACCCAGTCATCGTGCCAGCCCCAATCCCAGACGATGAGCTTCTGGCCGCCGCCGGCCTGGCGAATGCCCTCGTAGAAGGTCGTGTTGACTTCGGCGATCACATCGGCGGGCGGGCGTTGGCCGCAGCGCGGACATCCTTTGCCGCCGCCGTGCGACCAGCAATTGGTCAGGTTCTCGGAACCGCTGATGGTGAAGAAGCCCGCCAGGCCGGGAACGGCGCGGCAGATCGAGGCCACCGCCGAGGTGAGCCAGGCGCGCACTTCGGGCACGCTGCTGCACAAAGCGGCGAAATCGCCCGCCGGCACTCCCTTCAAGTCCGGCCGCGAGGCAAAGAAGCCCGCCGGGCAGGAGCGCGGTTCATTCAGGTAGAGATAGACGCCCACGCCGTGCCGCCGGGCGCGCTCGACGAGCCGGCGCAGATTCTTGAGCCGCGTCTCATAGTGACGGCTCTGCCGCGCATCCCACGGGAACGGCGCCAGCCGCGTCAGGACCGCTTGCAGCCACACGCCCTCGACGCCCGACGCGGCCAGGCGCGCCAGGTAGCCGTCCGGGTATGGGTCCAGCGTGGGATCGAGCAGCGGGTCGCCGTAAAGCGCAAAATAGGAGTAACAGAACCGCGGGGAGAAGGCACTGGCGCCCGGCGCAGCGCTCGCGCCGGTCTTCGGGGGCCGTGACAACTGCTTGATGAACTCGAACAGAGGCTGCTCGGATTGCCCGGCGCCCCCGGGGAACTCGGCGCGCAGAACGGCGGCAATCTCGCCCGCGCGGGCGCGGGCGCGGGCATCGGGCGGACGATAGTCCAGGCGTTGGCATTGCGGCTTGAGGTTGCCCAGCTTGATGAACAGGAAGTCATCCTCGCGCAGCGAGAAGGCCATCTCTTCGGCTGTCCAGCCCAGGAGCTGCAGGAGTTGATCGTAGGGCAACAGATGCCAGTTGCGGCGGATGACCGACAGCGCGGACCGGCGTTGCTGTTCCACGGTGATTCGCGGCGGCCCTGCCAGGCCCATGCTCCGGCCCAGGCGCACAATCTCGCCGGCGGTGGTTCCGACCACTTGCGCCATCCGGCGGGCGGGCACCAGTTGCCAGTTGCGCCAGACGAACGCGTGCAGGCGATCGGGAAAGTGCGGGAACGACACGGGCCTGGGGGCGTTGCCGCGGGGCAGGTCGGCTGCGCTCAGGCCGGCTTCTGTGACGGCGGGAGCCGCCCCGGCCCAGCCCTCGATCAATCCATACTTTGCCAGTCCGCAGCTTCCCAATGCCAGGGAAGCCGACTTGAGGAAGGCCCTGCGATTGAAGGTTCCGCCCATTCGTTGTGTGTTTGAGTCCATAATGAGTATTGGTGTTGGATTGGTAAACCTTTGCCCGCGTGGAGGCAATGCCGTTCGAGTGTCCCGATCCGGCGGCTACAGCAGAACCCTGGCGGCATTGGGAAGGCGGAAGGGCCGGCCAACGACGTATTGGTTCAGAACAGCCGTGATCCATTCCCGGGAAGCGGTGGCGTTCTGGAACGCAATATGGACCTGGCCGTTCTGCTCGCTCAGCTCGTATGCGGCAACGTTGATCCAGATGCGCGCCGCCTCTCCCTTTAAGGCCAGCTCGACCCGCATCGTCTTCTGCTCCGTGTTGATGGACAGCGCCCTGACCGTGCCGAATGTCTCAATCTCGCGGTTGACGAGCGCAGTGATGGCAGCTTCCGCCGCAGCTTCCTTGAGCGAGTGTAACGGGTTAATCATCTCGGTGTCCTTGCGGGCAGCGCCAGGGCCAGGCCGCCGGGGCCGGCCGGTTCAGGACCGTCCGCGCCTGGTGCCGATGAAGGCGTATCGCGCGTGGGTCAAGCCGTTAACCATGCTGTTCACGTAGTACCTGAACCCGCGCGACAGGTTGACATGCCTGGCATGCATGGGCAACGCGGCCTGCTTGAAGAACTCCCTGTAATCGGACAGCGTGTAGAAGCGCTCGTTCACGCCCGTGGCGATCAGTTTGGCCAGCATCCGGGCGCGCGACTTCATCCGCATCGCCGGCCAGACCGGCTCGCGAATGGCGACCAGTTGCCCGCCGGGCTTGAGCACGCGCTTGGCTTCGCGCAACACCTGGACAATGTTCGCCGCGCGGTGGAGCACGGACGCGCAGACCACATAATCGAAGTGGTGGGCTGCAAAGTCCAGGTGATGAAAGTCAACCGGCATTCGCGTGATCTTGTCAGCCTGGGCGTTGAGCAGCTTGAAGACCGTCGGCGCGTATTGTTGCAGCGGCTGGGGGCAGGGATCCGTCGCGATGACCGCGACCACCCGGGGCAGCTTGGAGAGCTCGGCGCTAAACCACGCCCCGCCCGCGCCGATCTCCAGTATCCGGCCCCGGAATTCCACGCCGCATTCCCTGGTCAGGAACGGCACGTACTTGGAGAACCGCTCCTTCACCCGCCGCAACCACTCATCTTCCGGCAGCGACTCGGTCGCCTGCCGTGCCCACGAATCGCGCAGGCCAAAGAATCCTTCACGCTCGATGCGCGCGAGGTAGGCCTTGCTCTCGACGTACTTGGACTCAGGCGGATGCATCCTGACCCCGACAAGTTATGGGCGCCTCACCTTCCGCGCAACCGTGTTCTGCGCCCTCGGCGCGGCCGGCGCGGGTGCTGAAACATACGTGCCCGCGCCCAGGCGGACGCCTCGGCGTGTAGTCCCTGCCGAGCCGGCGAGGTTGAGGGCCCCTGGCCGTGCCGCCGCGCGCGGGGGGGGGTGCAGAATCGGGGTTCTTTCGTCTGCGAGGAGTAAGAGGCTGAGGGGATTAGGGATATAGGTT
>DAOPPX010000195.1:0-5813 GCA_035358715.1 Verrucomicrobiota bacterium
CAACTGGCGTGGCATGGGCCAACCTTAAGCTAACACCCGGACGCCAATCCACCCACATTATGCACTAATCTATGGGTTGACCCTTTTTTCGCTGGCCGGGGTCCCCGCCTGGCTCGCCGGTTTTCATGAAGCGGAGCGCAGCGGAGTCGGAGGGAGGCATCGCGCACCGGGCTGGGGGCAGTGCCGCCGCGTTGGTGTCATCGGCGGCGCGGTGGGGGTGGCGCGAGGGCGCGGGGCCGATCGGAGCGTAGCGGAGTGGAGCGAAGTGAAAAGCCGGCGAGTCAGGCGCCCTGGGAGGCCGACAAGTGCCGTGAGTTGGCGCGGTGGCTTGCCACGACCTAGCGAGCTTGCGAGCGACGGGCGAGCGCAACCCACGGCTCTTGGCGGCCGGTCCTCCGGGGTGGCTTCGTGTCCAAGGCCGCGAGGGCGCGCTGTCCGCTCCGGGTGAAGGCGCGGGCTTGGGCGCCGGAAGCGGAGCGGCTGACGTTGCTGTTTGTGTTGGCCTCCTCTCCCCTGGCCCCTCTCCTCCAGAGGAGGAGAGGGGGATTGATTTCTTTGGCTGCGGGTTACCCGGGGTGGCGCTCGTGCCTCGCTGACCCCGGGCTACCTTCTGAAACTCCTTCGGAGTGTTTCAGATGGCGCGCACTGCGTGCGCGGATGTTGTTGCGGCGGAGTGGCGCTGGCTGCCGAGGTCCGAGCCGGACTGGCCCCCACGAGGCAGCCATTTGGCGAGCTGTGTTGGCCGGCGGACTGCAAGGAGCACCTACACAGCGAGCCTTCGACGCGCCACGGAGCCGTTCTAAGGCGAGCGCGCAGCGCGAGGCGTCGTAATTGGCAGCGCGAAGCGCTCTGACATTGACGTTGCCCGCGAAAATGGGGGAGAGGGGCCGCGTAGGCGCGCTGAGCGGGGCGGAGCGTGCCCCCCTCCCCCCTCCAGGGCAAAAGGGGTTACTGACTTTTAGGGGGGAGGGGGGGTGTTAGCGGAGCCTGCCCGGCCGAGTCAACGAGGGCCGGGCACCCGGAGGGCCGCAAGCGCCGGAGCGGCTGAGGCGTAGGAACGGATATAGAAGGTTGGGCGCGGGAGTTGGCGTGCGATGGAGGTTCTCCTGGGCGAAGTGGCAGGGCGGAGCCCGAACGAAGCGCTCCGGGGCGGTTGTGGTTCTACGGGCGTTGGTTGCACGGCGGGCGTTGGTGGTCGCGAAGCGGTGGGGCGTCGGATGTGCGAAGCCGAAGGCGCTACGCGAGCGTCTGCTCAGGATGTGGGCGAGGTGGTAGATGTGGTAGGGGTGGTAGGTGGTTGATAGTTGTAGGTTGAGGGTACGGCGGGGGGCTCCGGGTCGAGATGGCAGGCTCGGGGACATGCGGCGGGGTGCGGACAGCGAGGCGCGCTGCGCAGTGGGCCTGCTCGGCCGGAGGCGCGCCAGGTTCCTTCTCGCCGGTTGTGCGGGACGACCGGCGGAACTCAATTGCCACTCTCGGGGCCGAACCGCTGACGCGCGATCTTTGCAGTTCCATTGTTATCGACCCACAAGAGGACTCTGTTTGTGGTGATAACGAATCGCCCGCGATTCTCCGACAGCAAATTGGTTCGCGCCAAAATGCCGAAGTAGAACGTGCCGGAAACCTCAAAGCGTTGGGTGTCCACAAGGAAATCCTCACCGCGCCCGTTCATGAACGTGCTCAGTGCCTCGCCATACGGCTGCCCAGCCTCAACCCAACGATCAAATGTCGCCAGTAATTGGACTTGTTCTGCGGCACGAAGACTTCTTTTTTGCTGGCAATTCAGCAAGCCGATGCCACCGACAACGATGACAGCAAGAATTGAAATCCAGAAAACCGCCTTCATGGACTAGTCCTCCCCATGCTCGTTCTCATGTTCCCTTTCATGGTTTTCCCGCATTTGAGCCCCCCGCGCAAACCAGGCCATCCCCCGCGCAAAATCTCTACAGTTATTGCCCCATGCGTCGAATCTCGGCTGCTTTTTCTCTTTCGACCTTCGCGCGGCCTCAGCCTTCACCTTGGCGTCAACAGTAGGGCTGGTCTTTACGTGAGCCTTCATCATTATGCCATCCGTCAGCTTCTTGGGGTCGAAGCCAGAACGGGATAGAAACTTGATAATCCCGCAGCAATTAATCCCGTATCCTGAGGGCGTATTAGGCCAGAACGCGGCTTCCCAGTAGGTTCCGTCTGCGTTATCGCCCACCACCCATTCGTGACCTGGCCAAACTGGGGATCTGATCACCCAGACATCCTGACCGAGGGGATCCACAAAGCTGATAGCGCCATTTCTGACGAAGCCATAGAGGTTCTTTTCCTCATCTCGATTAAACCCGCCACGCTTGTGGGTCAGCGCCTTCAGTCTCGGTTCGTTGATGGGATCGCGGCTGAGCCACCTGCCTGTGTCCGGATTGTAGGAACTGTGGGCGCTCTGCGGCAGCAGTAGCCAGGCGGCGAGGAATGAGGGCAGTGTGCACAGTGCTCGCAGTCCTACGTTGTTTCTCGTGTTGGTCCTCATAGGTCTGAATCTCCGTTGTTCGCTGCGGTTTTGTCAGAAAGGGGCGCGGCTGGTGAGACTCGGCCGCCACTGGCTCGGAGGCTGGCGAGCATCACCTGGTATCCGCGACAAGCGGGTGCCAGTCGCGCGGCCGCCGCGAAGGCCTCAGCAGCCTCCGGCAACCGACCAGCTTCCCGCAGGCACATTCCGCGGATGGACAGGAAGACAGCCAATTCCTCGCCGGGTGTGAGCGATCTCAAGTATCCTTCTGCAGCCTCCTCCGCGGGGGAGACCTCCAGGGGCCAGTGCCGGTAGTAGTCGTCCGAGAATCGGTTAACGCCGTTGCCTGCTGCTTCGATGTTGAAGGTGTCCTGTGGGCTCTCCCAGCGAACGAACAGGTGACCCTTCGTTGTTACCAGCTTCAGCGGGTAGCCCAGCCGGCGCCCCAGCGCCACTTGCAACACGGGCAGGGAACTGCACGTGCCTTGCCTCCTTGGTCCGGTCAGGCCTTGCAGGAAAACATCCTGTGCATCCGCGAAAAAACCATCGTTCAGCCGGGCCTTAGCGGCGGTGCCGATCTTGGCGGGCGCGTAGCGCACCCCGAAGTCCTCAGCCAGCACTACTGCCATCATTAGCATACGAAAGAAGCCTTCGGAGCTCTCGAACTCGGCCGGATTCTTCTGGAACCGGTAGAAATGCCGCTGGGTTTCGCTTCGCACCCGAGTTGCCATTTCATCAAGTCTCGACAGAGAGATCTTCAGGTCGAACCCGTCGGCTTCCGGCAACCCCTGGGCACAGAGCAGGTTCATTCTGCCAATGTCAATGTGTTGCAGGGCCGCAACGGGAAGACCGAGCAGGGCGTCCAGACTGGTCACCGAGGAAGCCACCCCCCGGTTCAGGCAGCTGACGCAGTGCGAGACGGCGCCAACCAGAAGGACCGCCGCGCCAACTCTAAACGCCAGAGGTTTTGCCAGCGAGCGTAGTCTCATACAAAGATTCCCATCAGCTCCATCGGCGGGGGGCGGGTTCCACGAAGGGGCCTTCGAAGCAAGTCCGGGCGGTTTCCCAAGTGGGGTGGAACTGCGAGAGAGCCGAACTAAATCCGAAAAGACAGGGTTTTCGGAACCCAGGCGCCGAGCACCTGCACCGCCGCGCTCGCCGGATTGATCCTATCTGCGTTCTAACATTCTGAACTATGCGTATCTTGTTCATGCATGAGCCGCCAAATCCATTGTGCCGGGCGGCTGGCGCCGGTGGCCAACCTGCCTCCGCCGCGGCCTGACCGGCGCACGGTTCCTTACACCGCTTCTGCGGGACAGCACGTTTGGTTGGAGTCAACGCGGAAGCGCGAGGTAAGAAAACATGGCCAAAGCCAAGCCGGAAATGCCTCCGACAAGGAATGCTGTCAAATGCAACGACTCAAATCCCCCGTCTGTTACCAGCCAAAGCGCCCACACCCCAGCAACCAAGCTGAGGATTAGTGAGACAAGAACACGAACGGCATTCATTCTTGCCACTTTCGGAAGGAGTTTCAGGAATAACAATAACGATGCACTCAACGGAGCGGTAACCAGAATTGAAAACATCAACCCAAAAAGCCCACCAAGAGCAGCGTCACTAGCTGCATTCAGAACCCCGTAATCAGGCTGGGACTTCAATCGCTCCATCGTAAGCCAGAAAACCGAAGCCAGCCAAGGCACGAGTCCGACCCAGGCAACGAAGTAGATCAGTATTCGCGTCATGGCTACGTCCCTGATTGCATCTCTTTGCTAAAACAGGCCACTAATCAGGATGTCCAAATTCGACATGCCCAATCGCTTACACGCGGGGATCAATTCTTGCCACCCAAGAGCGGGCCCTCCTCTTGGCATGCCCATGATGGGGACAAAGGCGCATTTTGCATAGCACCGGACATGGGCCTGCAGTCGGCAGCAGTTTCTTGCATCGCACCAGCCATACTCTTGGCATGAGGATTCCTCCGCAATCAGGCATGAAGCAACACAGGCTGCTTCAGTTTGAAAGGGTGTTGTCGTATACCTTGCTTGAAAGCCTTCGCAAATCGACTGGGCACGCTCAGGATATGTATCCTTCTTGGATCCAAACTTACCACTCTCACATGTGCGACATGGCGAAGCGCCAAATGCTCGACTGTATCCGGAACAATCTATGGGAGGCGGCCTTGGGTCAGGAGGCGGAATACATCCATAGCCGCATCCAGGCAATCCGAGCAGACCCAACTTGTCATAGCGCCCCACGGTTTCATTACCCGCAACCTGGTAAACAAGCGGATACGCCATTCGGTCGTTTTGGACTGATGTCGGGCTATTCGCGATTAGCTGAGGACCAAGCTCGTTGATCGGATCGCGGCTAAGCCACCTTCCAGCATTTGCGTTGTAAAATGCCCGACAGGGAACTGTGGTAAACAGCCCCAAGCATAGCGCGATTGTCGTTGACAGCGCAGAGCAGAGCTGAGATAAGCGTGCCCGACATCGCTGGGACGGTCGCAGCCATGACCGAAGGCGATCCGCGTGTTGAGAGTGAAAAGGCCTCCTACAACACGCTTGGTAAACCGGGACAGCGCCACGAGGCGGGCAGGGCGTTTGGCTGTTCAGTATGACGCAGGTGAGCTTTGGCTTCGCTTGGAGAAGCGTTCGTAGCCGAGAAGCTGTCCCAGGGTTCATAAAGTCGTTGGCACCTTCAGTGCTATGGTTGGCGTGTTGAGTTCAATTCAGGTTCTTTTCCTCGTCTAGGTTCAGCCGAAAACGCCGCTCCTCTGTAAGCACACAGTGTCCGAGTTCGTTGATGGGATCTCTGCTGATCCACCTCCCCGTGCTCGCACTGTAATACCGATACCCGTAATACAGCAGATCGGTCTCATCATCCTGATATTTGGTCGAGAACCGGAACGGGTTGGCCTTGGCCAGGGGGCCAGTGGCACGGATGACTTCCCCGAAGGGGCCATACTTGTGTCCGTTGATTTGTTTCATATTCTCGGAGCAGCACCGTCAATATCCAACCTCCAGCAGCAGTTTGGCGTTATTTGAGATTCCGTAGACTTCGCCGTTGATGTCCGCATCAAGAGGTGTGCTCTTGCCCGTTACCACATTATGCAAAGTAAATGCGTATCGGTCCCTGCTCCTGCCTAAGACAATGTGTTTTCCGGCAGCACCATTCAGCCGATAGTTTCGGTCTCCCTCGCGGGTAATCCGTTTCATTTGGCCTGTGCCAAAGGCATAGCAAAAGACTTCTCCTTTGGCACTCCAGAGGGCGATTTGACTCAAAAAGATTGTTACCCGGGCGAGGAGAAGATGGTCGAGTA
>DAOPPX010000196.1:0-5674 GCA_035358715.1 Verrucomicrobiota bacterium
ACCCCCCCGCGTCCTGCGCCACTCCAAAAAACACGCGTTTCCGGCCAGGCACTAATTATTATCGGTACCTGTTGTTCCTTTGGGCGCTGAGGAGCGCGGGGTTGCTGTTGGTGGTCGGGTTCGGGCTGCTCATGTCAGTCGTGTTTCCGACCGTGATGGCGGCCAGATCGGGCCGTCCCGGGGCGCTGTTGGCGCTCGTTGTTCCCTTGTTCGTTGTGGCGTTCGTGCTGGTGGAGTCACTGTTCCGGCTGGCCATTCTGCGCCTTGAATATGAGAAGCGCTGGTATGTGATCACGGACCGCAGCCTGCGCGTGCGGGAAGGAGTGGTAACCGTGCGCGAGATGACGGTGAACTTTGCCAATATCCAGAACATTGCGATTTCGCAGGGGCCGGTCCAGCGCGCGCTGGGCATCGCGGACTTGCGCGTGGAGACCGCCGGCGGGGGTGGCGCCAGCACCTCGCATGACCGGCATCAGCCTGTGGAGAACCTCCACATCGCCTGGTTCCGGGGAATCAACAACGCCGGTGAGGTTCGTGAACTCATCCAGCAGCGGCTCCGGCTGCTGAAGGACTCCGGCCTGGGGGATCACGAGGAATTGTTGCAGCGGGGAGCGGCGCAGGCGCCTGCGCCGGGCGCGCTTGTCTCGCCGGCCTTCGTGACGGCCTTGAGGGAAGTCCGCGCGGAAGCCCGGGCGCTGCGCCAGGCTGCCGCCGCGCCAGGCTGAACATGGCGACGGACAGAGGAACCAGCCGGAGGGATGTTCTTCCGGGGGGCGGCCATAATCTGCGCTTGGCGCAAGCGAGCGCCCGGATAAGATCACAGGCGTGACGACACCGCACCGCCTGGCCAAGGAAGACGCCGTTAATGAGCCTGCATATCCTCGGAGTTAACACTGCCTACCACGAGTCCTCGGCCTGCCTGTTGCGGGACGGCGAGATTGTGGCTATTGCCGAGGAGGAGCGCTTTAACCGGTTCCGCCATGGGAAGCACTCGCGGGTGGACAACCCGGACGAGCTTCCGGAGCAGGCCATCGCCTGGTGCCTGCGGCAGGGGGGCATTGGCTGGAAGGAAGTGGCGGCAATTGGCTACTCGTTCGACCCGGAGGAGCGGCGCCGGCGGAGCCTGAACCTGCCGGATGCCGGGCGGGTGAGGCCGGGCGATTGGGGAACGCCGGAGGGCGAGGAGACCTTTTACCGGCACAGCCTGGCGGCGCGCGACAAACTGGTCGCGCGGGCGCCCCAGGCCAGGTTCCGCTTCCTGTCCCATCACCTTTGTCACGCGGCGTCGGCGTTCCTGGTTTCGCCATTCGAGCAGGCCGCCGTGCTGGTGGTTGACGGCATTGGCGAGTTCAACTCGACCTGGCTGGGGCTGGGGCAAGGGAACAAGCTCACGGAACTGGAAGTGGTGGGCTATCCGCATTCACTGGGCTTTGTCTGGGAACGGATGTCCGAGTTCCTGGGCTTCGATGTCTATAGCGGCCCGGGCAAGGTAATGGGCTACGCGGCTCTCACCGATCCGATCGGCGAGTTGACTGGCGCCGACTTCCTCTCGCGCATGCGCACCATCCTGCACGAGGAGAGCGGCGGGACCTTCCGGGTGGATGGCGAGGCGTTCCGCTTCCGCACGGACGACTTCTCCGGGCTGGAGCGTTTGTTCGGGCCGCGCCGCGCGGCGGTGGTGGACCGCTACGAGGACGCTTCGGTGGCGGCGGCGCTCCAGGCGGTCACCCAGGATATCATGGCGCACCTGGCCAGGCGGCTCTACGAGCGCGTCAACGCGGGCCGGAAGGAGCCTGTCGTCAACCTGTGCCTGGCGGGCGGGGTGGCGCTCAATTGTGTGGCCAACTATCAAGTCGCTCTGCGGGCGCCGTTCAAACGAATCTGGGTGCAGCCCATGGCCAATGACGCCGGCACGGCGCTGGGCGCCGCGGCGCTGATGCATTTCGAGGAGGGCGGCACGACGCGGCCACGCATGCTTCACCCGTTCTGGGGGCCGGAATACAGTCCTGACGAGATGCTGCGAGCGCTCAAGGCCCGCGGGCTGGCGTTCTCGAAGCCGGACAATGTTGCCGCGGAGGTGGCCGCTCGTGTCGAGCGCGGGCAAATCGTCGCCTGGTTCCAGGGGCGGCAGGAAGTGGGGCCGCGCGCGCTGGGGCATCGCTCGATTATCACCGATCCGAGTCGGTTCGACGCCCGCAGCCGGCTCAATGCCCGGGTGAAGTACCGCGAGTCGTTCCGTCCGTTTGCTCCCAGCGTGCTGCCGGCCGGCATGGCGGAGTTTTTCGAATTGCCGGTTGAGATGCTTTCCACCCGCTACATGCTCTTCGCCCTGCCGTTGCGCCAGCCCCGCATGAAGCAGATGATCCCGGCAGTCGTCCAGGAAAACGGCTCCACCGGCCAGGCCGGCGCCCGCGCCCACGAAGTGCAGCCCGAGGCGGACCCGCTCTACGCGGAGCTGATTGGCGAGTTCGAGAAAAAAACCGGCCTGCCGATGGTGCTGAACACGTCGTTCAACATCGGCGAGCCCATCGTCACAAGCCCCGACCAGGCGCTCGACACCTTTCTGAGGTCGTCCATGGAGGCGCTGGCGCTGGGGCCGTTTGTGGCGCCGCACCCGAAATCCAAATGAACCGCGCGCCCAAGAAAGTCGAGTGGATTCCCGCCCAGGTCGAAGGCCGGCCGGGTTTCCGGCTGATGGTGATACTGACCGCGCCGGGCTGCGCCTATGCCCGAACCGCCGGGGGCTGCACCAACTGCGGCTTCCCACAGACCTTTGGCACCGGCAAACCCGTGAGCGCCGAAGACTACCTCGCCCAGGTCCGGGCGGCCCTGGCGAGAATCCCCGCCGGGATCGAGGCGCCGGTCGAGGTTGACCTCTACAATTCGGGGTCCTACTTCAACGCGGAGGAGGTTCCGGAGACGGCACAGGCGGCGATGCTGGCCCTGGCGGCGGCTCGCCCCGAGGTGACCGCGCTGCTGGTCGAATCCCGCCCGGAGTATGTGAGCGCGGCGAAGCTCGAACGCGCCCGCGACGCCTGCGGGGGCAAAGCGCTGGAGGTGGGCATTGGCCTGGAGAGCGCCAACCCGGAAATTCTGAGCCGGCGGATTCACAAGGGCTACGGTTGGGAGCAGTTCGCCGGAGCGGCCAGGCTCCTGGCCGGGGCGGGCGTCCGGCTGCTGGTGTATGTGCTGCTCAAACCGATCGGCACCGGCGAGCGCGAGGCCATTGAAGACTCGGTCGAGACAGCGCGGAAGCTCTTTGCGCTGGGCCACGAGCTGAAGTGTCCCACGCGGGTGGCGCTGGAACCTTGCTTCGTGGTGCCGCAGACGCCCCTCTACCACGCTTTCGAGCAAGGGCGTTACCGCCCGCCCTGGCTTTGGTCGGTGGCCGAGGTCGTCACGCGCATCGCTCCGCTTGGGCGGGTGCTGGTTGGGTTGAGCGATGAGGGCACCAACCCGCTCCAGGCGCCGCACAACTGCGAACACTGCACCGGCCGCTTCCGGCAGGCGCTGGCCGTGTTCAACCAGACCCGGGACGCTGAGAGGCTGCGCGCGCTGTCCTGCGAATGTCACAGACTCTGGCTCGTCGAGGCCGAGAGGGCTTAACCCGTTCTCACCCGCCGCGCCCCGGGGATTGCGCGGTTGGCGCGTTACCTTTCCGGCATTCTGCTTAATAACCTGCAGAACAATATGGCTACTACTGAAAACACGGCTCCTGCGAAGCGCAAGTGCGTGGGCTGCGGCGCCGAGCTGCCCGGCGGCGCGCCGCCCGATCTCTGCCCGAAATGCCTGCTGAAGCTCGCCATGGAAACCCAGCCCGCCGTGGGGCCCGGGGGGACGGTCGTGGTGCCGGGGGCCGGGGCGACCTCGCGCAGCCTGCCGCAGCCCGGCGAGCAACTGGGCCATTATGCCATCATTCGCCTTCTGGGCGCTGGCGGAATGGGCGCGGTGTACGAAGCCCAGGACCTGGAAAGCGGCCGCCGCGTCGCCCTCAAAGTCCTGAGCCACCGCCTCGATTCGCCTGAGGCGCGCGACCGGTTCTTCCGCGAGGGACGCCTGGCCGCCTCGATCAATCATCCCAACAGCGTGTATGTGTTCGGCACGGAGGAAATCGGCGGCACGCCGGTCATCACCATGGAAATGGTCTCCGGCGGGACGTTGCAGGACCGCGTGCGCGCCCAGGGGCCGCTGCCCGTCGGCAAGGCGGTGGACTGCGTCTTGCAGCTCATCGAGGGGCTCGAAGCGGCTCAGCGTATCGGCATTCTGCATCGCGACATCAAGCCGTCGAACTGCTACATCGGCGAAGACGGCACCGTCAAGATCGGGGACTTCGGCCTCTCGATCTCGACGGCGGTGCGCACCGAGCCGGCGTTGACGGCCACGGGTGCTTTCCTCGGCACGCCGGCGTTCTGTTCGCCCGAGCAGTTGCGCGGCGAGGAGCTCAGCGTCCGCTCGGATATGTACTCGGTGGGCACCACCCTCTATTTCCTCGTCAGGAGTTCCGGGGTTTTTGGGTGGGAAACCTGAGCCAGCTAGGGGGCAAACTACCAACCCAGAGGCAGGGCAGGGGGGGTGTTAGTGTGTGTGCCTCTCAGTCTCTCCCCCCCCTTTTGCCCTAGGGGGAGAGACCCGGCACACACAGAGGGTACGATGGTCTTAGGGTAGTAAGGCCACGTCCGCAAAAAACGCACTTTTCGCAAGATTTAGCTAGACACCTGTTTTCATTAGCGTATTCTGCATTCAGACCATGTGTTATTCCTTGGGCGCTTGACGCCCGATCAGCAGGCGATGGCTACTCGGTGCGATTTCCACTTGTAGCCCCCGAGCACGAAGACGAGAGTTGTTTAACCCCGAGTCCTGGCTTGCTTTAGGTTTCTGGTTCGCTTCGCTTCGCTTCCGCGAGCATCACGCCCTTTCTCTGCCCTCATTCCGCCTCCACTTCCGTTCCGGCCCCACAGGCCACCGCCAGACCCTCTTTCTTTGCCCAAAATCCCCGGGCAAAGAAAGTTGTGCTTTTGCCAAGAAATGTGTTGCGCCCTTTCCCCCCTCCCCTATGCTCGCCCACGTTACAGGTGCTTATATCAGACAACATAGCCCGCGCGTGGTTTAGACCGGCAGTTGTGAGGCCAAGTGTGCCCTTTAGAGCACCTGTAACATGGTCTCCGGCTGTCCGGTCTTTTCTTGTGCGGCATCGTCTCGTATCATGGCACTCCACAAAACTCCCTACTGTCCTCCCCCGACCTCTCACGCCGGCGACCCCGTTGAGCATCAGGTTCTCCACCCCTACGGCGTAGGCATAGACACCCACTCGAAGTTCATTCAGGTTTGCATCCTCTTCCGCGCCGCCGGGTGTGACACCGGGGGCATCAAGCGCCTTGAGCGCACCTTCCTTACCACGTTCTCAGACCTCCAGCGCGCCCATGGGTGGACACTTCGGGTCCTCACTGGCCTTGCAGAGCCTCAGACCCTCCGTTACTGCATCGAGAGCACCGGCACCTATCACTGCCCCGTTCTAATCGCGTGGGGCGGCATCCCCTCCGTTGTAAATCCCCTCCTCGCTGGCCCTACTCGCCGCAAGACCGACGTCCTTGACGCTCGGCTTCTCGCCCATCACAGCATTGGTCAAGTCCTGGTTTAAATTTGTCACTTCCGCGGGAGCGGAAGTGACCACTTG
>DAOPPX010000197.1:0-5478 GCA_035358715.1 Verrucomicrobiota bacterium
AGACCTTCGGCCGTTGGAAAACGCCGGTGGCTCTTTATCGGCCACCCTGACGCGGGTTGGCGTAGCGCCGTTATCTGCACTATCATCCAGAGCTGCCGCCGGTATGGAATCAATCCCCAGGAGTATCTCACGGACGTGCTCCAGCGCCTGCCCTCGATGACCAGCAGGCAGGTCCGGGAGTTGCTCCCCGACCGTTGGCGCCAAGCTCGCCAAGCTGGCAGAGCCGCAGTTCAATAGCCCGCACCTCACGAGGGCCGCACGGTCCGAGCTTGCCAGGACCTGTACCTCTAACGACGCTTACGAAGTTCCGGAGGGAATCCTCTTTCAACCCGCCTCTGGATGAACCCCAACTGCGGAATCTAGGCTGATAGTTTTGCTTTTCATACTGCTCGGGGGTCAGTGAGGTTTGGAATATTGTTTGCACGACAACTCTATAACCGAGCTGCCCCCCGCTTGAAAACCCTCCCCGCCTCTGTGATTCGACTGGCTACTCTAAAACCGAAGCTCCCTCCTCACGATAATTGCGGAACTCCTCTCACCACCTCCCATCTCACCCTGCAGCAATCAGGCTCACAGTTCAGCGGTTTCCGTGAAGCGGAACACCCGTCCGGAATTTCTGCACAAATGCGCTTGCGCTGCGGCCAAGGTGCGGCATTATGAGAATCGGCTTAGGGATCGCGGGGTGGAGCAGCCCGGTAGCTCGTCAGGCTCATAACCTGAAGGTCGCTGGTTCAAATCCAGCCCCCGCAACCATTTCCAACCGCTTGTGCGGTTGGTACTTATGGCGGCGTGGGAGAGCAGCGGACACCAAAACGGACACCAATTTTGGTGCTCGTTCGTGCCCGATAACCACTGCCGCGTGCCTTCCCACTGCATCCTCACGCGATGGCTTCGTTTCCCGGTACGCTCATAAATATTATGAAAAACCGGTTCCGGCTCATTCAGCGTGGACTCCGCGGAGGCACCTTCTACAGCGTCGATTCCCAGACCGGCCGACGCGAAAGCCTCGCCACCAAAGACTCCGACGAGGCCGCCCAACTCGTGCTGGCGAAGAACCAGTCCGTGCGCCAGCCCGCCCTCAGCCTGCAAATGGCCAAGGCGTTTCTCTCGGCCACCGACGATGCCCTGGCCAAACGCACCTGGCAGGAAGCGATCGACACCCTGGTCGACTCCAAACAAAAATCCTCCAAGGCCCGCTGGCAGCGCTCCATCAAGCATGCCGCCTTCGATCACATCCGCCAGCGACCCATCATCGAAACCCACGCCGAGCATTTCCTGGCCGTGCTCAAGGCCGGAACCATCTCGACCAACCTGCACCTGCGCCAGATCCAGAACTACGTCCTCGATCTCAACTGGCTCCCGCGCCCCATCATCCCGCGCCGCCAATGGCCGAAGGCTCGGTTCCGCGACCGCCGCGCCATCACACGCGCGGAGCACGAGAAGATTGTTGCCGCTGACTGCAACGCCGAGCGCAAGCTCTTCTACGAAGTCGCCTGGCATCTCGGCGCCAGCCAGACTGACATCGCCCTCTTGACCGCCGACAACATCGACCGGCAAGGCCGCGTGATGTCGTTCCAGCGGCTCAAGACCCGGCAACCGTGCGTCGTTCATTTCGGCGATGGCCTGGCCGACGTGCTGGAGAAACTGCCGGCGCAAGGCCCGCTCTTCCCCACCTTTTCGAAGTTAAAAGAAGGACACCGCTCCACCCACTTCAAGCGATCGTGCCGCAAGGCCGGAGTCGAAGGTGTCTCGCTGCACTCTTACCGCTACGCCTGGGCTGAGCGCGCGAGAATCGCCGGCTATCCGGAGCGGTTTGCCCAGGAAGCTCTCGGCCACAACAGCAAAGCAGTGCATCGCGCCTACGCCAGGAACGCGCAAGTCGTTCTGCCCTCCCTGGAGGCCTTTGAGAAGAAGGCCAACATTGTGCCATTCCCGGCACCACAGGCAGTCATGCCCGCCAACGCGTTCGGTGCCGTCGCTCAGCGGGCCTAAACAACAGCGGGCACAATCCGTTAAGGATTGTGCCCGCTCGCAACCCAGCCTGCCGGGCCTAATTGTTCGCCAGGACGGTCCGATCTCGCTCTTCCAGCCTAGCGGCGCCTGGCAACGGCCTTTTCTCGTTCTTGGCCTGCCAGTACCGGGTGACGGTCCGAGTGGCTCGATCCAGCCAGTCCGGATTGCAGCGCAACTCCTCAATAACGCAACCGGCGAAATACTTCGGGGCATTAGGCACCGGTTTGCCGAGCGGCTGAAGCAGCTTTGCCGCCATCAATAACGGTATGTCGTGAGGTTGAAAACCTAGAACGCTGGCCGCCTGCCTGCCGTCCAGCCGGCCCGGCAAGCGCAGGACATTCAAGCACTCATTCAGTTTGTAGCTTCCCTGCTGGCTGTTAATGGGGCGCATAATTTGTTTGTTATTGCCTTAACTCGCCGCCACTGCCGTCCGCTGCTGCTGTGCCTGCTGGACCCGCTGAGCAATCTCCTGCGCCGTCATTTTGGCCGCCGGGTTGTCGGTGAGCTGCTCCACCAGGCCGGACACCGTCGTAAACACACCGGCCTCCTTCTGGTGATCCATGAGCCACTTCACGAACTGCGCATCCGCAGCCTGGCCTTGCGGAGTGGTAGTGAGAACCGCGCGCGCTGTCTCGACGCCCTGGATCAGCGCCTCATTCACTTTACGGTTCCGGACCTGCCGATAGCCGTGATACAGCCCGCCTAGCGCCAGCGCCAGAATGCTGCCGATGCCCGGCAAGAATGTATTGGTCACCGATCCGACCGCGTCGATTGCCGCCAGCGCCTCAGGCTTGGCGACCAGGTTAGTCACCGGCACCTGCACAATGTTAGTGTAGAACACCGGCACGAAGTTGGTCACCATAGCCGTGACCATATTTGTCGCCACCGGCTCGCGCGTCGCGTAGCCAGACACAACGCCCGAGACGGCGTTGGTCACATACACGACACTCGTTCGTTCAACGACCTGCGGCACCAGGTTTGTGACGACTACCGTATTCGTCACCACCTCCACCACCGGCTGGTTTGTCCACGTCACTTCCTTCTTGTACGCCCGGTCCAAGGTCGAGCACCCGCTCAAGCCATTGACCGCCAACAATGCCGCAAACACCATTACGGCCGCGCCACACCACACACCACGCTTCATGTTTTTCATCGCTTTTTTCTCCTGCAAGAGCACCTGAGTTCATCCCGGCACTCTTCCAAAACCTTTGTGTTGTTATCGAGACACACGATCAGCTTCGCGTTCGTCGCACTCTGCTCGGCCACCACGCCGCGCAAACTCGCCTGGTAGCACTCACGGGATTGGCGATGGTCATCGAGCAGCCGCTCGTGCTGCTTCACGAAGTAGCGCACCACCCAGACACCAAACATTCCGATCACCACCAGGCTGGCGATGAACAACCAGCGGTCATTCATCGCGGCGGCATGGTCCACGCCTCTCAGAAACTCACTCGTGTTCATATTTGTCATGGCGTCATCACTCGTTGCACTCGCTCAATCAGCAGACCCCGCGCGCGGAAGAACTCCACCGAGTTGGTTGCCGGAAACCAGGTCGCCTCACCAGTCACGCTTCCCCAGGCCGCCAGGTTCGTGCTTCGCTCAAGCACCGGCGTCACTCGCGCCCAAGTCTCACCGGCCATCACCGGCGGCGCCGGCTTGCTCTCCCACGACACTTCATTGCTGAAGTCAGACTCCAGCCCGTTCGTGTCGTAAGCCGTTGCCGCAAAGAACCACCGCCCGCTGTGCGCCAGCATCACCGCCTGCGTCAGAACCAGCCCCGCGTTGGTCACGCAGCAATAAGCCCGCGAGCTGGTGCCCCAATAAACCCGGTAGCCCGCCACCGCCGCCGACGGCGAGGCATCCCAAGCCAGCGTCAACCGCTGTGCGCCAGCCGTCGCAGCCCACCCGAGCAGCACAATTGTCCAGAACCACTTCATGCGCGCACCAGTCGCACGCTGCCGCTACCGCCCTCGATCAGCGCGCCATACTTCGAGAGCATCGCCTGAGCAACCCGCGAGATAATCGGCGGCGCGTCGCTCTTGCTGTACTTCGTCGTGGACGAAGTGCTGTCGCTGCCGCTCCCGCTCGCGGCGTGCGTCGCATGAGCCGTTGCCACCGAGTCGATGCCCAGGCCTGGAGGCGCCGCTGTCCGGTCCGCAATCAGAAGCTCCCGAGCCATCTCGCAAACGGCGAACGCAACGGCTTGCGGCACCAGCGTGCTCGGCACGAAGTTGGTCAGCACCGGCGACATCGTCGTGCTGGTCACCAGGTTGCGGTCAGGATCAGGGCATCGCTCACGCGGCCATTGCAAAGCCTGCGTGTCATGCGCCCTGAAGCCATTGAACTGGTATTGCGAATCCACCAGCCGAGTCGCCATCACCAGCGCCGCCGCCTTCGTCGTCGCAGTAGCCGCCGTCCACGCCGACGCATACAAGTGCGCCTCGAAATACGAATCCGCCTCCGCCGCGGTGGCGTAGCTGTTCGCCGTCGCCAAGCCTGTCCCGTCTTCCTTGATCAGTGTGAGAGCCATACAAAGTCCTTCCTACGGTGCGCAGTAGTACCATTGATAAACCGGCCCGAAGGGCCCGATGACCTCCGTGCCGCACCGGTAGCGCATCCAGTACCGCACCTCGTCATTCTCGAAGTCGCTGAACGCCCGCACGTGCCGAATCTGCCGCACCGTGCTGGAGACCGCGCCGACGTAGTTCTCGACCCATCCCTGAGAGCCACGCGACCAATAGAGCTCGATCGTGCCATCAGGAAACCGCCCCTGCTCGAAAGTGAAGTCGATCAGCACGTCGAACCAGTAGAGCGGCTCGCCTGCGCTCTCAGTCAGGTTCAGCGCCGTGATCACCGGCGACGGCGGCGTTCCGCTGCCTGCGTTACGCCGACGCCGTTGCGAGCGCATGGCCCACCACGTCCGCACGATGTTGCTGACGCGCCTATTGGGCCGGCTGAGATGAAGCAACTTGGCCATTCTTCTTGGGCTCCTGTTGGTTGGAGGGTTTAGTCGTGGCCGCGCTGTTGCCAGAAGCAGCAGCGGGCGCCACCGCAGGCTTGGCGTCCGCTGGTGCCTCTACAGGCAACAACGGACGCCGCACCCGCCGAATGATTGGTAGCAATCCGCTCATGAGTTAGATGGCGTTTGCACCAATCGCGATTTGCTTCCAGTTCGTGCCATCGCTGATGGCCAGGCACGGCACCGAACCAGTTCCACCGGCGCTCAAGTAGATGACGCGCCGTGGAAACTTCGCCGCCGTCAGACCGGCAGCCACAGCCGCCGCGACATTGGTGAACGTCGGGATTTGAATGAACTCACCCGACCGAATCTTCTCGAAACTCCAGGGAATCAATTTGCCCATACTTGTGTCCTTTCAGGAAAGGCAAGCGCCGGGGATGTTGCCATCCCCGGCCTGGAGTTTGGACATTTTCTGCTGGACTCACGTCCCTGGATGACATAAAACC
>DAOPPX010000198.1:0-5261 GCA_035358715.1 Verrucomicrobiota bacterium
GATGAGGAACCGTTTCACATCCCCATTATGGTGGTAGTGTCAAGATGCGCCCCTTTCTGCGCGCGAGGCAAAGACGCTGCCGCCGGCCCTCTGCCTGGACACAGACGGATTTGTAGCATGAGCGGCCTGTCGGCGCATCAGGCCCGGTGCGCAAGCGCCCCTAAGCCCTCCCCAGCCGCCCCTTCCCCGCCTGCCTGAACGCCCTTTGGCACCCCTTCTGCCCCGTCCATCGCCTCACCCGGTTCCGGAAGGACTCCGGCATCTCCAGCGCTCCAGCCTGCAAACTTCGCTTGCCCAAGCCCGCGGCCCATGCGCATCCTGCCGTCCGACAATTGCCGCCATTGACCCGCAGCACTCGCGCCGTAACCCACTCGGGGACTCCCGAATTGCCGCTGGATTACGCTCCGGCTCGCAAGACGGCTCGCCGCCAATCGCTTGCCGAGGAACTGGCCGCGTTCCGCGAGTTCGGCCAGGCTACCCGCGCACTGGTCACCACCTTCCCCGGCGCGGACGGCTCCATCCGCGAGGTGCCTACCTTCGTCAACGAGTTCTGGACCGCCAAACAGCGCCAGGCAAGCTCGCTCCAGGAGGTTTCCTACCGTGCCTGTTTCAAGCCGCAGTTGCCGCGCTTCTTCATCGAGCGCCTGACCCAGCCCGGCGAAGCTGTATATGATCCGTTCATGGGCCGCGGCACCTCCGTCATCGAAGCCGCGCTGCTGGGTCGCGTGCCTTGCGGCTGTGACATCAACCCGTTGAGCATCGTCCTGACCCGGCCACGATTGCACCCACCCAGTCTCGAAGAGGTCACTGATCGGCTCAGGCGGATCAACTTTGCCTCATGTGATACATACCCCGAGGACCTGCTGGTCTTCTTTCACGCGGACACACTCCGCGCCATCGCCTCGCTCCGGCAGTACTTGCTCGGGCGGCGCGCCGCCAAGTTGCTCGACGCCGTGGATGATTGGATTTGCCTGGTCGCGCTCAACCGGCTGACGGGCCACTCACCAGGCTTCTTTTCCGTCTATACGCTGCCGCCCAACCAGGCCGTCTCCGTCAAATCCCAGCGCAAGATCAACGCCGACCGCAACCAAATCCCGCCGCCCCGAGCCGTTCCCGCCCTCATCCTGAAGAAAACCCGCCAGTTGCTGCGCGACTGCGACGCGGCCACCCGTCGGCTCCTGGCCGAAGTTGCGCCCCAAGCCATCCTGTTGACGCAGCCGGCTGCCCATACGCCCCAAATCCCCGACTGCTCCGTCTCGCTGGTAGTCACCTCGCCGCCGTTCCTCGACGTCGTGGACTATGCCACGGACAACTGGCTGCGCTGTTGGTTTCTGGGCATTGACGCCCAATCGGTGAAGCTCACCGTTCCCAGGAAGCTGGACGCCTGGCAAACAGCGATGACCGAGGTCTTTCGCGAACTGTACCGCCTGCTCAAGCCCGACGGCCATGTCGCCTTCGAGGTCGGCGAGGTTCATGCCGGCAAAACAAGACTCGAAGAAGCGGCCCTGCCGTGTGGCGTCGCCGCCGGCCTAGAGCCGGAGCTGGTGCTCATCAACGACCAGCAATTCACTAAGACGGCCAACTGCTGGGGGGTGGACAACATGGCCAAAGGCACCAACACCAACCGTATTGTCCTGTTCCGGCGCCCGTAGGTCCGGCGAGCGGGGCCGACCTGCCAGTTCTACCTGCCGGGATCGCAGTCGGCCTGGGATTGAGCCATGAGACGGGCCCGGGCGGTCGCCCTTTCGGCTTTGACCTCGGCAATGCGGGCACGAATCAACTCGCAGTTTCCCTCTTTGGCGGCGTGCAGTTCGCGGGTGAGTTCCTCGATGCGATTCTGGTAAACACGGTCCTGCTGCTGGATTTGCTGCTCGATGCGGGCGAGCCGCTGCTCGACGGCCATGGCCTTGCGCGCGGCTGCCTCCTGGATCTCCAGCATTCTCGTGCGGTCCGAAATCAGCCTGCGCACGAGCTTCTGCTTCAGCCAATGCCCCAGATGCAGGATCAGCCCGGCACGGATTACGGCATCGGCGCGCTCGGCCCGCTGCTCAGCCGCAAGGGCGCGCCGCCGCAAGAGCTCGGTCTGGGTGTGCGTTGTCTCAAACGCTTCCACCCGGATGAGCGGGTGGGACGCACGCCCCGATTGGCCGCCGAGCGGGACAGTTTCGGAGGCCGATTGCGATGTCAGCACCATCGTGTAACCTGACGGGGCGTCGCCGCCCGCAGCAAGCAACGCAGGCCCGGCTGGCGGCAGTAACCTCTTGCGCCCGGCCACAATCCAGAGCAACGCGGCAAGGGCCGCCAATCCGCCCCCCACAGCGGCAAGCCAGACTAGCTGCGAAGCACCTTTACCGGGCTGAGGCAGAGCGGAGGCAGCTTCGCCGTCCTTGGACGAAGCCTTGGCCTGCGGTGGCTGGCCCGGTGTTGGGACCGGCTTGCGGCCCCGGGCAGGTTCAACGCGAGCCGTCGGCCCGGAGACGGTGCCAAGGGGGCCGGGCATCACATCACAAGTGACCGGGTAGCGCCTGGACACCGCCACATGCAGGATCGAGGGATTGCTGGCGCAGTCGGCCGGTTGGGTAAAGATGTAATCAGCGATGGGGCCGGTTTTCCCCGCCCTTGCCCGCATAGTAGCCCTGTCAGCCACGGGCAGGTGCTGGAGTGCATCACCGAAGCCCGCATCCTCCAACATCTGCAGCGGCACGCCATCCAGCGCCACGGTTTGGCCCGCCGCCAGACCAAATGTGCCGCCGACGATGCACACCTGCACCCGGTTGGTAACCCAGTCGTTGACCGAGCGGACCTGCGCCAGCAACTGCCCGACAGCGGCAGTCAGGCGTTCCTCCGAAGCCGCAGCAGCGCGTTTCTTACCCGCGGCGGCACCCGTTGGCGTTCCGGCCGCAACCGAGAAGACTCCAACCCGCTGGCCCCCAACCCGGAACGCGGCAAAGGCCAGCCCACCCGGCGCGGCTGGCGCCCCGCCCTTGCGCCAGGGTTCCGACCACGAGAAGTAGGCCCTCGCATTGGACTTGGCGAGGATCGCCACCTGTTGTTTGCGCAGCGTGTTGGTGCGCGCCTCGCGAAAGGCGGAACAGACCACGACGTTGTACCTGGCGGGCTTGAGCGCCTGCGCCAGCGCATCGCACATCGCCCAGTCGGTAACCTGCTGCAGAAGGATGACGTCCGGATTGAGCTTCCTGAGCGCGGCAGCGGCGGCGGGGATGCGAATGCCATCGGCATTTGCCGCCGCAGCATTGGTGCGAACGGTCGGCGGTTGCAGATTCCAAGTCGTGACGCGAAGGCTTTGCGCGCGGCTGCCCGGCACCAGCAGAAACAACGTCAGAGCCAAAAACCCGATTCCGCGAATGCCACCGCCCCACAGACCGCCTCCCGTTCGGGAGGCTGGCGCTGCAACGGGCTCGTTCGGCATGATCGCCACCATCTGTGATTGTGAACTAATGCGGTCAACTCAACCCGCCGGACTGGCGGCTGTCAAGGGGCGAATGAGCTCCGGCTCAGGAAGCTCAGGCATCCTAACCTCAATGCCGTATAGGGATTCAGGCATAGATTTGGCCAATGGAGTATTGGACAGGGCCGTTGCGGTAGGTGTTTTTGCGCAGCCGTGGCCAACTGCTCACCGGTTGGCGCAATGCTCGTGGGCAGGACCGTTGCCGTCGCTTGGGGATGGCCATATCCGCAATCCGGCGCAAGGAACGGCGGACGACCAAGCGCACCTGCACCGGGGTCAGCAAATCCGCCGAGACTTCCAAGAACTGCCACACCCCTTGCACCACTTGCAGGGTCTTCATAAAACTGATCCGCAGCACCCCGACCGCGCCCACTGTGGCGGCCTCGATGCGGTAGTCCACCAACACCGCATAGGCCAGGATCAGCGCGGCGATCTCTTGCATGGCCGTCAGGGGCGTGTGGCTCTGCAAACACGGGGTCGAACGCATGTCCACTTTCAACTCCTTGTAAAAGACCTCTTGCTCCCAGCGCCGGGCATACAAGGCCAGCAACTCGGCCGCCGGGCACCGGCGCCAGTCCAGCAGGCTGGTCCACAAGCGCACCGTGGTCGCCGGCCCGCGCCCGCCGCGCTGCACCCGGCCCAGAATCTCGCGGACCAGGCGCGTCGTCTTGCCCGAGCCAATTTCCACCAACGCGCTGCCATCGGGATAGACCTCCAGCAAACGCCGGGTGAGATTCTTTTTGATCCGCACCAGGAAATGCCGCTCCCGCTCTGCTGGCAAGCCGACCAACAATTCGGGCACCCCGTAATAGCGGTCGTTGATCAGCAGGCTCTGCGCCGGTTGGGCCGACAACACCTGCTTGGCCAGTACCATCTCCGATTCGCCTTTGGCCCCCAGTGCTGCCGCCAGCGGGTTGTGCAATCCCAGTTCCACCATCACCGCGACGCCGACCTTCGGGAACGCCGCCCGCCCCCGCCGACTCCGCGCCTTGCGCATTTGCTGCTTGTTTTGAGGCGTGTTGGTAACCGAAAACAAACTGCCATCCACCCCGCACAAACGGAGCCCCTGATAAAACGCTTCCGGATGTCGTGTCGGCTCGCCCTTGGGCTGGAGCGTGGCGTCCATCATCTGTTCGAACACCGCGATCGGCAACCGCGCCCGCCGCTGGGCCAGGGCTCCGTCGGTAATGGTCTTGCCAGTGAGTTGTTTCACAGGTTGGGCCAGTGCCAGCCTCTGCCACCACATGGAAGATCAAGCCCAGGATCAATTCCCACGCACTGACCACGGGAGGACAGCGACGACGCACGCCACAACGGCGCAGCAAGGCGTAAAGGAACGTACATGGGATCAACTCTGTGAACAGAGCCCGGAAGGTAGCCGCCGGAACGATTGTATGGTTTCGCATCCCCAGCGTAATGGGGTACCGCACAAAAAAGTACAAGAATAAACCTCTGATAATACGCCACTTGCACTCTTATACATCCTCCGGTATCTATGCGAATCCCTAAACGGCTTTGAGTCCAATTCCCCCCTCCCCACACCCCCTCCTTCGGTGGTGGTACCTCCGTTCTACCTCCGTTCTACCCCCGTTCTACCTCCGTCTCCGAAATGGAATTCTAATTGTCGTTTGAGGGTCCGGCTCGGTCTACCGCCCACGGCGGGGAGCCCCGTACGAGCCACGTACGAGGTAGCACCAGGCTTAATAGATTATCTATTAAGCCTGGTGCTACCTCGTACCTGGAGTTTGGACATTTTCTGCTGGACTCACGGCCCTGGATGACATAGAACCTG
>DAOPPX010000199.1:0-5225 GCA_035358715.1 Verrucomicrobiota bacterium
GCTTACTCGACCATCTTCTCCTCGCCCGGGTAACAATCTTTTTGAGTCAAATCGTCGGTGAGAAATAACTGGAGATAATTGTTGCATTAGCTTCGACTTCTGGTAAATTGCCTTTGCTTTTAGGCAACTAGTCCATTTCAAGGCCGGTAGATCCTCAGTTGAATTTGCTTTCAGTGACGATTTGAAACCCGATGGTCGGGAACAGTCTTCGAAGGAGCGGTCCGTCTAAGACATTAACATTATTATGGGTACAAAACTATACGTGGGGAATCTTCCCTTTGACGTCACTGAAAACGATCTGCGGGACATGCTGGCTCAGCACGGTCCGGTGAACGAAATCAACGTTATCATGGATAAGGACACCGGCCGCGCGCGCGGCTTCGCCTTCGCCACCATGAACACCGAGGAGGGGGCCAAGGCCGCCATCCTCGGCTTGAATGGCAAGGATTGGAAAGGCCGCGCCCTGACGGTGAACGAGGCTCGTCCGCGCGAGGAACGTCCGGCTCGATCCGGCGGCGGCGGCGGTTACCGCGGCGGGGGTCGCTCCCGCTACTAACCCGTCCGGGTGGTTTGATTAAAGCAGTGGGCTTCTGTTTCGCAGAAGCCCACTCGCTCCTTCAGTTGAGCCGCCGCCACTTGGCGCGCGCGACTCGACGCTGCACCCGCAACCGAGACAATTATGGCAGATTCTTCAGCAAACACAGTCGTTGAAACAAGGCAGCAGCGGTTCGAGCGCATCTTGAGCGGGGAACCTTTTAAGGGCCTCAAAGCTATCTTTGACAGCCTGTCCCGCGACCCAGAGGCGCTCTGGAACGGCATGAACAGCTCGAATTCTTACGAGGAGCTGCTGGCCAGACTGGGCTATCGGGTCACGATGACCAAACAGATCCACGTCGCCGACTGTTATACCCGCACCGGCCCGGCGGGCGGGATCAGGGCCGTTCTCCCCTATTTCGACATTCCGACACAGAGCGCGTTGCCCACGCTCGTAAACTATGATTCCAGTGTGACCACTACGCCCAAGTCAGCCGCGTTCTTCAACGGGCTGCTGGCTGAGCTGAAGCGGCAACTGGGAACGTGAATCGGCAGCCGGACTGAGGCGGGCCGAAGTCCGAGCGGTAAAGGATTCCGCCACTCAGGCCGGAAGCGCCCGGGTCGGCACAAACGCCGCGATGCGGCGGCCGCCTTCCGCCACGTCTTCCCGGGTCATGCTCAGCGCCACAAAGGCCCACGCCTCGCCGGAGCCGCGGTAGCCTTGGGCCGCCGCGAGCTGCAGCCACTTATAGGCTAGGATCCTGGACTCGGGCGCGGCTTCCGGCCGCCCATCAAGACTGGCGCGATGGTGCTTCATGCCCACGTTGTATTGGGCTCCGGCGTCACCCTGGTCCGCCGCCTTTTGCATCCACATCTTTGATTGGGCCTCGTCGCGGGGCACGCCCTGGCCCGCCGCATACATCACCGCGAGGTTGAACTGCGCCAGCGAATGGCTTTGGTCCGCCGCCTTCCGATACCAGTGAGCTGCTTGCGCATAGTCCTGCGTGGCTCCCTCCCCGGCAAACCGGACCCCAAGATTGAATTGCGCCTCCGCATCGCCAAGGCCGGCCCTGGTTTCGGTGGTTTCTGCAGCAAGCTTTTCAGGGCGGCTGAACATTCGGCGAAAGAACGGTATGGCCATGTTCGGCATATTGGACGGCCCAAATGAAAGCACAAGCTTATTCGGAGGAGCAATCAACTCTCTTGACATTTGCCCGCGCCGGGCCTAGAACGGCGGCATGATTCACATCGGAATTCACACCGATAATTACCGCCCCCTCAGCGTTGGTTTCGAGGCCGCCTGCGAGAAGATCGCCGCCACCGGCCTCCAGCACATCGAGTTCGCCGTCATCCACGGCCAGAACTTCATCGCCGCCCTCGGCTACGACCCGGGCGTCTCGCTCCAGTCCAACCCCCGTGCCATTCGCCGCTTCCTGGACAAGCTCGGCCTGACCGTGTCCCAGATTGACGGCTCCTACCCGATGATGGGGCCGAACGGCTCGGCCTTTGGCGTCCAGTACGTCACCCAGTCCATCCGCTTCGCCGCCGATCTGGGCTGCCCGATGGTGGATACGGTGGACGGCGCCTTCGAGACCCCCGGCTTGACGCGCAAAGAGGTCTTCCGCGTCACCTGCGACAATTACCGCCAGTGCCTTGCCTGGGCCGAGGATTACAAGATCGTCATCAACGTCGAGCCCCACGGCCCCTACACCAACGACCTCGAGTTCATGCAGAACCTCTTCAAGCACTTCGACTCCGAGTATCTGCGCTGCAACTTCGACACCGGCAACAGCTTCATCGCCGGCCACAACCCGCTCGACTACCTCAAAGCCCTCCGCAAATACGTCAGCCACTGCCACATCAAAGACGTCAGCCCGGCGCTGGCGGCGGCGGTGCGCGGCGAGGAAACCGGCATCGGCAGCTCCGAGGTCCCGGTCGGCGGCGGCGTCAACGCCGACAACATCCGCGCCTGCATGGCTTACCTGCACAAGGGGGGCTGGGACGGCGTCGTCTCCCTTGAATGCCACGGCTCGGACGAGAACACCCGCAAGAGCGTCGAGTGGATGCGCGGGGTGGTGAAGGGGCTGGGGAAAAAGGGAAAGCCGAGAGCCTGAAATCCAGCACTGGACAGTGAGCCTTTTCCGGCGCGGGCGGCCATGCCCCCTCCCCCCACGGGAGAGGGCTGGGGTGAGAAGGCCCCGAGCGAAGTCGCGCATTGCCCCCTTGAACCTGGTAAGGACGCGTTCCACCGCGTCCCCATCGCTCTGCACGATCAGGGACGCGGTGGAACGCGTCCCTACCGCACCGACGAGGTTCATGGAAAGGGGGGAGGCGGACGCACATCTGCATTGTTACGTATAGACCACGCCTGCGCCGAGCGGACAGGAGCCCGGCTCCGTTTCCAGAGGCATTGTGTCACTGCGGGGCAGGCGGGTCTCGGACGATCCGGAGGTCAACGAGGCACTGGGCCACCCGGACGGCCTGCGGTTGGCCCGGCGGAGGTTCGGGCGGGCGGTCGTTCCGGAAGCGCAGGTAATTGCGCCCAGGCCGCGCCACGAGGCGCAGGTCCAGCGGCTGAGATTCGCCGGGCTCCAGTTGCGCGCTCCAAATGGTCTGGCCTTCAAAGAGCACATCCACGCGGCGGGCGGTCGAGGCGGCCACCATGGCGGTCATACGAAAGGAACCAGGCTGCGGGCTGTCATTGACGAAGCAGAGCGACGCCCTGCTCGCGCACGCCCAGCGCGCCGGCCGGGGCCCGCGGTCGCGCAGCCCGTAGCTGCCGAAGGACCAGTTACCCCGGTAAACAACGTGCGCCGCATCGTCCGCGCGCGGCCGCGCCGGGCGCGGCGACGGGTTGAGCAACACGCAGACTTGCTCCCCGGCTTCATCCTCCACAACCCGCGGCCACCCGCGCCGGGCCAGCTCGGCGAGCATCGCCGCCGCGCGGTCGGTGTAAGCCTTGCGGTTGAGATAGAGGCCGGCAAAGCCATACTGTTCAAGCTGCCTGGCGCACTGCTCAATCGGCAGGGCCGCGACATGATCCTGCCACTCCTCCCGGGGCCGCCCCTGCACCGAACCCGCGCTGAACCGCAGATGTTCCGTCCACAGATAGGGGCGGACGTGTTCGTAGGAAAGCATCTCCCCGATGGGATCGCCGTCAATGAAGTTCATCAGCGGCAACTGGAAGACCATCGCCCCGGACGGCAGCGCTTCCTCCAGGGCGCGGCAAAATTGCTGGTCGTTCTGCACCGCCCGGGCCAGCGCCAGTGTGGCCTCTTTGGAGGGCGGCGGCAGTTGGTCCAGCAAGCCGAGCCCCGTCACGCCGGCGGCCAGGGCGTAGCTGGCTGCGCGGGGCCAGGCCCGCGCGAGCCGGCTCATGCGGGAGACCAGGAAGAACAGGACGATGGCCGAGATGAAGATGCTGTAACGGTTGCCGCCGCGGAAATAGAGCAGCCCGAACACCAGCCCCAGCAGGCAGTTTGCCCCGCCGACGGCCGCGTAGAGCGTCACCCACAAACAAAGCGGCGCATGGCTGGGCAGGCGCCGGGGCGCCGTTCGCAGGTTCAGCACGCGCAGGCCGAACTCGACCGCCAGCCACACCAGCGCGATCACCCCCACAATGCCCAGGTAAGGCGAGAACATCTCGCCCTGCACCCAGGCGGCCGCCGCATACTCGCGCGAGATGTCGCTCAGCCAGCTCAGGCGATGCTGCCAGGGCGGCAGAACCAGTTCGAGGGGCTTGAGCGCGTAGAGTTCGAGCTGTTTGTAAGGCCGGATCACCGCAAGCTGATTTTGCCCGTGCGCCAACCCGTGGCAGATGTTATGCGCGTTGACCGCCAGAAACCCCGCCGCGGCCACGGCCAGGAGGATCGCTCCCGCGGCCAGGTCAGCTTTCCGGCGCTGGAGCAGGTAGCGCACTCCCAGCCCCAAACAGAGAAACTGCGCCCACATGCTGAGGTTGTAGGGATTGCCCATCCCCAGCAGCAACGCCGTCACCGCGCACAGCCAGAACACGCCGCCGCCCAGGCGCACCCGCTTGCCGGCGCTCAGCAGCCACACGCTCAGCACCGCCAGCGGCACCGTGTAATCGTAGGTCAGCAGCAAATGTCCCAGCGCGCGCCCGCTGTGATACCACGTGAACGCAAAGAGCAACGCCCCCGCCGCCGCCCACTCCCGCCGCCAGCGCAGCATCCGGCAGCACACATAGAAAGAAGTCGCTGACGCCAGGAAACTCGCCAGGATGCCCAGGTTGGAGGCGGTGATCAGGTCGCTGGCGCGCGCCGCCATCCCAATCAGGAACGTCACCACCGGCTCGTACATCGGGTAATCATCCCAGTTGGCATAATACGGCGCCCCAAGCCGGCTGTTGATCCGGCTGGCGAATGGCACATAGTCGAATTCCGAGGCGGCTCGAATCCAGGTCAGCATCTGGAGTCCATCTCCGGAATAGCCCAGAGGCACGCGCCACGAACCGGGGCTGCGGCGATCATTCGCCACCCCCCACACCACCACGACGATGCCCCAGATCGCTACCAGGTGCAGGAGGTCAGGCCAGGATGGACGCCAAGAGAAGAGTCGTCGCACAACCGCAAGTTAGCAGGAGGCGTTACCAGCCAAAAGGCCAAAGTCGGGGGCGTACCCGAATCCTTAGCGAACGCGCGGAGTGACCCAAACTGTGGCCACGACGCACC
>DAOPPX010000200.1:0-5068 GCA_035358715.1 Verrucomicrobiota bacterium
AAAGCGCCTACCCCCTGAATCTACAGGAGATTATTGATCACCACGAATTGGCGCTAATGGGTGACCCCTTTTCTAAGGGTTGTCGGCAAAGTCTGGGGGCGGCAGCCGAGTGCCCACCCGATGACAAAGGGCGGCAAGGCCAAGATAGTGGCTGACAGGGCAGGCTATGGAGCCGGCCCTGCAGCAACCGCGCTGAATGCATCTCATCGTCACTGCGGCACCGTCTGGTAAAACCGCCTCGGTTGGTCGGGGGACTCATAGTCAATAGTCACCGTCGGATTTGTAGCCACGGTCACGGTGTCCAGCGGAGTCCAGAGGACCGGTGCGGCGAGATTCGTTGCGTATCGCACCACGCAATTGCTGCCCATCGGGCCGTAGGTGAGGACACCCGCATACAGTTTGAGACTGTTCAACCACAGGCTGGCGCTGCTGCTCCAGTTCGTCCCTGCTACGTTCCACACTTCTACCACGTAATTGCCCACGGAATCCACCACCGTGGGGGTAATGGTGAAGGAAGAGTCGGTGGCTCCAGTGATCGGCTGGCTATTGAAATACCACTGATAATTCAATGGTGCTGTACCCGTAGCCAATACCGTGAAAGTGGCCGGAGCCCCCAGCCAGACCGTTTGTGTGACAGGGTTGGTAACAATAGACGGGCGCCCGAACACGGTAAGGGTAGCCCATTCACTGCTGGTGCTGCCCGCGGCGTTGGCAACCACCACGCGATAGCTCCCTTCCTCCGATGCCTGTACGCCCGTGATGGTCAGATCCGGCGACGTTGCTCCGCTGAACGGCCCGCCATCTACCAGTGGGGTTGAGCCGAAATACCACTGGTAACTCAGCGGCAGGGTGCTCACAGCGATGATGGAGAAACTTGCCGTGGTGCCAACGACGTTCGTGCAACTCTGCGGTTGCTCCGTGATGATCGGCGTCGGCAAAGCAGATTCAATGACATACGCATGCTCCAGCCGGGAATCATATACATCGTTCCAACCCGCTCCGGGGTTCGGATAAGCGCCGGCCAGCCCAATCCGATACCCGGTACCATTCGGCTCCCCTGGACGCCAATTCTTATAGACAAACGGCTCTCCGGACACCCATAACCAAGCCGATCCTGATCTATATCCTCCAATCCACGGGCCTTCCAGGGTTGGAGGTACCGCCAGCCAGAGCGACTGGTCATCCTTCGCCAGGCTATAGACGAACGAGTTCTCGGCTGCCGAAGTGATACACGCCAAGTACCAATTACCTGGCAGTGCTCCCGCAGCGGCATTCGCGGCCGTCCACGTGATACCCTGTGGGACGGCAACAACGTCATACCAATGCCCGTTACCTCCACTGCTCAAGGGCCATTGCATCGGCGCTGCCACACCGATTCCGATTAGGTTGGAGCCTGCCACAGTCACCACAACTGCACACAGAGCGCGGCCAAACACATTGCTGCTAAACATATCTTGAACCTTTGTAACTGCTCAGGTAGCCCCACTGTGGCGCTACACCACTGAGCTAAATACAATCCCCCCCCACAAGCGCAACACAAAAATAGGAGAAAAAGTTCATTTCCGGGCTGAACTCAGCGGGGCGCGTGTCGTATTTTCTCGGCCATGGCAAACACGATGGTCATGCAGGGGCGGTGCCTCGGCGAGTCGGACCTCGAACTGGTTGGCGGCCTGCTGGCCGCGCATCCCGACTGGAACCGCACGCGCCTGAGCCGGGAACTGTGCGCGCGCTGGAACTGGCGCAACGCCTTGGGCCTCCCCAAGGACATGGCCGCGCGCACGCTGCTGCTCAAGCTCGAACGGGCCGGGCAGATCCGGCTGCCGGCCCGCCAAGGATCCTCGCCCAACGGGCGGCGCAATCGACACGTGACGCCGCCGCCGCCGGGTGAGCCGATCAGCGGCGCGTTGCCGGACCTGCAACCCTTGCAGGCACGCGTCGTCGCGCCGGGCTCGGCCGACGCGCGCCTCTTCCACGGCCTGCTGGCCCACGAGCATTACCTCGGACAGCGCAACACCGTCGGCGAGAACCTCCCCTATCTGTTGCGCGAGCGGCAGGGCCGCCCGGTGGCCTGCGCCCTGTTCGGCTCGGCGGCCTGGAAGTGCGTGGACCGCGACGTGTTCCTCGGCTGGGATCGCGCCACGTGCGAACGCAACCTGCCCTATCTCACCAACAACACGCGCTTGCTCATTCCCGGCTGGGTGCAGGTGCCGCATCTGGCCAGTCATGTGCTGGGCCTGATCGCCCGGCGCATCCGCGCCGACTGGCAAGCCAAGTACGGGCATCCCGTGCATGCGCTGGAGACCTTCGTGGACCGCTCGCGGTTCCAGGGAACCTGCTACCGCGCCGCCAACTGGCGGCGGCTAGGCCTGACCCGGGGCCGCACCCGCAACGACCGCGCCCACCGCATCCGCGCCGCCGTCAAGGACGTGTACCTCTATCCCCTCGTGGCCGACTTCCGGCGGGAGTTGTGCGCATGATCGGCGACGATCAAGCCTAGACGATTTGCCGGACCGATCCCGAGTCGGCGGCGCGGATGCTCTGCGAGTTGTCCCGCCAACTGGACGCGCTGCGAAAGGAAGTCGCCGTCCTGAAGGCCGAGAACGCGGCCTTGCGCGACCGGGTGCGGACGCTGGAAGAGCAGGTCGCCAAGGACTCGCACAACAGCCACCAGCCGCCGTCTTCCGATGGACTCGCCAAGCCCAAGCCCAAGAGCCTGCGTCCGAAAAGCGAGCGCCCCACGGGCGGTCAGCCGGGCCATCCGGGGCATACGCTGCGCCGGGTTGAGCAGCCCGACCGCATCGTGCCCCATCGTGTCGAGCGCTGTGCGGGCTGCGGCCGCTCCCTGGCCGGTCAGCCAGCCGACCGCGTCGAGCGCCGCCAGGTCCACGACCTGCCCGAACCCAAACTGGAAGTCACCGAGCATCAGGCCGAGGTCAAAACCTGCCCGTGCGGTTGCGACAACCACGCCGCGTTCCCGCCCGCGGCCGCGGCGCCCGTGCAGTACGGCCCGCGCGTCCAGAGCGTGGCCGTCTATCTGGGCGAGTACCAACTGCTGCCCTTCGACCGGCTCGCCGAAATCATGCGCGACCTCTTCGCCTGCGAGCGCTTCAGCGAGGGCACGCTCGCCAACTTCAAAGCCGACTGTTCCCAGCGACTGGAACCGGTCGAGGCCGCCATCCGCGACCTGGCGGCCGCGGCTCCCGTGGCGGGCTTTGACGAAACCGGCGTGCGCGCCACCGGCTCCTTGCACTGGCTGCACACCGTCTCGACCCAGGGGCTCACCTGGTACTACGCACACAAGCGGCGCGGGCGAGAGGCCATGAATGCGGCCGGCATCCTTGCGGCTTACCGGGGCTGCGCGGTCCACGACTTCTGGAAGTCCTACTTCGACTACGACCGCGACCATGCCCTCTGCAACAGCCATCTGTTGCGCGAACTAACCTTCCTGTGGGAGGAGCAGAACCAGGCATGGGCCAAGGCGATGATCGACCACCTGCTGGCCATCAAGGAAGCGGTCGCCACAGCCAGCGCCTCTGGCTTGACCGCCCTGCCGCCCGCCGACCAGGAGCGGGTCCTCAAGGGCTACGAGCGGATCGTCCAGGCCCGCGACGCGCAGGATCCGGTCGGCGTGGCACAGGGTCCAAAACGGAGAGGCCGCCGCAAGCAGAGCAAGGCCCGCAACCTGCTGGACCGCTTCCGCGACCACTCCGACGAAATCCTCGCCTTCATGCGGGATTTCGCGGTTCCGTTCGACAACAACCAGTCGGAACGCGATCTGCGGATGATGAAGCTGCGGCAGAAGATCTCCGGCACCTTCCGCAGCTTCCAGGCCCTGGTGAACTTCTGCCGCATCCGCGGCTACGTCTCCACGGCCCGCAAGCACGGTCTCAACGCCCTCGACGCGTTGCAGCGCGTGTTCCTCGGCAATCCCTTCGTTCCCGCGCTCAACACCTCGTAGTCCTCGCCCACGCGCCCGGCAGCGGGCAACCCGCCAAACCCTCTCAGGTAGCCGCCCCAAAGCGCACGGTTACCTGAGCAGTTACCAGTTATCAATGATACTTGGACCAGGGCAAAAGGGCCATGAAAGCCCATTTCCGTGCCACCTGTCCGCCGATCTGTCCGCCCATCCCCCCATCCCCGGACACAGTTCGCCGGACACCCTGTCCAGACATGCAGGGCGAAAAGGGCTTGCTATTCCACGCGGCCAATGGGATGCTCCCATTATGAAGCTCATCGCCGACGAAAACGGCCGCCTGGCCTGCAAAGAACTGTTCACCCCCCGGAAGCCATTTTCCGCGGAACGGCAACCGGACGGCAGTATCCGAGTTGTCGAGCTGGTCGAAAAGGAAGTTCCGGTCGTGCGTCCGCTACGGACGCGGGAGGGCTTCCTGATGCTGCCGCAAAAGCTTGACCGCAAGACCGTCAGCGCCGCGATCCGCGCCGACCGGAATGCCCGATGAAAGCTTACTGGGATTCCTCCGCCTTGGTTTTGGCCACTGCGGACTTGGGACTGCGGAGGCGCCTGCATGAAGATCGGGGCATTACCCGAAGCCATGCGTTGTCTGAAATCTTTTCCGCGCTGACCGGCGGCAACTTGGCCATCCGTGTCGAAGCTGATGCCGCGGCGCAAACGGTTGCGGCGCTGGCCAGGGACCTGGATTTTACGGACCTTGAGCCGCAAGAGGTACTGACGGCTTTGAAGCAGGCCAGGAAGCGCGGCGTTCGCGGCGGTCGCGTCCACGACTATCTGCACGCCGTCGCCGCCGAAAAGGCCAAAGCCCAGCACTTGCTTGTTACCGATCAGCACGACTTCGACGGCTTGACCGACTCTGTGAACGTGCAGCTCGTCTAAATCACCCTTCCCTCCAGCCTCCCGCGGCTTAACCGGTTCCACGCGATAAGGCTCCCCAGCGGCAGCCCTGGCACCGCCGCCCGGTCTGCCCCCAGCTCCTCCACCTTGTGCCGAGAGTTGGCGCTTGATGTTATGCGCCCTTGCGGCAAGCTTCACCGTAAGGCTGCGGAGGCATGGCAGTCCGGGAGGCTGGCCCGTGTTGGGCTGGCTGCCGGG
>DAOPPX010000201.1:0-4941 GCA_035358715.1 Verrucomicrobiota bacterium
CTTACTCGACCATCTTCTCCTCGCCCGGGTAACAATCTTTTTGAGTCAAATCGCATCCGCCCGTGCAGGGAGTTGGTGCTTGTGATTATCGGGCCTGGGAGTAACCTTTACCCCACGGCTGCGGAGGCATGGCAGTCTGGGAGGCTGGCCTGTGTTGGGCTGGCTGCCGGGCGGCGCTCCCGGCCGGCAAACGAAAGGCTATCATCCATGAAACTCCTCGATTCCCCTCGCACCGGAAGACTCGGCTCTCACATCTTCTACCCCTCACCCTTCGGCCAGTGCTGCCGCGCCCTGACCGTGCCGCACGATCCCAAAACCCCGGCCCAAAGCCGCGCCCGCGCCATCTTCGGCTCCTGCTCCAATGCCTGGGGCCGGACCCTGACCGAAGCCCAGCGCCTGCGCTGGGTCAGCGCCGCCCAAACCGCCCCCAGCCACCCGTCGCTGGGGCAGTATTACCACCTGAGCGGCCAGCAATTCTACGTCCAGATCAACAGCACCCGGCATTGCATCGGCCAGCCGCCCGTGGCTGAGCCGCCGGCCCCGGTCGTGTTCAGCCCCAACCCCGTCGCCGGGCTGGAGATAGTCAACGACGCGGAAAGCGGCGTGCGCCTGCTGCTGAACGTCGGGACGGTCAGTGAAGAGATCATGGTGTTTGGGCAGCCGCCATGCAGCGCGGGCCGGATGAAACACCGGCGGGTGTATTACCTGGGCCTGTTGGGACCGGCCAGCAATGGCCAAAGCGACATCACGGCGCTCTACACCGCCCGGTTTGGGCAGCCGGTCAGCGGTCAGAAGGTATTCATAGTGACCATCCAGACAAAGAGCGGCTGGAAAGGCCAGGAATGGTCGCACAACGCGATTGTCCCGCCGCCGCCCGAGCCTGTCATCCAGCAACCCACTGGAAAGACAAGAGTTGCGAAATCCAAAGCCCCGTCCGCTCCGGAGTCCGCCTCCGCCCCCGCCAAGGTTATCTCGCCGCTCCGCCGAAGCGTGTACAAGGGGAGCACAAGGGATGCACGGCAGGAGCACGAGGGGCTGGAGCGTGAGCACCCGGCGAGCATCCCTGGTACACCCCTTGTACACGACTTATTGGGGGCGCTGCGGCGACTGGCGAGGCTGGGGATGGCTGGGGCGAGCGCATAGACCTGAAAGCGGGAATTCAATTAACCGCCAACCACGCGAAACATGCCAAAACTGAGATGAGACGGTGAATCCTGGTGCTTGCTGCGCGGCGCGAGGTTGTGGGGGTGGCGGTGTTTTACTTTCTTTGGGGCGCGGGCTTGCCTATCTTCCGGCGCACTGGTCGCGCTATGGCTGACAATCGAACGACTCGTGCCGGCGTGGGGCGGTTGCTCCCGCGGATCGGCTCGCCGGCTTACCACCTGATGCTGGGGGCGGTGGCGATTCTGATCCTGGGGCCGTTGGGCGGGATTTCGGCGGCGTTCATGAACTTCTCGATCGGGTTTTTCATTGGGGGGCAGGTGCTGGCGGGCATCCTGGGCAGCACGGTGACGCTGCCCTACGGGCCGGAGGGACGGCACGGGGCGAATTACATGCAGACAATGGCGGCGTCGGTGGCGGGCATGTGCGGCATGGCGGTGCTGATGCAGGCGATGGTGTGGCTGGGGTTGCCCGAGCCGCCGGTGTGGAAGCTGGTGCTGTATTTCATGTCCATCGGCATGTTCGGTGTGGGGGTGGGAATGCTCTACACGCCGGTGCTGGTGGACCGGATGCAACTGGCCTACCCGTCGGGCTTCGCGGTGGCCAACATTCTGCGGGCGCTGACGGACAGGAACCTGCTGAAGCGCTCGATTGCGAAGCTCGGGGGCGGGATGCTGGCGGGGTATGCGGGCGGGTTGTTCGCGCTCAAGCTGCCGGCGCTGGCGCGGCTCGGCGTGACGCAGAAGGGCATCGAGGCGTTGACCGGGTTAAGCCTCTCGGCCTCGACGTTCGGGGCGGGGCTGATTGTGGGGGCGCGGATTGCGATTCCGGCTCTGGTGGTGGCGCTGATCGGCAAGTGGCAGACGCCTTACCTGGTGAGCATCGGCTGGCTCAAGCCCGGCGAGCCGTTCCGCAAGATCGGCTTCATCATTGCGCTGGGAACCATTCTCGGCGCGGCGATCCTGGACGTGGCGCTGATCCTGATCCAGGCCGCGCGGCAGTTCCGCCAGAAGCGCGGCCAGGCGGCCAGCCCGGCGGATGACTGGAAGCGGGTCAACGTGTTCCGGCTGGTGTTGTGGGTGGTGTTCTGGGGCGCGGCGACGGTTTTCTTCGGCAGCCAGGTGCTGCATCAGCCGGTGTTCTTTTTGGCGGTGGCGCTGGGGTTGTGCTTTTTGTTCGTGCTGGTGAACGGCATTTCGCTGGGGATCTCGGATTGGAACCCGATTTCCAGCGCGTTCGTGCTGACGGTGTTCATCCTGGCGGCGCTGGGGCTGCGCGACCCGGGGGTGGGGCTGCTCTGCGCGTCCATTCTGCTGATCGCGTGCAGCGAGGGCGGCGACATGCAGCAGGACCGCTCGACGGGCTGGCGGCTGGGGACCAACCGCATCATCCAGTTCCGTTACCAGGTCATCGGCATCGCGATGGGCGCGGTGCTGGCGGTGGTGCTGGGGAAAGTCTTCATGCACTCGTATGAGGTGCTGCGCGTGGACCAGTTCACCCATCCGCATGCCGAGGGCGCGCAGCAGTGGCAATCGGCCATGACCTACAAGCTGGTGGGCGCGCTCAAAGGCATCACCACCTCGCAGCCGCAGGTGATGCAGGCGCTGCGGTTCGGCGTGCTGCTCGGGCTCCTGATCGAGATCGCGCGCAAGCTGATCAAGCGCATCCCGGGCTACCAGCAGGCGCTGAAGACCTCCGCCCGGGCGCGCGCGGGCAACTTCGTGCTGGACGCGGTGCTGCTGCCCAGCCCTTACGCGTCGTCGTTCGGCGGTTTTGTGGAGCTGCCCACGGTGTTGTGGTGGACGGCGGGGGGCGTGGGGTCCTCGGTGTTCGACCTTGTCCAGGCGCGGCGCGCCTCGCGCCGTCCGCAGACGGGCGACGACCAGTTGCCGCCGGACATGAGCACGATGTCGCTGGTCGGCGGCGGCCTGATCGCGGGCGATTCGCTGGCCGCACTGAGTGTGGGCCTGCATGGCCTGGCCAGGACGGTGTTGTGAGGCAATGGCCGCAATGAGGGTCCGCACACAACCAGCCGGGAGGGCGAACGCCCCCGCGAGCCCATGCCTGGAGGGCGGAGACCAGGGCTCGCGGGAACGCTCGCCCTCCCGCAGCGGAACAAGTAGAAGAATGAGATGAGCCAGCCAACCAGTTCGCCGCCCGTGCAACCGTCCAACGAGACCACACTGGCCGATGTGAAGCAGCTCGGCCTGTGGGCCTCCATCGCCAGCCTCAGCTACGTGTTCTGGGTAGTGGGCGGCATGGAGATGGTCGAGCGGCTGGCCTATTACGGGGTGCGCGCGGTGGCGACGCTCTACGCGACCCGGCCCGCCTCGGAGGGGGCGCTGGGCGTGACGATGGCCACCTTTGGGACGCTGCTGCTGTGCTGGAATCTGACGCAGTCGCTCATCCCGATTTTCACCGGCGGGCTGTCCGACCGCTACGGCTACAAGCAGACAATCTTCGCCTCGACGGTCGTCAAGGCGCTGGGCTACCTGGTGATGGCGTGGTTTCCGAGCTACTGGGGATTTTTCGCGGGGGTGATGCTGCTGGCGACCGGGACGGCGATATTCAAGCCGGGCATCCAGGGCACGCTCATCAAGTCCACCAACCGCCGCAACAGCTCGATGGCCTGGGGCATCTTCTATCAGACGGTGAACATCGGCGGCTGGATTGGCCCGCTGATCGCGCTGCAGATGCGCCTGCTGTCGTGGAAGTATGTTTTCTACATCAATGCGGGGGTGATCTGCTTGAATTTCCTGTTGCTGCTGACCTACCGCGAGCCGGGCAAGGAAGAGCGCCTTGCCCGCCAGCAACGCCTCCGCCAGGGCCCCCAGGGGCAGCAGCGCAGCCTCGCACTGGAAGCGCTGGCGGAGCTTAAGAAGCCGCACCTGGCGCTCTACCTGATCATCTTCTCGGTGTGGTGGCTGATGTTTCCGATGCTCTGGGACGTGCTGCCCAAGTATATCGAGGACTGGGTGGACACGGCGCCGATGGTGCAGTTGCTCTTCGGCGCGGATGGGGCGCAGAGCAAAGTGTGGAGATTCCTGCTGGGCATGGACGAGGCCGGCCAGACCATTCAACCCGAGGGCATCGTCAACATCAACGCCGGCATGATCATGCTCACCTGCTTCCTGTTCGCGGCGTTGAGCGCGAAGATGCGGGCCACAACGAGCATGGTGGTGGGCACCGTGTTCGTGATTGCCGGGCTGAGCCTCTTTGGCCTCACCAACCTGGTCGGGTTTGCGGTGCTGGGGATGATCGCTTTCAGCGTCGGCGAGATGCTGGCCAGCCCCAAGTTCAGCGAGTTCCTGGGAAACATCGCGCCGCCGGACAAGAAGGCGATGTGGATCGGCTTCTCGCAGGCGCCGATACTGATTGGCTGGACAATTGAGGGGAAGCTCGGTCCGCAGCTCTACCACACTTACTCGTCCAAGGACGTGTTCGCGCGGCAGTTGCTTGTCGAGCGCGGCCTCTCGCCGGCGCAGGTGACCGAGCAGGCGCTGCCCGTCGGGGAGGCTTTTGCGAAGCTGGTGCAGGTCACCGGCGAGACGCCGGAGCACCTGACCCGGCTGCTCTACCAATCGCATTCTGTCGGCGTGACGTGGTATGTCTTCGCCGCGATTGGCGTGGCCGCGGCGGTGATGATCTACCTTTACGGCCGCTGGATTCTCAAGCTGGCGAGGCAGGAGGCAGCCCGGTGAGGGCGCGCGTCCGCCGCCGTCTTCTCCACCCCAAACCTTAGCCTTGTGAACAGGAAAGGCATCAATTGGTGAGGAAGGT
>DAOPPX010000202.1:0-4793 GCA_035358715.1 Verrucomicrobiota bacterium
GCCTGCCTACCCCCAAAAAACCTAAACCGCCCGCCGGTAGCGAAAGTCGGGCTAATCGCTTTGCCATACAAGGTGACAATCTATTTCAGGACCGGACCAATTCCCCCCCCTCGCCATACCCCATCCCCCTGCCGTCGCTCCTCCGTTGCTCCTCCGTCCCTCCTCCGTTCCACCTCCGACCGGCGGTGGGAGGTGGAACGGAGGAGGGACGGAGGAGCAACGGAGGAGCGACGGCGATGCCACGGTGGCAGCCGCCTGCCGCTGCGGTAATGTCAGCTATTTGCCAGGCCAGAACCTCCTGGCACGGGGGAATTGACGCGGGTTGTTCCTGCGGCCACCTGGCGCACGATTACGACAGAAAACGCGAGATTCCTCAAGAAAACAGGCCTGTGGTGGCATCAGGAGGATTCCTCACGCCCTCAGAATCCGTGCGGGGGGTCAGGAGTTCTGCGGCTGGCGAGCTTGCGGCTGTTCTGCCACCCCTGCCCGGCGCGAGAGCGCAAGCCGGGAGCGAGATTCTCCCTTGATTCCGGTTGGCGCGGCTGTAAGGTGTGAATGATCCGAAACGTAACTCGCAAGGCTATGAAATTGTCATCATGTCAACTGTTGCGGTGCGCGGCGTTTGCCATTCTGAGTGCCCTGCTGTTTGCTGGCTGCACGACGGTTCCCGAAACCGGCCGCAGCCAATTGAGCCTGGTCTCGTCCGCCGAGGAAATGAAACTGGGCATCAGTGAGTTTGAAAAGACCAAGCAGAGCACGCCGATTAGCAAGGACGCAAAGGCCGCCGCGATGGTGCAAAACGTGGGCCGGCGCATCGCCGCCGTCGCCAACCTGCCCAATGCCCAGTGGGAGTTCGTGCTGTTCGAGAGCAAGGAGGCCAACGCCTGGTGTTTGCCCGGCGGCAAGGTGGGCGTTTATACCGGAATTCTGCCCATTGCCAAGGACGAGGCCGGCCTGGCAACCGTAATCGGCCACGAAGTCGCCCATGCCACCGCCCATCATGGTGCCGAACGGATGAGCCAGCAAATGGCCGCCCAGGCAGGGGGCAGTGTTGTGGGGGCGATGACGTCCGGCAGCAGTCAGGTAACGCAGACACTGGTGAGCCAGGCTTACGGCGTGGCAAGCCAGGTTGGCGTGCTGCTGCCCTACAGCCGCAAACACGAGTCGGAGGCGGACTATATCGGGCTGCTCTACATGGCTCGAGCCGGCTATGACCCGACGGCTGCAGTCGCATTCTGGGAGCGGTTCTCAGCCTACAGCAAGCAGCACGGCGGCAGCCAGGGCTTGTCGTTTCTGCGCACGCACCCCGTTGACGAACAGCGCATTCAAAACCTGAAGGCCCAAATGCCCAGGGCGCAAGCCGAATACCAGCGAGCCAAAGCTGCTGGAAAGTAACTGCGCGATCAGGCGCGAGCGGGGGGCCTGCCTTTGGCGATATCCAGGATGCCGGCAACGATGCTGCTCGGCACCGGCTCGAACCGGAACGGCTCCATCGAATACGCCGCGCGGCCCTTTGACAGCGAGCGAATCGCTGTCGCATAGCCGAACATCTCCGCCAGCGGCACTTCGGCACTGGCAATCGTCGAGGCGTCTTTGGCCTCGATATGCACGATCTTGCCGCGCCGCCGGTTGAGATCGCCCAGCAGATCACCCTGGTACTCGTCGGGCGTGGTCAGTTCCACCTTCATGATCGGCTCCAGCAGGATGGGGTTTGCCTTCTTGGCCGCCTCTTTGAAGGCAAAAATGCCGGCCATCTTGAAGGCCAGCTCACTTGAATCCACCTCGTGGAATGTGCCGTCCACGATGGCTACTTTCACATCCACCACCGCGTAACCCGCCAGCACACCGCCAGCGATGGCCTCTTTGATGCCGCTCATGACCGCCGGGATGTATTCCTTGGGAATCGCCCCGCCAACAATCTTGTTCTCGATCTCAACGCCTTTGCCGCGCGCGTTGGGCGCCAGGGTGATACAGGCGTGGCCATATTGACCTCGCCCGCCGGACTGGCGAATAAACTTGCCTTCGCCGTCGGCTGCCTTGGTCACCGTTTCGCGATACGCAATCTGCGGCGCGCCGGCATTGGCGCCGACCTTGAATTCGCGGAACAAGCGATCGCGGATGATTTCCAGATGCAGTTCGCCCATGCCCGCAATGATGAGCTGGCCGGTCTCTTCGTTGGTGAAGCAGCGGAAGGTGGGGTCTTCCTCCGCCAGGCGCTGCAATCCCTCCCCCATCTTCTCGCGGTCCGCCTTGGTCTTGGGCTCGACCGCCATCGAGATGACAGGCTCCGGGAACGTCGGCGGCTCAAGGAGCACTTCGAAGTCCTCGTCGCAAAGCGTGTCGCCTGTGGTGATGTTCTTCACTCCCACCAGGGCGGCGATATCGCCCGAAAAAGTCGTCTCCACGTCTATCCGCTTGTCGGCCTGAATCATCAGCACCCGGCTGACACGCTCGCGTTTGCGGGTGCGCGGATTGTAAATCATGTCGCCCTTGTTCAATCGGCCGCTATACACCCGGAAGAACACCAGTTTGCCCACGTAAGGGTCCGTCCACAACTTGAATGCCAGGGAGCAGAACTTCGCGTTGTCGTCGGAGGGGACCTCAACCCTGGCTTCGGTGTCCGGCGCGATGCCGGCCGCAGGCGGCACGTCAAGCGGGGACGGCAGGTAATCAACGATCGAGTCAATGAGCGGCTGCACCCCGCGCTTCCGGAAGGCTGAGCCGCACAGCACAGGGACAAGCTCAATCTTGCAGGTCAAACGCCGGATGGCTGCTTTTAGGGCCTCCGGCGTAACCGGTTTGTTCTCGATCACCAACTCGGCGACCTTTTCATCCTTATTGGAGACCGCATCAATCAGTTCCGCCAGCGCCGCCTTGGCTGAATCTCTCAGCGCCTCCGGAATGTCCGCAATCCGGCAATTGAGACCGTGTTCGTCGTCGGGGTCATAGACGATCGCCTTCTGATTCACGATGTCAATCACGCCATCAAAGTGGTCCTCTTTGCCGATGGGGAGGAAGATCGGATACGCGTAGGCGCCGAGCTTCTTGCGCATGTCGTTCAATGCGTTCTCGAAGTTGGCTCCCGTGCGGTCCATCTTATTGACGAATGCAATGCGGGGGACTTTGTACTTGGTCGCCTGGCGCCAGACGGTTTCAGATTGCGGCTGGACGCCGGCCACGCCGCAAAACACGGCCACCGCGCCGTCCAGCACGCGCATGGAACGCTCGACTTCGGCGGTAAAGTCCACGTGCCCCGGGGTATCAATAATATTGATGCGATGGGGGGCGCCCTCGAACGCCTTATGAGTGCCGTCTGCCTTCTGTGTCCAGTAGCAGGTGGTCGCTGCCGAGGTGATGGTAATCCCCCGTTCGCGTTCCTGCTCCATCCAGTCGGTCACCGTGTTGCCGTCGTCCACGTCTCCCATTTTGTGTATGAGCCCGGTGCAAAAGAGGATGCGCTCGGTGGTGGTTGTCTTGCCGGCGTCAATATGCGCGGCGATGCCGATGTTGCGGGTGCGCTCGATCGGGTACTGCCGCTGGGGCACGGCCGGCCCCTTGGCCTTCGCCGATTTCCTTCTTTCTGATGCAATTTCCATTCAGGGATCCTTGGGTAAAAACAAAAACGCCCCGGGTCGCTTGGGCCTTCGGGGCGTTGGTCTGAGAATGATTACCAGCGGAAGTGGGCAAAGGCCTTGTTGGCCTGTGCCATCTTGTGCACCTCATCGCGCTTGCGAATGGCATTCCCCTGGCCCTGGTAGGCATCCAGTATCTCCGCGGCCAGGGCTTCCTTCATCGGAATGCCCTTGCGTGCGTCAGCGAGATCCACCAGCCAGCGCAGCGCCAGGGAGAACTGGCGGTCAACCGGCACCTCCAGCGGCACCTGGTAGGTGGCGCCCCCCATCCGCCGTGCCTTGACTTCCAGGCGCGGCTTGGCGTTATCAACCGCCCGTTGCAGGACTTCCATCGGGTTGGCGGCCGGGTTCTTGGCAACGAGCTCATCAAAAGCGCCATACACAATGCGTTGCGCCACACTCTTATTGCCCTGTTTCATGACCGTGTTGACCAGACGCGTTACCAGCGTGCTGTTGAATTTGGCATCCTTGGGGATGGGCCGACTGACTGCTCGACGACGTCGCGACATGAGTTCTCTAAAGCGTTAGATAGGTTGTATAGTTAAAGGGTTGGGCACCTCACGCAGCCGGCGCGGCGGCGGGGGCGGCAGCGGCGGCAGCCGGCCGGGCGCCGGCCTTAGGCCGCTTGACTCCATACTTTGAGCGGCTGACACGGCGTTTCTCCACGCCGACGGCATCCAGCGATCCGCGCACGATGTGGTAACGCACGCCCGGCAAATCCTTCACGCGCCCGCCGCGTAGCAGCACGATCGAGTGCTCCTGCAAATTGTGGCCTTCGTCCGGAATGTAGGCAATCACCTCATGCCCGTTGGTCAGGCGCACTTTGGCCACCTTACGCATCGCCGAATTGGGCTTCTTGGGCGTGCGCGTCATCACCTGGATGCAAACCCCTCGGCGGAAAGGGCAGTTCTCCAAGGCGGGCGACTTGGACTTGTGCTTCAGTTTAGTGCGGCCCTTACGGATTAATTGATTAATTGTCGGCATTCAGTTTACAATCCCCTGCCCCGCCCGGTTGCGACGACGCAGCCAGGTTCCCGGGCAAAGGGAAGGCGAAATATAGCAAACGGGCTTGGGGGCGCAACAACTATATTACACTTCTTCCGCTTGCCCCGAATCCTTAGCGAACGCGCGGAGTGACCCAAACTGTGGCCACGACGCACC
>DAOPPX010000203.1:0-4717 GCA_035358715.1 Verrucomicrobiota bacterium
CGGCCGGTCTGGGTTGCGAATCCGGAAATCGGGGGTTCTTCAACAGGCTCCTAGGTCGTTTGTATACGGGGACTCGAGCACCCCGCCAACGTCGTAAAAAGTGGCCTCAATATTAACCTTCTCTTGCAGTTGATATCTCCCAGCCCAAGAAACAACGACGTTTTTGCCGTACCTTTGGACGTCAAGCTTGCCGGGGGGCGGGGTGGCAACCGTGAGCACGGCTGGCGAGCTTTCGATTGGATAGCAGGCAGCGTTGTCTACCACGACGGTGTAGGTTCCGGCATCGCCAGCCGCCACGGAGCCGATGGTGTAGCTGCTGCTGTCCGTACCGACCGGGGTGCCGTTCTTCTTCCACTGGTAGGTGAACGGACCGACGCCGGTGGCGGTGACGCTGAAGGTGGCGCTTTCGCCCCCGTTCTTGGTCTGGCTCGCTACGGTGCCGACGCCCAGCTTGCCAGCGGTTTCACCCACCGGCAGGACCAGCAAACGCACAGTCACCGGCTTGCTCATGTCCAGTTGCGGATAGGTCGCGCCGTTGTCACGGCTGGCCAACACGTGCGCCCAGCGAATCGGGTCATTGTTCTTCCACTGCCACTGGATGCGGCACGAATTCGTGCCCTCATAGGCATTCGCCTGGCTGACCAGGGCGGAATTCTCCCCGCCGAGGTAGGTGGTGCCGGGGCTGGGCATGATGGCCACATTGGGCGAGGTGAACATTACGTCCTGACCGGCATCCCACCCTTCGAAGTTCTCGATTACCGTGTCGCCATTCTTGATCAGGTCCACATAGATGTCATAGGGGCCGGTATCGGGCGTGTTGGTGTCAATCGCGAACGAGAGGGCTTCGAGCAGGCAATACGGATTGGCCGAGGTGTAGGCGGTATTTGCCTGCCATTGGCGCATGGGGTCGATGGCGAAGTTGAACGTGACGGTTTGCCAGCAGGAGCCGGGCGTGAGCACGGCGCCGCCGGCAGGGGCGGTGGCCGAGGAACCCACCAGACCGGTGCATTTGACATGGAACGGCGATGTGGCTGCACCGGAGGTATCCGCGCCAGCCGGACCCGTGAGTTCGGATTGCTCGCCGCACGACAGCACCACGGTGAGTTGAGGATTGGCCCCGCTGCCCACGGGCACGCCGCTGGCGGGCATCGCGGAGGTGCAGATACCGCCAATTAAATTGATCTTGCTCTGGGTTGCTTTGATGACCTTGTCCTTGACCAGCGCGGTGCTCACCGGAACGCTCAGCGCCCCAGCAGCGAAGCCCGCGGCGTAGTTCGTCTGGCCGATTTCAACCTCGTCGGCATAGATCGTGACGTTGGTCGCGCCCGCAGTGACTCCCGTCACATTGACGAACATTTGCCCGGCAGCGAGCGGGCCGGTGACGACTACGTCGCCGACGACACCGTCGCACATGTCAATGTGAGTGAACTTGAAGGCGTCAATGTAGAGCCGGTTGCCGCTGTTGTTGACAGTGCCGCCGGTCAGGATGAAGTAGATGAGCGGGTCGCTGATGCCCGGCTGGTTGGTGATGTAGCCCATGGTTTGCCACGTATCGCCGCCGTAGCCTTGCTGGAAGACCGGGGAGTTGGTGCAGGAGGCCGAGACCGTGCCCAGCTCGGACCACGCGGTGACGATGGCGTCCCTAGTGCAACTTGAGGTAGCAGTGTGGGCGACTTCAATGCGGTAAACGCCGCCAGCGTTCTCGACGGCCAGATTAGGCAAAACGCTCCAGTTCACCGTGCCGGCAAAGCCGTAGGTGCACTTGGTGCGCGAGGGCACGCCGGGTGCGCCGCTGACCGAGGTAGAGCCGTAGGTCGAGACGGTGCAACCGAGCGCGAGCGGGTCGTAACAAACCGGGTCGCACGTGGTTAGAACGCTACCGGTAAAGGTAGTGACATAGACGGTATCAGCGCGCAGGGGCAGAACCGCCAGTGTGCCGAATGCGAGGAGAGCCAGTGCTGCATGGCGCAGCCCAGCCCAGCTAGAGGATTTGGATTTGTACATATTGCGTGGTGGTGTTTTGCTGTTTGTCATAGTTGTGGTTGAAGAGTCTGATGACTCATATGCAACACAGGGGCTGAACTTGCTTTTGCCCGCCGCCCGTACTGAACGCTGTGCCGGTAAGAGAGAATTGGTTTTGCGGCTCACCAATCATGGCGCGATCTTACCAAGAGCCGCCGCGGGGCGTCAACACCCTTATTTGCTTTGATTTTGCGGCGGGGGGCAATGTCTGCGCCTCCGCTCGCCGCCGCGCCGCCCGCTGCCGCCCGAGCTTGACGCGGTAGTATCGCCGATGGCCGGCGGCGGCATTAAACTGATGCGAGCTTGCTTTTGCCCGTCCGCCCGCACTGAGCGCTGGCGGCCAAGGAAGCAGCGGTCAAGGCTTGATGCCTGCGCCAGCCGGCAAGGCCGCCGGCGCGGATTGACACACGCCGGCGGCGGGGTGGGCGTAGCGGCGGGCGAGTTCGCGGGTGGTGCGAAGGAGGCGCTGGCGCAGTTCGGGGGGGTCCAGGACGATGGCGTGCGCGCCCCAGCTCAGGATGTATTGCTCGATTTCCTCCAGGCAACTCAGGCGGAGGCGGAGCTGGGAGCGGCCGTCGGGGAATTCGGTGATTTGCTGGCTGGGGTGCCAGCGGCGGCCGCGCAGGATGTCGGTGAGCCAGGCGTCCATTTCGACGGCGACGCGGTAATCGCCTTTGCCGCTCATGACGCCGAGGCTGGTCTCGAAGTGTTTGCGGGGGTCGAAGCCGGGCGGGAGCTGGAACTTTTCGCGCGTGGCGGCGGCTTCGCGCATGCGGCCCAGGACGAAGGTGCGGAGGTCGCGGCGTTTGAGGTCGTAGGCCAGGAGGTACCAGCGGTGGCCGAACTCGAACAGGTGGTAGGGGTGGACGCGGCGCAGCTCGGTCCGGCGTTGGCCGGGTTTGCGGTATTGGAAGCGCAGGGCGTGGCGGTCGGTGAGGGCGCCGGTCACCAGCTCGAAGAGTTTCAGGTCGGCGTCCTCGGGCGCGAAGGGGCGGAGCGAGAGCACTTCATCGAGGCTCTGGAGGGTGAAGCGCTCGTCGTCGTCGAGGCGTTCGGCGAAGCGTTTGAAGGCCAGTTCGAGGGGTTTTTCCAGGGCGGTGCCGCGGTAGTGTTCGAGGGCTTTGTGGGCGACGCAGACGGCGAAGAGCTCGCGGGAGCTGACGGGCACGATGGGCAGGCTCTGGACCGGCTCGGTCAGGTAGTAGCCGTGGCGCTGTTTGTCGTAGTCTACGGGCAGCTCCAGGTCGTCGCGCATGCAGTCCAGGTCGCGCGCGACGGTGCGGGACGAGATTTCGAGCTCCGTGGCGATGGTGTTGCAGTTGGGGTATTTGCCGTCCTGGAGGAGGCCAAGGATTTTCTTCATGCGCCCGAGGGGGCGCCGTTTGACGGGGCCCGGGGTGGCGGGGCGGCTGGCGGGTTTGAGGGGGTTGCGTCGGGCGCCGGGCGGTTGGGTCCGGCGCAGGGGGCGCTGTTGAGTTTTCATGGCGGCGAGCATAGCAGAGGGGGTCAGACATTTGGAGGGGGACCCTCGAAATAATTATCGAGGGAGCGGAGCACGAGGCGAGGGGGGAAAAGCTGAAAACTGAAATGCTGAAACGCTGAAATGGGGAGTTGGGATTGGCCCGCGAAACACGCGAAACCACGCGAAAAACCGCGGGGCCGAACCCCGTGTCTTGTCACGGGCACCCGCGATGGCGGGTTGAACGCTGACCGGACACAGGCCGCCGAAGCCCAGGTGCGCCAATGGCGGGAGATGGGCCGACTGCCTTTCCCGAACTTCGCGGCGGAGCAGGCGGGGCAGATGCGCGGCTCGATCATTTATCCTCCGCCGGGATCGCCCGATCAACCTCTTCCGGCAGGGGGCGCGCGGGATGCCGGTGGGGTTAGAGGGGGAAAGCCCACCACGGTCCCACAGACCGATCAGCGGAAGGAGCCGTCCCCGTGAGTCTCGAAGCAGCTCGTTGGCGGTGATTCTATCCTGAGCTGTGTCTATGCGGTTGCACGGGCTGTTCCCCTTTCCATGAACCTCGTCGGTGCGGTAGGGACGCGTTCCACCGCGTCCCTGATCGTTGGCGGTGATTCTATCCTGAGCTGTGTCCATGCGGTTGCACGGGCTGTTCCCCTTTCCATGAACCTCGTCGGTGCGGTAGGGACGCGTTCCACCGCGTCCCTGATCGTGCAGAGCGATGGGGACGCGGTGGAACGCGTCCTTACCAGGTTCAAGGGGGCAATGCGCGACTTCGCTCGGGGCCTTCTCACCCCAGCCCTCTCCCCTTCGGAAGGGGCGAGGGGGAGTTGCGGGCAGCGAATGGTGCAATCGCAAGCTGGAGTTGGTATGAGGTTGGTGGATTCCGTGCCTGCGCCCAACCCGGAGGGTTGGCAGACGGTAGCCGGTGGGTCGTTCGGGGTAGAGGGGGGAACGGGCGACGTTAATGGAATTGCATCCTGAAGGGATGCCAGAGTTGTGGCGCGTGTGGTCCTCGCGGTGGTTGGCTGGGCTGATCCTGTTTCAACGTTGGCGGGGTTGGCGCTTCTGGCACCTCTTCGAGGTGCGCGAATCTTCCTGCGCTGGCGTTCCGGTGGTCGGCCCCTTTGGCCCTGGCCGACCGACCGGCCACCATCTGTCAACCCGTCAGGTTGCCTCAAACGACAATTAGAATTCACCACTGACGACAATTAGAAATCACTAGTGAGC
>DAOPPX010000204.1:0-4698 GCA_035358715.1 Verrucomicrobiota bacterium
TACCTTCCTCACCAATTGATGCCTTTCCTGTTCACAAGGCTAAGGTTTGGGGCGGGAAGATCCGCAAGCCGCCCTTGCCTGGGCACAGTCGCTCCCCGCCGGCCACGGCCGCAACCAGATCATTGAACGCATTGTCTCGGCGCTGGCCCGGAATGATCCCAAAACCGCCGCTGCCTTTGTCACCAGCCTTCCCCCGGGGCAGGGGAAGAACCAGGCCATCGGCCAGATCGCCCGCGGCTGGGCCCAGGCGGACATCAAAGCTGCCACCGAATGGGTCAGCGCCCTGCCGGAAGGCCAGGCCAAGCGCGACGCCCAGCAGAACCTGTCCCACCAGATGGCTGAGATTGACCCGCAAGCGGCGGCCGATTACGCGCTGTCGCTGCCCAGGGGGCAACTACGCGACGAATTCATCTTCCGCGTAGCCTCTTCCTGGGCCAACGCGGACCTCAACGCGGCCGTCGCCTGGGCGCAGAAGCTTCCCGACGGCCAGGACAAGCAAAGAGCTCTCCGCAGCCTCGGCGACCAATGGGCGCAAACAGACCCCGGGGCCGCGGCGGCATACGCCCGAACCCTGCCGGCGGGCGAGATGCAAAACAACCTCGTCAACACTCTCGCCAACCAATGGGCCGAAACCGACGCGAAAGCCGCCGTCGCCTGGGCCAATCAGCTCCCCGAGGGCGAAGCCCGGAACCGGGCCCTGGCCGGCGTTGTATCCGGCTGGGCACAGGACGATCCGACGGGGGCTGCCGGTTTCGCCGGCGCGCTTCCGGCCGGCGAAGCCCGGGACCGCGCCGTGGCCTCGGCCGTCACCCAATGGGCGCGCACCGAACCGGATTCCGCCGCTGCCTGGGTGGCTGGTTTCGGCGAAGGCAAACTGCGTGAGAACGCGTGCCGCAACCTCATGTCATCCTGGGCGGAGAACGATCCCGCCGCCGCCGGCCAGTGGCTGCAAACCCTGTCCGCCGGCGCCGCCCGCGAGGCTGCCGTCCAGACCTACGTCGACCATCTCGCCTACTCCGCGCCCGAACTGGCCGCGCCCTGGGCTGAGACCCTGACCGAGCCAAACATCCGCAACAGCCAGATCGAAAACCTCGCCCGCCAATGGCTCCAATCGGACCGCGCCGCCGCCGAAGCCTGGCTAAGCAACGTCAGCCTCCCCGACGACCGCAAACAACGCCTGCTCAAGCGCGACTGACCTGCCGCCAGCCAACCGGTGGTCGCTGCCCCCCTGTGCCCCGCAACGACGCACCGGCTACCGTCTGCCAACCCTGCGGGTTGGGCGCAGGCGCGGAGGCAACCCAAGGCATGCAAGGAGCGCCGACATTCTTGTCGGCCATTCGTGGTGTCTTGGCCGTGCCTATGCAGTTGCACGGGTTGTTCCCCCTTTCCATGAACCTCGTCGGTGCGGTAGGGACGCGTTCCACCGCGTCCCTGATCGTGCAGAGCGATGGGGACGCGGTGGAACGCGTCCTTACCAGGCTCAAGGGGGCAATGCGCGACTTCGCTCGGGGCCTTCTCACCCTGACCCTTCCCCCGGGGAGAGGGAACTGCTATCGGCCGGCCCGGATTCATCACTGGACGGCGAGCCTTTTCCAGCGCGGGCGCCAATGCCCCCTCTCCCCACGGGAGAGGGCTGGGGTGAGGGGGAGACGGACACACATCTGCATCATTACGGCTTCGGTTGCGGAGGCGGCATTGGCTTGGTCCTCACGGGAGCGGCGGTGGCACGCGTGTTGGTGGCTGGGGAGGGTGTCGTGCCAAGGAGCCGACAAGAATGTCGGCGCTCCTTGATGCAGGTGTTTGGCCAGCCTGGAGGGTTGGCAGATGCTTGGTCGGCCCTCCTCGACCCGTCGGGGTTGCCATCTGCTGCTCCATCCACCTCAACCCGAAGGGTTGACAGATGGTGGCCGGTCGGTCGGCCAGGGCCAAAGGGGCCGACCACCGGAACGCCAGCGCAGGAAGATTCGCGCACCTCGAAGAGGTGCCAGAGGCGTAAACTCCGCCAACGTTGAAACAGGATCAGCCCAACCAACCACCGCAAGGACCACACGCGCCACAGCTCTGGCATCCCTTCAGGATGCAATTCCATTAACGTCGCCCAACCGGTGGTCGTTCCCCCTTTTTACCCCGAACGACCACTGCCGTTGAATTAAGCGCATGTTGCTTAGAACGCGATCTTCTTGACTCGTCTTTGAAAATGATACGACCGGTGTAAGGAAGGCCTGCGCCGCCTGGGCGGCTTGCGATTGGGGCGCACGGCCACCGGCTGGCCCATGAAAAGGCTGGAGAGCCTTTAGATCACCTGCTCGGCGGGAACCTCGCGGTAGAGCAGCTCCAGCAGCTTGAGCTTCAAAGCATGATAGGAGATCGAGCGGTTAACCTGCCGAGGCGGTGTCTGGGACTCAGTACGTGCCGTCAGCTCGGCTTGGGCCGGCTCGCTGAGCTGGCTCTCCAGATTGGCCAGCAGCACGGCCGCTTGGACGTCCTGCCGAATTGCCTCCAGGGTTCGGCCACTGAAGTTCTCCGTTTCCAGCCGCCCCTGAAGCCCCGATCGTTGATCTCCACATCCCCAGGTCCAAAGCCCTCCAACTGCTGGCTGGCCAAGGCCACTTCGCCCACGGTACTGGGTTGGAGTTGCGCCTCCAAACCCAGGCGGTTCAGCAGATCATAGACCACCGACAAGCGTGCCTCGGGATAGCGGGTGCCGGTGGCCCCGTTTTGATTGGTGGCTTATTTCCAGCCAAACTCCTGGCCCAATTCTTCGCCCTCGGGCAGGCGCAGCAGGGAACTATCCATCCCCAGGAGCCTCTGTCCGCGCCAGCGTTGGACCGGCCGTTCCGAGCCATAGACCACCGGCAACACGCAGTCGCGGTTCAGTTCGATGAAGGCGCTCTCCTTGAGCTTGGCTCGCGCATAACGGCGCCGCTGGTGACCGGTTCAAAGATCTCTCCCTGCGCCAGCTCGCCCAGGAATTCGTGCAAGTGGCGCTGGAGGGACTTCCCGGTCTTTTGGAGCACGAAGAGCACCACCACCGTGAAGCTGAGTTGGCGGTGGCGTGTAAAGTCCGCGGGGCGCAGCCGGTGGCGCGCCAGGAAAGCCGGATCGTGCAATTTGGCGCGCAGAGTCTCGACCAAGAGGATGAGATACTTGGGGATGTTATGGGTAATGATTTGCATCCCCAGGGTGATAGGGAAATGGCCGCCCTGGTACAAGTACTAAGTGCTTTACAATCAGCATGTTACAAGCCATTCTCACACAACTTCAACGGCAGCCGACCTCCGGGGTGGGTGGGGTCAACGGTTCCCTGATTCGACAAGCAGTGGAGTCAGGTGGCTGTCGGAAATCTTTACGGGTAGCATTATCAGGGGGAGTAGAGTTGTAAGTCAGCCTAAGATAGCGACTTATGCTTGCGGTCCGACAGTGAGAGCACTTCTTCGAGCGGATTGCGTCGGAGAGCTTTACACCCAAACAGCGTTAGATGATTAGGGCTCTGCCTAAGGCACTGACCAGCGAGATCTGTATCAAGTTCTGTACGCGTGACTTAGAATCGAAGACTCGATTTGAATCCAGCTTCGTCCAGGGTTTGGCATAGATAAGGCTTGAAATTCTTCTGTGGACTCGTTGGTGGCAGAGTTGGTGGGTTCGCGAAAACAGGTCATAACTTAATACAACATAACAACAGGTAATCACAACTATGAGAAAGATAGTAAAAACTGTCAGGTATTCGACCTTGGCTGTATTGCTGGCCGCTTGGGGCGGTTACTCGGCATCGGCGATAACCGTGGTCCTGACCTCCGAAGGTCTCCAGGATCTGGAACCGATTCTAAACTATTACGACGGGGGCTTCGGCGGGTTCGGGACGGGACCTGGTCCGAGCTACGGGATCCAGTTCAGCCCGGATTCACTCGCCATCATCTCATCTGAAAATGGAGGTAGCGGCAATTTCACCGGGTCAATGGCGCCTTCACCAAACACACTGGCCTTCTTTTTGACCGGGGCTGGTGATGTCATGAACGTGCCGGCTGGTTTCACAACCGGCTTTTCGTTCTTCTATACCTCGCCGTTCCATACAGGCGATGTCACTGTCTGGGATGGTCTGAACGGCTCGGGAAACCTGCTTGCCAGTCTGACCTTGGGATACACCACTGATACCAGTGGGACAACTGGCCATCCCTACGACGACTGGGAAGCTGTAGGTGTCGCCTTCAGCGGAACGGCCCAGTCCGTGATCTTTAGCGGAGTAGCCAACCAAATCGGCTTCGACAACATCACCCTTGGCAGCGAGACCCCGCATGGCGTGCCGGACGGCGGCGCATCGGCCCTTCTGTTGGGCATCGGCGTGCTGAGCTTGCTGGGCTTCCGCCGGATGACAGCCTGAGAAGGTAATCCAGTCGCTATCGCCCTGCACGGGGCCGCTGGGAAGCGGCCCCTTTTTTTCGGTTAGGCCAAGCCGGGCGGGATTCAGGAAGCATTAGAGCGGCACGGGATTATCGGAGAGAGTTCATTCAGTACTCAACAGGCGTTTGGCTGTTGGATTGGTTCTTCTCATCCCGTGCCACTGCTGGATGTGTCATCACATGAAACCAGCACCCAAACCGTTGCCCGCTCCGGCCGAGATCGAACGTGAAGCAGCGGCTGAACGCGGCTCACGGCTGATTCAAGAAAAGCAGTAAGCCTTAATGCGGGTTGGAAGGAGCG
>DAOPPX010000205.1:0-4638 GCA_035358715.1 Verrucomicrobiota bacterium
TGCGTCGTGGCCACAGTTTGGGTCACTCCGCGCGTTCGCTAAGGATTCGGGGAATTGCTGGCATTTGGCAATTGACCCTTACGCGGGGGTGTGCTCAGATGAGAGACGCTGAAACGGGTCTATTCAGAAGATGGCTAGAGTCTTGCCCAAAAAAGGGAACGGGTCGCGTCCGGCGCAGGCGTCGAAGTACGACGCGCAGAACACGGTGCTTACGAAGACCTATGGCGCGCTGGCAGACTTGCGCCGCGAGTTGGGCGAATCGAGCGCGGTCGTCGCCGAACGGGAGGAGCTGCTTTGGAACTTTGCCGGTTGCGCGGATTCGCAGCGGGCGTGGCTGTTGCTCGAGGACTATTTCGAGAAGCTCTCCCTCTCGCGCAAGGATTTTCCAAGCGTGGACTGGTGGCCAAGGCTGCTGGCGGCGCAAGGGCCGGGGCGGCTGGAGGAACTGGCGTTTCTGTTTCTGCGCGCGCAGCGTCCGGTGCCGACGGAGCTGGGCGCTTACGCCAATCTCGACCGCTTCGCGCAGGTCGAGCACGCGGCGCAGGAACAGCAGCTTGTGCGTCACCTGGAGGCATGGCTTTTCCCGGAGCAACCGGCGCACTTCGATTCGCCGCGGGCCTTTGTGCGGGCCATTTGCCACCCGCAGCCCGACCCGGAGCAGCCCGCGTGCTGCCGCCTGGCGGTGGAGCTGCACCTGGTGCGCCCGCGCGCGGGGGAGAAGGTCAGAAAGCTGAGCGAGGTGGTTGAGCTGACAACGCGGGCCGCGCAGGAGCAGGAGCTGTTTCCGCCCGGCGATTGGGAGTTCATCCGCTGGCTGGCGGAGACGCATCCCAACCGCCGCAACGGCGAGGACCGCCTGGTGCTGTCGGACCTGGAGCTGCTGCACTGGCTGGCGCGCTGGGGCCACACGGCCCGGCTCGAACTGGCCGACGGAAAGGAACCGCCGCAGACGCTGGAGTTCAGCGGCGCCGTTGCCGAGCTGACGCCGCACCTGGAGAACGGCGCCCAGGGGTTGTCGTTCACCCACCGGCTGACGGTGCCGGGCGGGGCGACGCATCCGTTGAGCGAGGTGCGCTTTTTCAGTCGCCATCCGACTTTGGCGCTGGTGGGGAGGACTTTTTATCTGCTGCGCAACGCGCCGCCGCCCCCGGTGTTCGAGCTGTGGGCAAACCAGCCGGCGGTGCCGATGGGGAAATTAAGCCATCGCCTGCTGATGCACCTGCGCAAGGCCCAGTCCAACCACGGGGTGGACTGGGAGCAGCTCTGCATCACCCACGCCGCGAAACCGCAGTTCCTGTTCGAGCTGCTCGCCGAGACAGTGCGCTTGCGGTTGCTGGCCCGGAGCCAGCGCGACCAGAGCCTTTGGATTTGGAACGGACACGAATGGAAGCTGCACGCGTCGAATCCGCCGCGTCCGGCCGGGACCAAACCGGAGATTCTGGACGATGCGCGGCTGGAACCCGCCACGCAGTGGCTGCGGCGGCTGGATTGGTTCACGCCCGAGCCCGGCCTGTGGGTTGGGGACGCGACTGAGGGCTTCCTCGGCCTGCTTGCCCGCGCGTGGGCTGACCGGCCGGCGGAGGCCGAATACCTGGGCAATCCCGGTTTCTCCCGCCTGTTCCTCGCGCCGCGCCAACTGCGTCCACGGCTTGTGGTCAAAGGCAGCGGCATTGATTGGCTGGAGGTCTCCGCCGAGTGGGAGCAGGAAGGACTGAAACTCACCGCCGCCGACTTGCAGCGGCTCCAGACGGCCACGGGCCGCTTTGTGAAACTGCCCGACTCCGGCTGGGTCGAGCTGGATTCGAGCGCGGTGCAATCAGCGCACGAGGCGATAGCCGACCTGGGCGTGGACGGGTTGATACCGGTGGCCCAGCGCATCGGCCTGGAGCAGGCGGCGCATTGGGATGAGGAGGGCTTGCAGCGTTTCGGCGACTCCGCCCAGGCCCGGGCATTGCGGGAGCGGCTCAAGAACTTCGAGGGCCTGCCTGCGGTAGCCCTGCCCGCCTCGGTCCGGGCGGAGATGCGCCCGTATCAGAAGGAGGGTTTTGATTTCCTCTGCCATCTGACCCGGCTTCGGCTGGGCGGAATCCTCGCGGACGACATGGGCCTGGGCAAGACCCTGCAAACGCTGGCGTGGCTGGCGTGGCTCAAGGATCAGCACCGGAAGGATCCGCAGCCGGCGCTGGTGATCTGCCCGGCCTCGGTGCTGCATAACTGGCGGCGCGAGGCGGAGCGTTTCACGCCGCAGCTCAAAGTGCTGGTGCTCGAGAGCGGCGCGGCGCGCCACAATTTGCGCAAGCAGGTCCCCCAATACGATCTCATCGTCACCAACTACGCGCTGCTTCGGCGCGACCTGGAGGAGCTGCAGAAGTTCGCGTTCCGCGCCATCGTCCTGGACGAGGCGCAATTCATCAAGAACCCGGAGGCCCAGGTGACCCAGTCGGTGAAACAGCTCAAGGCCGAGCTCAGGCTGGCGCTGACCGGCACGCCGCTGGAGAATCGCCTGCTTGATCTGTGGAGCATCGTTGACTTCATCCAGCCCGGCTACCTGGGCAACCGGGACCATTTCACGGAGACCTACGAGCCGCGGGGCGAGGATGCCGAGGGCGCCCAGCGCATTGCGCGGCGGCGGCTGTCGGCCAAGCTCCGCCCGCTGCTGCTGCGGCGGCTCAAGAAGCATGTGGCGAAGGATTTGCCCGAGCGCATCGAGCAGCGCCGCGACTGCCAGCTCGGCGACGAGCAGCGCAAGCTCTACCTGGCCGAGCTGCGCCGGAGCCGCGAGCAGGTGATGAAGGCGGTGGCCGAGAAGGGCCTGAACAAGAGCAAGCTCCACGTGCTGGCCGCTCTCACGCGCCTGCGCCAGGTTTGCTGCCATCCGAAGCTGGTCGGCAATGACACTGCCTCCGGTAAGACCGAGACCCTGTTCGAGCTGCTCGATCCGCTGATTGCGGAGGGGCAGAAGGTGCTGCTGTTCAGCCAGTTTGTGCAGATGCTGCAGTTGCTCGAAGCGGAATGCCGCCAACGCCAGATCCCCACGCACATCCTCACCGGCCAGACCAAAGACCGGCAGGCGGTCGTCGGGGCGTTTCAGGACGACCCCAACCCGGCGGTGTTCCTGCTCAGCCTCCGCGCGGCGGGCACCGGCCTGAACCTGACGACGGCGAGCTACGTGGTGCTCTACGATCCGTGGTGGAACCCGGCAGTGGAAGCGCAAGCCATTGACCGCTCGCACCGCATCGGCCAGACCCGGACCGTCAACGCCTACCGCCTGATCTCGCCTGGCACGGTCGAGGAGAAGATTTGGGAATTGCAGCAGAGCAAGGCCCAGACCATCGCCGACGTGCTCGGCGAGGAAGGCTTCGCCCGCAGCCTCTCCAAGACGGACCTGGAGTATTTGTTTGCGGAGGACTGAATGCTTGGACCTCAGGAGGGGTTGGGGGCGGCGCCCGATCGGGGCGGCGTCCCTGTCCCGGCCGATCTCTTTCGTATCCACGTTGCGAGTCCGCCCATTGCGATTCCAGCCACCGAGGCAAATAATATTCCTCCCACCAGTCCAAGCACAATGTTCAGCGGCTTATTGGGCCGGACAGGTCTCAGGCCCGGAACGCCCTTGTCCACAAGCTCAACCAGACTGAGAGGCCGGTATTCGCGATAGCTGAGTGCGATGGCATTGGCCAGCGCCGCCGCTTCGTTGCGGTCCTCGCTGAAGACGCGAATTTCGATCAGGCTGCCAGTGCCGCGAACGGGACGCAGGTCCAGCCGCGGCTTGAGCAGTGCCTTCGTTTGTGCAGTCGTCAGGGGGACGCCTCGGGCGTACCTCCTGCCCCAGGTCTGGTTCAAGTCGAGGTCACCAATCACCTTGTCCAGCACCGCGTCGGACTGAATAGCCTCAAACTCCTTTTGGCCGGCCCAGTCATTCACGGTCCAGTCAACCTTAAGGCGGGCAGTGCTGGCGTAAGTATCCGGCAAGAGAAACGTGGTGAGTGTGCACGTGCCGACCACGAGCAGAAAGACGATGGCAGCCACCGCGAAGAAGACGGACCGCGGCTTGGACCTCAGTAGTAACAGTGAGCCGATTCTATCAAGCATAGGAGCGCGTCTCATGCGAGCCCACCCACCTGCGCCGCCCGGATGGGCTTGCCCAGGAGCCGTTTGCGGCGCGCGAACTCCACCAGCTCCGCATAACGCCGCGCCTCGGCCTTGACCGCCCGCTGACCAAGCGCCGTCAGGCGGTAGTAGCGGCGGCGTTCATCGTCCATTTCCGGGTCGGGGCGTTCGTCGCACTCCTCAATCATGCCGGCCTCCAGCAGGCGCTTGATTGTGCCGTAGAGGGTGCCCGGCCCCATCTTCATTCGCCCGTCCGTGCTCTCCGCCACTTCCTGCATGATGGCGTAGCCGTGGCATTCGCCGCCCGTCAACGCCAGCAGCACATGGAACACTGCCGGGGTGAGCGGCGGCATTTCCCCAGGGTCAGGATCATTCTTCGCCATAGCCATATATTACGGTAACCGATGTATCCACTGCGGATATAGTGTCACCGCCAGGCCATCCTGTCAACAGGTGTTTGTTAACTCGACCCCAAACCCCACGGCTGATTCAAGAAAAGCAGTAAGCCTTAATGCGGGTTGGAAGGAGCGT
>DAOPPX010000206.1:0-4512 GCA_035358715.1 Verrucomicrobiota bacterium
CCTCTAACCCCGGGTTAGAGGTACTACGGTAGCGGGACGGGGAGGGGACGGCAGACCTGCCCATTCCTGGCGGGGGGTGGCCGTGCCTGGAAGATGGGGTCGGGAGGGGTCAATGCCACACCGTGGTTGCTCAGCCGCTGCGCTGGCGCCTTTGCCAGGGAAACACCGCTCAAAAACTGAGATGCGCCCCCGGCGCCGGTATCAGGGGAGATTTGGCTCGACACGGTTATGAGAAGTTCTAGGCTTTGCGGACATGCTTGACACAACCGCCCCAACGCCGCCAGCGGCGGCAGTTGCGCTATCCAAATCGCAGGTGTTCATGCGCAGGCTGGGCAGTTTCATCGTCTTGTGGGCGGTTGTGTTGACCGCGCTGTTCTCAAGCAACCGCTGGGTGTCGAACCATGTCTTCCTGTTGGCGATGGTTCTGCTGGCCGCCTTTGGGCTGGCGGAATTCTACGGGTTGGCCGCCAAGCGCGGTGTGGGCTGTTTCAAGCACTGGGGGATCCTGGGGGGCGTCCTCCTCATGCTTGGAACGTTCCTTAACCTAACGGGGCTGCTGGGCACTTCGGGATCGCCGGCGCGCGTAAATGACTTCGAGACCAGCTTCATCATCGTTTTCGTGCTGGGCTTATGCCTGTGCCAGTTCTTCTCGCGCAGCCACACGGCAGGGATGTTGGCCATCGGCATGACACTCCTGGGTTTGATGTATGTGGCCTGGCTGCTGAATTTTGTCCAAAAGATCAACTTCTTCTTCTTCCCCGGGACTGCGGGCTGCTACTATCTCCTGTTCTTCATCGTTATCACCAAGCTCAGCGACACCGGGGCTTACGCCTGTGGATCACTGATTGGCCGGCACAAGTTGTGCCCGCGCGTCAGCCCCGGCAAGACCTGGGAGGGATTTGCTGGCGCTATCGTGGCCTCGACGCTCGCGAGCCTGTTGCTGGCACATTTCCTGGGGCAGAAACTGCCCGGCATGAACTGGATCCACGCGACCATTCTGGGAGTTGTTCTGGGCGCCGGCGCCGTGGTGGGCGATCTCATCGAATCGCTCTTCAAGCGCGACGCTGGGGCAAAGGACTCAGGCAAGTTCTTCCCCGGCATCGGCGGCATCCTCGACTTGCTCGACAGCCTGCTGTTTAACGCGCCGATCATGTACCTCTATCTTCGGCACGTGTTGGCCGCGCGGTAATTCCCGGACCTTTTTGCATGCGCAACGTCGTTCTCCTCGGCAGCACGGGCTCCATCGGCAACAGTACCATTAAGGTGGCAGAAGATTTGCCGGACCGTATCCGCCTGCTCGGGTTGGCGGCGGGTAACAACGCGGAACTGCTGCTGGAGCAAACCCGCAAGCACCAGCCCATTGCCATTTCCATCACCGACCCAGCCAGGGCCCGGGAACTGCGCGACCTTCTCGGCAGCAGTACTGAGGTATGCTCCGGCGAGCAAGGATTGGTGACCCTCGCTACCCTGCCCGAGGCAGAAATCGTGTTGATTGCCATTGTGGGGACAGCCGGCCTCCAGCCGGCGCTGGCCGCAATCCGCGCGGGTAAAGACATCGCCGTGGCATCCAAGGAAATCCTGGTCATGGCCGGTGAAATTGTCATGCGGGAGGCGCATGAGCATGGCGTGAGGGTGCTAACCGTGGACAGCGAACATTCCGCGATCTTTCAGTGCCTGGAGAATAAGGCCGTTGAATCAGTCCGCCGGTTGTGGCTGACGGCCTCCGGGGGGCCGTTCCGGACCACACCCAAGGAAGAATTTCCGAACATCACAGTCGAGCGCGCTCTGAAGCACCCGTCCTGGGTGATGGGCCGCAAGATTACCATTGATTCGGCGACTCTATTCAACAAGGGCTTGGAGATGATTGAAGCACGCTGGTTGTTCAACATGGAAATGGCCCGGGTCTCGGTGATTGTCCACCCGCAAAGCGTTGTGCACTCGATGGTGGAGTTTGTGGATGGCTCGATACTGGCGCAGCTTTCAACGCCGGACATGTGCCTGCCAATTCAGTATGCCTTGACTTACCCAGAACGGGCACCCAGCAACCGGGTCCAAACCAATCTGGCAAAGCTGGGCAGCCTGACATTCGAGGAGCCTGACCCGGAACGTTTTCCAGCGTTGACATTGGCGCGCCGGGCCGGGGAAGTCGGCGGCACGCTGCCCGCGGTCTTCAACGCGGCCAATGAAGTCGCGGTCGAGGCCTTCGCAGCGCGGCGGATCAGTTTCCCCGATATTTCGGCCGTTGTAGGCCAGGTCATGGACCGGCACCGCGTGGTCTCGCACCCTGCATTGGGGCAGATTGTCGAGGCCGACAGGTGGGCGCGCAATGAAGCGGCAAGCGGGTAGATACCAACGGAAACGGCTCGATATTCCAGCCTTGTCCGCGCCGCGCAATAATTGACTGACATAGCCATCAAGGCGGATTACCTTCTTTCCTACACGAGTATGTGGCTTCTGAACATAGTGTATGTGGTCGCGGCAGTGATTCTGCTCTTCGGCGCGGCGGTTTTTGTCCATGAGTATGGGCATTACTGGATGGCGCGGCGTCGCGGTCTCAAGATCGAGGGCTTCTCGATCGGTTTTGGCCCCAAGATACTGAGCTGGATGCGGGATGGGGTGGAATGGTCCTGGCGCTGGATTCCGGCTGGTGGCTTCGTAAAACTCCCTCAGATGGCGACGTCCGACGCACTCGAAGGCAAGCCTGGCGAAGACGTGGAACAACTGCCGCCGGCGTCGCCGTGGTCGAAGATCCTGGTCGCCTTTTCCGGGCCGATGATGAACGTGGTGTTCGGCATTGCGATTGCCTGCCTGCTGTGGGTCGTTGGTCTTCCCGTACAGGTCAATCCCCCCATCATCGGTTATGTTGACCCGGATTCGCGCGAGGCCAGGCTTGGGATACAGCCTGGGGACCAGATTGTCTCGGTAGATGGGAAGCTGATCAGTTCATGGCAGGAGGTGCAAGAGACCACCATCCTGGCGCGCAGCACCAACCTGGCGGTCGTAGTTGCCCGCCCGGGCCAATTCACCAATACCTACGAACTGAACACGGTGCTTAGCGAGGCATTGGGCCTCAAGGTGCTTAATCTCGATCCGCGTGACCATCCGGTGGTTCGGCGTGTTGTGTCCGGCAGCGCCGCCGAGGCCGCAGGACTCAAGGCGGGCGACGAAATCCTGGCGTTTGCCCACGTGCCGCTCCACGGAGCCGACCAGTTCATCAAGCTCGTGCAGAAGTGCCCCGGGGAGCCAAATGACATCATCGTGAGGCGCGACGGCGTGCGCCAAACGCTCAAGGTCACTCCCCGGCTGGATCCCGGTCTCAAGGTCGGGCGAATTGGAGCTGAAATCGGCACCGGCAAACCTGTTTACCGAATCGAGCGTGTTACGCCGTGGGCCCAGATCATCTCGGTTCTCGATCGCACAGTCAGCACCTTCTCCGCGCTATGGCACTCCAAGCAAACCGGCGTCGGCATCAAAGACTTGAGCGGTCCGCCGGGCATCCTTGCCATATTGGCCGCCTACGTGAATTCGGATTGGCGCCTGGCGCTGAGCTTCCTTGTCCTGCTCAACATCAACCTGGCGATTATCAACCTGTTGCCCATGCCAGTGCTGGACGGCGGGCACATCGTCATGGCTTGTGTCGAGCGCTTGTTCCGCCGGCCGTTGCCGAGCCGCCTGGTGGAATACACCAACACCGCTTTTGCCATGCTGCTCATCGGTTTCATGCTGTATGTCTCGTTTAACGACGTGCGGCGCTTCTCTCTTTTTCGCTCGATGTTCAAGCAGGAGGTCACCATCGAGAAGCCGGAGAGCGCCCCTGCCCAGGGCCGCTGAGGATGGTTCCATTCTGCGACTCTCCGTGCCTTTTGCGCCGCCGCCGGACCCGGGAGGTCATCGTTGGCGATCCCCGGCGCGGAGGCGTGATCATTGGCGGCGGCCATCCCGTAGTCGTGCAGTCCATGATCACCTGCGACACCATGGACACCGCCGAGTGCGTGAGGCAGACGCTGGACCTGGTGGCGGCAGGCTGCCAGATCGCGCGCATCACCGCCCCGACGGTGAAGGACGCCGCCAATCTCAAGAACATCGTCGGCGAACTGCGCGCCGGCGGCTGCCTTGTTCCCATTGTCGCCGACATCCACTTCAAGCCCGAGGCGGCGCTGGAGGCCGCCCAGTGGGTCGAGATGGTCCGCATCAACCCCGGCAACTACGCTGACACCAAGAAGTTCGCCATCAAGGAATACTCGGAGGAGCAGTACGCCGCCGAGCTCGCCCGCATCGAGGAGCTGTTCGCGCCCCTGGTGAAGGTGTGCAAACAACTGGGCCGGGCCATGCGCATAGGCGCCAACCACGGCTCACTGAGCGACCGCATCATGAACCGCTTCGGCGACTCGCCGCTCGGGATGGTCGAGAGCGCCCTGGAATTCGCGCGTATCGCGCGGAAGCACGACTTCCACAACTTCAAGTTCTCCATGAAGGCCAGCAACCCCAAGATCATGATCCAGTGCTACCGGT
>DAOPPX010000207.1:0-4474 GCA_035358715.1 Verrucomicrobiota bacterium
GCAACGGGTATCTGGACAGCGTTTACTTCCACGAGTTTGAGGGCGTTCTCAGCGCCCCGTACACGTACCAACCGGAACAGGACGAAAGATTCGACCCGGAAATCTCCCGATGGGCCGACTACCGCGTCGCCAAGGTTCACCGGCTTCCGGCGAAGCCCCGGCCTGCCCAAGCCGAGCCGGGCACGAAAGAGGAACCGTCATGACAGGAACGCCCCACACCAAAACTCCAGTCGAAGGGGACGCCACGGAAGGCATCCGCCGCAAGCTGCTGGTACAAGTGAACGCCGACCCCAGTGAGAGGGCGGCGTTGGAAGCCCGGCACGATCAGGTCTGGGACGCAGCGGAACTGGCGCGAGACTTCGTGGTGCATGGGTTCATGGCCCCGTTCGTCGTCGTCAGGCGGAAAGCCGATGGGGTCGTCGGCAGCCTGATGTTCCAGCACCAGCCGCGGTACTACTTCGACTGGGTGCAAGACAGCCAACCCAACTCAAAAGCGTTATGAGTCCCGACCAAATCAAACTGGCAGATGCCGTGGCCGCGCAGCTTGGCCTGCAACCAGCCCCCGGCTTCGATGGGCACTGGGCACGGGTCTTCGCTTTGCCTGAGCGGATGAACGACGGTATGGAGTACGCTCGCAGCTACCAGCCTGTCGAATCCGGGGAAGTGGAAGCTGAACCGGTGGCGGTCGAGCAACGGGAGCGGCGACTGCAAACGGTGCCGGACTGGCTCAAGGCGGTCTACGAGAGGCTGGACGAACGGCGGCTGGCCCTGCTGGAACCTCGCAAACTGGCCCCGCCGGGCGGTTACCACACCCCCCAAGTGCGTGGCGGCGGGCCTCGACTGCATTCTGCGGATCAACGAGTGCAAGGCGGACATCGAGCGCCTTCCCACCGAAATCACGGCGCAGGCCATCCTCTACCGGATCATCAACCACCGGGTGCCGGTTTACTACGTCGCCGAGGAATTCATCCGGGCGGTGGCGGCCACCGACCTGCCGCACGACTTCACCCTCGCCGATCTCCACTGGCCGATGCCCGCAATGGTGATCGGGTTCCCGGTGGGATTCATGCGCGAGTACGTTGGCCGGGAGACGTGTTACGTCTGCGCCACGGAGTTCGCTGCGGGCGACCATAGCTGCCGGTTCCTCCCCTCCGCTCCGGTCATCACCATGCCCAAAGCCAAGGTCGCCTTTTGCTGGTACGCCTGCGTGGACGGCGAGTTGGAATCGTTCGTCTCCAGTTACTGGCAAGAGGATCACGTCGATGAAATCACCCGGAAATACGGTTACACCGATTACACCGGTGCCGACGCGCCCAAGGTTCAGGAGGACAAAGAGTGTTGCGAGCGGCTCTCGGTGCTGATGTTCAAACTGCTGGTCGTGCTCAACACCCGCCCCAACCTCGTCGCACCAGCCACCTGCATCCGTCGGGCCTGCGACCGGAAAGGTAAGCTGCGGAGCGAATTGTGGTCGCCGAACATCATTGGTGCCGCGTACCGGGCTGCCCGTGAAAACACCGCGCCGACCGGTACGCACGCGAGTCCCCGCTTGCACTGGCGTCGGGGGCACCTTCGGAATCAGCCGCATGGGCAAGGCCGGACCCTGCGCAGACTCATCTGGATCGAGCCGATGCTCATCGGGATTCAGCCATAATCAACCGTGCAACAACCAACATGGAATGACCCATCGCAACACTGAAGACGTATGACCCCGGAACAAATCAAACTGGCAGATGCCGTGGCCGCGCAGCTTGGCCTGCAACCAGCCCCCGGCTTCGATGGGCACTGGTCGCGGGTCTTCTCGCTGCCCGATGGGGGCAGACTGTATTTCTCCGGTGGGCGGCAGCGCGGACAGTTGAACATCTCTACGAGCGTCATGGACGGCCTGCGTGAACACCGTCCCTATTACCGGGAGGGGGAGGCACCCCAAACCAGCATCAATGTCTCGGAGGCCAAGGACGCGAAGCAGATCGCGGCGGATGTGCGGCGCAGGCTGCTGCCGGAATATGAGCGCGACGCGTCCGCCTGCAAATCCAGCAAGGCCCGGCATGACGACTACAACGCCCGACGGTTGCTGGCGTTGACCAAGGTCGCCGCGCCGTTCGGGGCGCACGTCCACTGTGATGAGCGCTCCGGCGAGCCGCGCCCGCTCTCCATCGCGCGGGAAAGCAAGTTCAGCCTGACCGCCAAGCCGTACTGCGAATCGGTGAAGCTGGAGATCGAAGTCTCACCGGATATTGCCGGGCGCATCGCCGCGCTACTGGCAGCCCTCTGACGCGTGAGTCTGAAATATGCGTAACCCTCGAATCAACCCACGGCCCGGTGACCGGCTGGCCAGAATCCTGACCAACCGCGCTGGGGTAACAGGAGTGTTCAGCCGCCGCGTGCTGGCGCTGGAAAAGCGCTTCCCAGACGGTCTTGTTGTGGTCTGGACCCGCAAGCGCTCAGACCATCCCTGTCGTTGCACGCTCCCCGAATGGCAGGCGTGGGCCAAGAGCGCCTCTAAACCGGCAGCATAGCGCCTCGCGCACTCGCCATGAGAACCAGCCCGCCTGACAGCCTTCAGTTCATCGCCCGCCAGCTTGGCCGCGCCGGGCAACCGGCTGAGGATTCCCTGCGCCTCGACCTGCTCAAGCGACTGTTAGCGGTTCCGACCTGCTCGCGGCAGGAGCATCGAATGGTGGAATTTATCGTCGAGCACGTGCGCCAGCGTGGATCAGCAAGGTGTGGCAGCATAGTCACCGACGACTGGAACAATGTCTTCATCCGCAAGGGTAGCCCCGGAGTTGTCCCATGCGTGGCCGCGCACATTGACGCCGTGCAGCCACTCCGCCCGGTCGAGATCGTCCAGCAGAATGGTATCCTGTTCGGCATTGATGCACGGCAGCAGCGCACGGGCATCGGAGCGGACGACAAAGCAGGTGTCTACATCTGCCTCGAACTCTTGGAGCGGTTCGATGACATCACCGTCGCCCTGTTTGCGGCAGAGGAAATCGGCTGCGTGGGGGCAAGCCATGCGCCTGCCGATTGGTTCAACGACGTGGGCTATGTGATCGAGTTCGACTGTCCGGCTCGTGGCCTGCTGTCGTACACATCGGGCGGCATCCGGTTGTTCGCCAATGATGGGGAGTTCATCCAGACCGCTGCGCCGGTATTGCAAGTCCACGGATTAACGACGTGGCAGAATCACCCTTACAGCGATGTGCTGGCGCTGCGGCGGCGGTTCAATTCCTCCTGCCTGAATCTCTCGTGCGGATACCATCACTGGCATCGCCCTGATGAATACCTCGCTCTGGATGAGGTCGAGGCGGCAGTGAGCGCTGGCGAAGCACTGATCACGGCGTTGGGCTGCCGCCCGTACCCATTCGATGCGGGCACGGATGACCATGCTGCCCCGCTGTACGAGGTCACAGGTCTACATATCACCTGACGGAAAGGAACACATGAAGCAACTCAAAGAAATCACCAAACCACTGCTGCCGGAGGCCGAACCCGCCCCGGATTCACTGTTCGGAGAGTGCGAGGCGCTGGATGCCGAGGCCATCTTCAGGAGGATGTTTCCCGAAGCTGTTAAGTGTTTCGAGCTTCCCGTGCTGGAGCGATTCCATCGGCGTCAGTACCACTTGGTCCGGCTCCGGGGCGCGTTCCGGCTGGCCAAGCTGGTGCGGGATTATCGCCCACGACTTCTGCGAAGCGAATGCTGCCAGAACGCAAAGGGCAGGACACACATCGAGCGCCTGATGTTCGATTTCGGCAACGACGTGTACGTCCTCTGGGACATGCCGGAATTGATGGTGTTTGCGCCTACCACGGAGGCCGCAGCCGCGACCGCTGCCCACTTCAAACAGTATCGCAAACAGGATGCCGAAAAGCCCGGCTTCAAGCTCATCAGCATTACCGGCAACTCGCCCACCACACAATCGGTCGCTGTTCAGCAGGCTGCCCCGATGAGCGAGAGCGAACTGGGCCTGCATTACGGCGCTGACTTCCTGCTCTGGGAGGCCGAGTGGCTGGGGAAGCTCTGCCAGCGGCGCAGCGGCGTGAGCATCCTGTTCGGACCTCCCGGCACCGGCAAGACCAGCTACTTGAGAAGCCTGATGGCACGGCTGATCGACCGCTTCAGCTTCTACTACCTGCCGACTTCTACGTTCGACGTGCTGAGCAGCCCAAACTTCGTGAAGTTCTGGATCGACCAGAAAGAGGAAGCTGGGGGCAGGCAGAAGATCGCAATCTTGGAGGACGCCGAGGAACTGCTCCTGCCACGGGACGGAAGCAGCCAGACCAAGGTCGCCAATCTACTGAGCGTCGGCGACGGCTTCTTGGGCGAGCACTTGCGCGTCCACGTCATCGCCACGACCAACGCGGCAATGCGGCAATTGGACCCGGCCCTGCTGCGACCCGGACGGTTGATGGGCATGAGGCAGTTCCGCCGCCTGACGCGCCCGGAAGCGCAGCGGCTGGCCGAGGCAAAGGGGCT
>DAOPPX010000208.1:0-4236 GCA_035358715.1 Verrucomicrobiota bacterium
CGGCGCCACTGGTGACTTTTAATTGTCGCTGATGGTGAAGAATAATTGTCGTTGCAAGCAGGTTGATGCGGATGGAGCAGCAGGTGGCAACCCCGACGGGTTGAGGAGGGCCGACCAAGCATCTGCCAACCCTCCAGGCTGGCCAAACGACTGCATTCAGGAGCGCCGACATTCCTGTCGGCCCGCAAGCCCAATGCCCACCCGAAGCCGACAGGAATCGGGCTCCCGTGCCCGAATTTAGGGCTTGGCATCCGACCGCCGATTTGGTAGGATATCATTGCTGGCCGGGATGGAATTGAGGCGGCAGCCATGAAGACTCTGAAAGATTCAGCCAGCCTTGCGGGGCGGCGGTGGCACTGCGGGGGGGCGCTTCGTGCCGTGCGTAAGCAAGGACCAGGTATGAAGAGGAACATGAGAAGCAATGTGCGGAGAATCAGCCTCGGGCTGTACGGGTTGGCGCTGTGGGCGGTGGCGGCGACCCCGGCGGCGGCAGACCAGGTTACAGACATCGCGATGGTCCCCCGGTTGACGATTCAGGGGACCATTGTGGTCCCCCGGTTAACGATTCAGGGGACCATGGGGGTTACCCACCAAATCCAGTACACCAACCAGCTGAGACAGGGCAGTTGGGCGGTGCTGACCAACGTGGTGGTGACGGGGAGCCCTTACTACTTTATGGATATGACGGTGCCGCCGGCGCCCCAAAGGTTCTACCGGGTGGTCCCGCTCGCGCCTCCGCCGTTGATCACAAACCTTACCGTGGTGGGGGGCGTGGCGCAGTTTAGCGTGCAGAGCGCGCTGGGCGTCATCAACCAGATTCAATGCTGCACCAACCTGGGGCAGGCGGAGTGGCAGGTGCTGACGAGCCTGGTGGTGAGCGAAAGCCCGTATAGGTATGTGGATGCCGGGGCGGCGGGGGTTTCGCCGCGGTTCTACCGCGTGGCGGCGTTCTACCGGGTGGTCCCGCTCGCGACTCCGCTGTTGATCATAAACCTTACCGTGGTGGGGGGCGTGGCGCAGTTTAGCGTGCAGAGCGAGTTGGGCATCACCAACCAGATTCAATGCTGCACCAACCTGGGGCAGGCGAAGTGGCAGGTGCTGACGAACCTGGTGGTGAGCGAAAGCCCGTATAGGTATGTGGATGCCGGGGCGGCGGGGGTTTCGCCGCGGTTCTACCGCGTGGCGGCATTGGCGGGCGGCGCGCCTCCGCCGGCTGGCATGGTGCTGATCCGGGCCGGGAGCTCCACGATGGGCAACTGCATGGACCCGGCCGAGGGGTGGTCCGACGAGCTGCCGCTGCACACAGTGTATGTGAGCGGGTTTTACCTGGATCGGTATGAGGTGACCAAGGCGCTCTGGGACGAGGTGAAGGGGTGGAACGGAGGCAACGGGTACGTGTATGAGAACTCTGGAGCCGGAAAGGCGGCTAATCATCCGGTGCAGGAGGTCAACTGGCGGGACTGTGTGAAGTGGTGCAATGCGCGGAGCCAGAAGGAGGGGTTGGTGCCCTGCTATTACAACGAGGCGGGGTTGACGACGGTGTATAAGAGCGGGACGGGGACACCATATCCGAAGTGGGATGCGAATGGGTATCGGTTGCCGACGGAGGCGGAGTGGGAGAAGGCGGCGCGGGGCGGGGCGAGCGGGCATCGGTTTCCGTGGAGCGACACGGACAACATCACGCACAGCCGGGCGAACTACTGGGCGGGCTACAGCTATCCTTACGACCTCAGTTATCCGGCAGGCTTTCATCCGACCTTCGCTGCTGGCGGCTATCCCTATACGAGTCCGGTGGGGTCATTTGGGACGAACGGGTATGGATTATATGACATGACGGGGAATGTGTGGGAGTGGTGCTGGGATTGGTGGTCGGACGGGTATTACAGCTCGTCGCCTGGGACTGACCCGAGGGGGCCTACGTCGGGCTCGTACCGTGTGGTGCGCGGCGGTGGTTGGCACAGCTACGCGGGCAACTGCCGGTCGGCGCGCCGCGGCAGCGACTCGCCGGGCATCAGGGATGCCTATCTGGGGTTCCGCTCCGTCCGTGCCCCAGGTCAGTGAGCTCAAGCGGCAGAGCGGTTCGACCCGGAGCAGTCGAGGCGAGCGAGGGACGAGCGAGCCTGACTGCGGAGGGCGGCGGGAGAATGGCCTGCGTGTGCGAGTGGGAAAGAGCACAGGCCGCGCGGCGGCTGTGATGTTTGGTGGAGCGCCGACATTTTTGTCGGCTCCTTGGCGCGACGCCCTCCCCAGCCACCAACACGCGTGCCACCGCCGCTCCCGTGAGGTCCAGGCCGATGCCACCCCCGCAACCCAAGACACCCCGAAGGGCCGACAAGAATGTCGGCGCTCGTGTGCCCGGCAGGTGTCCGGCTCGAGGCCTCGTCAGGGGACCTGGATGCCGACGCGGTAGAAGCCTTGGTGTGGGTCCGGTTGGGGGTCGGTGAGTCTAATCACACTCTCGCTGGTGCCCGCGCTGAGGATGGCTTGCGAAACCACCTGCCAGGTCGGGGGAGACAGTTGCGTTGTTTTCCACAGGGAGTAGCTCAGGGTGGGCCAATAGGTCATTGAGACCGTGAACCCCATCGAGGTTGGAGCGGCGTCCAGTATCCGCAGGGTTGCCGCCGCCGCGCGGGCGGCCTCGGCGAAATCAACCCGGCCCCAGCCGTAGTGTTCATCCCAACCGGGGGTTCCGGGATCCGCGGCGGTAGCCTTGAGCAGCTCGATCACCTCGTCCGGCCCCAGGGTGGGATTGATGGTCATCAGGGCGGCCACCACACCGCAGAAAAGCGGGGTGGCAAAGCTGGTCCCGGTTTGGGTGGCGTAATCCGAGGCCGTGGCGGTGGTGTACAGGCCGACGCCAGGCGCCGCGAAGTCAATGTGCGGTCCATAACTGAATGGCGCCAGATCATTCGGGTCGGTGCCGGCAATGGCCACCACGGTCGGGTAGTTCGTATAGTTGATACGGGTCGCACTGTTGCCCCCCACCATGGCCAGGATTCCCCGGGCATGGTCCTTGAGCCATCGGCCCGCGTAGTACATGGTGGCATCCTGGGCGCCGGTCCAACTGATGTTGACTACCCGCACCCCGTTGCTGGCGGCCCACAGCGTGCCCAGATACATCTCCGCCAGCGTACCGTTGATCGAGATCGGCACGAGCTTGCAGTTGACCGCTCCGGCCACTCCCAACCCATTGTTGATTACCGCCGCCGCTACCCCCGCCGTACCTGTCGAATGGTTAATGCCTGCGCTGTTTGTGACCGGAACATTGCCTACGACGTCCCAGCCGGGGAGCACGTTTGCCGCCAGATCCGGATGATTCATCTGGAAAGGAGCGTCCAGGATCGCCAGCCGCACGGAACCATCCCCCGTGGCGATATCCCAGGCCGCGTGGCTGCCAATGGTCTGATGGTGCCACTGGCGGCCCAGGTCGGGGTCATTCGCCGAGAACATGCGCCGCTCGAGGCTATTCAGGCCGGCAGACTCGACACTCGTCTGGCCTTGAAGGATGCGGATTGCCGTGACTTCCCGCCCGGCAGGAACCCGGATGGCCGCCAGAATCTCCCGCGCGCGCAGTTTCAGGAGTATGGCTTGCGGAACAAAGACGCGCTGGCCGGCGGTCCCTTCATCAAGCACACCCAAAAGCCGCTGTTGATAATACCAATTGTCCAGCGTGTTCGCCTCGGGCAACGGTACCGCCCGGTTCTCCCAGCAGCCCCGTGCCAGTTCCTCGATGGTCACCACCTCCGGAATCCGCCGACCGGGCACCTCCCGGTTGACCCGACCGGTCAATGTGTAGCGAGCCTGTTCCTCCGTAAGGCCCATTTCGCTGGGCGTGAGTATTCGGTATTCGATGGTGCCAGACGCGTTGGCTGCGGAGCTGTGCGGGAGCGGCGAAGGTGGCACCGGTCGTTGCTTCGCTGCGATTCGGCGTAGCTCCTCCGTATCGTGTGTCAGGGGTGGCTGCTTGGCCGCGCGCGAGCGGAAAGTGGAGACCCTGCCTCCAGTTTCACCCAAGGGAGCCTTCAGGCAGCAAATTGCGAACGTAAGGAGCAGCCCTATCGCACCGGCGAAGGAACACGTCCGGCCCTCAATTGGCGATCTTCGGGGCATAGCGGCTTCTACCTCAGAATAATCGGAACTGAACCGCTCTGCAATTTGGAAATCAACAGCTTCAGCCGCGTTCCACGCCGGATTCGAGAAAGTGATTTGGGCGGATTTGGATTGTGGCCGGGTCGG
>DAOPPX010000209.1:0-3964 GCA_035358715.1 Verrucomicrobiota bacterium
GGTTTTATGTCATCCAGGGACGTGAGTCCAGCAGAAAATGTCCAAACTCCAGGGCTGGTGTACCTCACCAGCAAACCGGGCGAGGGCGACGCCAAGATCACCGCCGCCCTGAAGGACACGCGTATTGCCATCTGCCGACCGGAGCAACTCTCGACAGACACCCGCGATGCCCTAGCCGACCTGCTGGCCGCCGAGGAAATGAAGAAGAACTGCGCGGCCCCCAACCAAGGGGCGCTGCGCGATTACGCTGATGGCAAACGGCGCGACGCCATCAAAGCCATCCTCAAATGCCAGCAGGACGAATTTCGGCGTGGCAAGGTGGTCACGCAAAAGGGCTACGGTATTCAGGCCGTGCAGACCTTCGCCACGCCCAAGGACCGGGAGGAAACCCTCGCGGGCGTGCTGCTGGACAAAGCGTACGACACGCCCCTGTTTAGCCCGAAGGAACTCAAGAAGGACTTCACCGAGACGGACGCCCGCAAGATTTTCGCGGGACTGTTCTCGAAGGAACCGGCCAGCGCGGAAAAGGATGCCGTCATCAATTTCGGCCCCGGCCTCGAACTCACGATCAAGTCGCATCCCGCCGAGTTCAAACCCGACCACTCGCAGGCGCTGGCCAAGTTCCACGAGGCGCTGGCCGGTGTGCCGGACAAGCCGGTGAACGATCTCAAGACCGCGTTTTGCCGTCCGCCCTACGCGCTCACGCAGGAGATGGTCACGCTCTACGTGTTTGCCCTCGTCCGGTCAGGAGCATGGGAACTGGCGCTGAATCCATCTGCCCCAATCCAACTCGCCAACGGCAAGCCGCTTCCCGGCAACAAGCTCACCGCCCACACGCTGGGGCTGGTCAAGTGGAACACGCAGCTTGATAAAGCCCTGCTCGGTGCCCGCCTGTTCGCTTCCACGCAAAAGGGCTGGGATGAAGTCCTGCCATTCGCCCGCGTGCTGGATGACACGCTCAAGCCCGCCGCCACACCGGACGAAGAACTGCTGCGCGGAGAACAACTCGTCACGATCCTCGGCAAACTCAAAGCTGAAGTGCCGGATGTTGAATCAGGCGTCGCCGTCCTCGCCACGAAGCTCGGCGGCACGGTCCCCAAATCGTTCGCCGAACTCTGCGCCCGGTTGAAAGCGCTGGCGACATCGGAGTCGTACCAGCAGTTCGACGCCGCCGTTCGTGAGAGCTATGCCGACGCGCCCAAATTCAAGGACGCCTACGAGGGCTACACCAAGGCGCACAAACTCCGCGACAAGGGCATGGAGATCGGGCAGGCGCGAGACTATCTCACTGCCGCCGCCGAACTAAGTCCCGACCTCAAGCTCAAGCGCGACACCCTGCTGGGCCAACTCAAGTTCGACAGCTTGTTCACGCAGCCCCACTTGATTCCGGCGCGGCTGGATTCGTTCAACCAGTGGAAGGCCGACTACGTGCAGGCGTATCGCAAGGGGCACCGTGCCTATTACGAGAATCTCGGTAACCTCGCCAAGTCCGCCGACGCCTTACGCCCACGTACCATCGCGCTGGCCCGGCTCAACAGCATCAGCGAACTCGGCCCAGCGTTTTCCGGCACGGCCAACATCACCGGCGATTTCGCGAAACTGGAAGACACGCTGTGGGTTTGCCCGGACGCCGCCGAGGCGGATGTCGCTGGCGCGAACGCCATCTGTCCCAAATGCCAGTGGACCCCGGAAATTCGCATCTTGTTGCTGAACGTCTCAACGAGAAGAATGCAGAGGATTCTTTGCCCGCAAGCTTGCTCCAAAGCGACGTAGAAAGAACATGGGAAGTTGTCACCTTTCAACAAGTCTCGGATTATTTGGGCTATACCCCCAGCACGTCTTCTCCGACAGCCGCGAAGCAAAAATGGTTGAAAATTCCCGCTACCCTTCTCTACGTGGTTTGGTCAGACGTTTATAAGTGTGAGGGTTTCAAGACTGTCGACGTGCCGACCAATAGGCTCAATCCAAGGACCGGCAAGGTGGTCGTTAAAAAGGGCCGGGCGCTCAGAGGCTGCGGCAAAGAGATCGTCGCGAGAGGAACAAATGATAAACGGCAAGACGACGGCAACAACGCCTTCTTGAGATGCCCACATTGCGGCGAGCGATGGATGAAAGGGCGAATCCAGCGGGTCAGAATTGTTCCGGTCGAAGAACACTACGAATATCAAGGAATCGCAGCCTCAAAAGGGACACCCACGATCAAAGCCGTGAGAGCGGCACGGCCCGTCGCGGCAAGTCAACTTGCCTTCATAGACTCGCTCCAGAAGAAACCTGTGCCGGTAGCGGCCCCCAATCCGCCCGCTGACAAGAAGAATCCACGCTACCGGCGGGACTCGCTTGCCGGTAAGAAGATTGAGACATATAAGGATTTTTTCACCTATCGCAATTATTGGGCGCTTGCTGTCATCTGGAACGCCATATCAGAAGCTGAGTCGCGTGTTCAATCCGCGCTAAAATTCTGTTTAACCAGTCAGGTGATGCGATGCAGTCGCCTGCGGCGCATGAAAGGTGACAAGCCGGGGGAACAACTAAGCGGTACTCTCCATATTTGTTCTGAAACTGTAGAGACGAATGCTTTCCGCGTGTTCACACAGTCGGTCAAGGACTACTGTGAATCCGTCTCAACTACTTTGGCTGCTGAAAGTGTGCGCCCATTCGTCCGCATCGGGAGCGCGACCGACTTGAGGGAGATTACTGACGCATCAATCGACTACATTTTTACCGATCCTCCTTTCGGCTCGAACATCTACTACTCCGGGGTGAATTACATGTGGGAAGCGTGGCTCGGTGAGTTCACTAACGAACCACTGGAGGCCATTATGCACCGCACCGTCGACGGCGGGTACAAGAGACTGGCGGATTACGCATTACTGATGAGGAAGTCATTCGACGAAATGTTTCGGGTTTTGAAACCCGGTAGGTTCGCCACTGTTGAGTTCAATAACTCGGACGGACAGGTATTTGAGGTCATTAAGAACGGTCTAAGCAGTGCAGGTTTCCACATCGAAAACATGCTGCTTTTCGACAAGGTGGAGCGCACGTATGCCCAGATTCGCAGCAACATCGGGATTTCCGAAGTAGTAGACAAGGACGTGCTTTTTAACGTCCGCAAGCCAGCAGAACGGGCGGCAAGCATATCCGCAGCGCAGCTTGATTTGGAACAGCAGGTTGCCGACGCCGTGCGCCAACATCTTCAGACTTTGCCGGAACGGATCAAATCCGACCCCGCCAAATACAACGACGAGCATCGTACGACCGCCACGATCAACAGCATGTTGATGAACACGCTCATCCCGCGTGGTGTGAGCGTGGAGCGGCTCAACCTGCCATTCATCGAGCGCGTCTGCGCCCGCTACTTCCGCAAGATGGGTCAGCGTTGGTATCTGCGCGGCGAGGCTGTAGGCGGTAACGGCGGTGGTTTGGTGCAGGAGGAAGTCACCATCAAAGACGAGTTATCCGCTATCGCGTGGCTGCGTCAGAAGCTGGAGTCCCGCCCCATGCTCATCGGTGAACTCAAACCACTGTGGATGCGGGCCACAGGACTGCTTGCCGCGAATGTGTCGCAGTCGCTGATCCTCGAAAACCTGCTCATCGAAAATTTCTGGCGCGACGCGGACACCAACCGCTGGCGCGAACCCACCGCCGAGGAACGCGAGCGGATGAATGACGACCGTTCGTTGCGCGTCCTGCACGACGCGGAGCGGTTCGTAAACAACACGCTCGCCCTGCCGACCACGGACGAGCAGCGCTGCCAGTGGATTGACGTGTTATTCCAAGCCTGTCGCGCCATAGAGGACAACGAATCGGACGCGCTTCCCGCCTTGCGTGGCTTCGATAAGGCGGAAGCATACGCGCTGATACCGCGCCTGTTTCAAAGCATTCTGCGCGATCACGTCAGCAAGAACGCCTATAAGGAACCGTGGGGCCAATTTGTCGATGTAAAGATCAACGCGGCGGATTTGTT
>DAOPPX010000210.1:0-3874 GCA_035358715.1 Verrucomicrobiota bacterium
CGGCGCCACTGGTGACTTTTAATTGTCGCTGATGGTGAAGAATAATTGTCGTTGCTAGAGCCGGACACTTGGAGGGCCAATGGGGAGGTCGCAAGCCGGCCGGGGTGGCCGACGCACCTCGGATTTCGGATTTCCTGAGGCCCGCAGCACCGTGAGGAGGAGATTCGGCCGTCCGCCCAAGTAAAGGCCGAGCGGATTGTTCGGGGGGGAGGCGGTCTACAAGACAGCCAATTCCCCACCTGTCAGCCGTGTGCCCTAACACGGAGACCGGTTTGCCGAAGCTTTACCCCCCAACCCATTGCAGAATCGTCGCAACTGATTGTGGCACATGCACTTGTGCCGTGATACAGCCAATTATGGCGATTTACCGAGCTAATCGGCACCTTTCGGTCTTCCGCCGTCTCGCCGAAGTACGCTAGTCAGCCTCGCTGACAGCAATCCCGAAGCGATTCAACTTGACCATGTGAAAGAAGCGGGTTTCCGCAGGGCCGGGTTACGGTGCCACAGTCTTGCCCACCCCGCGGCGCATCAGGGCCTGCAATTCCTCCAGATGCTTCTGGTACACGCCGCGCGGCGTGGTGCCGTGCTTCTGGCAGAGCGACGCGGCCATGCCGACAATCTCGCCCATGCACCCGGTGGTGCGCATCACGCGCACCGAGCCCAGTGCGTTGTGGGTGACGCTGATGTCCCGCCCGGCCATGAACAGGTTGTCCACGTTGCGCGAGTAAAGGCAGCGATAAGGCACCCAGTAGGGCATGGTGTATTCCCCGCCGACGGTGCCCTTGGCAATGAAGGGATCGGCTTCAAAGCCCTTGAGGTAGCGTTCATCCGGCAGGTGGATGTCAATCTTCCAGCCGGTCGGCACGCAGCCGTCCGGATACTGCTTGCCGCTGACGATGTCCTCGTGAGTCAACACGACATCCCCCAGCAACCGGCGCGACTCGCGTTTGCCGGTGATGAAGGCGGCCCAGTCGAGTTCGTAGTTGGACAGCACTTTGTCCACGTTCTTGAGCGCATCCCAGGCGCCGTACATGGCGCGGAAGTTCCAGTCGCGCACGTATTCCAGGTCGCGGATGGGATCGCGCGTGAAGCCGGCTTCCCAGAGCCAAATGCCGAGCTTGGCCGGGTTGGGTTTCCTGGCGCCGCGCCCGGGAAAAGGTTTGTCGCTCAAGTCCAGTGCCCACGGGCAGCGGGGAAAGGACACGGGCTGGCCGGTATCCGAAACGGTCCATAGATTGCACTGGCCCATGTGGCCGGCGAGCGTCATGTCGAAGTCGGCGCCGGCAAGCGCCCCCACGCATCCGTCGCCGGTGCAGTCGGCAAACCACTTGCCCGCCAGCCGCCGCTGCCGGCCCGTCAGAATGTCGGTGGCGATCACCGCGCGGATGCGGCCATTGGCGGCTTCCACCGCCTGGACGCGCTGTTCGAGAAAGAGGGTGAGATTCTTCTCGGAGCGGGCCACCTCCAGCTTCTTGCCGTCTTTGTAGTTCTCGCTCTTGGTCTCCAGGCCGTATTGGGCGCGGTCGGAGGGTTCCAGCTCGGCCACGATATCGCCGACGCGCGGGTAGGGCGGCAGATTGCGCGCGCCCGAGAGCCAAACGTGGACTTCGGAGCTGTTGTTGCCGCCCAGCACCGGCCGGTCCTGGACCAGCGCCACCGTCAAACCCAACCGGGCGGCGCCAACCGCCGCGCAAGTGCCCGCTATGCCGCCGCCGGTCACGACGAGATCAAACTGGCCTGCTTCTTCCGGTTTGTCCGGTTGCCCCAGCGCCCGATGCCGGAACGCGGCCATCTCCGGCTCGCGGTTGGGCGGCACGAACGCGGCATCGGCAGCAAACACGATGGCGTCGCAGCGGCCCTCGAAGCCGGTGAGATCGTGCAGGGCCAGGCGCGTCTCAGGCGGTTGGAGTTCCACCATGCCGCCGTCCTGCCAATGCCAGTCCGCCTCCCGGTTGCCGAACACCGTGTCCAAGGGCTTGCCCGCGATCAGCACCTGGAATCTCCCCGGCGCGCCCGACGCGTGCCAGGGGGCGACCCAGTCCCGCGTGCGCACCCAGACACGATACTTGCCCGTTTGGGAGACTTTCACCGTCGTAGTGGCATCGGCAACTGGCTTTCCCAGCCCGTGTGCCAGCAGGTAGGGCGAGCCCATTGTATCCATGAACTGCGGATCCACCACCCAGCCGCCAGGCTGGGAAAAGCTTTCCGCTTCCACCAGGATTGTTGATTGCGCCGCTGCCGACCACAGGCCGAACCGCAGGCCAGCCGCCAAGACCGAGAGCACAAGCAGATGCTTCATGGCCGAATTCTTAACGCGTCGTGCGCTATCCGCAATTCACATTTCGCCGCGCCGTCGCCCGGACATGGCGCGCGATCGCAGGCGGCCATTGACAAGCCCCGGGCTAACCGTTAGAGACCCCACCAACATGAAACGGCTACCTATCACGGCCATCGCCGCCGTCTGTCTCCTGGCGGACAGCGTTGTCTGTCCGGCGCAAAACGTCCTGCCATCGTCGGCGCCGTCCCTGGCCAACGCCGCAACGGCGAAGCCCTGGACCAATAGTCTCGGCATGAGATTCGTGCCAGTGCCGGGGACCAAACTGCTCTTCTCCATTTGGGAGACGCGGGTGAAGGACTACGCGGTGTATGCGGCGGCCCGGAGCTCCGTGGATGAGAGCTGGCGCCATCCGGGCTTCACCCAGCAGGAAACGCATCCCGTGGTGAGCGTGACCTGGGACGAGGCGCGCGAATTCTGCCGCTGGCTGACGCAAAAGGAGCGCGCGGCGGGCTGGCTAGCCACGAACCAAACCTACCGGTTGCCGACCGATGCCGAGTGGAGTTGGGCGGTGGGGATCGGGGGCCAGGAGCCGGACGGCAGCTCGAAGGACAAGGACGAACGGGTCCAGGCAGTCTATCCCTGGGGCACGCAAGCCCAGCCGCCGAAAGGGGCGGGCAATTACGATCCCAGCCTGGACGTGGACAGCTACGATTATACCGCGCCGGTGGGGAGCTTTGCCGCCAACCTTTGCGGGCTATACGACCTGGGCGGCAACGTCTGGGAATGGTGCGAGGATACTTACAGCAGTAAGAACCCATCGCGCGTCTTGCGGGGCGCGTCCTGGAAAATTGAAGTGTACGGGGCTCTGAAGTCCTCCCGTCGCGGCATCGCCGTTCCCAGTTACCGCTTTTACACCATCGGCTTTCGGGTGGTGCTGGGGACCGAGTCTTCGTCCCGCTGACCGAGTGAATTTGCATTTGCGCGCCGCGCGCACCCAGCGCTGCGAGGGTGAACGAGAAGGCCGCTCCGAGACCGTGGCGCGGCGCCATTACTCTTGTTCGCCATTGAAGGCACGCAAAGTGAGTTGGTTCGGGCCCATGGCTTGCGCCGAGCGCGTTACCGCGGTCTGGCTAAAGTCAAACCGCAGAATCACTTCACTGGGGCGGCGTGCAACCTCAAGCGTTGGCGGCGTCGTCTGGCTTGGCAATTGCCGAACGTAAGCGGGACAGCGAACCTGAGCGGCGCGCCGACCACGGCGAGCTAAGCCCCAAACGGTGGGACTGGGTCGCTTGGGTCCTGCCAGGCGCAGGTGCGCTTCTCCGCGGCGAGGCGCCCGCGATGCTCAGCCCGCCGTCAGCGTCAGTTCAATCGAGCAAGAGCAAGAGCAAGTTCTGAATGGCCCTTAGATAAGCCCTAAAAACTTCTTTCCCAGGCATTTACGTCGGGGCGGGCTGGTGGGCAGTTAATGAGGTTTTAATGTTTTGTTTGCGCCAAGGGGCGAGGTGGCACTGAGCTGGGTTCGTGGATCGAAAGCTGCGCATCTAACCCGACTTTCGCTACCGGCGGGCGGTTTAGGTTTTTTGGGGGTAGGCAGGC
>DAOPPX010000211.1:0-3859 GCA_035358715.1 Verrucomicrobiota bacterium
TGGTGCGTCGTGGCCACAGTTTGGGTCACTCCGCGCGTTCGCTAAGGATTCGGGAAGCAGACAATCGCCGATGTGCGTATTGACTGGCGCCTGGTGGATGCCGCAACCCGCAAGATCATCAAGACCGGGTCCTCGACCGCCTCCCAGAAGGGAGTGGGCTTTGATGTTGGCGTCAACGTTACGGGCCATGGCGGGGGCATCAGCTCTGATAACAAGGAATTCATGGAAAGCGCGCTGGGCAAGGCGACGGTAACCGCGCTTAACCAGATCACTGCAGAGGTTCGCACAATCACGTTGCCCGAATCTGGCCGCCACAGACAAACGGCCGGTGCGGCCAGCCAGCAGGCTGCCGCTGCCAATGCCGCCGCCCAGGCAGCCCGCGCCACCCCCGGCAAAGTGCTCGCGGTCGTCGGCAAAGATGCCGTCATCGTGTCGCTGGGCAGCAATCAAGGACTCCAGGCCGGCGACAAACTTGATCTCTATGAAACGGTGGACACCAAGGATGCTAGTGGCGCGGTGGTATTCACAGAAGAAAAGCTGGTCGGCGAAGTCGTCCTCCAATCGGTGCAGGCCGATCGCAGCAAGGCGACTTATTCCGGCAACGCCGAAGTCAAGGCCGGGTGGGTCTTGAAAGCGAAGTAGAGCGTCGCCACACTTCTCAGCACGACAGGCCACAGCTCGCCGTCGCGGTGGTGGCAAGAGATGGTGGGGCTGTACCAATGCCTGCTGGAAGACCTTTCGTCCCCGTCAGCGCAGTCAAATTGCCCACAGTCCGTCGGCCTACCGCAGGTGATGACCACGCTTGGCCACTCAAACGCAACCTCGACGGGGTTGAGCGCACCCATGTGTCTGTGCGCCTTGGCTGCAAACGGTTAATCAGTTTGCTGCCTGATGGTGCGCAGGACTTCTGCGGTCCGACCGGGAGTGTCTTGGTGGTGAATTGCTGCGCCAAGGAAATGGAATGCCCCATCCGGTCGCCGTGCGGTTACTGTCCAAGGCACTCCAGTGCTTTCCGCATTGGCGCGCTCGAGACCTTGATGGCTCCGGCCATCGGGTGGCTCATCTCCACAATCAGGAACAACGCAGTTGCCAGCGCCAGAGCACCCAACAACATGATGGTGATGACGGTGGCATTACGCGGCGCCAGCAGCCCAAAGCTGGTGTAGAGTAAAGTCAGCCAGAACAAGAGGATAACGAGGAACGGCATTGGCAGTGAAACCTCGGCTTGTTCGATCTGCACCCAGCGGATTTGCAGGATTTCGTTGGCAAGAACCTGTGCTTGAGCCTGCAACGCCCGTTGAACCTCAGTTTGAGGTCTTAACTCCCAGATATGCTTCAGCACTTTCTCCATAGCGGCGGCACGCTCGAAGGAGGTCGCGCCCAGGTCTCTGGAAGACTCCTCCGGCCAGAGCATCTGGATAGTCGCGGCAACGCTTCGACGCAGTTCCTGACGCACTGCTTTGGTTTCCGCACCGTAGTTTGACAGGATCCGGTCTAACATGATGACCTTTGCTCCTCCTTCGGTGATGGCTGCATTGGTCGAGTCGTAGCTGCCTTTGGCCGAACTCACCAGCAAGCCTAGCACCAGTGCTGCCAAAGTGCTGATCATGCCTGCCCCGATCTTGACCGCGTCCTTTGAATTAGCATCTAGATGATGCCCCGGCACCATCTCGCTCAGGACCAGCCCCAACAGGGTCCCAGCGGAAATACATCCGGCCGCAATCAAGGCAATCGTCATCCCGCTCATAGTGTGCGCGTACGACACTAGCTTCTCGTTCGCCCTGATGTCGAGCGCGAACGAGTTGTAGCAGCCTCGCCGGCCATTTGGATAACCCATCCGACGCCGAGGAACTTGAGTCGCCCGGCACCGGGGATCCGCGTCTTCCAGAAGTGCTGTTGGCTGGGCGCTGAGTGTGCCTGGCTAGGGACCCGAGGCCATAAGCATTAACCTCATATCTTGCCTTCTTTTGGGCCGTTGTTACTGTGGCCGACGTGACAACGGATGCTTTGCCTGAGAGTTGGCTGGTTCTGCGCAACTGGTTGCCCTTCGATCTGAATGGGCTGGCTCGGCAGCACGGTTTTTTCCAGCGCGCGCGGGGGGTTGCAGGATGCTGAGTATTGGCTGCGTCTGATTCTTATTATGCACGTTGGGGGTGGGCTGTCGCTGGAGCAAACCGTGCTGCGGGCCGGGGAGCTGGGTTTGACGCGCGAGAGTGCCGTGACCCTTTTCAAGCGATTGCGCAAGGCTCAAGGTTGGCTGGCGGAGTTGACGCGCCATTTGCTGGGGGAGCAGGAGCGACGGCTGGGCCGGTTCCGCTGGCCCTATGCTTATCGACTGCGCGTCATTGACGCCGCCAATGTGCAGGAGCCTGGGAGCACGGGTAAGGACTCGCGAGTCCATTATAGCATTCGGCTGCCGGAATTGACCTGTGATCATTACGAACTGACCGACGAGAGCGGCGGGGAAAAGCTGGGCCGTTATCGGTTTGAGCCAGGGGAAATGGTCTTGGTAGATCGGGGCTACAGCCATCGGCCGGGAGTCGCTTCCGTGCTGGCGGCCAAGGCGCAGGTGCTGGTGCGGTGGAACCCGGGCACTTTCCCCTTGGAGGACAGGCAGGGGCGGCCGCTGGACCTATTGCCGCGCTTGCGGGCCTTGGCGGACGGCCAAGCGGGCGACTGGGATGTGCAGTTTGTTTACCAAGCAAAGATCTATCCGCTGCGGCTCTGTGCGCTACGCAAGAGCCGCTTGGCGGCGGAGCGAGCTCGCCGCAAGGCGTTGCGCAAAGCCCAGAAGAACTGCACCCAGGCGCAGGCCGAGGCTCTGGAAATGACCGGCTATGTTTAGGTACTCACTTCGGTCGATCGGCGGCGGCTGGCGGCCAAGGCAGTCCTGGCACTTTATCGCGGGAGGTGGCAGATCGAGTTGGTCTTCAAGCGGCTAAAGAGCTTGCTGGAAGCGGGTCATGTGCCCAAGAGCGACGATGATTCAGCCAAAGCCTAGATGCAGGCCAAGATTCTGACGGCCTTACTTGCGGACCGCATCCTCTTGGAGGGGAGGTTTTTCCCCCTGGGGATACGCGCTGGGATGAAGTCAGCCGGTGGAACGTTCTGGTGGAAGTGCGTGATTGCTTGCGGGGCGTCCTCGCACCGCCTTTGAGTCTGGCGCACCTGCTGCGGCGCGGTCGCCGGATTGCGCTGTCACTTCGCAAGCGCCGGCCCAAACGCCTGATGCAGTTGGTGAGAATTCGGCAGATTCTCGGCAGATGTTAGGTTAACGCTTATGGGACCCGAGGCTGCCGTGGTAACCGTAGAATTCAGAAGCACTCAGAAACCTAGGTGGTGCCGGTGGTGGGACTTGAACCCACACGCCTTCTTACGGGCCCAGGATTTTAAGTCCTGTGCGTCTGCCATTCCGCCACACCGGCGACACTGGTATCAGTTGCACTCACGATGATCGTGCAAGTGAAGGTCTCACTCTGTGCGAACCCGAGCGGCACAAAGCTCCAGGCTCATACCCTCATCCTCTCAAAGGTCTTGCGCGGACGCAAGCTACCGAATCTACAGCCAGTGCTGCGCGCCAGGGATAATCCGCGACCTCTGGCAGAACCGGAGGCTTGAGATTCTGAAACTCTCAAACAGACCACAGCACATTTCCATTCGCATTTCATGCGCTTCAGAATCTCGCCAGCAACGCACACCACTTTCGGTTTCCTTTGGTGTGTGCTTTGAGCGGTTTGCACATAGTTGCTGCGAGTCGCACGGCATGAGCGGCGGCAAGGAGCTGTTTGGGCCCTGCCCGGTGCGGACCCACGGCTGATTCAAGAAAAGCAGTAAGCCTTAATGCGGGTTGGAAGGAGCG
>DAOPPX010000212.1:0-3583 GCA_035358715.1 Verrucomicrobiota bacterium
GCCGTCCACGGGGCCAATCCCTCCCAACATGGATCCTTCGTGAATTGGCGCTGGCTGCCCGCATCAGGCCGGTAATTGCACCCCGCGTTGCGTCCTTCTGGCGCGGCAAGAGGTCACCCCCGGCACGGCTCGGCTATTAGGTCGTAGTCTGTGTGGCCAACGACCTCTACCTGAGCGAATTCGCCCAGGGGCAACTCGCCGCGCACGTAGACCCGCCCATCAATATCCGGGGCGTCAGCTTCGCCACGAGCCACAAGGAAGCGCCCCTTGAGCACGCTGGCATGTTGGTCCCTGCCGCGAATCAGGCCATGTTCCCAAGACCTGACACGCGCGCGCCGCAACTCCGCCGAGTTCGCGACTCCCTCGACCAGCACCCCAATCCTGCGCCCAACAAATGATCGAGCGATCTGAGCCGCGACGTTGTGCTGTGCCGTCATGGCCAGGTTACGCCTCTTTTGTTTGATCCTCTCGGGAATCTGGCCCGCCATCTTTCCGGCGCGCGTGCCCTCTTCCCGGGAATAGGTGAACACGCCCAGGCGTTCAAACCTTGTCTCGCGAATGAAGTCCAGCAGATCTTCGAAACAGGCCTCAGTCTCACCGGGGAATCCGACAATGAAGGTAGTGCGGAGGGCGATGCCGGGTATGCCGGCACGGATGCGGCGGATCAGCCCCGCAATATACTGGCGCGAGGTCTCTCGGCGCATCCGCTCCAGCATATTCGGGTGGATGTGCTGCAGCGGAATGTCAACGTAACGCGCAACCTTGGGGCACTCGGCGATGGTTTGGATCAGCTCGTCCGTCCAGTGCGCGGGGTGGGTGTAGAGCAGACGAATCCAAAAGTCGCCCGGCAAGGCGCTCAGCTCGCGCAGCAGCGTGCAAATCGTGGACGCCTGGACCGGGAACGATTTGACGGCTGCGTCGAACCTCTCCGGCGCTGAGATGCCGCCGCGGTCTGGCTGCAAATCCATCCCGTAGTAGGTCGAATCCTGCGAGATGAGGTTCAGCTCCCGCACGCCGTCGGCCACGAGCGCTTTGGCCTCCCCAACTATGTCCGCCTGCAGGCGGCTGCGGTGCCTGCCTCGGATTCGCGGGATGACGCAGAAGCTGCACGGATGGTTGCATCCCTCTGCAATCTTCACGTAGGCGAGGTGGCGCGGCGTGAGCCGGAAGCGCGGCGTCGTGCAGTCGAGGAGGTAACGAGGGCGAGGGGTGATTGTCACCAAAGGAGATGCTGGAATGATGGTATTGCGTGGCACGTGTTGCGTGGCTGCGAACCGCTGCGCCAGCACCTGTCTGACGATGGTTGCGACCTGCGGGACCTCGTCAATGCCCAGGAAAGTATCCACCTCCGACAGGAGTGCCGGCAGTTGATCGCGGAACCGCTGTGGCAAGCAGCCGGCGACAATCAAGCCTTGGCCACGCTGCCTCATATTGCGCCACTCGGCCGACTGAAGAATCGCATCCACGCTCTCTTCCTTCGCCGCATCAATAAAAGCGCAGGTGTTGACAATCACCACGTCCGCTTGCGCTGTCTCGGTGGTGATTTCCAGGCCGGCCTGCAGCAACGTGCCCACCATCACCTCGGCATCCACCAGGTTCTTCGCGCAGCCAAGCGAAATCAGACCTACCCGTGCCGGGCGATTTGCGGGCTCTTCTTTCATCAAAGATAGCTCAGCCGACGTCAGACAGGGCGCGAATGCCGCTCGACACCCCATCTCGCCGCGATGGATGCCGCCCGAGTGCGGTGCGTTTCCGGCCTGGCAGGGCGCGCATAAGGTGGAGGCCGCTTCATGGCTGCCCCACCTCCAGGCAGACCATCCGGGTCAGATCGCGCACGAGAAGCCTGGTCCCGGCCAGCGCCAGCGGCGCCCAGGATTCCCGGCCCTTCAATACCTGTGCTTGGGCCAGGAGCGTGTATTTCTGTGGCACGGCTTCAATGAGGCGCAGGAGGCCTGAATCATTCATGGCCAGAATCAACCCATCGGCGAGGATAAAGGAGCCAAGACCGAATTGCTGGCCGGAGCCGCTGGTCCAAACCACCTTGCCATCGAGTGTCAGGCAGACGAATTTGCTGTCGGCGCGGACACCGTAAAGATGGTCCTGATAGAGGACAGGCGTGTGCTGGGTGGCGCCAAAGACCGCTGGCGGGAGCTTGAAAACCGTGCGCGGCGCGATCCGCCCGGCGTCGTTGGTGAGTTGCAGCATCAGGCTGCCCGCGTTGTAGCCGCCGGTGAGAAAGATGCGCCCCCCGTCCAAAGGCAGCGGCGAGGGCACGGTGGCGATGCTGATCCTCCAATCCGGTGTTTCCCAGAGGATCGAGCCGTCCTTGGCGGAGACACCGACCACCCCCTTGCTGGCGGAATAGACATACATCCGCTGGCCGCCGAACTCCATCGGCATCACGGAGGAATGGGTCATCTTCCAAGCATGAGGGTTGGGAGTTTGCCAAAGGACCTTGCCGGTCTGGGCCTCCACGCCGACCAGCAGAGCACCATCGCCGCCGGGGGCGAGAATAACCGCGTCGTCGTCAATAACCGGGCATTGTCCCGCATACCAGGGTGGCACGGTGGTGCCGAACTGACGGGCCAGGTCCAAACCCCACAACAGCTCGCCAGTGGTCGAATTCAGACAGGCGACGTGGCACTTGGGGCCCATTGCGACGACGAGTTGGTCCGTAACGGCCGGCACCGTGCGCGACATGCCGTGGTTGCGCTTGACCGGGACCGGGTAGGCATAACGCCAAATCTCACGCCCGTCCGCAAGGGAGAGACACCGCAACGCATCCTGTTTCTGGTCGCGGTCGTAGTCCATGATGTAAACCCGGCCGTTTAGAACAGCGGCGCCCGCGTAACCTTCGCCCACGTCAATAGCCCACACCTCGCGTGGCTGGCCCGACGCCCAACTGCGCGCAAGCCTGATCGCTTCGGTGCTGATCGCGTCCCGGTTGGAGCCCCGGAACTGGGACCACGCGCCCGGAAGCTCCGCCGGCTGGCCACCCGAGGAGACCAGCTTCCCGGCGAGAACCGGGTTGGCCCTGGCACCCGTCTCGCTGCCAGGATCGTGGTCTGTTCCAGGCACTCGCATTGCCAGAGGCCTGTCCGGACCACGCCCCAACCACAGTGCAAACGTCACCGCCAACAGCAGCGCAAGCACTGCTGGAACCAGGTACACCGTCTTGTTTGCAGCGGACTGTTTCATTAATCCAGCAATGACTTTATACAGGGAGCGGGGCGCCGGGTCGAGCTTCTCTGGCTCAAACCGGGCCGACCGGATAGGGTGCCGAGGGCGGGAGAGCGGTTGGTTCATGGGGACAAAGCGCGAAAGACTCTGGTCGGGGAATTCTCTCCCCTATGGCCGCCCTGGCCGTTGCCCTCCGCTCGACATTGGCCCGACACCCCTTCCCCACGGGGTAGCCTCACTTGGTATATAGTGTCCGGCTTAAAACGTGAATGAGGGTGTGGGCATTGGATTTGATGCGGGTGCTTGCGTGTGAAGGTTGGCGGTGTGTTTGAATGTTGGGGGGATTTTGGTGTCTGAACCCGCAACATTCGCCGCCATGCGCCACCACTTCCAATCCCAGCCC
>DAOPPX010000213.1:0-3467 GCA_035358715.1 Verrucomicrobiota bacterium
AACCTATATCCCTAATCCCCTCAGCCTCTTACTCCTCGCAGACGAAAGAACCCCGCCGACGAGGCCCGCCAGGGAGACATTCTTTTTACAAACCCCTTACGACGGCCTGACAACTCCCCCGGCGCCCCGGGGTTTATTGGAGCGCAACAGTTGAATCGTCCGGCAGTTGGCCGGGCGACCAAGCAACGATGAACCTGGTTAATGATAAGCAGACAATGACAACGAAAGATCTAGTTACTATTGCAGCCGCGGCCCTCGGGACTGCAACCCTGACGGTGATAACCTTCTGGACCGGCCCCCTGGGCGCCGGCAACGACGCCGACGCGCCACCGCCAAAGATCCCCAGCGCCCGCCTGGTCTCGCGCGGGGTCGAGTTCGGCCTCGCGCCGGCGCGCGGCCGGACCTTCAAGGCGGGGGATCAGCCGGAGTTTGAATTGACCGCCCTCAACACGACCGATCAGCCCGCCAGCGTCTCGGTGGGTGTCACCATGACCTCGGCCGCACCGCCCAATCCGCTGGCGCGCGTGATACTCATGCCGTCGGTGCTCTGGGAACGGCAACAGTTGGTCATGCTCAATCCCGGGGAAACAAAGGTGCTGACGCTGTGCGCCAATACAAATCTCCCAGCCGACCGGCTTATGTCCGTCTCGCTCCGGAGCCTCGACACAAACGCAGCGCCCGCCTTGGCTGGAAGTGCGGCGTTGAGTTTCTCGACAGCTACATCCCAGTCGTCCCCGACCGTGGCCTTGTTTAAGTAGCTCTCTCGCTGGCCAGGCGCCCTCATGGCTGTGGCCGCAATCGCTTATGCTCCGGTGGCAGAAATTGGTGGGAATAGTCATCGGCCTGCTTGCCGGGGGGGCCGTCCTCGTGCTGACCGGCGAACCGGCTCGTGCGCCGAGGCCCTCAGGACCGATCCTCTCGGAGTGCGACGGGCACTTGGAAGACCTGGTCATCCACTACGAGCCTGCGGCTAGGGAGATCGTTGCGCCCGTCTATCGCGACTTCCTGGGCGCGCTCGGCGATGACGCGCGCGTTCATGTTGTCTGCGCCGACCCTTTGGCGTATGCGGACCTTCTGGCCGCCGTGGGACCGGTTGCCTGCAGTCTTCGGCCCATTGTGGCCGGGCATCCCATAACAGCCTGGTCCCGGGACCGCTGGGTGGCGTTGCAGCCGGCGGCGCCGGGCGGCGTAACAACCCTGTGGAGCCCAAGAGGCGAGGCGGCGAACGAAATCTGGCCCGCCCGCGCCGGCGATGAGCGTGTGGGCGGTGACATCGCCGCGGCACTGGCCGGGGCGGTCCGGGCGCGCCGCAGTGGGCTCTACTTCGACGGCGGGGATTTCCTGGCTGACGGCGAAAACGTCTTCCTCGTGCCGCGCGTGTTGGAGCGCAACATTCAGCAGACCGTGCGCAGCCGGGAGGAGCTTCTTGCCGCCCTGTCCCGGGAGCTCAAACGCCGGGTGATTCTGCTCAACGAAGCGCCGGACCATCATGCGAAGATGTTCATGGCCTCGGTCGGTGGCGGAACAATGCTCGTGGGCGATCCCAGCCTGGCGCGCGAATGGGTCTCCGAGGAAATGGCGCAGCACGCCCGCGTCGGGACGGGTGAATTCATGGGCCTGCCCGGCGGGCCGGACTTCACCGCCCAAACGCAGCGCCTTTTCGACGCCGTTGCCGCGCAATGCGCTGCTGCAGGCTACCGGGTGGTCCGCATCCCGGTCGTGCCAGCCCGCGACGGGAGGACCTATCTGACATTCGTGAATGTGCTCATAGACCAGCAGGGCGGCCGGCGGCGGGTGTACCTGCCGTTCTACCGGGGCGTCGAACGGCTGAACGGCGCTGCCCGGTCGGTTTGGGAAGAGCTCGGCTACGAGGTTCGGCAGGTTGACTGCACCTCCGTCTATCGGCACTTCGGCTGCCTCCATTGCCTGGTCAATGTGCTAAAGCGGAGCTAAACGCATCCGTTGCCGGCACGGAATCACGGCGCGGATGTCGTTGCCCCGGCCGGCGGGGCGGCTTACCCTGCCGGCGCATGGTGCGACTGGTCTTGTTTGACATTGACGGCACGCTGATCCACACGGGCGGCGCGGGAATGAAGGCGTTTGCCCGGACGTTCGCCGAGGAGTTCAACACGGCGGACGGCTTCGAGCGGTTGAAGTTCGCCGGCCGCACCGATACGGGCCTGGTGCGGGAGTTCCTCGGCTTCCATCAGATCCGGGCGACACCGGAGCACCTGGACCGCTTCTTCTCCCGTTACGTCTTCTGGCTGGATCACATCCTGCGCGAGAGCAGGACCGTGATCTGCCCGGGCGTGTGGGAATTGCTGCAAGCGCTCCAGGCGCTCCCGCAGGCGCCCCTGCTCGGCCTGCTCACCGGCAACATCCGCCTCGGCGCGGAGATCAAGCTGCGCCACTTCAACCTCTGGGACGTGTTCCAGACCGGCGGGTTCGGCGACGACCATGAAGACCGGGACCGGATTGCCGCCATGGCGCATGAACGGGCCAGCCGCATCCTCGGGACTGAGCTGCGCGGCAACGAGGTGCTGGTGGTTGGCGATACGCCGCTGGACATCCGCTGCGCGCGCGCCATCGGGGCGAAGGCGCTGGCGGTGGCGACGGGCGCGGCGAGCCTGGAGGAACTGAAACGGCACCAGCCCGACCGGGCATTGCCCGATCTGCGGGCGATCACCGCCCGCGAGGCAGTTGCCTGACGCCGCTCAGTGACGGTGCGGGCCGCCGCCGCAACACCCGCCGCAGGCGCCGCTGGCGCTGACGTCGCACGCCGGCGTCGCGCAGCCCGGCGTGGCCGCTACGGACGCGGCAAACGTTGACAGCTTCTTGGAGAGCCTGGCCGATCCGCAATGCGGGCACCTGGTCCCCTTCCAACGGCTGGAACGGACCAGTATCTCACTGTCTCGCTCGCACCTGGCGCAATGAAACTCGTAAATCGGCATGGGGGTAAGATAGCCGCCGGACGCCAAAGCTCAAGATTGGGTTTCCGCCTCAGCCGCCGGCCCGCCCGCCTTTGGCGGCTTCAGGCCGGCCCCGCTTCGGTCGGCATTGCCGGCTGCGCGGGGCGCATCCGGCTCATACCAACCCCAGCTTGCGATCGCACCATTCGCTGCCGGCAACTCTCCCTCGCCCCTTCCGAAGGCGGAGCATTACCCACATCTTCTGTCACTGTCGCAAGCCAATCCCAAATGGATTGCATCGTTCAGCGCAGGGTTGGACCGCCGGGGCAAAGGGAAGCGGTGCTGCCCTGCGAAGCGCGCCCAATGAACCAACCGACCCTGAGAGAATTTCCCGAACTACCTGCTCGCGCCCTGCCCCCCCCTGAACCCCTCAACCGCCCTGAAGGGCACCCACTCCCCCTCGGAGTTGACCGTGTCCCATATTTTTTTGGCTGAACACCGTATCTGCCTTCATGCAGATTTTCGACATGCTGCTGGTGGCGGGACGCCTGGTTTGGA
>DAOPPX010000214.1:0-3414 GCA_035358715.1 Verrucomicrobiota bacterium
CAACCTGCACCACCACATGCGGCGGAGTTCCGCACTCCATGCGGGCCCAGCGCAATTGGGGCTCTGAGCTCAGACCCTTAGACGAAGACCGAATCAGTCCAAGGACCAAGTTCTTGCTTGCTCTGACAGAGTTCCCGACAGCAAGCAACGTGACCGCAACCTCCGTTTCGCCCCGCCCGCACAGCCCTCTTTCCCCCGTTACGCTTGCGCGGTCTCCCCACGGCCAGACCCGCATGATCGGCACTCGACCGCCGCCGCCTCAGGAAAACCGGTCCCTGGAATCCTGTGGCTTATTCGCAATCCCCCGCATTGAACGGCCCGGCATCCACACTGGAACCGTCTCTGCCTCCAGCCGCAGGTTCTCGCTGTCGCGCTTCCGCGGGTCATCCTTGAATCCCATCAAACGGCACGCCTCCGGGTCTTCCTTCTGCATCCTCCGCCACTCTCCATACGTGTGATTGATCACCAGCTTGGCTTTGCGCTGCCGAAGCTGCGTTTCGATCTCCTGCCCCAGTAGAAAATCCTCCCGCGTCCGCTCGCACCACTGGATGAACGAGTCCACCACCCCTGGCAACCGATGCCGCACCCTGCCCCGCGGCCGCGCCGCCGCCACGAAGATCAGCTCCAGCGCCTCCACGCAGTTTCTCAAGTGCCGCCGCGCCGCCGCCTCGTCCGTGCGCCCCCAATAGGTGTCGCGGTGCCGCTCAAACGCTTCCTGGCTGAAGGGCATCCGGCCCTTGAACGGCACATAGCTCTTCAGCGAGCTCCGCCCCCGCAGCAGCCCTTTCGCCTCCACCCCGGTCGCCAGCGCGATCCGCCGCGCAAACGGCTCCGATAGCCGGTTGCGCCCCGTCTCCCAGCTGGCTACCGCGTCCTTCGAAGCCCCGATCATCGCCGCAAATTCCCCCTGCGTACGTCCAATCATCCTCCGCAGTTCCCTCAGGGCCACATTCGCGAGTGTCTTCATAGTTGTAGGATACAACAAATATACACACCAGCTCTTGCCCGCGCAAGTAAAATCGGGTAGATGTATGAAGATGATTAAATACAACCACTGGGGAAGGACAGCTCCCACCGTTGTCCCGGTCGCTCAACCGGCAGCCGGCCACGGCCACACCTCCGTCCTCCGGTGTGCCTCGCCCGACGAAGGATCCACCCTCAACCCTTAACCGTCCACGTCCATGTACGACACCGACACCAAGAGCCAATTCCTCGAACTGCGCGCCAACGGCTGGAGTCTGGCGCGCATTGCCGCGCACCTCAAAGTCGCCCAACGCACCCTCGTGGATTGGAACCGCCAGGAGCACGAGCAGATTCGCACCCTGCGCGCCATCGAGTTGGAGGCGCTCCAGGAGAAAATCCTCTCCACCCGCGAGCAGGAGCTCACTCGGCTCAAACAGGAGCTGGATCGCCTCGAACGGGAACTGGTCGGGCGCAAGGTCGAATTCGTTTCCACCGAAAACCTCTACCGCCTTTCGGCCCTCGTCCGCGCCGAAATCCGCAAAGTGTGTGCGGCCCCGCCCGTAGTCGAGGACGCCATCGCAAGAGAGGAGTAATGTCATTATGAAATTGCACCGTTTCTGCCTCGTTTCTGCCTCGCGATCGGTCCTCATCGGTGTGAGGCGCTTTAAAGTCTGAATGTGGGTCACGAAAGATCACGAAAGATCACGAAAGATCACAAAACGTCACGTTTCGTCATCCGGGCGTGAAGCGCACGCAGTAGGAATGTGACACTTGGTGAAGTCTGGTAAGGGTTTGGTAAACTTTTGGTAAAGGCTGGTCACATCCCGAAGAGCACGACCGCGATACCGGTTGGGTTCGAGCCGCTAGAGTCCCGCAGGGGCGGCTGACTCGGCTCCCTCAACCATCAACAGTCTGCCCTGCGGATGCGACCCCGGCACTTGACTTTTCGCCTCGCGACGTGCGTATTGGAGCCGGGAAGTGCCGCGCGGCGCGTGGTCCGTTGGAGGACGTACCATACACCCCGCACTACGCAACACGTATGACGAACATCATCATCACCGGCTCGAAAGGCCGCATGGGCAAGGCGCTGGGCGCCTGCGCCGCGCATCATCCCGGCCTGCAAATCGTCGGCCAGATTGACCAGGGCGACGACCTGCGGTCCGTGATCGGACAGGGGGACGTTGTTATTGATTTCAGCTCACACAATGCCACGCCGGCCATTGCCGGCGTCTGCGCTGCACACAAGAAAGCCCTGGTGGTGGGCACTACCGGCCATTCGGACGAGGAGAAATCACAGATTGCGGATTGCCAATCGCGAATACCCATCGTGCTGTCGTCGAACTTCTCCACGGGCATCAACACGCTGTTCTGGCTGACGCGCAGGGCGGCGGAGATACTGGGGGGGGGCTTTGACCTGGAGATTGTGGAAATGCACCATCGCCTGAAGCGCGACGCGCCGAGCGGGACCGCCAGGACCCTGGCGGAAATCCTGGCGGCGGTGCGCCGGCAGCAGACCGACAAGGTTGTGCGGCATGGACGGGCCGGCATTGTTGGAGAGCGCACGGCGGAAGAGATTGGCCTCCACTCGGTGCGTGGCGGCGATGTGGTGGGCGACCATACGGTCATCTTCGCTGGCATGGGTGAGCGCGTCGAACTCGCACACAAGGCTTCAACGCGGGACACTTTTGCGGAGGGCGCCTTGCGGGCGGCGCAATGGGCGGTGAAGCAGAAGCCCGGGCTCTACGACATGCTGGACGTGCTGGGACTGAAATGAAGCGCGGAGTGCGGAGTGTGGAGTGCGAAGTCTGCAAGATGGCGGTCGTGGCGCTGGGGGCGAACTTGGGTGACCGCCGGGCAAACATCCTTCGGGGCATGGGGAGGTTGGAAGAGTTGGCTGATGGGCCTCTGCTGCGGTCCTCGCTGTGGCAGACTGCACCGGTGGATTGTCCAGACCGCTCGCCAGCCTTCGTGAACGCGGTTGTGGCTTTTGTCCCGCGGCGCGGGATGAGGCCGGAATCGTTGCTGGCTTGTCTGCAGAAGATCGAGAAGGAGTTTGGGCGGAAGCCGAAGAAGGTGCTGAACGAGCCGCGGCCGCTGGACCTGGATCTGATTGCCTTCGGAAGCGAAACCCGCGTCGGCAAGGATCTGACGCTCCCGCATCCACGCGCGCACCAGCGTCTCTTTGTGCTCCAGCCGTTGAGCGAAATCGCGCCGGACCTAATCTTGCCTGGCCAGCGGAAGACAGTGCTGCAGTTGCTTGAGGAGTTGCCGCCGGTTGCCACGCCAGCCCCGAAGAAGTTACCAGTCCAGTTTACGTAGTTGTGCTGGACAAATGAGCGCGCCAGCCTCATGGGCCGCGAAGCCCTGCGGTCGGCTGGCGGCCGTGGTTTAACGCGGCCACCCCAAACCTTAGCCTTGTGAACAGGAAAGGCATCAATTGGTGAGGAAGGT
>DAOPPX010000215.1:0-3053 GCA_035358715.1 Verrucomicrobiota bacterium
GAGCTCCAGCCTTCCAAGCTGGCCACGTGGGTTCGATTCCCATCACCCGCTCCAAATACTGCGGCCGCCGTAGTAGGGGAACCACGTCAATGCGCTGCCAGCCAGTTCTCCCCCACACCCATCTCCACAGCCATTGCCACATCCAGCGGGATGGCGGCCTTCATTTTCTTCTCGACCAGCGGCAGGACTTCCGTCCGCTCTGGCAGGTAGAGATCAAACACCAGTTCATCGTGAACCTGGAGTAACATGCGGGTTCGGAGCTTGCGGGAGGCTAGTTCGCGGTGAATGGATATCATGGCCAGTTTGATCATGTCGGCGGCGCTGCCTTGGATGGGAGCATTGATTGCATTGCGCTCGGCGGCACCGCGAATAGCGTTGTTGGCGGAGCAGATATCCCGGATGTAACGGCGGCGGCCGGTGACGGTCTTCACGTAGCCGTGCACTCGGGCGAAAGCAATGGTCTCGTCCATATAGCGGCGGATCCCGGGAAACTGCTTGAAGTACTCGTCAATGATATCACCCGCCTCGGCACGCGATATGCCGAGCCGCTGGGACAGCCCGAAAGCAGAGATGCCGTAGGCGATGCCGAAATTGACCATCTTGGCTTTGCGGCGCATCTGAGGAGTTATGCTGTCGGGAGGTACGCCAAAGACGCGAGCTGCGGTCGCCGTGTGAATGTCCTCGCCAGCCCTAAACGCGTTCAACATGGCCGGCTCATGGCTGAGGGCGGCCAGAATTCGGAGTTCGATTTGCGAGTAGTCTGCCGAGAGAAGCCGATACTCAGGGCCGCGGGGCACAAAGGCTTTGCGGATTTCCTGGCCGCGCTCCGTGCGGACAGGGATGTTCTGCACATTGGGGTTCTGTGAGTTGAGCCGCCCGGTTGAGGTCATCACCTGGTTGTAGGTGGTGTGGACGCGGCACGTCCTCGGCGAAATCGCCTCGGGCAGGGCATCGGCGTAGGTGGACTTGAGCTTGCTGGCGGCGCGGTAGTCAAGGAGGTGGCGGACGATCTCGTGGTCGGTGGCCAGAGCCAGGAGGGTTTGCTCGTCGGTGGCGTATTGACCGGTCTTGGTCTTCTTGGGCGCGTTGCCGATCTTGAGCACGTCGAACAGGACCTGCCCCAACTGCCGGGGTGAGTTGAGATTGAACGTGGTGCCAGCCAGCCGATAGATGGTCTTCCCCGCCTCGTCCATCTCTTTGGCGAGCTGCAGGGCGAACTCGGCCAGCGCGGCGGCATCCACTTTGACGCCTTCGAATTCCATGTCCACCAGCACGGGGATAAGCGGGGATTCGACCTCATAGAAGACTCGTTCCTGTCCCTTTTCCCTCAGCAACGGTTCCAGGGCGGCGCGGAGTTGCCAGGTCACGTCGGCGTCCTCGGCGGAGTATTCGGCGATCTTGGCGAGGGGCACGTCGGCCATGTTGATCTGAGTGGTCTTGGGCTCGCCAATCAGCTTAGTGATTGGGATGGGCGTGTAACCGAGATAGACCTCGGACAGGTAATCCATGCCGTGGCGCATCTCCGGCTCGATAAGGCTGTGCGCGACCATGGTGTCGAAGAGCTTCCCACCGACGCGGACGCCCTGCCATTTAAGGATGCTCAGGTCAAACTTCAGGTTGTGCCCGACCTTCTCGTTCCGGTCCGACTCCAGAACCGGGCGAAACTCCTCCAGGATCGGGGACGTGCGAAGCGTCAAGTGCGGAGGGCTGAGTTCCAGGAGCTGGTCGTAGGGGATGGGGACATAGTAACCAGAGTGCGCCTTGAAAGAGAAGGCGAGGCCCACCAGGCACGCTTCCTTTGGATCAAGACTGGTAGTCTCAGTATCAAAGCAGAAGGAATCCGCTTCATGCAAGGCCTTGATGAGTCTTGCCCGGTCAGCCGCTGTAGTGACCAGGTGGTAATCGTGCGGCACATCCGCAATGGTCTTGAGTTTGGCACTCGCAACCGGTTTAACCTTCGGTTCCCCGGTGACTTTCCCGGGCTCCCGGACCAGCACCAACTGCTCGCCCGCCGGGCGTCGCGATCCAGCGTCCGCGAACCTCGGACTTCCCGTCCCCCGTCCCGCCTTGAATTCCTCCCCGAACAGCCGCCGTCCGATCGAGTTGAACTCGAACTCGACCAGGAGTTCCTGGAGTTTTTTCTCATTGCGCGGCTGCACCTTGAGCGCGTCCAGACCCACTTTGCATGGCGCATCGCAAATGATAGTCGCCAGTCGCTGGGATAGCAGCGCCTGCGCTTGGTTGGCCTCAAGGGTCTGCCTTACGCGCCCGGTTAATTCGCTGAGGCGGGCCAGCAAGTTCTCCAGGGAACCGTACTGGCCGATGAGCTTGGTGGCGGTCTTTTCGCCAATACCGGGCACGCCCGGGATGTTGTCTGAAGCATCGCCCATCAGCGCCAGCACATCCACAACCTGCTCGGCGCGTTGCACACCCCATCGAGCCTGAATCTCCGGCAACCCCAAGACCTCCACCCGGTCCCCACCCCGCGAGGGTTTGAAGATGAAGCTGTTGGCGCTGACAAGCTGGCCAAAATCCTTGTCGGACGTGACCATGTACGACTGGAAGCCCTCCCGCTCCGCGCGCCGCACCAGAGTGCCGATGAGATCGTCGGCCTCGTAGCCATCAAGGGTCAGCACAGGGACATTGAAGGCCTCGACCATCCGCCTCACATGCGGCAGCGCGGCGCTCAGGTCTTCCGGCATCTCCTGCCGGGTCGCCTTGTAGCCGGCAAACTCGAGGTGGCGGTGCGTTGGCGCGGCGGTATCAAAGGCGACGCCCAGGTGCGTCGGTTGCTGGTTGGTCAGGATGTCGAGGAGCGTCTGGGTGAACCCGTAGAGAGCCGAGGTATTGACGCCCTTCGACGTAAGAACGGGGCGACCGATGAGCGCAAAGTGCGCTCGATACACCAGTGCCATCCCGTCCAGCAGAAACAGTTTCTTCACCATGCCGAGAGAGTAGCGCCTGTCTTCGGGAAAAGCCCATACTAATACGCGCTCTTTCGACCCGAATCCTTAGCGAACGCGCGGAGTGACCCAAACTGTGGCCACGACGCA
>DAOPPX010000216.1:0-3026 GCA_035358715.1 Verrucomicrobiota bacterium
CGCGCCTTCCAGAATGTCCAAACTCCAGCCCTCTCCCCCTCGGAGGGGGAGAGGGGAAAGCAGCGCGGCGAGTTTCTCGATGTTCTCGGCGTCGTTGGCCGGGTCACGGAAGTCGAACCAGAGCTGGCTTTTCAGGTCCGGCGGTAACTCCATGTCTTCAAGCAGGAGGGGAACGACGTTGTCGCCGCGCGGATCGTCGGCGCAAGCCCATTTCTTCTCGGCTTGGACCCAATTGGAGTCGAGCGCGGCGCGGGTGCAGGCCAGGAGAACGAAGCGGCTTTTCTGGACGCCTTCAATGCACTGGTCACGCAGCCCGCCGAGGCCGATTTCCCATTTGTCCAGCCAGACGCGCAAGCCGCGGTTCCTGAGCTGGAGCGCGATGCGTTCAACGCGCTCCTGGCTGGCGTGCTGGTGGCTGAGGAAGGCGTCGAAGACCTTGGCGGCGGGGGCGGGAGCGGCTGCCGCAGGGCGCGGACGGTGCGGCACGAGCTTGGGGTCTTCACCGCGCTGGTAGAGGTGCGGCAGGTGCCAATCCTTCAGTTCGATGGTGCGTCCGCCGGGACCGGTTTCGATCCAGCGGTGCGGATTGGCGAGGAGCGCGGCGCGGCCTTGTTCGATGGCCTGGCCCACCGTGTCCTGCTCGACGATGCGACAGTAGAAACGTTCGAGGAAGATGCGCGCGGCCTCGACATGCACCGCGTGACTCATGGAGATGACGCTGCCGACGCCGGACTCGATGAGCCGCGGCGCTACGGAGCGGAAAACGGCGACCTTGCCGATGGTGCCCGTGCGGCAGGCTTCCAGGATAACGAGCGGGATTTCGTAGGCGGCGAGGAGTTCTCCCAAACGGTCAGCACGGGCGTAATCGGTCTTGGCGAGGGCGAGCGTAGCGGCGGCGTCAGGCTTCTCGAAGCAGAGCGCGCCGAGTTCGATGTCGGGCAGAAATGTGCCGTGGCCGTCGAAGTGGACGATGTGGTAGGGGTGCTCGCGTTTCGCGGCGCTCAGCATTTCCTCGAGTCGCGTGACGGTGGGCGGGCGGCAGAAGTCCACCTGCACATCGGCGCCGAGCGCAGAAAGGGCATCGAGCATCGAGCGGCTGCTGAGGCGCGGGTCAATGAAGCCGAGATCGCCGGGCCGGCTGACGACGCAGAGGACGCGCAGCGGCAGGCCGGTCTGGAAGGTGATGGCTCTGCCGGCGGTTTCAAGCTGACGGCGGATGGTGATGTCCTGCCGGCTGAGCGGCCCGCGCGAGTTGGCCATGAGTTCCCACGGCAGGTGGAGGATTGCCGGGTCGCGCGTGGCGAGCGTGAGCAGGCGCGGCGCGGGCTGCGGCTGGAGTTCGTTGAAGAGTTCGCGGTTATCGCCGTCCTTAAACACAGCGTCGTAGAGCTTCCGGCCCCACTGACCGAGATTGGCCTCGACGCGCTGGGCGCGGGTGATGGAGCCGCCGTCGGGGAGGTCCATGAATTCCTCCAGATACCAGCGGAGGTCTTCGTAGTCGGCGTCGTTCAGGAAGGGCTTGAACGGGAGGGGCTGAGAGGGGTTGCCAGCAGCAGGGACAACCTGCACGGTGTAGCCGCCTTCGGCACCGGCCTTGTTGAAGAGGAGACGAAGTTCACTCATGGTGGTGGCTGTTGTTCTGGGTCATTAGTTGAACAGGTCCGTGTGCGGCCATAGCATGTCGGCTTGAAGCTCCGTCAGCGCCGCTCCCGTTTCCATCAGCACGACGCATTTGTGCCCCGGACAGGGCCCCCGGAGCCCGCTTACTGGTTGTAACACTGAGCCGCCCATAACGAAGAACGCGCTTATGATGTGCGCCATCGAAGCGAATTGCACGAGGAAAATGATGCCAGTTGCAATGCCTCAGTCTCGCAGGGCCGGAGCGCTGAATTCATTCGGCTTGGGGCGCTGACGGGCTCCAAACGGTCGCGGCAGCCGTTGATTTGCTGGACGGTCTGGATGAAGATGCGTTTGCCTGCGGGCGGCAGGCCGAACTTGGCATCACGGCCTGCATTTGGGCCCCTGCTGCTGGCAACATAACGTACGGGATGAAAAGAGGGGGTGGAGGAACCGTGGGCACGATCGGATGGCCCTTTGCCACGATGCTCGAAAGGGCAGAAACAGCGGGAGCCATTGGTCTAAACCGGTCACGCCTCCGCTCCACTCGACAATGAGGGAACTGGATGTGAAGCGGCGCGCCGGTTTTCTGCCCCTGCTGGACCGGGCGGAGCAATCGCGCGGCCAGGTCTTCATGACGGTCACCGAGGCCAACTGGCCCGAGGAACCCGGGCGCGCGGTCCAGCGCTGGCGGGTGAAAGACGGAACGGCGGTTAAGGAAACCAGGCCGTTTGGGCAACCCGCTCGTTAGGGTGCGACGCGGAAGGCGTCGTATGCCTCGCCGTATTGCGCCAGGTAGTAAAGCGAATACGAGCGGCGGAAGACGTGGATCGGCAGCATCAGCACCGTGCCCAGAAATGGAATCGCCAGCACACAGCCCAGGATGCAGCAGGTCGCCAGAACCGCGGTCAGGAGGAGGACCAGAATCGCCAGACCCAGGATAATCTGAAACAGGAAGTAGAGGATAAAGCGACCCGGGTTGCCCGCAAGCAGGCGGAGCAGCACACCCCAAGCCGGCAGACATCCGCCCCCGCGGCAAAACATGATGGGAACGACAAAGCTCCGCGTCAGCCATCCGACGAGCCAGAATACGCGAAAGGGGTCAAACCGTAGATTAGTTCCGGCGGCCATGAAAGGTTGAGGCCGGGAGGTTGTGTTTCGGTGCTGGACCTGGGAAGCTAAATTCGACAGTGTTCTGAGCATGCCGCGCGCCATGCGAGTGGAGTATGCTGGCCACGAAGAACAGGCCTGAAACACTGAAAACTCAAAGCTGAAACCCGAGGGCGGAAAGCGCGTTAAGAAGCGAGGGCGCAGGGAATAGGAAGATCCAGAGGGCAACAAACGCCCGTCGCCGCGGTCCGGTCCTGAAATAGATTGTCACCTTGTATGGCAAAGCGATTAGGACAGAA
>DAOPPX010000217.1:0-2754 GCA_035358715.1 Verrucomicrobiota bacterium
GCCCGCATGGCCCCGCCCTCCCGAATTTTCCCAAAGATTTCCTGCCACCTTTTCCTGCTTTTTCCTCTGAGAAGGGTAGAGGCCAACCTCTCCGCCAACTGGCGCGGCGGAAACAAACGATTGCGCCGCAGAACCTAAAGAAGTCTATGAAAACGCGTGAGAGCCAGATTCTAACAAGTGATCGTGCGAGGCGGCAGGAGAACACCGCCCTAACAGCGACAATCGGAAACATCCTTAAACCTGCTTGCTTTCTGCTGCCCTACGCCACCGGTAAGCCGTCGCACGGCGCGACGTCTGTATCCAACCCTGATTGTCTCGCCCCCTGGCGCCTGGCGTGGATGCTGAGCTGCGTATTGTTCGCTGGGAATGCCGCACCGGCACTAGCCGAGGCGCTGATTAGCCAGCCGGTGCCGCCCGCGGCGCCTCCTCTGGCTTCGGTCTATAAACCTGGAGCCCGCCTTGAGATAGTGGGCACAGCCTCCGATCCAAGCTTCCAGCAGTTCTCCGTCGAATGGGCCGCGGGTTTCAACCCCACCGGCAACTGGTCCTCGGCCGGCATCATCCTGGCCAATGGCGGCACAAGCAGTGTCACCAACGGTTTGCTCGCCACCTGGGATTCCCCCATGATCACCCAAGCCGACTTCTACTCGCTCCGCCTGGTTGTGGACCAGGGACCGCTCACAAGCGAAGCGCGAACTTGCGTTTATCTGGAGCCCGACCTCTATTCGACCAATTGGCCGCGGTGGCTGGAGCGCGGACCAGATGCGTGGACTTCAGTCATGCCCGTGCGCGACGCTTCGGGCCGACCACAGTTGGCTATGGTGTTGCCGTATTCTTTAAAGCTTTTCGATCTCAACAGCAGTTCCGTGGATACCCGCTCACTCGGCAATACCGCAGGAACGGGTCAACCGGCTGTGGCAAACTGGAGCGAATACGCGGGAGATACCATCCTTGCGCCAGAGACCCACAATCTACGCGCATTCTGCGCGGGTGGCTTTTCCTTCGGGCTGTTCTCGCCCCTCTCCCTCGACTTTCAACCGGCGCTAACCACGCTGGTTGACTTGGACGCAGACGGGCGCGTTGAGATTCTGGCCCTGGGAGCGACCTATCCCACCAACGGCGCCTCCGCCTGGCTGCACGCCTGGCGAAGCAATGGCCAGCTCTTCAGCACCAATTACCCTGTACCCGTTCCAGAGGCCGATGACCCGCCGGCTCTGACCCAACTCAACCGAATTGTTCCGGTGGACGTGGATGCCGACGGCAAGCCCGAACTCGTGGTTGCCGGGCGCCATAACGGCACCTCGTTCTCGCTGCGCATGCTAAGGGCCGATGGCTCCCCCGCGAATTGGCCCACCAATGTCGTAGCCGGCGATTTTCGGTGCATAGCTGCAGGCGACGTGGACGGGGACGGATCGCCGGAGATTGTTGTGGAATACTCCTATCCCAAGATGTATCCGGACTGTAGATACTGGGTGGCGGTTTACTCTGCCAGTGGCGGGCTCCGGCCCGGCTGGCCTGTGGACTTGGGTTCCGGAAGCCCCGTACACCTGGCACTGGCCGATCTGGATCGCGACGGCGCGGAAGAGATCGTGGTCACCGGAGGAGGTTCTCCTCTCATGGCGCTCACCGTTCTCAAAGGCGACGGCACGCGGTTTCCTGGCGCCTGGCCGGTCGTGGCGCAGAGCGGTTATCAGAATTTAGGGGTGCCCGTGGCGGCCGACATTGACGGCGACGGATACCCGGAGATCCTCGTGACGCGCAACGACACGGTGTTCCTCAGCGACGATGAATACTACGATGACGCGCGCCTCCTTGCCTATCGTCCTAATGGCCTGCTAGCCCGCTTCTGGCGGCTCCAAAGCGCGAACGGCAACCGCCTGGTTAGTGCGTGGACACCCTTGGTGGGTGACTTTGATGGAGATGGTTACACCGACCTGGCTGTGCCCTGCTCGCTGGCTCTCGGTTTCGGTTGGCCGATCCAAGAGGGCCTCCTGACCGTCCTGCGGCTCTCCACCCCTTACCGCCCGAATCCGCGTGACTGGCCCATGAACTACCGCGACCGCCGGAACAGCTCCGCCAGCCTCGTGGCGGCCAAGCTCCGCACTGCGAAGGCAGGAACTGATTGGGTCCTGTCTTGGCCACTGCAGCCTGACCCTGCCGTGTTGCAGTCCACCGAGCAATTGGCGGCGCCGGACTGGCAGCCTGTTGGCCTTACCCCAGTTCTCCTGGGCGGCATGAACTCAGTCACCCTCCAATTCACCCAGCCGCAACGCTGGTTTCGCCTGCGATATGAATAACAAGCCGGCACAGGTCAGCCATTCGTTCTGATGCACAAGGAAACACAAGCCGCTGGAAATCGGCGTCTTCCGGGTCGAATTCCCCTCAGGGATGAGCACGAACTGGCCCTTCCCAACCCGTCTTGCCCCAAGGGGACGAAATTTCCGCAACTTTTCCTGCCACCTTTTCCCGGATTTTCCTCTGAACAGTATAGAGGCCAGTCAGCCTCTCCTGCCGAACCGGCGGTCCGTTGTAGCTCAAGATGCGCAATAAGTAGCGCAGTCACAGAGGGCCTGTGGGAACGCAGTGGAGTCTGTTCTGACTTGAAGACTGGCTAACAAACAACTGATGTGGAACACAATACAAAGAATGGAGTAAATATGTATAAACTCAACTACAAGTCCAACACTAGTAGCCTCCTGACACGCCGGATTCGAGAAAGTGATTTGGGCGGATTTGGATTGTGGCCGGGTCGGC
>DAOPPX010000218.1:0-2690 GCA_035358715.1 Verrucomicrobiota bacterium
TGGTGCGTCGTGGCCACAGTTTGGGTCACTCCGCGCGTTCGCTAAGGATTCGGGACGTATAGTCGCTGCGCATTACGGGCTTGCCTTTCAACACGGCGTACAGCGACGTTAAACGCTGCTGGCCGTCAACGATGAGCAGACGCGGCACCTTTTGTTTGTTGTCGGTGCCGATTTGCCGGGAGCCGTTAGCCAGCCCGTTCACCCAAAACAGGAAGTAGCCTACCGGAAACCCTTTGTACATCGAGTCGAACAGGTCGCGCACCTTAATGGGCGTCCACACGAACGGGCGCTGAATGTCGGGCAGTCCGATTTCACCCATCTCGATGTCTTGGATGAGCTTCGCCAAGGGGTAATCGACTTTGCTGAATAGAGCGTCTTTCATCTGATGCGTGTAAACGAAAGCCAAAGGTGCCTTTATGCGCCGTTTGGCGGCAGGGTGCAACCCGGAACTTGTGAGACGAGCGCGAGCCGACGGCTCCGGCAAGACCTCAATCACGCTAGCGGTTTACCGGTACTGCCAGTGGCAGCGCAGCGCGGGACGGAAGCAGTTGCCCGACAGTTGAAGCCGCCGCCCGGTTCGCTCTAGCATGGGCCGTAATGATAGCGGCTCTGGCATCAGGTGTTCTGCTGGGATTGTCGGCAGGTCTTTCCCCCGGCCCTATGCTAGCGCTGGTTCTGGCCCAGACGCTGCGGCATGGCTCACGCGAGGGCTGCAAGATCGCCCTGACGCCACTGGTCACCGATCCGCCGATCATCCTCGTGACGTTGGCGCTGGCGACCAAACTCGCCGAACGGGGTCCACTGCTGGGCATCGTCTCGATTGCCGGGGGAGCCTTCGTTCTATTTCTGGCATGGGAGAGTTTCCGCCCGGCGCGGCAGGAAGCAGAGGCTCCGGCGGAGCCGCCCAGATCGTGGTTCAAGGGCATCGTGACCAACCTGCTCAACCCCCACCCGTGGATTTTCTGGCTGACGGTGGGCGCGGCGATCTTGGCGAACGCGATGACGCAAGGCTGGCCGGTCGCTGCGGCGTTCCTGTTTGGCTTCTATCTGCTACTGGTCGGCTCGAAGGTGGGGGTCGCGCTGCTGGCCGGACGATCCCGTAACCTGCTGGCCGGGCGGCCCTACCGGGTCACGATGCGCGTGCTCGCGGTAATGCTGGCGTTGTTTGCGCTGCTGCTGTTCAGAGAGGGACTCAAACATCTGGCGGTGATCTGAAGCGCAAGCATCGCGCCCGTCGTCCGCCCTCAGTAATTGAAAAGGTCGCGCAACGAGTAGTTCTTCCCGGTAGCACGGTTCAGGGCCGCGAGCACTTTCGACTGGGTGTTCAGGGTGAGCCGCCTGCCCTTGCAGGCCCGAGCCACCATCTTGTGTGTCATCTCCACGGGGGAGGCCGCCACGAGGTCATGCGCTTTGAGGTTATGCTCCTGCATGATCCGGGCAACTGGTTGCTCGCCCAAGTTGCGTTCGATTTCGGGGTTCATCGGAAGGTGCCGCGCTGGCTGGTTTCGGCTTTGGTGGTAGCGTTCAGGACGGTGCGGGCCATGCCAGATCATGCAGCGCCGGGAGCGCCAAGATCGAGCAGGAAGACGCACCGGAGCTTGTCGCCGCGCCGGTCGAGGAGGTTGAACTCGTATCTGCATCACGCGGTCTATGGAAGCGGCATCGAGGTCCACCAGTGGTGGTTTTCGCGACGAACGGGTGATCGGACGGCGAGAATATAAACATCTCACACGTTCGCCCGGCGTTGGCTCCACAGGGCAGGTGCGGCCTGAGTCAACCTTTACCCTCTCGGCCAAGCGCAGCGGAAGGAACGCCCTATTTCCGGTCTGCGGCGGCTACATTGAGCTTGGCCAACTCCCGTTGTTCGTGTTCGGCGTCGATATAAGCCCCGTACCGGCTGAGAATCAACCGTGCATCCCGGTGCCCCTGCCATTTGGCGATCAGCCTTAGCTCAACCCCCTGCTGAATCAGTTGGAGGATGAGCGTGCGACGCAGCGAGACAGTGTTGATCTGGGGCAACCCCAAATTGCGGCAGGAGGTATCCATCGCTTTGCGAGGATTGCGCCAGTCGAAAACGGGTTTGCCGGGCTTCAGACGCGGTTCAATTTCGGTGCGGATGAATTCTTCGGCCCAAGGATAAATCGGCACATCATAGGGCTTGCCGGTCTTGATGCGGGTAAATCGGATCGATTTCTTCTGCCAATCTATCGCGCCGCCGGTGGCGGCTTTGGCTTCCGCCTTCCCAACCCCCAGCAGCAGCATGAATTTGAGTTGCAGATACGACTCGTAAGCCCGCGCCTTCACATCTTCCAGCATCCGCTCCGCATCCGCCCACGAGAGTTGCGTCCTGTTGATCGGCGTCGTTTTCTCCCGGTCAACCGATCCCATCGGGTTGCGGTCAATGAACCGTTCTTCCAGCGCCAAGGCAAAGGCGCTGTGCAAAGGCCGCCAGATGGCCTCGTTGATGGTCTGTCCTTTGAGGCGGCGGCGACCCTTCACTTTGTCCGACCGCGCCTTGGCGAGGTCATCCCTAATATCTTGCGGCTTGTAATCGGTCACGGGGCGGAGGGTATTGACATAGCGCCGCAGTATAGTGAGGCAATTATCCAGCCGGGCCTCGGTGGCGGGCTTCAGCCCGCCCCTGGAGTTTGGACATTCTGGAAGGCGCGACTTGGGCGAAAGGGTTTGGG
>DAOPPX010000219.1:0-2676 GCA_035358715.1 Verrucomicrobiota bacterium
GTTTTATGTCATCCAGGGACGTGAGTCCAGCAGAAAATGTCCAAACTCCAGGCCCCCTCTATTGAAATAGAGGGGGTATACAAGGGGTATACAGGGGGTATAGAGGGGGATATGGTGATGGGCTGGGCAGGTTCCTGCCTTTGGATGCTTTTGCGCCAGGAACTCGCCAAAGACACAGCAGCCGAGGCAAGGGCGTGTTGGGCAACATGCCCGTAACTCAGGAATGGGCATTCAGTTTGCAGGCCCGGCCTGCTGTGCGCCCTCCGGCCCAGTTTTTCCTTTGAGCCGGATGCCCTGGTATGCTCCAATTGCCCGCGACATGATGCATCCACCGCTTCGCATTCTGACCAGGTCCCTGGTTCTCCTTGCCCTCCTTGCGCCGCTCGCCGGCTGCGTCAGCTCGAACACGGGGGAGCGGCACGCGCGGATCGAGCGGGCGCGCGCGTTGCTCGGCACGCGCGCCACCTATTGCCGCGCGCCGCGCACAGCCGACGCCCGCGTGGACGTGGACCGCCTGGTGGCCGAACTGGTCGAACTCCGCGCCAACACTTACAGCTTCTGCATCCATAACTACGCCACGGACTGGGACGACCTGAAACTCATCCTGCCGCGCGCGCGAGAGAAGGGCATCCGCATCTGGGCCTCGCTGGTGCCGCCGTCCGAATCGCCGCCCCGCACCAGGCACTACTCCGAACCCTTCCGGCTCGATTACCAGCGCTGGGCGGTGGAATTCGCCAAGCTCAGCCTGCAAGAGACTAACCTCGTGGCGTGGAGCATTGATGATTTCACGCACAACCTGAAGACGCCCTACACGCCGGAGTATGTCCGGCAGATGCTCGAGGCCTCGCGCCAGATCAACCCGAAACTGGCCTTTGTGCCCTGCTGCTACTTCCCCGGCATTATCAAGCCCGGCTTCGTCACCAACTACTGCCCCCTCCTTGACGGCATCCTGTTTCCCTACCGCCACGAATCCGCCGGAGCCAACCTGAAAGACCCGGATCTGGTCGAGTCCGAGATCAAGCAACTCAAGGCCCTGGCCGGCCCTGATTTCCCCATCATACTCGATATTTACGCCACCGCCCACAGCCGCCTTGGGGCGACGACGCCGGAATATGTCGAGCAGGCCATGATCGCCGGCCACCGCGCCGCCGATGGGGTCATGATCTACTGCCACCAGGACCCGGAGAAAAACCCGGAGAAGTACCAGATCATCAAACGGCTCTTCGCCCTTTGGTCAGAGGAAAAGGGTAGAGGCCTGCGCAAGTAATCCAGCCAGACGCGCCATGTCAGGCCGCGCCCCGGCAAGGCCGTGCTCGACGAGCTCTCCCGGCGAGACTATCCTGCCGGCGATGACTGCAATTGCCACCGATGCGGTGCCGGATGCGCGCGGCCACTTCGGCCCTTACGGGGGCCGGTTTGTGCCGGAGACGCTCATGCACCCGCTGCAGGAGCTCCAGGCGGAATATGCCCGCTCGCAGCAGGACCCCCGATTCCAGCGGGAGTTCGAGTATTACCTGCGGGAGTTTTGCGGACGGCCCACCCCCCTCTACTTTGCCGAGCGGCTCAGCCGGGAACTGGGCGGCGCGCAGATTTACCTCAAGCGCGAGGACCTGCTTCACACCGGCGCCCACAAGATCAACAACTGCATCGGCCAAATCCTGCTCGCCCGGCGCATGGGCAAGACGCGCATTATTGCCGAAACCGGCGCCGGGCAGCACGGCGTCGCCACCGCCACCGTCGCCGCCATGTTCGGGCTGAAGTGCGTCGTCTATATGGGCGCGTTGGACTGCGAGCGGCAGGCGCTCAACGTCCTGCGCATGAAAATGCTCGGCGCCGAGGTCGTCCCCGTCAAAGCCGGCCAGCAGACACTCAAAGAAGCCATCAACGAGGCCATGCGCGACTGGGTCACCAACGTCCGCACAACCCATTACATCCTGGGCACAGTCTATGGCGCGCACCCCTACCCGCTGATGGTGCGCAACTTCCAGCGCGTCATCGGCGATGAGGCCCGGCGCCAGCTATTGGAGAAAAGACAATGCCTGCCCGACCTGCTGATCGCCTGCGTGGGGGGCGGCTCGAATGCGATGGGGCTCTTTTACCCCTTCCTGAACGACGAATCGGTAAAGATGGTCGGGGTTGAAGCCGGCGGCGAGGGCATCGAGGCCGGCAAACACGCCGCCCGCTTTCAGGGCGGCTCGCTCGGCGTCCTGCAAGGCACCTGCTCCTACCTCCTCCAGGACGAGTATGGCCAGGTTCAGCTTACCCACAGCGTCTCGGCCGGGCTGGACTACGCCGCCGTCGGACCCGAGCACGCCTGGCTGCGCGACCTCCAGCGCGTCGAATACACCAGCGCCAGCGACGCGCAGGCCCTCGAAGCCTTCACCGAGCTGGCCCGCCTGGAAGGTATCATTCCGGCCCTCGAAAGCGCCCACGCAGTTGCCGAGGTCATTCGCTGCGCGCCCACGCTTCCCAAAGAGCAGATCATCATTGTCAACCTCTCGGGCCGGGGCGACAAGGACGTGGCCCAGGCCGCCCGTTTCATCAAGCTCTGAACGCCAGGTCAGGCCTGCCGCGATCAGCGCCCGAAGGCGCGCTGCCCGTCTTGCCACCGTAGTAGCTCTACCCCGGGTTAGCCCGACTTTCGCTACCGGCGGGCGGTTTAGGTTTTTTGGGGGT
>DAOPPX010000220.1:0-2212 GCA_035358715.1 Verrucomicrobiota bacterium
CGTCCTGGCCAGCGTAGTCTCTGCCGTGCATCATGGTTTTGTCTGGTGATTTCATAAACTGGTTTCAGGTTGTCCAGGGCTCGATTGATCTCGACGGGCTGCTATTTGCGTACCGGCTTCGACGAACATCCGCCAGCAGCGCGGACAGATTCCTTCTGGCCGGGGGATGGGAGCCGAGCACCATTCGCACTTGCCCAGTGGTTTGGGGCGGCTTTTCGTCGGCCTCCGTGTCTTTGGTCTGTGCTCGTTCATAAACAAACTTATGGATGCTGACAGGCGGGGCTGGCTTCGTGGTGTTTTCGATTGCTTGGACGACCGTCCGCTCCTTTGATCGTGATTCCAAGCTCAGGGGCCAGCGTCCGAATTCGGCGCGGGGTATCTTCTGTTACTTGGACGCCACACTTTGGCAGAACTGACAGAAGCCAGCGCATGGTTACGACCGGCTTGCGAATTGTGGCCGTCAATAGGGCACCCCTCAGAGCGTCCGGAGTCGGCGTATGCCTTCGCCACGCCTTAATTGCGTCGGCCAGATCGTAAAGGCAGCTGTAATCACCCGCCATGCAGGCATCGGTTATCCCATGACCAAGCCATGCGTAGAATTCCGTGGTGATTCGGTCTTGCTCCTGGTGGTCACTCTTGCTGCGCGTGATTGGCGGCCTGCTCGCCCACTCTTTCGCAAGGGGGCAACGGGCTTTCGCCAGCCAACCCTTATCTCGCCGGTGCGTCCAGGTCCAAGCCTCTGCCATGTCGCGGACCAATCCGTCAAACGCGGTGCCCGGATAGGTGTCGTCTGCGAGGCGAATTCTATCTGTGAATGTCCGCGCCTCGCGGATGCCTTTTAAGCGTGCGCGTGTTCTCATCTACTTCTTCCCCTTTCCCGCAACCGCTTTCGGGAGCTTGGCCAGGGCGGCGCGGAGCGTTTTCAATTCGTGGTGCGTGTAGCCCGCGTGGACTGCGGCGGACTTGTGCCCGGTCAACTTCATCCGTAGCTCTGGCGCAACGCCAGCATTGGCAAGGGCGGACGTGAAGCTGTGACGTAGCGCATGGAAACTGCGGCGGTGAAGCTGGCGCTTGCCGCTGCCTTGCACCCGCTCTGCGTCGAGCCCGGCCTTCTGCATGACCGCAAGGAAGTGTTGGCTAAGCCCGCGCCGACCACTGATGCGAACGCCAGCAAGGCCAGGCATGAGCGGGCCGGGCACGTCGCCCGCGATGTGTTCAAGGTGGTTCTGTAATTCAGGGTGAAGCGGCAGCGTGTGCGCCTTCCCGGTCTTGGTGATCGGGAAAGTGATCGTGCCGCCGGCCAGGTCAACGTCCTTCCACTCGACCCGGCAGCATTCAGACAGGCGGGCGCCGGTGTAGTAGGCGAGCACAATCAGGGTCTTCCACTCGCCCTCGGCGGATTTGATGAGCATTGCAACTTCTGCCGGGGTGAACGTGCCCCGCTCTATGCTCTGCCGGGCAGGCAGGTCAACCGCCTCCGCTGGGTTGCTCGAAACCAAACCCATTCGCCGTGCGCGGTTGAAGGCCGCCCGCAGGGTCTTTCCGTCCACGTTAAGGGTTGACGGGCTGACTTGCTGCCGCGCTCGCAGGTCAATGAAGCCCTGAATGTCTCGCGGGGTGATTGCCACGAGCGGACGGTTGGCGCGGTCGCCCAGGTAGCCCAGGAAACGCTCCACGGTCTGCCGGTATCTGATTCCGGTTGTCTCGGCCCTCGAAGCCTCTTTGCTTTCGACCCACTCGGTCAGCCACTCTGAGGCTTTAGGATTCCGCAGCCTCTCGCCGGTCTGCGTGCGCTCCAGGATGTCGGCCACGATCTGGCGGGCCTGGGCCTCCGTGAGCGTGCCCGCCGTCGCGTGCTTCTCGGCCCGCTCGCACTCCATTGCGAAGCAGAGCGCATTGCGCCGGTCTGTCTGTTTCGTGCTGCGGTGGTAGAGTCGCCCCGTTGCGTCTCGCCACGATGCCCACCAGTATGGGCTGTTGTCGCGTCTGTGTATGCTTGCCATAATAGTTCAATTCCCGGTTCGAGCCGGTCTTCGGTTTTCGTTTGTCCGTGTCACTAACATTGTCAGTGGTAACATAATGGTAACACATACAGGTGTCAAGGGTGTTCTAAATATCCGAATTCCTTAGGAAATCAGTGAATTCCCAACGCGGGAATGTGTCGGCGGTTCAATTCCGCCCCCAGCCACCACTTAAAACCCCAATAGAATCA